>CAZRSF010000010.1:18902-73683 GCA_964602655.1 uncultured Candidatus Moduliflexus sp.
AGACCCCAATTCGACATTCTTTATTGCGTTGAAAAGCGCTGATGCGTTCGGCAACGAATCGGAAATTTCGAATATCGTTCGCGCCAAAACGCTCGACAGCATCGCGCCGGGCAGCATCAGCGATCTGCGGATTGCCGCGGAATCCGAAAAGGGCGTGGTCTTGCAATGGACAGCGCCTGGCGAAAATGAAATGGAAGGACAGGCCAAAACGTATGATCTGCGCTATTCTCAGGAACCGATTACGCCGGATAACTGGGAACTGCTTCCCCAAAAAGAGGATATGCCGACGCCGCAGCCAGCGGGTTCGACCGAAAAAATCACGCTGACCGACCTTCAAGCCAATACGAAATATTACGTGGCTGTCGTTGCGCTCGATGCCAGCGACAATCCGTCCCCGCTTTCCAACGTGCTTGAAATCGTTCCGGGCGATACGATTGCGCCGGAAGGGATTACCACGTTGTGGGCGGAAAATGTGGACAATAACTCAGTGTTCTTAGGCTGGTTATCTCCTGGCGACGATGAATTTCATCACATGCCGAGCCGCTATGAAATCCGATATTCACGCGAACCATTGGACGAAGAGACCTGGAATACGGCAAAAGTCGCGCCGGATAGTCCGAAGCCTTCGCCGCAGGGCGAAAAAGAGCAATTCCTGCTCTCCGGCTTGCAAATGAACAGCATGTATTATATCGGCGTAAAAGCGATTGATGCGGCGGGAAATACGGCCTCGCTTTCGAACATCGCGCGCGTGTTTACGACCGATGACGTGGTGAAAGATTTGGAAATCCTTGAATTCGATCAGCAAACCGTCACGTTAACCTGGACAGCGCCGGGCGGAGTCCTGCCCGAACACAATCGGGTGTACGATATTCGCTATGCGACGGCAACGCTGACGGACGAATCATGGGAAAAAGCCAGTCCAGTGCGAAATCTGCCGTATGAAGCCTTATTGGCAAGAGACCCTGGACAAAAAGAACAAGTGACGCTGACCGGCCTGCCGCAGTACGAGCAACTCTTTTTCGGCGTGCGCGTGTTGACCTCCAGCCCTGATAATTTGGAACAACGTTCGATGCTTTCGAATGTTGTTGAGTTGAACCGGCTTGACATCTTATCTCCGGCGGAAATCACCACGCTGCAAGTCAAAGACGCTCATGGCGCGCAAGGTGGAATGCGTACATTCGAATTATCCTGGCAGTCAACCGGCGATAATGATTTTGAGGGAACTGCTGAACGCTATGAACTCCGATATGGCGCGACGCGGCCAACAGATGCGAATTGGGAAAGCCTGACGCCGATTCAACCCTTGCCTGCGCCGCAATCGGCGGGTTCGTTCCAGGAAACAACCGCGCATATTCCTGCCGGAGAAGACACGCTGTATTTCGCGATTCGCAGTTATGATGAAGCATCGAACGCCAGCGCATTATCCAACATCGCGCAATGGTCGCCGGAAGACCCGGTTGCGCCTGCTCCGGTGCAGACGCTTCGCGCGGAACGTCTGGAAAATGGCGACATCAAGCTGACCTGGATTGCTCCCGGCGATAATGAACACCGTGGAACCGCCGCATTTTATGATATTCGGTATGCCACAAAAGAAGGCGATTTGAAAAAATGGGAGGCCGCGACGGTCGTCCCAGGAGAACCGCTGCCCGATACCGCCGGTACAGAACAAGAATTTATTCTGAAAGGCACTCGTCAGGATGCGGCGTATTATATCGGGTTGAAAACGACAGACGACGCCAAAAATACGTCGCAGTTGTCGAATATCGCGATGCTTGAAAAAGCACCGCCGGCGACCATCTCGGATTTGACGTTCGTCAGTGGCACGGAAAATAGTGTCACGCTGACCTGGACCGCGCCGAGAGACCGCGTGGCAGAACGGGTGCAGAATTACGATATTCGCTATGCGGAAGATCGCGCGGTTCTGGAAGTATGGAAACAGGCGAATGTTGTCAATCACAACCTGATTCCGCGTCAGTCCGGTTCCGGCGAATCTATCACATTAGATCAATTAGCGCCGAACAAACGCTATTATGTCGCGATTAAAGCGACCGATTATGCGAAAGAGACCTCTACGCTGTCGAATATTGCCATCGCATTTACGACAGACACAGACCCGCCAGCCGCAATTACGGATTTGTCGGTGTCGCAACCGGAGTTGGATTCCGTGACGGTTTCTTGGACAGTCGTGGAAGATGACGCAATTCATGACATTCCGGCATCGTATGAAATTCGTTATGCGACCGAGCCGCTCTCCGAAGCAAATTGGAACACCGCCACAGTCGTGGTGACAGATTTGCCTGCCGGAACGCTCGCCAGCCAAATGGAATACACGATCACCGGCCTTGAAGAAAGCCATCGGTATTATGTCGGCATTCGCGCCAAAGACTTGGCCGGAAACGTTTCGACGTTATCGAATCAACTGATTGCCCGCACGAAAGACTCGATACCGCCGCAAGCGGTGGCGGATCTGCGAGCGCTCTATCCGACGCCGACCAGCGTGCTGTTGACCTGGACAGCGCCAGCGGACGTGATGGATTTGAGCAGCGATCCGCGCGGCGCGGAACTGCAATCCGGTTTGCCGTTGGAAGAGATGATTATTGCAAGTTACGAGATACGGTACGTGAACGCTGCGAATGGCGCGTCATTGACGGCAGAAAACTGGGAACAGGCGGAAAAAGTGTTGATGCCGCCAACTCCGCTCACGCCGGGAAGCGTCGAACAGTTTGCGGTGAAAAATCTCGCGGCAGATCAGACGTATCTTTTTGCCATCCGAGCGATTGACCCCAGCGGTAACGTCTCGGCGATTTCGAATCTCGTCTCGGATACGACGCTGCCAGCCGATCTCTCCGCAGCAGTCACGACAGCGCGAGCGGTTGCGCCGACAGAGACGCTTGGTTGGCGGCTTGTGCAGGGGCAGAATGCCGGTCAATTGCAAGCGGATCAGTCGGGTGCGTTTACGCTGCAAGCAACGGGTGAGCGGAAGATGCTCGGAAAAACCAAGATGACGGCAGTGTATCCCGCGACGAACGAAGATATTGCCGTGCCGCAAGGTGAACTGCAATTTGCGGTCAAAGGAACCGAACCGTTCTTTATTTGCGCCAAAGTGAATGCGTTGGACACCAGCGAGATATTCAATCTCTGCTACTCCAATCAGCAGACGGCTGCCGCGCCGCAGAGCGCCGACGCTGCGAATGCCGACGCCGTCGTTCAGACGATTACGAAAACGCCGCGCACGCGCCTTGAAAATTATGTCTTTTTCCCGCTTGATGATGTTGCGCTTGATAATCAATGGCATGACATCCGGCGCGATTTGACAACAGACTTGCTGGAAGGCGCGGGACAAGTGTATGCTTCCTCTTCGCGCTTCTATGTGCGCGGGACGGATGTGTCGGTGCGAGGCGTGGTGGTCGAAGGCGTGGTTTTTACCTCGCTGACTGATTTCGAAGAGCGGCTGAATCCGTTGGATAATGGCTGGAAATTGCATTTTGGCACGGGCACGGTAGATTTAGCGCAAGAGCCAGTGACCGGAGATCAGGGCGTGATGAGTTTCGATCCGCAGCGCGGCGAGCAAAACGACAAGACGAGCCAGATCCAAAATTATGTGATCACCGGTATTAAAGCGCGCGGAATTCAAGGCGTGGAACGCACGAACTTTTATCTCTACGCCCAATCTGCGGATTCCAGCAATTTAGTGCTGACCTACCCGCAGACCGGCATGGTGCAGGTCTCGGAGAAGCCATTCTTCTTTGCGGATGTCAAAGCCGGGACAGACTTCAAACTCATTCTGAAAGTGCAGACCAAAGATGGCCGCGAAGTCTATGTGGGTTATCTGCCGGAGTTAGCGCTTCAGACGAATGCCGCGTCATCCGGGAATTATTTTTATTTCCCGCTGCGCACTGTGCAGCGCAGTAATGGCTGGATGCAGATTGTCGCCGATGTCGCCGGAGATTTGCGGCAGCATCAGATCGAATATGTTGCGACCACCTGGTTGTCGTTCCATGGTCGGGAAATCAGTCTCGACAATATCGGATTCAGCACCGGCGTCTTGCAAAATCTGCTGAAATAAGTCATTGACAGCGCGCCAACGCGATGTGTTGAGGCGTGTTGTCACTCAATATTCATTATATTCGCGAGCAAGAAACCAGGGATTAGGAGTCGGTCATTCCTAATCCCTGTGTTTTTGTCAGGCTCGTGTTCTATTCTCGGTATGGCGAAACTGAGTTTCGCCGTCAATTCGCAAGAAAGGAATGTGGTCAGGTATGCCCGGAAACATCTCCGCCGTGATTCACGGCCATTTTTATCAACCTCCGAGGGAAAATCCCTGGACGCAGAAAATTCCGCTTCAGGAGAACGCGCGCCCGCATCATGACTGGAACGAGCGAATTACGGCGGAATGCTACAATCCGAATACGCGCTCGCGTGTCATTGATCCGCATGGCAAAATCGTCTCCGTCGTGAATAATTATTCTCATTTCAGCTTTAACATCGGGCCAACGCTGTTTTCCTGGATTGAGAAGCATCACCCCGATACATATCGCCGGATTCTCGAAGCCGACCGGCGAAGCGTCGAGCAATTCGACGGGCACGGCAATGCGATTGCGCAAGTCTATAACCATATTATTCTACCATTAGCCAACCGACGCGATAAATTGACCCAAATCCGCTGGGGCATCCGGGAATTTCAGCATCGCTACAAACGCAAGCCCGAAGCGATCTGGCTGGCGGAAACTGCGATCAATCAGGACACGGTCGAATGTTTGATTGACGAAGGGATGACGTATGTGATTCTCGCGCCGACGCAAGCGCAGCGCGTTCGGCGATTGGACGGACAGGGCAATTGGTGGGATGTGAGTCAGAATTCGATTGATACGCGGCAGCCATATCGTCTGTTTTCGCGGCAGGCAGACGCGCCGTCCGAACGCGACACGCTGCGTCGGGAATCCGCCTCATTCAGGCGTCCGACTCCGGGACTTGCGACGCGAATCTCTTTTCGCGAACGTCTGATGCTGCCGATACGACATCGCGTTCGCTCGCGCTGGAATAGCCTTGAGCGCATCCGCCAAAAAGAACGCCAGCCCGTCGCAAGGCGCGAGAAAACGCGCCGCCAATACATTGATGTTTTTTTCTACGATGGCGCGTTAGCCGCGGAAGTGAGTTTTCAGCATCTCTTGCAGAACGCCCGAAATTTTGCGCAGCGCGTCCGCAACGCAGCGGGGCATGTCGCGAACGCGCCTGCTCTCGTGCATTTTGCCACCGACGGCGAAGTGTACGGACATCATGAACCATTTGCCGATATGTGCGCCGCCCATGCGATTTTACATGAGTTTCCGTCGTTTGGGATTGAGTTGACGAATTACGGACAATTTTTAGCGCAGCATCCGCCCACGATGGAAGTCGAACTCAAACGCGGCGGGCAGGCGGACGAAGGCACGGCCTGGAGTTGTTCGCATGGCGTGGGGCGCTGGTATCGAAGCTGCGGCTGCCAGATCGGCAACATGCCGGGCTGGAATCAGCAGTGGCGCACACCGCTGCGAAACGGATTGAATCATTTGCGAGACGTTCTGGCCGAGATGTTCGAATTCTATGTCGGACGCCTGTTGCGCGACCCCTGGAACGCAAGAGACGGCTACATCGAATGCCTGTTGAACCCGTCACCGCAGACGATTGACAGCTTTTTAACGCGCTTTCAGACCCACCCCTTGAACGAAGAGGCGCAAACGTTGACATTGCGCTGCATGGAAGCGCAAAAATATATGATGTTCGCTTATACAAGCTGCGCCTGGTTTTTCGACGATATTTCCGGCATCGAAGTTCGCCAGAATTTGCGCTATGCCGCCAGAGCCATTCAATTGATGGAAGACCTGTTTCCGCATTTTGCCACGCATCATCCTGACCCGACACGCCGCGACATGCTGAAGGGCAAAGCGCTGGAAGACCTCTTGCTGGACGAACTTCTTCATGCTCGCAGCAATATTCCTGGCGTCGGCAACGGAAAAGACCTGTATTGGAAACATGTGAAGCCCGAAATTTTTACGCCGGAACACGCCGCGAATCACTTCCTGTTAGAGCAATTGTTGGAGCGCGTGTATCAAACAGCCTCCACATTTCAGCCCCCCGCCGAGAGCGATACGCATCATGAGCGTCAGATTTATTTGTACCGAGCACGTTTTCTGAAATCGTTTTTTGCCGAAAATTGCCCACTTCCCGTTGCCATGAGCGAAACGACACCGCGATTGCCGCATGAACTGACGCAGACAGGCCATCATAAGCAACAGCATACAGTATGCAGCGGCCTGCTCGAAATTCGCGATACAACGACCCGCCAGCAGTGGATGTTGCTCTCAATCGGTTTTATGCGGGAAAGCGATCAACCAGTCTCTTACTTGAAACCTGTCAGCACACCGACCGATTGGGAGGAATTCGAAACATTTTTGTTACCATATTTTTTCCATCCGGGGTTAGATTCTATCGAGCGTTTTGAGCAGGAACTTCGGTCGAAAGGATTCAGGCAGTATGGATTTCATGATTTGTATGCGGAAGATCGCGAGCGTTTCTTTTATCGCATGGCACAGCATGGCGTTCATCGGCTGGAAACGCATCTTCACGCGATTTACGAGGATAGCCGCCGCTTCTTAGCCGGATTGACGGCACTGCGTGTCGGCATCCCGGAGGAACTGCGCCCTCCCATCGAATTTGCGCTTTCTTACCGTCTGCGGCAGGAGACCGAAAAACTGCCGAACACGCATGACGTGCTCTCGCCGACACGCCTGAGCGCGGAGTTGGAAGAACTGCTGCGATTGAGCGCCACGCATCATATCGCGCTCGATAAAACGCTGCTGCAACAACGATTGAGCGAGACCTTAGATGCGTATATCAGCAATTTGGGAACATTGCTCCAATCATGCGCGTCGCCGCAGCATCTTCAGCATGATGCGGTCACGCTTGAAGAGGGCATTCATTGTATTCAGGAAACCATTGGACTCCTGACCAAAAGCCGAGAGTTCGGTTTATCGCTCAATACGACGGAAACGCAAAATCGAACGTTCGAAATTTTTCAGGAGAATCTCTTGCCATTTTTTTCGTCTTACTATAGACAACAGGAGGTTCGTGTTTCTCCACGCTATCGCGAGTTAATTGCAACGTACCTCTCGCTGCTCGACCAGTTGAATTTCGATACGGAACAGTATAAAAGCCGTTTGACATCATGAAGAAATGAAATCTACCACAATAGAGTGTGTCATTGTAAAAAGTTTTTCCGAATGTTGAGGCATTTTACAGGCCAATGCGCCGCATGACAAGCCGATGCGGCCAGCCGCCCGTGACGCGCTTCGAACGTTCGGAAGACGTGTTGACTTATGGCAGGAAAATTATTTGACGCCGAATTCATCTGCACGGTGCTGCAAGAGCAAGAATTATTGAATAACGACCAGATTCAGGAGATTCTCGGACAGGGAGACAAACATCGGCGGCTGCTTCAAGCCAAATTGGTGCAGGAAGCAAAAGCCAGCGGCAGTCCGCGCCCTGCCGGAAGCGATGACATCTCGATTGTGGAAGTCATCAGTTCCATGCGCTTGCATCTCGCCAACGATGACCACGAAGTGCTGACCGAAGAACTGATTATGAAAACGTTGGCTTCGCACTGGAAACTTCCCTTTATGAGGCTTGATCCGCTAAAATTGAAGCTTGAGATCGTCACGTCGAAACTCTCCGAGCCGTTTGCGGTCAAGCATCTGATCGTACCGATTCAGCATGACGAGGAAAAGGAATTGATGACGGTGGCCGTCGTCAATCCCTGGGATGTCGAAGCGCTGGAAACCGTGCGCCGGGTCACGGGCTTGAAAGTGCAGCCGGTCATCAGCACGAAAACCGATATTCTGAAGATTATTCGTGAATTTCACGGCTTCCGCACCTCCGTCAAAGCGGCAGAGCGCAATCTGACGGAGCGAATCGATTTAGGAAATTTGGAGCAGTACACGGACGTCAACATCCGCTACACAGACAAACATATCGTCAATGCGGTCAACCTGTTATTCAATTATGCGTTCGAGCAGCGTGCCAGCGACATTCACATCGAACCGAAACGCACCTACAGTCAGATTCGCCTGCGAATTGACGGCATGTTACATAGCATTCATCGCATGCCGCGCACGGTCAATGCGGCCATTTCTTCGCGGATCAAAATGCTCGCTCGGATGGACATTTCCGAAAAGCGCAAACCGCAGGACGGACGCATCAAAACCCGCTATCAGGGGCGCGATGTCGAACTCCGCGTGTCAACGATGCCGGTCGCGTATGACGAAAAAATCGTGATTCGTATTCTGGATCGGGGCTCGCTGGTGCAAAGTATCGAACAGATCGGATTCTCGCCGAAAGAAGTGGCGCTCTATCTCTCGTTCATTTCCAAATCGAACGGCATCATCCTGATTACCGGCCCGACCGGCAGCGGAAAAACCACCACGCTCTATTCGACGCTCGATAAGCTCTCGACCGAAGAAATCAACATCATGACCATCGAAGACCCGATTGAAATGATTCATGAAGACGTTAACCAGATTGCCGTGCGCGCGAATGTCGGCCTGACGTTCGGCACCGCGCTGCGCAACATCGTCCGGCAGGACCCGGACGTGATCATGGTCGGTGAAATCCGCGACCCGGAAACCGTTGACAACGCCATTCACGCTGCCTTGACCGGCCATCTTGTGTTGAGCACGCTCCACACGAACGACGCGCCGTCGGCGGTGGCGCGGTTGGTAGATATGGGCGCAGAGCCGTTCCTCGTCGAATCCACGTTGATCGCCGTGTTAGCGCAGCGCTTGGTGCGAACCATCTGCGATGCCTGTACGGAAACGTACACCCCGACCGATCTGCAATTAGCGCCATTGGGTCTGACGGTCGCCTCGCTGAATGGGGCGAAACTTCGGCGAGGCGTCGGATGCACCAAATGCCGGAGTACCGGTTATTATGGCCGCAGCGCGATCTTCGAAGTGATGCCGATTAGTCCCGCGATTCGAAAGCTCATTCATCATAATGCCGGGTCACAAGACCTTGAGGCGCAAGCGATCAAAGAAGGGATGCACACGCTGCGAGAAAGCGGCATCAGAAAGTTGACCGACGGCCTGACCACCATCGAAGAAGTCGTCCGCGTCACCGGCACGCATAATGCGTAAAGGAGTCAACCACAGATTGTTTTTGCAGAACGCTGTCAAATGCTTCAAGGGCGGCAGATAGCGTTCTTCACAACATCAAAAAAGGAGAATGATGATGGAACGACTTAAACTGAGCCGTATGACGGTTGGAGGTTTCAAATCTATACATCCAGATGGACAGACGATCAGGTTTGGTGATATGACGGTGCTGCTCGGAGCAAATGGGGCAGGCAAAAGCAATGTGGTCTCATTTTTTCGAATGCTGAATTATATAATGACCGGCGGACTGCAAACCTATGTCGGAGAAAATGGCTCTTCAGAAACACTGTTATATTATGGCCTGAAAAAAACGACGCGCATTACCGCAGAGATGGAATTCAATACAACAGAACTACAAGATATTTATCGTTTCAGTCTTGCTCATGCCGCAGGAGACACACTTATCTTTACTGAAGAAACAGTCGTATATCATCAAAGAGCGAGAAAAAACCCTGTGACAGTGACCTGTGATCCTGGATTAAAAGAATCCGGCTTACCTGAAAAATCAAAAGAGCCCAGCCAAAAGACAGTTCGAGTCGCCTTCGAGTTGTTGAAAAAATGCCAGGTGTTTCAATTTCACGACACCTCGAATGTCGCGAAGATAAGAAATAAAGGGTATATCAATGATAATAAATTCCTTCGCAGCGACGGCGGCAATTTAGCCGCCTTTCTTTATGCGATGCAGCATGGCTCGGACGAAAAATATTACCATCGCATCGTCAGGTATATTCGACAGATCATGCCTCAATTCAGGGATTTCGAATTACAACCATCGTCTCTTAACGAAAATTATATTGCATTGAACTGGAAAGAGCAGGGTTCTGATTACTTATTCGGCCCGCATCAAATTTCTGACGGTTCTCTCCGTTTTATGGCAATTGCCACACTTCTCCTCCAATCTCCGAAAACATTACCTTCGGTCATTATCCTTGATGAACCTGAATTAGGATTGCATCCTTCAGCAATTGCCGCGCTGGCAGGCATGGCAAAAGCCGCAAGCCAAAATTGCCAGATCATTCTGGCGACCCAATCGCCGAGATTAGTGGATGAATTCGAACCAGAAAACATTCTGATCGTTGAAAGAAATAATGAAAAGCGTTGCAGCGAATTCGCACCATTAGACAAAGAGCAATTGGCCGATTGGCTTGAGCGATACAGCATGAGCGAATTGTGGGAGAAAAATGTGTTCGGAGGGCAGCCATGAAAACGTTCATCCGACTGCATATTACCGCTGAAGGCCAGACCGAAGAGAAATTCGTCAAGCAAACGCTGTCAAAACATCTTGGATCATTCCAGATTTCGACTGATGTGAGAAGAGTGCTCGTTAGCAGAGACAAACGTCATGCGAAAACGTATCGGGGCGGGCTGCTTGATTATGAAAAGGCCAAAAAAGATATTCGAACATGGTTGAAAGAAGATCAGGGAACGGAGTGCCGTTTTACCACGATGTTCGACCTCTATGCGCTGCCGGATAATTTTCCTGCGTATCACGAAGCCACCGCGCTTCATGACCCATATCAGCGCGTCGAGTTATTGGAACAGGCGTTTCGAGGAGATATTGGAGATCGCCGATTTATCCCCTATATTCAACTTCATGAGTTCGAAGCGCTGGTGTTGGCGAATCCCTCAAACCTTGAATATGAGTATTTCGATCATGCCGACGCCATCGAACGTTTGCAAAACGCGTTGACGCGGGCTGGAGGAAATCCTGAATTGATCAATGACAACCCACAAACCGCTCCATCAAAAAGAATACTGGCCTTAATTCCAGAGTATGACAAAGCGAATGTCGGCGCAGAGATTGCCGGAATGAATGGGATTGATTGTTTGAAACAAACATGTTCGCATTTTTCAACATGGCTTACACGCCTTGAAACCCTTTCAGATAAAATCAATGAAGGATAACTATGGGATCATGCGCAAAATTCTGGTTGTTCCGTGCAGCGTCGTTTGCAAAATTTCAGGACGCGGCTGCGCCTGTTGATGTAGAAACACATTCGAACGACTATTTCATCTGCGCCGAAGACCTGTTTTCTCAATGTGATACTGAATGCCGCGCCGCGTCATGGCAATTGGGGGTTGATTCGTTTTTTGCGCGATTATTCGACGACGGCCCGCCGATGTTGTCTGGCGAGCAAGCCGCATCTGCGCTGCAACGTCCTGATTTGATGCAACGCGCGTCCGATAGGCTTGGCATTTTCGAAGTCTTGGATGAACCTTCAGCCAAAGCGTTCCAGCGGCTTCAGACCGTGATCGGCCTGCCGCGCCGCCCGTCGCAGCCGACAACCGGACTGCCCTGGTGGGTCGCCTGTTTCGGCGAAGCGTATATCGGCCTGCTGTCGCCGCAAGCGGTCGCCGAACTGCGAACGGCGCTGCGGGAAACCCGCCTGATTCAGGATGTTATGACATGGCTTGGAGTGACGGATCATTCTGACGGCGAATTCGAAAAATTTTGCCACTTTCTTCTCGATATACCGGATACGGACGACTGCTGGCTGCTGGCGGAGGAAGGTACGTCGTAAACAAAAAAAGTGTCAGACACCTTGAAGGTGTCTGACACTTAGCGCGTTTATTCATACCCGTTCGGGTTTTTCGATTGCCACGCCCATGAATCCACGCACATTTCTTCGATGCCCCGCGTTGCCACCCAGCCTAATTCTGCTTTCGCTTTGGCCGGATCAGCGTAACAGGCCGCGACATCGCCGGGACGACGCGCCACGATGTGATGCGGGATCGGCTTGCCGCACGCTTTTTCGAACGCGGCGATCACCTGCAACACACTGTAGCCGTTGCCTGTGCCGAGATTATAGGTGACTAATCCCGGAAGTGTTTGCAGTTTTTCCAACGCCTTGACATGCCCGACGGAGAGGTCAACGACATGAATGTAATCTCGCACGCCTGTGCCATCCGGCGTGGGGTAATCGCTGCCGAACACCGACACTTTCGGCAATTTCCCAACCGCGACCTGCGCGATGTATGGCAGCAGGTTATTCGGGATGCCGTTCGGGTCTTCGCCGATTCTACCGCTGGCGTGAGCGCCAATCGGGTTAAAATAACGCAGCAGCGCGATATTCCAGGTTTTGTCGGCGCGATACAGATCGCGTAGCATTTGTTCGATCATCCACTTCGTCCAGCCATACGGATTCGTCGCCGAAGTCGGAAAATCTTCGGTAATCGGCACGGTATGCGGATCGCCATAGACTGTTGCCGATGAACTGAACACAAGCTGTTTGACGTTGTGCGCCGCCATCACTTCGCACAGATTCAACGTGCCGGTGATATTATTATGATAATAACGCAGCGGAATCGAAACCGATTCGCCGACGGCTTTTAATCCGGCAAAATGAATGACCGCATCAATCTTCTTGGCATCGAAAATCCCATTTAACGCCTCTTTATCGAGCAAATCAACCGGATAAAATTCCAGCGTTTTGCCGGTAATCTCTTGCACTCGCCGCAGCGATTCTTCTTTGCTGTTCAATAAATTATCCACAACCGTCACATCATATCCCGCGTTCAACAATTCCACGCAGGCGTGACTGCCGATATATCCGGCGCCGCCGGTCACTAAAATTCTCATGTTAATACTCTCCTGCTGTGATGTAGGTCGAAACTATACTTCGACCTACGTTCATTTCTGTTTATAATGCACGTCAGACAGGCTGCGCAGGCGTTCTGCGGCCTGTTCCGCCGTTACGTCACGTTGGGCTTCGGCTAACATTTCATAGCCGACCATGAATTTTTTCACAGTCGCCGACCGCAGCAGCGGCGGATAATAATGGGCGTGCAATTGCCAGTGCGACAGGTCGCCGTCACGGAACGGAGCGCCATGCCAGCCCATCGAATACGGGAACGAAATCTCGAACAGATTATCATATTTCGTCAACAGCCGTTTCATAATATCCGCTAATGCGTTGCGTTCTTCGTCCGTCAAATCAGGCAGGCGCAGCACATGGCGGCGCGGCAGCAGCAGAATTTCGAACGGCCAGAGCGCCCAGAACGGCACGACGGCGACCCAGTGCGGATTTTCCACGACAATTCGGCTCTGCTGTTCAAGTTCTAACGCCAAATAATCGAGCAGTAACACGCGGCCATGCTGTTGCAAGTAAGCGCGTTGATTCGCGTCTTCTTTCGCCGGTTCGTTCGGCAGCGCCGTGCCTGCCCAGATTTGCCCGTGCGGATGCGGATTCGAACAGCCCATCACGTCCCCTTTGTTTTCGAACACCTGTACCCACTGATGATTCTGACCGAGTTCTGTTGTCTGATCTGCCCAGAGATTGACCACCGCGCGAATTTCCGGCAGGCTCAATTCCGGCAGCGTCAGGTCGTGGCGCGGCGAAAAGCAGATGACGCGGGACGTTCCGCGCTGCGGTTGAACCTGCATGAGCGGATGCGATGCCGCGCCGACGTCAAGCGGCGTATCCGGCAGCAGCGCGGCGAAATCATTGGTAAAGGCAAACGTGGATTCGTATTTCGGGTTCAGGTGTCCGCCCGCCCGTTCGTTGCCGGGGCAGAGATAACATTTCGGATCGTGCTGCGGACGCTGTTCCGCTGGAATCGTCTCCTGTTTCCCCTGCCAGGGGCGCTTAGTGCGATGCGGCGACACGAGAATCCATTCGCCGGTTAGCGCGTTATACCGCCGATGCGGATGCTCGTTCGGATGAAAATTCATAACGATTGAAACGCCGCTTTCATTCGTCTTGAGCCGACGAACCGAAATTTGCCTTTCGACACGCTCAGGACGAACGGAAGCGCGTTTTATTGATGGATAAGATCATTCCTCATACAACATATTCAAATAGACTTCTTTTTCGCGTAATTCCTGCTCGATGTCGCAATCGCTTTCGAGAATATTCCGCGCGGCGTTCAAACAAAAATACATCGCTTTCGTGAACATGGCATTCTGCGCGTTAATGCAAGCCGAATGTTCAAGCTGCCGTTTGTAGCCGCGAAAGAATTCCGACGCATAGACTTCGTTGTCGAGATGCTGCGTATTCGCGGGCAGAATGCCGGTCTGCGCGGCGAAAAAATCGCAGAGATCGTCGTCTGTCGTGATGGCGTCAATGAATTTGGCGGCCTGCATCGGGTAGGCGCTCTGCGAGCAGATCGCCAGCGCGTGGTTGTAATTCCAGGAACGCGACAGGCCGTCCTGTCCGGCAGGATTCAGCACGATCTGAAAGTTCTGTTCGAACGGCTCGCCTGTCAATTCCTCTAAATGGCATTTGATCCAGGGGCCGTCGGAAATGAACGTGATGTCGCCTTGCGCAAAGCGTTTGCGGATGGTGGGAATATCCGCTTTCAGCACACGGCAAGCGCGGACGAAGCGCCGCAGCCATTCGAAGGCGGCGACCGTTTCCGGCGCGTGAAAAATAATCTCGCCGTGCTCGTTCATAAATCCGCCGCGAAATGCCTGCAACAGAAAATAGATCGTCAGGAAATCGGTTTCTTTGTCCGCCGACGCGCTTAAAGCGTAACTATACACCTCTTTGCCCTGATAGGCGCGATCAACCTGCTGGCATACGTCAAAGAAGGCGTCGAGCGTCATCGGCTGCGGCGGGAGTTCGATCCCGGCCTCGCGCAGTACGCGGGTATTGGCAATCAGCGCGACCGGACACAAGCCCCAGGCGACCGAATAGAGCTTCTCCTGATATGTGCCGCCGTAGAGGTCTTTGTCAACAACGCGATGTTCGAGGCTGCGGCTGCTCAGAAGTTTGTCTAACCGCGAAAACGCGCCCATTGAGGCGAAATAGCTTGTCCAGTGCGCCATGATCAGCGCCACGTCCGGCGCGTTGCCGCTGGTGATCAGTTTCAGCAGTTCCTTTTTGGCGACATGATACGTCGTCGGCACGCATTCCACCGCAATCGTCGGATATTTCCGCTGAAAGCGTTCGATCAAATCAAGCGTCGCCTGCTGCGCCCGGCGGCTTTCGCTCTGATCATTATTCACTAACCAGCAGAAAAAACGAATCGTAATTTTCTTGTCCGACACAAACGTGCCGCGCCCCTGTTTTTTGATCAGGACGCCATCCGCAGACAGCATGGAAATCGCCTGCCGGATCGTGGAAATGCTCGTGCCGAATTCCTGCGCAAGGATGGATTCGCTCGGAATCAGGTCGCCTTGACGATACGCGCCATCCGTAATCCGTTGCTGCAAGATTTCGCGCACCTGAAGATATAACGGTTTATAGCTGACAGTCGGCATAGGAAGTGTGTTGAAAATAAATTCGGTTCTTAATACAACGGTCTTTCGTATGACTAAAAATGATGATAATTTTTGTCAAGCAATTCCTGTAAAAAAGATGACATGATTTTTCTTGACCGGTTTCAGCAGCCGTCAAAGACTACAACGAATGAAAGAAAGGAACGAATATGTACGTCGAAACTCCAGTTTCGACTTACGCCACAAGACATAGAAATTCTATTTTCAGGGAGAATATGTTATGGATTTACGATACCCGATTGGCCGATATCAGCGAGTCGAAACGCTGACAATCGCAGAACGACAAGCGTATATTGCCGACATCGAACAGACGCCTGCCAACCTTCGCGCTGCGGTGGCTGGCTTGACACCAGAACAGATCGAGACGCCGTATCGTCCGGATGGTTGGACAGTGCGGCAGGTGGCGCATCATCTTCCAGACAGCCATCTCAACGCTTACATCCGCTTTAAACTTGCGCTGACGGAAGACGAGCCGCTGATCAAAACATACGCGGAAGAACGTTGGGCGGAGTTGGCCGATACGCGCGAGACGCCGGTAGAAATCTCGCTGACGCTGATGGACGCGCTGCATACGCGCTGGGCAATTTTGCTGAACGCCTTGAGCGACGAAGAGTGGCGCCGGACGTTCCGTCATCCCGATTTAGGCGTGATGCGCTTAGAGCAAAGCCTTGCGCTGTATGCCTGGCATGGACGGCATCATGTCGCGCATATCCGTTCGCTGCGCGAGCGCATGGGGTGGTAATCATGCACTATCACGTCAAGCGGAAACAGCCCAACAGCAAAATGTGCTTTGTCTGTGGCATGAAAAACTCGTTCGGATTGCAGACCTTTTTTTATGAATTGGAGAATGACGAATTGCTTGCGTTTTTTACGCCAGGCGAAGAGCATCAGAGCTATCCTGGCCGTTTGCATGGCGGGATTGCCGCCGCGATTTTAGACGAAACCATCGGGCGCGCGATCATGATTCCGTATGAAGAGTCGGTCTGGGGCGTGACATTAGAATTCACGTCGCGCTATAAGAAGCCGATTCCACTGAATCAGGAGATTCGCGCCCGCTGCCGCATTGTCAAAGAAAACAGCCGCGTCTTTGAAGGGAGCGGCGAAATTTTGCTGCCGGATGGCACGGTAGCGGTGGAAGGGTTCGGGAAATATCTGAAAATGCCGATTGATAAAATTGCAGATTTCGATACGACGGAGCAGGAATGGCGCGTCATCGAATCGCCGACCGATCCGACGACAGTGGAACTTGCATAAATAATGCTGTATCAGACGTCTTGGAGAGGCTGAGAGAGTGCTATCAATTGCGAAGTTCCGCAACATTTTTCAGAAAACCGCCAGGCGTCATGCCATACGATTTTTTAAACAGGCGGCTAAAATGGCTCTGATCACTGAAGCCGAAAAAATGCGCCGCATCAATAATATTGATGCCACCTTGCTGCAAAAACGCTTTCGCTCGTTCCAAACGACGCTGCATCACGTATTGATACGGCGTCTGTCCGGTAGCTTGCTTGAATAAGCGGCTAAAATAATATTTGCTGAGCCCGGTTTCATACGCCAGCGTTTCCAGAGAAATCTCTTCGGACAGATTCCCTTCGATATACTCTAACGCGCGGCGGAGTTGGCGCGCGCTTAAGTTCGACTGAATATTCGGCAGCGGCTCTGGTTTTCGCGCATATTGTTTGACAAAATGAATGGAGAGAGCAAGCGTCACGGATTCCACAAACAGTCGCCCATTAGGATTGCCAGATTCGGCTTCCGCGAGCAATATGCGCATCAGACCTTGCAAACGCGGGTCCTCCACATTGTGCGAGATCGGAAATTCCACAGATTGCGGCCAATCCTTCTCCCTCAGACCGCTTTGTAATTTTTCCGGCGCCAGCATCAGGGTAATAAATTCAAGCGGCTGAGGGATATGCCGCGATGTCGGCAGGTTGGCCGGATAAATACACATCTGGCCGGGATCAGTGGTCAAGCGGCGCATGCCCCGGCCATCGTCACATTCCCAGGTCACGCTCTGGCCGATAATCATGCAGATGTGATGGCGAGGCGCAATGACATGATCCAGAATCAACCCGTCATCATTCCTCCCATGAATCACGGCAACTCCCTCCCAGCCAAATGGCGCGCTGGAAGTGATAACATTCTTAGACTCTACTTCGCATGATTGATCCATGTTCCCCTCATGTTGTCGTGAATATCGTGATCATTTCTCTTGCCGAATCTGTTGGATGCCTCGCAGCCTGTCAAGCAAAAGGATCGCAATTTTCGACAAAACATTTGAGGGCAATATTCTTCTATCTTTTAAGCTCCCGACGTTATATTGTAAATCCGTTCCTGTTGATTCTTTCTCAATCATTACCTGGAAACGCGCACCAGAATGTGTCGTTTCCACTCAACAAAAGAGGTTTCGCATGAAAGTCGCAATTATTACTGGCGCGAATCGTGGGTTAGGTTTAGCGTTAATACGGGATTTATGCCGATTGTACGATCACGATGGCTGGCACATTTACTTGACGGCGCGTCATCAAGAACGTGGCGAACAGGCGATTGAGCATTTACGCGCAGAGGGCTTGAACCCCTGTTTTTACCAGTTAGACGTGGCGCAAGATGCAAGCGTAGCAGCCTGCGCGGACTATTTTGCCCGCACGTATAAGCAGGTTGATCTGGTGATCAGTAACGCCGCGCAGCCGATTACACCGGATCGCCAGCAGGACGAGCAAGTCGAGGATTTTATTAACACAAACAATCATGGCACATATCGCATGATCAAGACATTTCAGCCATTGTTGGCAGATGGCGCGCGGTTTTTAGTCGTCGCAAGCGGATTGGGCACATTGCAATCGTTACCGGTCGAGGCGCATGGCAAATTTCGTCGGCAACACATGACCTTAGAAGATGTGGAGCATACGATGGATGACTATGTCGCCGCAGTCAAGGCCGGAACAGCGGAGAAAGATGGCTGGGGGAATTGGATCAATATTCCCTCGAAAGTCGGGCAGGTTGCATCAACGCGCATCTTTGCCCGGGAAATGCAGTCTGAAGCCGAAAAACGGAATATCCTGATCAATGCCGTGTGTCCGGGGTTGATGGATACGGAAGCGTCGCGCCCCTGGTTTCAGGATATGTCAGCAGCTAAGCAACCTGCCGACGCTGCTGGCGATGTGGTCTGGCTGGCAACCTTGCCTGCCGGAACCCGCGAACCGTACGGAGAATTGGTGCAATATCGCAAAGTGCTGCCTTTCGAAGGAAAGACGCTATAAAAACAATGGGATGTTGAAAAGTCAGCCACTCGTTTTCAATATCTGGAATATTGGCAAAGAACTGAAATCGATCAGACGTTAAATAACATGAACGCATCAAAAAAGGAGCAAATACGTATGAGTCTTTTTACGATTGATCAGCAAAAATGTACGCGCGACGGCTTGTGCGCAGCCGATTGCCCGATGGGGATTATTACGATGACCGACCGCGGCCCGGAGCCGGTTCCAGGCGCGGAGCAAATGTGCATCAATTGCGGGCATTGCGTGGCGGTCTGCCCGCATGGCGCGTTGACGCTGCGCACAATGCCGATGGAACAGTGTCCGCCATTGCAAACAGATTGGCAGTTGCAGCCCCAACAGGTCGAACAATTCTTGAAAGGCCGCCGCAGCGTACGCGCCTATAAACCAGAACCGGTCAGCCGCGAGACGCTGAACAAAATCATTGATATGGCGCGTTTTGCGCCGACCGCCGGGAATTCGCAAGCAGTGCGCTGGACAGTGGTGTATGATTCGCAAGAAGTCCATCGCATTGCCGGAGCGACGATTGATTGGCTGCGTGAGGCTGCGCAGACGCCGCAGATGGGCTGGGCGAAATCGCTGATTACGGCGTGGGAGAATGGGGACGATCCGATTTGCCGTTCCGCCCCGCATCTCATTTTTACGCATGTGCCAAAAGAGCAAGCGCAGATGGCCGCAGCCGACGGCATTATCGCATTGACGTATGCCGAATTAGCCGCCTTGCCGCTTCAGGTCGGCGCGTGTTGGGCAGGTTTTATCATGATGGCCGCAGCCATGTCGCCTGCGGTGTCTGCCGCGCTAAAATTGCCGGAAAACCATAAATTTCTCGGTGGGTTGATGATCGGGTATCCGAAGGTCAAATTCCATCGCATCCCGACACGGAATGCCGCCCAGGTGGCCTGGCGGTAACACTCACCCATAACAATTCTGCCAGGGGAATTCCCTGGCAGAGTTCTAAAATATTCCTTCTTATTTACTCCAAATAGCCTTTGGCTTTCATCAACTCCGCGCCAAGAATCGCGCCGCCAGCCGCGCCGCGCACGGTATTATGCGACAGGGCGACGAAACGGATGTCTTGCACGTTGCAATCCCGCAGGCGTCCGATGGTGACCGCCATCGCTTTATCGGTATCGCGGTCTTTTTTCGGCTGGGGACGATTGTCTTCACGCCGGTAAATAATCGGGCGTTCCGGCGCGAATGGCAGATTCAATTCCTGCGGCTCGGCGCGGAACGCTTCCCAGATCGCGATAATTTCTTCTTTTGACGGTTTTTTGTCGCGGAATTTGACACTCACCGACGCGACATGGCCGTCAATCACCGGCACGCGGTTGCACTGCGCCGAAATGCGGATCGAAGTGTCATCCACAATGCGGTTGCCTTCGATGCGCCCGAAGATTTTCAGCGGCTCTTGTTCACTTTTTTCGTCTTCGCCTTTGATGAACGGCACGATATTGTCAATAATATCCCACGACGATACGCCCGGATAGCCCGCGCCAGAAACGGCCTGCAAGGTCGTAATCACGAGGCTTGCCACCGGATAGCCTGCTTTCATCAGCGCATAGACCGGCGCCATGTAACTTTGTACACTGCAATTCGGTTTCACGGCGATAAAGCCTTTGTTCCAGCCGCGATTTTTGCGCTGAATCGGGATAATATCGGCATGAGCAGCGTTGATTTCGGGAATCATCATCGGCACGTCCGACGTATGACGATGCGCGGAGTTGTTCGACACGACCGGAATGTCGTTCGCAGCGTAGCGTTCTTCTAAGTCGAGAATCGCCTGTTTATCCAATTCCACAGCGGAAAACACGAAGCGGCAATGCGGTTTGGCCGCGTTAATATCGCTCGCGTCCTGCACGATCAAGCCAGCCACAGCAGCCGGAATATCGCCATCCATCAACCAGCGTCCGGCGACAGCATCGGCAAACGTTTTGCCCGCCGACCGTGGCGACGCAGCGACATACGTCACTTCAAACCAGGGGTGATTTTGTAACAAGCGAATATAATTTTGCCCAACCATGCCAGTCGCGCCGAGCACGCCCACAGGAATTTTTTGCATAACATATCCTCCATCTTTTAAAATTTACATGAAATATAGGGAACCTATCACCGTTTTTTAAATGAAATCGTGTATGTCTCGAATCTGAATCATTCCTGTCAAGGGAAATGATTGGAAAGAATCGAACTTTTTTCTTGCCGGATTTTTCAGGGTGTGCGATACGCGCCGATGTCTCTTTCGTTTCAGATGATGCTATTGATTTTTTACGCAATCCATTGGCCAATGATGTGATAACGCTATGAAAATACGCCCGCTCGCTTTTTTGAAATGGTTCTGTTTTTTCTTATGGAGTCTTTTTACGCTCGGTTACTTTTTTTATCGGTTTCCGGTGAGGAATTTCGCGGAAGTGCTCTTAAATGGAGCGGCCTTGCTGATTCTGGCGGGCTGGTTTATTGTCGTCGGACAGCGCGTTTTAAAAGTGTTTCGCATCGAATATGCGACATTTTCAGAAGAATTAAGTCTATCGTTCGGCATCGGAACCGGCGTGACGATTTTCGCAGTTTTTTTGCTGGCGACGTTTCAATTGCTATATGAACCGTTAATCGTGGCGTTGGTCGTGTTAAGCGGTGGGCTGCTGTATCGTGATGCTAAAGCCCTTTTTCTACGCGGCAGTTCTCAGATCGCGAATATTCTAAGTCAGCCCCATTCAATCGGAGACCTGGCATTGTTGGCATTTATCGGGCTGGCAACGCTGCTGACATTTATCGGCGCCGCCACGCCGACCTTCTTTTTCGACGCCCTCTATTACCATTTGGCCGTGCCGCATAAATATTTGCTGCATCATGGATTTCATCTGATTCCCTATCAAGAATTTTCGAATGTTCCCTTTAATTCGGGCATGTTATTTATCATGGCGATGAGTTTTTCGAAAACTTTGCTGCCACAGCTTTTTTCGTGGATGTTTACGCCGATGACAGCGCTTGCGATTTATAGCGTCGCTAAGCCGATTGGCGGAAAGCGCATGGCGTTGTTGGCGGCGGCGATCTTTTTGGGCATTCCGGCAGTCTTGACGATTTCGACGCTGACGTCGGTCGAAGGCGGTCTGATGTTCTACACGCTTCTCAGCCTTGCGGCGTTTTTGCGGTATGTCAATTCGTCCACTCGCGTCTGGTTCGCGCTGTCGGCGAGTTTTTGCAGTTTGGCAGCGGGGACGAAATACACCGCCTTTGTCACAACGTTCGCAGGGATGTTTTCGCTCGTTCTTGGTTATGAGTATTTAGTGAAAAAACGCGGATTCCGGAAAACGGCAATTGTATTTATTGTCTTTGTTAGCATGGTGATGATCGGCGTGACGCCCTGGTTCATCAAAAATATCGTTTATACCGGCAATCCACTGTTTCCATTTTTGCAATCGCTTTTTAATAAACAAGCGGCGGCACAAGGCGTTAAGCTCGATCAGGCGATGGCTCATGACGGCAATCCGCTCTATCAAGAACTTTTTCTTTCTCGGCATGATCCGTCGAAAAACATAGATCCGCTCAAGGTCGGAAAAATCATCTTGACGGCGCCGTGGGAATTTACCATGACGATTACGGGCGCGGCTGGAAAACCAGGCATCCTTTTTTTGTTGGGTCTTCCGGGCATCTTGTTCATTCGCCTTGTGAAACGCCCGATCTGCTATCTGCTTGGGTTTGCATTGGCATCATTTATTTGTTGGATGGTCGGCCTTTCATGGCTGCAACGATATGCCGCTCCGATGTTTCCTGCGTTCAGCCTGATTATTGCCTATATCTTCAGCGATCTTCCATGCTCTCGCCCCGTAAAACAAGCGATCTTCTGTCTCGCTCTCGTTGCGCTGCATTATCATCTCCTGTTATTTCTGCTCGAAGAGCGCCAGGTGCTGCGGCAATTCGAGTATTTATTGGCGAATCAATCACAGGAAGAATTTTTGTTAGAGCATGACGTGCCGTATTATCCAGCCGCGCAGTTTATCAACACACAGACGCCGCCCGATGCGAAAATCTTATTCGTGGCGGAAGCTCGCGGTTATTATTGCGAGCGCGATTATATCTTATACACGCCGCTCTATTCCGTTCAGATGGATGAAATTCCTCTGCGCCGCTTGATTCAAGAATCGGCGGATATTCACGATCTCAGACGCCGCCTGCGGCAACTTGGCGTCACCTATATATTATTGAATATGAAAGAAATGCGGCGAGTTTCTACCACGTATTTTGGAGGAAAGCATTATTTTTGGTTTAACAACCCCAAAGATGCCGAGATTTACAAGGCATTATTTTCTCCTCAACATACGAATATTGTCTATTCTCAGCATCAGATAATTGTGTATGAATTAACGGCTCCGCCCGAATCATAGGATGTGCTTCTGCGTATGTGCGGTATTGCCGGAGAAGTTCAATTAGAGGAAATAGGATGTTCTGAGAAATGGGTCGCTGATGCCTGTGACATCATGGCGCATCGCGGGCCGGATGGCGAAGGAATTGTGACATCGCCCGGAGTCGCCTTTGGACATCGGCGTCTTTCCATCATTGATCTGGAAGGCGGCAAACAGCCGATGACAGATGCCGTCGGACGCTACATAATAACCTTCAACGGCGAAATCTATAACTATCGCGAACTGCGCCAGTTTCTTGAAAACAAACAGTATCGCTTTCTCACCCACTCAGACACCGAAGTCATCTTGAATAGTTATGCGCACTGGGGAACGCGCTGCGTCGAGCATTTTAACGGCATTTTTGCGTTCGGCCTGTGGGATAAACAGGAGCGGACGCTGTTTCTTGCCCGTGATCATCTTGGCGTTAAGCCGCTGCTGTATGCGGCGGATGCCGACGGCCTCATGTTCGCCTCGGAACTGAAAGCGCTGCTTCAACATCCGCGTATCAGCCCCACGCTCGATTATTATGCGCTCAGCGATTACCTGAGTTTAGGGTATATTCTGACGCCAAAGACCATTATTCAAGGCATCAGAAAACTGCCTCCGGCCACATGGCTGCTCTGGAAGAACGGGGATATTCGCATTCAACGCTATTGGGAACTTGCGGACATCGCGAATCAACCGGTGACGCAATTCGCGTCCGAACAGGCGGCAGTCGAGGCGCTGCATGCGGAGTTGAATCGGGCGGTCGCGTCGCAATTAGTTAGCGACGTGCCGGTCGGCGCATTTTTAAGCGGCGGAATTGATTCCAGCGCGATTACGCGAAAAATGACGCAGTTGTATCCTGAACGAGTGCAAACATTCAGTATCGGCTTTCGTGAAAAATCATACAGCGAGCTTCCTTATGCGCGGTTAGCCGCGAATTATTTAGGCACGCAGCATGTTGACAAGGTCATTGCGCCTGATCTGGCAAATGGCTTATCGCAATGGCTCTGGTATTTCGATGAGCCGTTTGCGGACACGTCGTCTGTCCCGACCTATTTTCTTTGTCAATTAGCCAGCCAGCATGTCAAAGTCGCGCTGTCAGGCGATGGCGGCGATGAATGTTTTGCCGGATACGAAACCTATCGTGCTGATAAAGCGCATGCGTGGTATAACGCCTGGATTCCCGAAGCGCTGCATCGAACCGTTATTGCGCCATTTGCGCAATGGCTTCCAGCCACACACCGCAAAGTGAGTCTTGACTATAAAATCAAGCAATTCATTCGCTATGCGCGGTCAACGCCGGAAGTTGGGCATTATAGCTGGCGGCTGCTCTTTTCCGAAACGGAAAAACAGGCGTTATGGGGCGCGGATATTCAGCGTCAGATCGGCGATTATACCCCATTCGAGGTGTTTGCCGACTATTTTCAAGACGTTCCGAATGCTTCCCCGTTGCATCGCACATTATACGTTGACGCGAAAACGTGGTTAACAGACGCGATGCTTGTCAAAGTGGATCGCGCCAGCATGGCAAACGGCCTGGAAGTGCGCGTTCCGTTATTAGATTATAAACTGGTAGAATTCGCGATGGCGCTGCCGGATCGCTTTCAATTGAATGGGCGAACGACGAAATATCTCTTCAAAAAGGCGATGGAAGGGCATCTGCCGCGCAAAATTCTCTATCGAGCGAAACGCGGCTTTAATTCGCCAGTAGCGCATTGGATCGAAGAGATTGAACGCATGAACGTATTTGATGAACATGATGAATTATCTGGCATTCGCGAGCAATGGCAACGGCTGCGTAACGAGCATCGCGCGCATCAGGCGGATCATGGATTCAAACTGTGGACATTGGCGAATTGGGCATTGTGGCAACATGCCGTCTGCCGTTTCTCATAATGGTTATAGAAAGAATATGAATGCGAAATCACCATCAGGCAAGGAAACCATGTCGCCGCACATGCGTCAGGCGTCGCGGTACCATTATTGGATTTATCATCATTTCCGCAAATGGGTGACGGGGCACGTGCTTGAAGTCGGCGCGGGACATGGACTATATACGCAGTTCTTAAGCGTACACGCGGCTTCTGTCACGGCGACCGATATTGATGCAGAGGTCATTGTCACGATGCAGGCTCGCCTTTCTGCGCCCAATATTTCATTTCGTCATCTGGATGTATCCAATGCGCAAAGCTGTCGGGCTTTGCCGGGGAAATACGAAACGATTGTCTGTTTGAATGTGCTTGAACATATCGAAGATGACCGCGAGGCGGTTCGGCATCTCGCCGATCTCCTCGCGCCTGGCGGTCATGTCGTGCTGGTCGTCCCGGCGTTTCAATGGCTGTTCACGCCACTTGATCGCTATGCCGGACACTTTCGACGCTATACGAAACTAACGCTCCGCAGTTTAGTACGCGACGCGGGTTTAGATATTGCGCATCAGACCTATTTCAACGCGCTTGGCATTCCGGGGTGGTGGGTGTTTGGGAAAATCATGCGGCCTAAATCGCTGGCCGATCCTGGCATCAATGGCGCGATTTATCTGTTCGATATGTTCATGACAATATTGGCAACAGCCGTTGATTATCTTATCTTTCATGCTACGGGCTTGAGCGTGCTGGTTGTGGCTCGAAAACCAGAACAGGCGCAAGAGAAATCGTATGAATGATGCAAAAAAAATTCGATTGAGCGTCGTGATTGCAGTTTATAATGAAGCCGCTGCGATTGCGCAAACCATTGCTTCCATCAAAACGGTGTTCGACCGCGCTCAAATAGAATATGAAGTGATTGTTGTTGATGACGGGTCTTCCGATCAATCCTGGCAATTGGCGAAAAATGCGGGAGCGATTGTCGCGCAGCATCCTGAAAACCTCGGATATGGCGCGGCGCTAAAAACCGGTATCCTTCACGCTCATTATGAGTGGATCGCGATTCTTGATGCCGACGGCAGCTATCCTGTCGAGGAATTAACGGCACTGCTCGAACATATTCCAGCATTCGACATGGCGGTGGGCGCGCGAACCGGCAAATATTATCAAGGCGGGTTATTCAAACAACCGAGCCGAAAAATGTTTCAATGGTTATCAGAATTCGTGACAGGCCGCAGCATTCCCGACATCAACTCTGGAATGCGAATTTTTCGGCGCGATATTGTGCTTCGTCATTTCCCTCAAATCAGCAGCGGTTTTTCTTTTACGACCACATTAACGTTAGCCATGATGTTAGAAGGACATTTTGTGAAATATGTGCCGATTTCCTACCATGAACGGATTGGAAAAAGTCACGTCCGCTACCTTCGTGATACCTTGCGTTCCACACAAATTATCGTTCAGGCTATCCTCTACTATAACCCGATAAAATTTTTTTTATTGCTGATGATTGCGGCGTTGTTCTCTTCCGCGATTGCGATAACTTTCCTGACAGTGACAAGCCTTCCGCCCTTTGCACTGTTGTTCGCATGGGGCGGGATTAATCTGATGTTAGTATTTTTAGGAATGGGCGGATTGGCTTACGCGATAAAGGGCCACCATTCAGACTAAGCAGATGTCCCAAACAACACCAAAAAAACTCCTGATTTTTATTGTCGCTTACAATGCGGAACGGCATATTCAGCATGTTCTTGACCGCATTCCGCCTTCGATTTATGCGGATTACGAGTATGAAATCTTGCTGATTGACGATTCTTCGACCGATCACACCTTCGATTTCGCGAAGCGGTATCAGTCTGTTCATCGCGATATGCGGTTAAAAGTGCTGTTCAATCCTGATAATTTGGGCTATGGCGGGAATCAAAAATTAGGGTATCATTATGCGATTCAGCATCATTTCGATGCGGTCGTCTTGCTGCATGGCGACGGACAGTATGCACCCGAATTGCTCGAAGAGATGGTTTCCCCGATTTTCGACAGCGCGGCAGACATTGTATTAGGATCACGGATGTTGAATAAAGGCGGCGCGAGAAAAGGGGGAATGCCGCTGTATAAGTTTGTCGGCAATAAAATTCTGACGACCTTTCAAAATAAGCTACTGAAGACATCGCTCTCGGAATTTCATTCCGGCTACCGCGCGTTTTCGGTCAAGGCGTTACATGGATTGCCATTCGAACGTAACTCCAATGATTTTCATTTTGACACGCAGATTTTAATTCAAGCCGCGTTCAAGCCGTTGCGCATTGTAGAAATTCCGATCCCCACGTATTACGGCGATGAAATCTGCCATGTGAACGGCCTGAAATATGCCTGGAACGTCGTCAAATCTACGCTATTAGCAAAAGCGCATACCTATTCGATCTTTTATCAACGTGAATATGATTTGAATCCGAATGAACCCGCGCATTATTCGCTCAAATTGGGCTATACCTCATCCCATTCTCTGGCAATTCGTCGGATCGCGCCGCATTCAAACGTTCTCGATTTAGGATGCCATCAGGGTTATGTCGCCAATGAGTTACGCAAAAAAGGATGCCATGTCGTCGGCGTGGACGCGATTCCAGTAACACGTACTGAATACATGGATGAATTCTGGCTGGCAGAATTGAATCACCCGGAAAGCTTGCCATCATTAGAGCAGTTTGATCATATTCTGATACTCGATATTTTGCAACATCTCGACAATCCTGAATTGTTTTTGGATACGATCAGAAGAAAATCGAAACGCACCACTCCAATCGTCATTATCACGACGGCCAATATCGCCTTTTTTATTATTCGGCTGCAATTACTGCTTGCACAGTTCAATTACAGTAAACACGGCATTCTGGATATGACGCATAAGCGGCTCTTTACGTTTCATTCGCTGAAAAAGCTCTGCCTCGGCTCCGGCTATAAAATTTTGGCAGTCAAAGGGATTCCCGCCCCGTTTCCGAAAGCGCTTGGAAACAATCGGTTGGCCAGATTTCTCGTCAACGTCAATGAAGCGTTGATTCGATTCAGCAAGACGCTGTTTTCCTTCCAAATCTATATCGAAGCGAGGCCGACGCCGGTTGTCAGCGAATTGTTGGCGTATGCGATTCATGAAAGCGGCGAGAGAAAGATTGCGCCGCAAGTTGATGTTCGCCCTGAAAGGGCAGCGGAGTAAAGACGGCGGTTTTAACCGCTGGGGCGATATGGCGCGAGGGCATAAAAAAAGCGGAACGAATGTTCCGCTCAAAAAGTAACTGAGGAGAAAGGATTCGAACCTTTAACCCTCTGATCCAGAGTCAGATGATCTGCCAATTGATCTACTCCTCAATATGTAAACTATACCTTTTTTCGGCGGATGAAAATGTCAAGAAAAATTTGTAAAAATGTTGTGGCTTCGTTGTCAGACACTTTTGAAGTGTCTGACAACTTTGGCAATCAGCCCTGCGCCCGTATCCAGGCAATCGCGAATTGAATACGCGAAACCACGAGCGGCTTGCCGAGCAGCGCCATCACATCGAACAGGCCGGGACTCCCTGCGCCGCCGGTCAGCGCGACGCGAATCGGCTGGGCGATGTCGCCGAGTTGAATACCGTTTTCTTCAGCAAAAATCCGCGCATGTTCTTCGAGATGCGTCACGTCGAACGTTTCAAGCTCTTCCAGAATCGGCAGAAACGCGCTCAATAAATCCGCCGCTGCCGGTTTAAAGGTCTTTCTGGCCGCTTTTTCGTTATATTGCACCTGCTCGACAAAATAATAGTGAACGGCGTCCGCCATTTCTACGAGCGTCCGGCTGCGTTCCTGCTGAAGCTGAATCACGCGATGCAGCCAGGGCGAGTCGGCAGTCAACGGCTCGCCAGGCATCAGCGGCGAATGCAGCGGCGCGTACTTTTCCGCAAGAATCGGCAGCAGCAAGTCCGCCAATCGGTCTAATGGTGCGGCTTTCAGATAATGCTGGCTGATCCAGAGCAATTTTTCCGCGTTGAACACGCCCGCCGATTTGCCGACCCCTTCGAGCGTAAACGCTTCGACCATTTCTTGCAGCGTAAAGATCTCCTGATCGCCGTGACTCCAGCCCAATCGCGCTAAAAAGTTGACCAGCGCTTCTGGCAGATAGCCGTTGTCGCGATACGACAAGACCGACGTAGCGGCGTGGCGCTTGCTGAGCTTGGCTTTGTCCTGCCCCAAAATCAGCGGAATGTGGGCGAATTTCGGCACGGGAAAATTCATCGCTTCATACATCTGAATCTGTTTCGGCGTGTTGCTGAGATGGTCGTTGCCGCGAATCACATGCGTAATGTTCATACTGACATCATCCACCACCACGCAGAAATTATAGGTCGGGCTGCCATCTGAGCGGAGAATGATCAAATCATCGAGTTCCGTATTTGGGAACACGACCTCGCCCTGCACCAAATCCGGCACGGTCGTGACGCCATCTAACGGCGCTTTAAAGCGCACGGTAAACGGCTTGCCTTCCGGCTGATCGACGCGGTCGCGGCAGGTGCGGTCATAGCCGAACGGTTTGCCTTCGGCCTGAGCGCGGGCGCGTTTCTGCTCTAATTCCTGCTGTGTGCAATAACATTTGTACGCCTTTCCGGCATCCAATAATTGCTGGGCATACTGTTGGTACAAATCATAGCGCTGCGTCTGGTAAAACGGACCTTCGTCCCAATCGAGGCCGAGCCAGGTCATGCCGTCAATAATCGCCTGAATCGCTTCGGGCGTCGAGCGTTCAGCGTCGGTATCTTCGATGCGCAGGACAAAGACGCCCTGATGATGCCGGGCGAACAGCCAGTTGAAGAGCGCGGTGCGCGCGCCGCCGATATGCAGATAGCCGGTCGGACTCGGCGCAAAACGTGTGCGGATCGTTTCCATAAGTTTTTTCTGAGGAATAGAACACTGATTGGATTGATATGACTGATTTTCACTGATCTTCGAAAAATCACTGTTCACCAGTCCAATCAGTGTTCTATTTTTTTTATTGTGACGATATTTAAAAGATGCGTTGCATGGCGGCATAGTCAACATGGCTGTTCCTGTCAAGCGATAAGTATTTCATCTGCATGGCAGTTCACTTTCGCGCGGCTATTTCGTTGACAAGAACCCCTTGAGATGAGAACAATGTGACATCGCGGCGATTTTCTCTGTAAGAATCCCTTGAAATTTTTCGCCTGATGGAAAAAGGCGTCTGATATCGAAGGCAACCCTGATTAGGCAATATGATACATCGCGCTGTAACTTCCACAGAAGGAGGCATTGTATGTTGCAATACTCTGAAAAACCGCTGAGAGGAAAGCGTCTTTTATTGTTTGTCGGAGAAGTGTACGAAGATTTGGAACTCTGGTATCCGAAACTGCGGATGCAGGAAGCCGGGGCAGAGGTTGTGGCCGCCGGGCCGGAAGCCGGGAAAATGTATCAGGGGAAACATGGCTATCCATGCGTCTCCGATGTCTCGTATCTGAACGTCTCGGCAGAAGCGTTCGACGGGATGATTATTCCCGGCGGATTTATGCCGGATAAACTCCGCCGCGAGCCGAAAGCGCTGCAACTCGTCCGCGATTTCGCGCAGGCGGGCAAGTTGGTTGCGGCGATTTGTCATGGCGGCTGGGTGCCGATTTCTGCCAAAGTGTATAAAGGGGTATGCGTCACCGGATCGCCCGGCATTAAAGATGATCTCGAAAATGCCGGAGCGATTTGGAAAGACGCGCCTGTGATTATTGACAAAAATTTTGTGTCGAGCCGCAAGCCGGACGATCTCCCTGATTTCTGCTTAGGAATTATCGAAGTCCTGCTCTCGCCGACGCAATTGTGAGGAGTCTTGTAGGGCGAAATTGCATTTCGCCCACGCGCCGCATGAACGCAGCGAAGGCGTGGACGAAAAACAATTTCGTCTTACAATCCGTATAGGAAAATTTCAAAACCTGTCAGGCGATTCGGACGCGCCTGACAGGTTTGATTGAATCGTCAGAATGCAACAAATGATGACAACGACAGACCCGCAGACTCCTTGCCGTGAGACGCCGCCTGTTCCTCCGAAAGAAGAGGTGTTGCCGGGGCGTTTGTGGATAGACCGACAGGCCGGGGCGCTTTATACACAACCTTCGGCGATCACGCTTTCGTTTCCGATGCTCGCCATTCGGCACGGCCAGACGGATGATAATATCAGCAATTTCTGGCAGGGGCAGATTGACGGCCCATCGAATCAATTGAACGCGGTGGGCAAGGAACAAGCCCGCATCGCGGCCACCAATCTCTTTACGCAGCTCCGCGAGTTGTTCGGAGCCGCGTTGCCGACACTGGCAATGTCAGGCCGATTGGTCGTGTTCAGCAGCCAGTTGGGACGCGCCAAAGAAACCGCGCAGGCATTTCTCGACGAAGTGACAAACCAAATCGGCATCACGCTGCCGTTGCGCATCGAGCCGGATTTGGCAGAAATCTTTTTCGGCGCGGCAGAAGGCGGATCGTTGGATATGTCGAACGACGATCTGCGCGAATGTTTATTGCAATTCAAACATGGGCGCGACGCCACGATGAACTGGTTAGGCACGGGCGAAAGCTTTACAGATGTCGTATTGCGGGCCTGCCGGTTATTAGAACGCCTGAATGCCGAATTTCATGCCGGAGAGACGCTCGTCGTCGCCTTCTCGCACGGGACGTTTATCAATGGAATGCGGGTGGCGGTCGGCGATCCGATGTTGATTGAAGAGCGCGGAAAAGTCGCCTTCCGAAAACACATGGTGGATAATGGCGAAGCGTACTGGCTCGGCCAGTCGCGGCAACTTGCGGCGGTATTAGCGCAGCGCGTCGCTCAGGACTCTCAAAAGCTTGTTTCAGCCAACTGACAACGACCGGAGTGTCAACGTTCTGCGTTGACAGCCAAAGCAAGCTTTGGCACTCCTAAACTTAAAGGAGAATACGATGTTCAAAATTTTGAAGCTCAATCAGATTTCTTCCAAAGGCTTGGAAATTTTCCCCCAGAACCAGTATGAAATTGCCAGCGAATTCACGCATCCCGACGCGATTTTGGTGCGAAGCGCGACGATTGCGCCGGACACGATGCCCAATACGCTGTTAGCCATCGCCAGAGCCGGCGCCGGCGTCAATAATATTCCCGTGCCTGTTTGCACGGAACGCGGCATTCCGGTCTTCAACACGCCCGGCGCGAATGCGAACGCAGTGAAGGAATTGGTGTTAGCGGGTCTGGTCTTAAGCTCGCGCGGTGTGCTGGAAGGGATCGAATTCGTCAAAGGATTAGCGCAGATTCAAGACGCCAAAGCGATGTCGAAGGCGGTCGAAGATGGCAAAAAGCATTTTGCCGGATATGAATTGGCGGGCAAGACGTTAGGCATTGTCGGCCTCGGCAAAATCGGCGCGTTGGTCGCGGATATGGGCTTGCATCTCGGTATGCAGGTGATGGGGTTCGATCCGGCGCTTTCCGTTGACGCGGCCTGGCGGCTTTCGAACCAGACGCAGCGCATCGAAAATCTGCCGACGCTGCTGTCCAAAGCGGATTATATTTCGCTGCATGTGCCGTATTCGGAAGCGACCAAAAATATGATCAATCAGAACAACATCCGCTTTTTGAAAAACGGCGCGCGCTTGCTGAATTTTTCGCGCGGCGAAATTGTCGAATGCGCGGCGATTATCGAGGCGCTGAACACCGGCAAACTCCTACGATATGCCACCGATTTTCCCTGCCCGGATTTATTAGGCCGCAAAGATGTGATTATGCTGCCGCATATCGGCGCCAGCACCGAAGAAGCGGAAGAAGCGTGCGCGGTGATGGCCGCGAAACAATTAGTTGACTTTCTGGAAAACGGCAACATTGTCAACGCGGTAAATTTCCCGGCGCTGACGTTGGAGCGCACCAGCCCGAATCGGCTCGCGATTGCCAATAAAAACATTCCGAAAATGTTGGGGAAAATCACGTCGCTTCTGGCCGATTCCAACATGAATGTGAACGAAATGCTCAACAAAAGCCGGGATGACGTGGCGTATAATTTGATTGATGTGGATACGCCGCCGAGCGAGACGTTGCTGGCCGCCTTGCGCGGCATCGAAGGCGTGATCAACGTTCGCACGGTCTATTCTGCATAAGAGAACCTCCTGAATTAGCCATAAACTGACGGCGGGTCAGACGCGAATACCTGTCCCGCCGTTCTCCAACATAGGATGTCACGACCAATCTCCCAATATTGCCTGAACAGAACTATCAAATGGCGATTTTTTTGATAGTTCCCCTTACCGTAAAATGGTCGCCAATTAGATGTTAACGGCGCGATTCGCGACAGCAATATCATCAACTCAGACGAACACGGGAAAACCGACATCGCGCCGCTGGAGATATGATCAGATAACTGAAACTTGACAGAGAATCCTCTTTTCTATATGGTTGCTCGTAACGTTTTTCTAAGGAGGATTACATGAAATATTTTCTGGCGATTATCAGCGTATTTTTGCTATCAGGGTGTCAATCAGAAGAGTCCTCAGATATATGCGAACAGAAAACGCATCGCTTTCCGTCAGCGTCTTCAATAGAGAAGGCAGAAATCATAGAGCTCAATAACGAGGATACTTCCTATTCGACATATTATCCTGACGGCGCGGTGCTGGTGATTGAAACGCAGCAAGAACTTCAAGAAGTCTATTACAATCTTTTTCATCGCATGTTCATTGCTGTGCCAGTTCCGTCTGAAATAGACTTCGATTCGTCTTTTGTGATTGTTGCGATTGGAAAATCACATGGCACATGGTCAGATGTTACGATCACTGCTGTCAATTTTTTGCCAATCGGAGGAATTGCCGTGCGGGTCGAAGAGTGCTATGGTGAATTCGGCATCACCGCCATGACCAAAGCCACGCATATCGTTCACGTCAAAAAACGCGACTCATCGCAATGAATGTTTGATATGACTATTTAGCTCAACCACGAAACACACAAAATACACGAAAAACCGTAGCTGTCTGACAGCTTTTTATCAATCGAATTTTTCGTGTATTTCGTGGTGGATAATTTTTTGTAATGATTTACGTACCGGCTGACAGCCGTGTCCGCCGTCTTAACCAGTGCACATCGCCTTTGATGGCGGCTCGCGTGGTTCATCACGGCGGACACGGCTGTCCGCCGGTACGTAAACAGTTACAATTTTTTTATGCAACCCTATTTGTTGAAACATGCCACGCTCGCGGCACTGTATCCAGCCAAATTAGAACAGGCTGATCTGCGCGTTGCTGAGGGAAAAATCATCGAAAAAGGCGCAGAATTGGTGCGTCGTGACGGCGACATCGAGATTGATCTCTCCGGCAAATTCATTCTGCCGGGCATGGTCTGCGCCCACACGCATCTGTATTCTTCGCTTGCGCGCGGAATGCCGGGGCCGCAAGAGCCTCCTGCCAATTTCCCGCAAATTTTGGAAAAGGTCTGGTGGAAATTAGATCGCGCATTAGACGAGGAAGCGATTTATTACAGCGCGGTGGCAGGCATTTTAGACGCCATCGCCTGTGGCACGACCACGATTATTGATCACCACGCCTCGCCCGGCTGCATTTCCGGCTCGCTCAAGATCATGAAAGAGGCGTTCGAGATGTTAGGAATGCGCGGCGTGTTATGCTACGAAGTCACGGATCGCGGCGGCGAGGCCGAACGCGACCAGGGGATTGAAGAAAACCGCTGGCTGTTGGAACATCAGAGCGAACTGGTCAAAGGATTGGTCGGCGCTCATGCGGCCTTCACGCTCAGCGACGAATCGCTGAAAATGTGCGCCGGGTTAGTTCGCGCCTATCAGACGGGAATTCACATTCACCTCGCCGAAGACGTGTGCGACGTGAAAACATCGCTGGATCAATACGATAAAAGCGTCGCGTCGCGATTGGCAAGCTTCGGCCTGTTGAATGACAAAAGCCTGTTAGCGCACGGCGTCCATGTCAGCCGCGAGGAATTGGCCTGGATTCGGAATATCTGGGGCTGGCTGATTCACAATCCGCGCTCCAACATGAATAATGCCGTCGGCTACGCGCCGGTTGCCGAATTCGGCGACCGCGCAGCACTCGGCACGGACGGGATTTCGTCGAACATGTTCGAGGAAATCAAGTGTATGTATTTCAAAGCGCAAGAGGAAAAAATTCCGTTCGGCGCGGAAGAATGCATTCGTTTTTTAAATGGCGGGCAGCGCATCGCCAGCACGCTCTTTGACCTGCCTATCGGCGCGTTAGAGGTTGGCGCGGCGGCGGATTTGATTCTGCTGGATTATCCTTCGCCGACGCCGATTCATGCCGGCAATCTCGGCGGACATCTCATCTTCGGCATGACCCACGCGCACGTTGACAGCGTCATGATTGCCGGAAAATTCGTGTTGCAAAACAGACGTTTCACGCACCCTGACGCAATCGCACTCTATCAAAAAGCCCAACAGGCTGCCGCGAAATTGTGGCAGCGCATGAGTTGAAACCACGAAAGACACGAAAAATTTAGGAGTGCCAAAGCTTGCTTTGGCTGCGCTTTGCCCGACTTCGTCAGGCTGCCAAAGCAAGCTTTGGCACTCCTATCGTTATGCTGAATTTTTCGTGTCTTTCGCGTGTTTCGTGATAAAAAATATATGAATATTTCCACAAGTAGAATGCCAGTTTATCGAGATTCAGCGTTTGTATTCGACAGCATCGAACAATGCGAACAGACCTTTCAGGCGGAAAGCCGCAATCCACAAAGCGGCGACGCCCTGATTTACACCCGCTACGGCAATCCGACCATCATGGAAGTCGAGCAGCAGATTGCGGCAGTAGAAGGGAGCAAATGGGCGGGGTTGACCGGTTCGGGCATGTCGGCGGTGGATATTGCCTTAGCCTTGTATCATCGGGCTGACCAGACCGGAACATGGCTCTTTTTCGATGAAATTTACGGCGGCACGAAAGCTTATATCGCTAAAGTATTAGAACAGCGGCGCGGCGTGCGCGTCAAATATTTCGCGCCTCGCGCCGGGCAGGAGAGCTACGATCTGAACGAATTCGCCCGCATATTAGACGAAGTGCGGCCAACGCTGCTCTATTTCGAGCCGGTCTCGAATCCGTTGCTGATTGTCGCGAACGGCAAAGAGATTATCAAACTTGCCAAAGAACGTGGCATTCCGGTCGTAATTGACAACACCTTCGCTACACCGCATCTCTGGCATCCGCTCGCGGATGGCGCGGACATCGTGCTGCACAGCGCGACAAAATATCTCAGCGGACACGGCAACATCACGGCGGGCGTGGTCTGCGGCAATGACGACGCGCTGCGCCAGGCGGCGATGGCGTACCGCAAATTTGTCGGCCTGATTCTCAGCCCGGATGACGCCTATCGGCTCGGCACGCAATTGAAAACGTTCGATCTGCGCGTGGCGAAACAGAACGAAAACGCCTTCGAATTGGCGCAATTATTAGCGACTCACGACAAGGTGCAGCAGGTGCGCTTTCCGGGCTTGCCGACGCATCCGACACATCAGGAAGCGCAAGCGTTGTTCGGCGGCAGCGGTTTCGGCGCGATGATCACGTTTGACCTGAAAGGCGGGCGAGCGGCCTGCGAGAAATTCATCGCCGCAATTTCGGAGCATGTCAAATTCATGACCACGCTCGGCGACGCGCACAGCATCCTGATTCACGTTCCCACCGTCTTCACGTCGGAACGCTTCCCGTTCCCCGGCATGATTCGTTTTTCCGTCGGTTTCGAAGCGTATGACACGCTTGAAGCGGCGGTCTTGAAGGCGTTAGCGGCGATTTGAGTGTGAACCCTGTCAGGGTTTGGAACCCTGGCAGGGTTAGAACTGCGCAATTTACCACGCATTCCGATGCACGCGCGTCGCGTCGTAGCGCGAGGCGGTGTTTTTGGTTTCTGCCGGATGGCCGATGGGAATCAGCGCAAACGGCACGATATGTTCCGGGAGGCCGAACAGCGCTTGCAGATAGCTGCTGCGCGGCTGCACCGGATAAATGCCGAGCCAGACGCCGCCCAATCCTAATTCAACCGCTTCGAGCAGCAGATTTTCGGTCGCGGCGGCGCAATCCTGCACCCAGAAACCGTCCTGCTGCGGTTCGCGCTGGAGATTGCCGCAGACGAGAATCGCTAACGGCGCAGTTTTGGTCATCTGCGCGTAAGGGCTGACATCGCCGGCTTTCTGCAATTTCTCCGGCTCGGTAATGACGACGAATTCCCACGGGCGCTGATTTCTGGCGGATGGCGCGCTCATCGCGGCGTCTAACAAGCGTTGAACCTGTTCGTCTGTAATAACTTCTGTGGTATATTTGCGAATGCTGCGTCTCTGAAAAATGGCGTTCATATCGTTCTCCTTTTTGTCCCATCGCGGTAGAGACGCCCGGCCGGGCGTCTCTACAAAAATTTTATCCCTGTTTGATTTGACCGTATTCCTCTGCCCAGCGTTCCGGCGCGATCTGTTCATCCGTGCCGACAATCATCAGCATATCTCCGGGATGCAGTTCGGCATTTGCGCCGGGGTTGAACTGGTAGCCGCCGCTGCCGGATTTGATCGCCAGCACCAACGCGCCTGTGCGCTTGCGGATGTTCACTGCGCCTAATGAATGATGTTGCAAGGCGGGATATTCGTTTATGTCCACTTCTTCGATGCGGAGCATCTGTCCCGTCACGCGCAGCATTTCATCGAAAAACGCGATGACTTTCGGGCGCAGCATCAATGACGCCATGCGCAGGCCGCCGATGGCGTCGGGCGAGACGATCCGGTCGGCTCCGGCTTTTTTCAGCAGCGGTTCGTTTTTTTCCTCGATCACGCGAGCGACGATGAATAATTTCGGATTCAATGACCGGGCGCACAGCACGACAAACACGTTGTCTTTGTCTTCCCGCAATGTCGTCATCAGGCCGCTGGCCGATTTGATTCCGGCGCGAATCAGCGTTTCGTCCCGCGTGGCGTCGCCATGCAGGAAAAGCATCTGCTCGTGCTCTGCGATGTCTTGCAGCGCGGCCTCGTCGTGTTCAATCACGACAAAGGGCATTCCGGCGCGGTTCAACTCTTCCGCGATGCGCAGGCCAACCCGTCCCAACCCGCATAAAATAATATGATTCGTCAGCTTCGAAATGTCTTTCTCCATGCGTCGTCCTCGCAAAAATCGCTTGAAATCCCCTTCCATGATAAACGCGCCAAGCCCTGAGAGCGCGTATCCGGCCAATCCGATAGACAGCACGATAATTCCGATCGTGAACAGTTGACCATTTGGCGTCAATTTGTGGACTTCGCCATACCCGATGGTGCTCATCGTGATAATGACCATAAAAAGCGCATCCCTCGCGCTCCAACCCTCAATCAGCATATAGCCGAGAGTGCCGCCGCCAACGAGAAGGGCAATCAGGGCAAGACTCAGCAGAAGTTGGCGGTGAGATTTCATACGCGCTAAACATCGCGATAGAAACGCCGATTTTTATTTACAAAATCGCGCTTCTGCCGCATCTTGTCGGCAGGCTGCACGTTCAGGTCAACGAATTCTTATTCTCAAAGGGATTGCTAACGATGTCAACAAAATATTCCGCGAAAATATCGCGGCGTGTTTCAATGCAAAACATCCTGTTTTTCACGCAACCGTCGCTTCTGATATGCGTCATGCTCGTTGTGTTTATGCACTGGCGCATCCCGACGCGGATTGACATGACGCTTGTGGTGAATGCGCCCTCATCCGCCTTTGATCGCGCCGCCTTGCCGAAGAGCTTGAATGACGGGACATTTCCCTTAGTGCGGATCAACCGCATCACTGTCGTTTTCCCGGATTTTCCGAAACAGACGCCATTGGAAATGTCGAATATTCGAGCGATGCACTTAGTGTATGACGAAGCGTTGCGCGTCGAGATTCAGGAGGTCGGCGGCGTGTCGAATGTTCGGCTGCAAGGAGTTGTTGGCGAGCTTCGAATAGATGCCGGAGGCATCTGGCACGACGCGCGGCGCACGCAATTCGACCGGTTGATGGCATCGCGCTCTGGAATCTGGTGGATATTAGGTGGCTGGCTGCTGCTGACCGGCGTCGGCTGGATCAAAATGTATCAGGCGCTCAAATAATTGCCAATCCTCAGACCTCACAGGTCTGGAAGACCTGTGAGGTCTGAGGATTCAAAAGATGACACGTCGCCTGATGACCTGCGCTGATATTCGTTATGTCCGGCTCGATGTCGCGGCAGACCGGCAGCGCAAACACGCAGCGCGGATGAAAGCGGCAGCCCGGCGGAATCGCGGCAGCGGATGGAATATCGCCGCGAATCGGCAATTCTTTCGGTTGATTTTCGCGACCGGCCACCGGCTCGCAGACGGCGGCAATCAGGGCTTTCGTGTAAGGATGCGCGGCATGATCGATCACGTCGTCCGCCGCGCCGATTTCCACGATTTTGCCGAGGTACATGACTGCGATGCGATCCGCGAAATAGCGGGCGGTCGAGAGATCGTGCGTGATGTAGAGATAGGTCAGGCCGAGTTCCTGTTGCACGGTTTTCAGCGTATGCAGGATTTCGGCGCGCGTCGAGAGATCGATCATCGAAACCGGCTCGTCGGCGACAATCACGCGCGGCGACAAAATCAGCGTCCGCGCCGTCGCCACGCGCTGCCGCTGCCCGCCGCTCAACATGTGCGGAAAGCGATTCATGAATTCGTCCGGCGGCATGAGGCGCACCGCCTCCAACGCCTGCCGAATGCGCGTGTCCCGTTCCCGGCGCGTGTCGCCGACGCCGTGAATCAGCAATGGCTCTTCGATCACGTCTTTGGCGCGAAAACGCGGATTCATCGAAGCATACGGGTCTTGAAAAATCATCTGCACGTTGCGGCGATACTCTTTCAGCCGCTCGCGCCGCAGATGCGTGACATCCTCGCCCTGATACCGAATCGCGCCGCCGGTCGGCTCTAAAATCTTCATGATCAATTTGCCGGTCGTGGTTTTGCCGCAGCCCGATTCCCCGACAAACGCGAGAATCTCCCCTTCGAACAGATCGAAACTGACGCCGTCCACCGCCCGCGCATAATGGTGCTCGCGGGCAAGTGCCTGGCGCAGCGTCCGGCGTATCGGAAACCATTTGCGAAGCTGTTCGACCTGTAAAATCGGCTGATTCATACGTATGCGACCTCAGCTACATCGGCAGATTCAATCCGAATTCCTGTTCGATGCGGCGGGCGTCGTCGTCGGAGAGTTTCAAGGTCTTGCGTTTGAGTTTCAGCACGAGCAGTTCCTCTGGCGCAAGCGCCTTATCAATCGCTGCCATGCGGAGCAAGTCCCGGTATGTGTCGTCTCGTTTCATCTGCTCTTTCAATTGTGCGCGCAGTGTGCGGCTGAGTTCTTCGGCGGATTGAAATCGTTTGGAGGAATCTTTGTCCAGACAGCGCAAAATCAGGGCGTCCACGTCAGTAGAAATGCCGGGCGGCGCGGGCGGCGTGTGCAGATGATGATAGGCGATGTCTCCGGCCAGAAACGGCGGCTGGCCGGTCAGGATTTCATACAGCACGATGCCGACCGCATACACGTCGGACGCGGGCGTCAGACGGTCGCCCCGCACCTGTTCCGGCGACATGTACGGCAGCGTGCCGATCTGCGCTGACATCTGGGTGAAATCGTTCTGTTCGATGCGGCTGGCGTGGGCGATGCCGAAATCGCCTAATTTGACCTGCTTTTTTTTCGTGATAAAGATGTTTGCCGGTTTGATGTCCCGGTGCAAGACGCCGTGTTGATGGGCAAAATGCAGCGCGTCGCAGAGTTGTTTGATGATGGCGGCGGTCTGCTCGACCGAAAATCGTTTCTGCTGACTCAGCGCGTCTTTCAGGCTGCCGCCGTCCACGAACTCCATGGCGATAAATTCGGCCTCCGTATCCACATCATACACTTCGACAATATGCTGATGGTGCAACTGCGCGGCCATGCGAGCTTCTTGCAAAAACGCCTGACGGGAATCCCCTTTCTGAAAGCCCTGCCGGTGCAGCAGCTTGATCGCCGCGTCGCGTTTGAGCTTGTAATCTACGGCCTGATAGACCACGCCCGCGCCGCCGCGCCCCAATTCTTTGACAAGCTCGTACCGGTTTTGCAACAGCAGATCTAATTCCGCGTCGGTCGAGGCGGTCAACATGGTTGCGCCGCTGAGAATGGTTGTCGCCGGTTTTTTCTCAAACAGGCGATTCAGGCGGCTCAGCGCGTCCTGATAAAAATAATCCACCGCCAGCACCCGTTCGTAACATTCCCGCGCTTTTTCGTGCGCTCCTTTTTTCTCAAAGCAGACTCCTAACAGATACAGCGATTCTTTTTTGAGTTTCGGGTGCGTCTGGGTCATGCGGAGTTCGGTGATGGCCGGCGCCCACATCTGGCGATTGAGATAAATTTTGGCTAACTCGAGGCGGGTCGGCATGTCGAGTGCGCTTTCGGCTAAGGAGCGTTCGAGAAAGGTCAAAAAGTCGTACACCGTCCGCCCCTGTTTATCCGTCGTCACCTTGACATCGCCGTCGGCCTGAAGTTTCAGCAGCGCATCCTCAAGCACCATTGCCGAGAGCGGCAAATTCAACGCCGGAACATCCTCGCGGACAAGATAGCCGTTGTTGCGTAAGGCGTACATTTTCAATGTCATGTACCCCCGTTTATAAATGCGCTCTTGCTCGGTTGTCATCGGCGTTCACCGTATTTTAGCTGTCAGACGCCTTGAAGGTGCCTGACAGTTTTTAGAATAATTGAAGGTTGCGTTTGCCGTTATATCCGACCGATCATGGTGGGCGGAGTCGAACCATGAATCATTTCGTTAATTCGAAGATGTCAATAAAAATGTGCCGACATTCTCATGGGGGTAATGAACATTAAATGTAACTGTTTACCAGACAGGAGTGCAAAAGCTCAACCCGCTTCGCGGGGTCGCTTTTGCACTCCTGTCATGCCTGGTAAATAGTTACCATTAAATTTTTAATCTTCATAAACCCCATGCTTTATTCTGTTGCCGCTTCGCGGCAGTGAAAGGGCGGAAGACTGGCGATCCGGCCTTAAAAGGCGACGTTCAGCTTGACTTCGGCGTTCAGCGCGTTCCCTTCCAGGGTGTATTCGCTGTTGTCTGCGCCGAGATACGTGTCAAGCCGGGCGCTCAACATGGCGTTGAAGGTCAGTACGTAATCCACGCCGACGGACAGCATGGCGGACGAGTCGGTCAGATTACCGATGGCGTTGACGTTCAGGGTCATGTCCGACACGAGAAACCGACCGAAACTGGTGAAGAGCGCGGCATAATATTCGCCATAGTTGCCAGGCTGAAAATAGCCGCCTTGCAGAAATTGTTGCCGCGCGGCGTCATCGCGTAACATATCCTCGTCATATCCGGCGCTGTTATAGTAAAATTCGCCGGTCACGCTGAGCCGGTCGTTGAAATTTCCCACATCGAACAGGCGCGTAAAGCCGAGTGTCAGGCGCGGGGTCAGATCGTCCTTTTCATGAACATCCACATACTCGCCGTTTCGACGTTCCAGACGATGCTGATTTTCGCCGTTCGACAGGCTCATTTCGCCTCGCCAGTGCGTGCCGAGGCGATAGGTCGCGACATCCATGCCGAACACCGGCAGATAGCCGTCTTTATTCCAGGCGGAAAACGAGAATTCCACGTCATTCAGCACGATAAATTCCACTTTGCCCGCAATGGAGAGTTCTTCGAGCGTGCCGGCGTTATCGGCGTTGATAAAGCCGTAAATATTCAGGTTCGAGCCGAAGGGAACGTGGGTTTTCAGGCCGTACACACCTTCGCGCCGGTCATTCATATTCTGAAAATCTTTGCGGTCTATGCTGATGACATCAGTGGGATTCCACAAATAGCCCTGCCCCCACTTCAAATTTTGCTTGCCGAATCGGAAATAGGCTTTTTGACGGATATTCACATCAACAAAGGCTTCTTTCAGCAGCGTATCGAATTGATCGGCAGACGTTTCACCCTCTTGGCGCGGCATCGTGTAACCCGCCCACACGTCGCCGAAAGCGCGGACGCCTTTGCGCAAGCGGGCATCTAACAAGAAATCGCCGCTGACCGACGAGGCATACGTATTCTCACCGAAGTCTTGGTCGCCGTCAATGGTGTCGCGGGTGACGAACATATTCGCTTCGGCGTCTATATTGCCGGAAAAGGTGAGCGATTCCTCGCTCAACGCTTTGGTGATGTCGCTGCCAGCGTCTTCTTCGGATTGTTCGATCTGCTGCGACTCCGAGAAAATATCGTCTTCTGAAAAAATATCGGTATCATCTTGCGCCCAGACCGCGAGTGGCAGCAGCAGACAGAAAGCGGTCAGAGAACATGCGCGTGAAATTGGTTTATACATGTGGAGAAAGGGCGTGATTTATAAATCATGAGCGCCTCCGCTCTCGATGATTTATAAAATGCCCCTGAGAATATAATAACGTGATGTGCAACTTTTTGAAATTTCCCTGTCAAACAGGCGTTTTTACCCACCCCTTGCCCCTCCCAGGAGGGGAATTCGCCAGCAGTGGTACGCGCATTCCCCTCCTGGGAGGGGCAAGGGGTGGGTTCTTTCTTCTCAAGTTGCACATTGCGTTATAATAATATTGTTCAACGTTTTTTGTGAATGTTACGCAGCTTAAGGTAAGCAGAACGCCTTAAATGAGGATTAATCCGCGATTAAAATCTGTTAATCTTCGGGCGTTGGGCAAATAAAAAACCCTGCCAGGGTTCGAAACCCTGGCAGGGTTGGGTCGGGTCTCCCTAAAATAACATTATTTGCTCAGGCTTTCCAGATACGCTTTGTTGAACACATCATCCGTAATCGGCTGTAACGAGACGCCGGACAGTTCGACCATCGTTTTATTCCCCTTCTCGAATTCATCCGTTGCCAGCATTTTGGCCGGGAGAAATTTTCCGTTAATTTCGTGATATTTGGGGAAATAGTCAACTTGCATTAACTCGCCGGTATTGGAATATGACTCACTTTTCATGAGTAAAAACGTTCCTTGTTCCACATAATAGACCGATTTCGGATAGGGCAGGTCTTTGACGACCGCGTTCACCTCTAAACGATACACCGGAATTTGCGCCTGGCCTAATGTTTCTTCGCTGAGCAATTCTTTTCCGTTGGCATCCACAAGCGGCTGGTAGAGTTCGCTATATTTGCGCTTTTCGAAATCAACGGCGCTCATCTGCGTGCCCGCGATGCTTTGATAGCGCGACATTTTCTGAAATGTGCGGGAATTGCGGCGATACATCCACATATTATCGCCGACGCGCAGATACCCATTGCCTTTTTCCGAATCCGGGCCGGTCATGACCATCAGAAAGGCGTCGTCGGCGTCGCGGCGATAAAAGACGGCTTCCATAATTTTGACGCTTTTGTCTTTGCGCTGCATGGTGAACGACATTTTTAACGTGCCGTCGGTTTCGATAAACTCAATCGCTTCCATCTTTTTCAAAATATCCATGCCGGTTGGCTGCTGCGCCTGGGCGATGTTATGTCCGGCTGTGAGTATGATAAGGCTTGCAATCAACGATTTGATCAGTGTTTTCATAAGATTCCTTTGTTTGTGTGTGGGTGTCAGACACGTCAAACGTGTCTGACACCTTCATGTTATTCGTAACTTCTCAATGCGTCTGATACCGATAATTTTGCTGCGTGATTCGCCGGGAAGATGGCGGTAAAGAACGAAATCCCCAGAATAATCAAGAGATTTTGCAGATTATCCGACAGCGTCGGCACGAAATAGAGATGCTTTTCGACCAAAATCATATTGAATATTCCATACGTATTGAAGGAAAGCAGGCTGAGTATCTGAATAACCACCCAACCAAAGACGATCCCCGCGACACTGGCAAATAAGGTAAGGAGCAGCGTTTCCAGCAAAAAGCTCCAGCGCACGTCGTTTCGCTGCATCCCAATTGCCCGCACTGTCCCGATTTCCCGCGTCCGCTCGCGAATTGTCATGCGCAGCGTGTTCGCCACGCCGATGACAATGATAACGAAGAGAACAAAGACCGCCGCCATTGCCGCCCCATCCATGACCATCTCCAATTTCAGCAGGTCGCTGGCGAGTTCTTGCATCGTTTGCACATCTAATAACGCGCCATGCCAGTCTTGATACTCCAATTCTTCATATTTGCCATCCAACGCTTCGCGTGTCGCCGTGCGCGGGAGCAGATTCCATTCCTTTGCTAACAACGGAGCCAATGCGTGTTTGCTATCAACGCCGACCGGCGCTTTGGGCGGTTGCGGAATACAGGTCAGATCAAACGCTTTCGGATGCACGAAGATCAGGTCGCGATCCGTATCGCCGCTTTCTGTGAAAATCGCGCCCACCCGATACTTTTGCGCAGGCGATGTCCCTGCGAATCGAGTATCATACGCAATCGAGACGGTCCCGCCGACCGTGACGCTCAAGGCATCAGCCGCCGTCTGGCTGAGAATGAGCGCGTTGGCATCGTTCAAGGTCTCTTCGAACGCACCCGATACGGCGGACATCTTCGCGGTAAATTGCTGGCGAGCGTCGGCCTCTTCGCTCACGGCGACGACGCGGCTTCGGAAGACGCCCGTCGTGGTCGCCGCCACGCCGTGATACCCCGCCACTCCCGGCTGTAACGCCTGATGCAGCGCATCGGCCAGGGTATTGACAACAGCGGGATTCTTCACATCCTTCAAGACGATATTCAACGCCCCGGTTTCATGCGGCTGATACCCTAACAGCGGTTTCAACGTGCTGATGTGCGTATAGGCATATTCTCCGATAAATGGAATATCGCCTTTTACGATAGCCACAATCGTAAATCGCGCCGATTGCATCTGCCGATACGCTGTCTGGAACTGGACTTGAAAGACATCGTTCAGCGTGAGATTGATTTCTTCAGCTAATTCGCTATATACGATCACCGGGTTTTCAATCGCGGGGTTCAGAATATCTTCAGGATTTCCCGATTCGATCTGCAATTCGCGGAAAAATTCTTTATCCATTTCGATCCCTTTCAGCACAATCGAACCCGATACGCCTTTTCCAAGCGCGCGACCTTCCGCCGTCACTTCCTCGAAAATCGTCGCGCCGGGAATTGTGGCGCGGATTGCCTGTTTCAGGCGTTCCTGATCTCTGATAATGTCCCAGCGCTGCGAATTTTTTTCTGCCATGCTGATGCGAATATGTCCTGTAATCCACAAGATGAATTTATTCAGCAATAATTCGCTCATGCCGTGTGAAAAGGAGTTGGCGATCATTAAAATGCTCATGCCAAAGGCGATGCCGATGCCTAAGAACAGATTGCGACGTTTCTGTCGAATCAAATTGCGAAAACTGACTTTCAATATCATGTTCATAATTTTATGGTTATTTCAACCCTGCCAGGGTTCGAAACCCTGGCAGGGTTTCGTTGTTATTAATCCCGCGAAATCGCTTCCAGTGGCGTAATTTTAGTGGCGACGCGCATCGGATAGAGGCTGGCTAAGAGCGTGACGATGATTAATTGGGCGACGCCTAAAATGATTCCGACAGCGCTGACGCTGGCGTGGAGCGTGTTTCCGCCAGCCATCACGCTGATATACGCGCTGTTTGCCACGGAAATATCGAACACCGCTAACGCCCCGACGCAGACGAGCCCGACGACAATGCCTGCCAGGCCGAAGACAAGAGCGATTTGCGCCGTTTCCATCAGGAACATGCGGCTGATAAAGCCTTTTTGCGCTCCGATTGCCCGCATCATGCCGATTTCCGATGTGCGTTCGAGCGCCGCCATGCTTAACGTGTTCATAATAATGACGATGGCGACGAAGAAGATGAACATCACAAACAAAAATAACAAGCCTTGCATAATGGTGGCGATATCCGCAAGCTCGCCGAGCGCTTCCTGCCAGGACATCACACGAATGCCAAGGTTCGCGGCGTTCATCGCTTCTCTGACTTGCGTCAACCCTTGTTCAGGAGTGATGCCAGGTTTGAATTTCATCATGACCATGCTGAAGATGCCATCTTCCAAATCGATCTCCGCCGCAATTGTCTTTTGTTCCTCCTGTCGTTTGACATCAGGCGTAATTGTTTCCGCGTGAGTCGGAACGACCGTTGTCATATCTGAATCCGCGAATATGGCGTCAGCATCATCAATTGCTAAGGTCGCTTTTTGCTCTTCAGAAAGTTCGGCGGAGCGGTCTCCGGCGGTCAAATGGCCGAAGGTCTGGCGATATGATTCCAAATCCATAAAATTGATATACGACGCCCAGAATTTATTTAATTGTTGAAATTGGAAGATGCCTCGCACCGGGGCGCAAATATCGGTTTCCAACGAATCGTCGCTCTGGCCGACAATCACCAATTCATGTTTCACGATCAGGCGTCCGGCGTCGTGCATTTTTTTCGCTTCAGGCGTCAGATGTTCGACGTTTAATGCCGTGCCTTCCGGGACGAGCCAGAATTTCTGACGGTCGAAGATTTTTTTGCGCGTTTCGTCGGAAATCAACACGCCGCGCGCGCGGTTCGTGAGCAATTCCCCTTCCAGCGCCACGACATTATTGTTCGAAAATTTCTGATATTCCTCGAATTGAACGCCGAGGAAATAGGCATGGCCGGTGATGCCTGCGTCATTCAGAATCGTCACCTGCCCTCGCGCCATCGGAAAAAACTGTTCAACGATGTTCAGATTTTTCAAGACGCCTTTGACCTCGATATAATTACGAATCAATTTGACGCTGTGCGGCGCCATAAACACATCGCGGCCTTTATAGATGTCGGATACAGCTACGGCTTCTCCTGAAAAACGTTGAATCACGTTCTCGTTCAGCCCGTCTTTCGCGCCTTCCATAACGGCGTTGCCGATTGTCATAATCAACATGCCGAAGGCGAGGATAATGCCGACAACAATCGTTTTGCCTTTATGGCGCAAGACATTGCGCCAGGCGATTTTCCAGATGAACATGTTATATTCTCCTTTCTTCTGCGGGTTATTGAACGATTTTGCCGTCTCGAATTTTGACCACGTCTTTTGCGTATTTCAGCACGTCGGGATCATGCGTCGAAAAGATGAAGGTGGTTTTTTCAACCGTGTTGAGTTCTTTCATCAATTCCAAAATCTTCTGGCCGGTTTCGGAATCGAGGTTCGCGGTCGGCTCATCTGCCAGCACAAGATCAGGTTTCGAAATCAACGCTCGCGCAATCGCGACACGCTGGCGCTGCCCGCCGGAAAGCTCATACGGGCGATGGTTGATATACTCTTTTAAGCCGACTTCATCAACCAGACGTTCGACGCGTTCGCGCACCTCTTTTTTCGGCGGACGCGAGCCATTCATCAGCAGCAGCGGGAATTCGACGTTTTCCCGCACGGTCAGCACTGGAATCAGGTTAAAGGTTTGAAAAATGAAGCCGATGCGATGCAGGCGCAGGTCAGTCAACTGCTTATCCGTCATGGTCGTGACATCCTGCCCGTGAATCTTCAACATCCCGCCGGTCGCATGGTCAATGCAGCCGATCAGGTTCAGCATCGTGGTTTTGCCGCTGCCGGACGGTCCGACAATCGAAAGGAAATCCCCTTCTTTGACCGTAAAATCAACATGTTTTAAGGCGTGGACGGTCGTCTTTCCTAATGGATATTCCTTTTTTACTCCGTACATTTCAATCACATTCATGGCATTGCTCCTTGTTGTCGGTTGTTATTGATTTGATGCTCTATCCATTTGCTTGACTTGGGGCTAAGATAGGCGGGGTCGCTTAACTGAAGATTAATCGGAGATTAAAACTTTTTAATGTTGTTGCTGTATGGCGAAACTGTGTTTCGCCGCGTGTATGTCGAAATACGATTTCGACAGAAAGACTCTTCTTGTCATTACTGAAAAATTTCCTTGACCAAATCATTGAGAGCAACGAATCCTTTACAGGTCGTCAAAAATGACAGGTTTTCGGTGTAAACATATAAGGAGACACCTATGAAAAATTTGATGTGTTACGTCATGATGTTCGGCCTTCTTGGTATGATGTTCGGCAGCGCGGCGGCGGAAGACTTGCAATTTCCGAAAACGGAAGAAGAGATTGTTGATGCGCTTCGCGCTCCCGTAAAAACAAAAGGCGCATTGTCGAAGCAAAATGCGGATGACGGCCAGGCGTTGTTCGATGAGAAGAAACCGGCAATGAAAACGAAGGGCATCAGCAAAGTTGCCGACGATGAAAACGCGAGCGATTCGGAACCTCAAAAAGTCGGCGCGTTGATCTTGTTCGATACCGGTTCCGATGCGATCAAAACCGAATCGTTCGACCTGCTGCGGGAATACGGCAAGGCGTTTACAGGGGATTTGCAAGACGCGGTAGTGTTAGTCGTCGGGCATACCGACGGCGACGGGACAGAGGAATATAACCTGATGCTGTCGCAGAAACGAGCGGAGGCGGTCAAACAGTTCCTCGTCAAAGAATTCGACATTGACGAAAAACGCCTGATTGTGAAACCATTCGGCGAAAGCAAGCCTTTAGAAGCCAATGATACGCCGGAAGGCAAAGCCAAAAATCGGCGCGTCGAATTTGCCCGCATTCAATAGAGAGCATCGAAAAGAAGGAGATAGCGCGTGTTTATTCCAATCGGCGATACCCCGAATCCTCCTCGTAACTACACGCCCTGGGTCAATTGGGCGCTGATCGCGGCGAACGTGGCGGTCTATCTGCTCATCAGCCTGCCGCTGACGGCCAAAGGCGTACATCCGAACGATCCGCTGCTGCGGGAATACCTGCAATATCTTGCGCCATCAATCCCGTCCTGGTCGGCGCTGCGGCAGGTTCTCGCGCAATTGACGGCGTATGATCTGTTTGTGTTTTCGCATGGCTACAAGCCCGGAGCGCCGGAACTCAACGATCTGGTCTTCTCGCTCTTTCTGCATGGCGGCCTCTGGCATCTGGCAGGCAACATGTTGTTTCTCTGGATTTACGGCGATAACGCGGAGCATCGCCTCGGACGGCTCGGCTATCTGCTGACCTACCTGATAAGCGGCGTGGCGGCCACGCTTTTTTTCGGACTGTTCGCGAGACAATCCATGCTGCCGTTAGTCGGCGCGTCCGGCGCGATTTCCGGCGTACTCGGCGTCTATTTTCTGCTCTTTCCGCGCAATCAGATCAAAGTCTTTGTCGCGCTGTTTCCCTTTTTTATGCAAACCATTCTGCTGCCCGCCCGCTGGGTGTTAGGTTTTTATCTCGTGATAGATAACCTGCTGCCGTTTATCGCCGGTTCTCAGTCGAATGTCGCGCATGGCGCGCATATCGGCGGATTTCTTGCCGGTTTGGGGATCGCCCGGCTCGGCGAACATTTCGCCTGGAAATGGCCCTGGACAGATCGATATAAAGATTTGGGACGCCGTCCGCACACGAAAGAAACGGTGATTGACGCGGAAGTGCTCGCCCCGCCGCTTGTTGATTTGCGCGAAGCCATCGCGCAGCAGGATCGGAATCAAGCGCTTCAGACCTTGCGACAGCTTGGCCGCGAAGACCTTGCCGCGCTTTCGCCGACCGAATGCGCGATCCTCGCCGACTGGCTGGATCAAGCAGGGTATGCGATTGCCGCGACGCGCTTGCTGCGTGGCTGCTTAGGCCAACGCTCCAATGCGTCGAATTTAGCCGACGCCTATTTAGCGTTAGGTTTGCTGCGCCTGAAACATGGGCAGCCGACCGCCGCCTATCAACATCTGCTCACCGTCTTTGACTATAATCCGTCGGTAGAAACTGCCGAACGCGCCCGCCAGGCATTGGCGCAGATTGACGTGTTCCGGCGGCGATAAAAAATGACGGCATCATCCTATCAAGTCACCCCGTCAGGGTTCGAAACCCTGACGGGGTTTTTTTATTTTTCAATTTTTCTTGACAACCAGCATACCTTTATATCTATGTACCAAAATACCAAGATAAAGTATTATGTAATACCAATTGTGGTAAATACGATCATCTTCGCGTCGTAGGGCGAAACTGTTGTTTCGCCCGTGACGAAACACCAGTTTCGTCATACGATTTCCGATGATCGTTTCGAACACAATTGGTATAAGTTTTAACAATCAACTCAAGGAGTCATCATGAACAACACAGATCAGGCCGAACAGGAGAGCAATGTCACGATTCCGGTGGAACGGGTGCAGACCGGAGTGCGTATCGAGCGCCGTTTATTAAAGGTTTTAAAAGCGCTGGCCGAATATCACGACATCACGCTTGGAGATTTGCTGGAAGGAATCGTCTTGTATGCGTTCGAGGGCAAAAGCGCCTTCAACAGCCCGGATGTCTTGCAGCATATCGCCGATTTGAAGCGGATTTACGGAATTGATTACGATTCGACCGCCAGCCACCATTTTATCGAACAAGGAGGAACGAACAATGAATAAACATGTTGCTGTCTTCGAACAACGGCTTGCCGGATTTTGGCGCGAGATGCTGGCGCTTCCCTCGAATTTCAGAGAGATGCGCGTCTTTTCGATTGTGTGGGCAGGGCAATGCGTGTCGGTGATCGGGTCAGGGTTGACGCAATTTGCGTTAGGGTTGTGGGTGTATCAGCAGACCGGTTCGGTGACGCGGTTCGCGCTGATTGCCCTTGCCTCGGTGCTGCCGCGCCTGCTGTTTTCGCCATTAGCGGGCGTGCTGGCTGACCGCTGGGATCGCCGCCGGATGATGATGTTCAGCGATCTGATCGCAGGAATCGGCACATTGGTGATTGCATGGTTATTTTTCACGAATCAGTTGGCAATCTGGCATATTTATCTGCTCACCGCCATCAGCGCCGTATGCAATACGTTCCAGTGGCCGGCCTACACGTCGGCGGTGACGCTGCTTGTGCCGAAGGCGCAGTTAGGCCGTGCCAACGGCATGATCCAATTCGGGCAGGCGGCGGCTGAGATTCTGACGCCGACGCTGGCGGGCGTATTGTTAGTGACGATCAAGATGTGGGGGGTTTTATGCGTGGATGTCCTCACGTTTCTGTTTGCGGTCGGAACGCTGGTATTCGTGCGCTTTCCGAGGCAGGCAGGCGTTCAGAAACATCCATCCTTACGGTCGTCATTTTTTAAAGATGCGGCGGCAGGGTGGCGTTATATCACGGATCGTCCTGGCTTGGTGGGGTTATTGCTCTTTTTTGCCATCGTCAATTTCCTCTGGGGCATGGTCGGGGCGTTAATAGTGCCGATGATTCTCAATTTTGCCAGCCCGGACGTGTTAGGGCTGGTCATTTCATGCGCAGGCGGCGGTTTGCTGACGGGAAGCGTGATCATGAGTCTCTGGGGCGGACCGAAACGCCGCATTTTCGGCGTTTTGAATTTCGAATTACTCAGCGGTCTCTGTTTTCTACTGATCGGTTTGCGACCATCAGCGGCGTTGGTGGCGCTCGGCGCGTTCGGAGCGCATTTCACGATTGCGATTATCAGCGGCTCGAATCAGGCGATCTGGCAGACGAAAGTTCCGCCGGAGATGCAAGGCCGGGTGTTTGCGATGCAGCAGATGGTGTCGAATTCGATGAAGCCGCTGGCCTTTTTGCTGGCTGGCCCGTTGGCGGATCGCGTGTTCGAGCCGTTACTCGCGCCGAACGGAGCGCTCGCCGGCAGTCTCGGTCAGATTATCGGTGTCGGGCCGGGACGCGGGATCGCCCTGCTGTTTCTTTTCATGGGATGTATCAAAATCGTCGTTGCCGCAAGCGCATACGGTTCTCCTCATATCCGCCGCGTGGAAGAGGAACTGCCGGACGTGATCTCATCCACTTCTCAGCCGGTCATTCTCAACGAAGCGACCTCCTGAAGCATCCGCCCGATACGGGATATATTGCGGCGCTGCCCGGCAATCCAGCGGGCAGCGCCGCGTGACGTTCCAGGCGATCAGGCGAGGCGGCGTGAGATTAGACGACCCTGGCACGTTCACACTGTTCGTAGAGGGTTTCGGGAGCAATATCTACTCCGTTCGGCCATGCAATCGTCCCCCCTTCTATCCGGGCTTGTTGAAAAAATGCAGGGACAGCAAGCGGTTGAAACACCTTTCCGCGTTTGATATATTGGGAAAAATCAATATCTCCCTCTGTGCCGTCATCAAACACGATATGGTACACATACTGATGTTTATATTCAAGATGCGTCATGTCATTCATGTTCCACATAGTCATCCTCTTACTCAAGCGGAGCAATCTTGCAAATATCTTCGTCCTGTCGCGCTCGTTCCCAATCCTCAATCAGCTCATGCTGATGAAGGTCTATCCACTCGCGAACAAGTTTTCTGGCCGTTTTCGAGCCGAGGTTTCCTTGCAGCAAATTCCCATCAAAGTCAAAGACCGCTTTCGCGCCTTGATACTCTGCATGAAAATGAGGCGGGTTATGTTCATCATAAAACATGCGAATGATAATTCCAAAGAATCTTGATATTTCTGGCATAGGCGACTCCTTAATTAAGGCTTATTTCAAAGGGTCTTCTTTAAAAAAATTGGTAGTCAATACATTGTTTATTCCCTTAAAAAGAAGGCTTATATGACCAGCAAGTTCTCCTTTTTGGAAGGGTAATGGACGACAATTAATAGATGCGGCAATTCCTATCCGAACTGTTAATAAGCCAACTCCAAGCGCATGCGCTAACGTGACAGACAGGCGACTTAATAGCGCGTTACCGAACAAATTCGCCCCGGCATTCACTGCAATTTCAGAAATCCCCGCAAATGCTATGGTTGAAAGAATCCTTGAAAACAGACGTAATGATCCTAAAAATCCTGGCCTATAACCATATAAAGCAGCAATATCTCGTATCATTGCCATTGTGCGCCATGCAACGATTGCCATATCAACGACAGCAACTGGGCTAATGGCCGTTCCCCATAGTGTTTGTTGAGCTGATTTACCAATCAATTTTTCAACTTCCTTGTCAATATGAGCGAAAATTCCTTTTCGAATTTCTTCAAGAAGATCGCCTTTATCTCTCGTCAGTTGCATTCGATTTTGGAGAGCCTGTACTCCACTACGTACCACTTCCAATTGATGCTCTTCATATTTTGTGATAATGCTGTTTGCATAATCAAGAACAGTCTTTAAGTCAGAATCAATATTCAATCTCGCTCCGATCATTGCAAGCTCTGACCCATCATCAGCGTGAATATAGTCTCGAAGCATTCTATAAATAGCAATGCCAAGGCTACTCAATAATGTCACCAGGCAAACCAGATAAAAAATACCAATCCCTGCTCCAAGATGCTCAAGGCGCTGATACCAATCAAGCGAATTTTTGAGGAGCATCAAAAGAACGAGGCATGACAGAGAAATAATCAGACTCCAGGAGAGAACAGATAGAGGTGTGTTATCAGGAGCAGGGAGAATAAAATCAGGTTTTGCAATATCCTCCTCCATGATTTCTGTACTTGGCGGTTCAATCGGGTTTGTTATTTTTATGCGATACTCATCCACCTTAATATACTCTGGTGAAGAATCTTTAGTAGCAGGTTTATCCTTTTCAGGTTGTTTGGGGATAGGCCGATGTTCTGGAATTGTATTTTGTTGGGTATTGCTGTTCATAATTTCCTCCTCTATAGATAGTCTTGTAAAATGTGCCCCAATAATTGGTCAATATTGATATGCGGAACAGGCGTTCCTTCTTTTGCGGGAAAACCGATTGGTTGAAATTTATGTGAAGGATAATCACTGGTTTTCCATTGTTTTTCCGATGGAAATTCTTCTGGAATTGGATAAGTACGCCAATCAGCACCACCTATATTCTGGTATTCCAATGCAACTCCTCTGAGCCAAATTTTTCCATTATCATCCTTTACTGGTTCAGTGCTTCGTATCGAAGAAATATACGTTTTGATAATTTGCGCATTGGCTTTACGCCCAAAAGCAGGTTGTTGAGCTTTATCAACAAGATCTGCCACCAATTTTGTCATGTTTCC
>CAZRSF010000010.1:73693-107011 GCA_964602655.1 uncultured Candidatus Moduliflexus sp.
CATGATAGTCAGGAATAGCATGATCTGCTTTGGTGGCAACAAAAATCGTTTTTTCAATTTTTTCCAATGGTAAAAACGTGGGAAGATGCTTTGATAATGGGCGCAAGGGACGAAGGAACTTCTTAATACGGCCATATTTGAAACGTCCTAAGATACCTTCGATACAATGACGATGATCATTGTATGATTCCATACCCCAGTTCAAAATATGAAGAACATCGATGAGGACAACTTGAACGTGAGCACGATGAAAACATTTGCTATAAAATGATGAGATATAGTCTTTACGGAATTTTATATAGCGCCTTTCGAATTCGGAAAAAAGGCTATGATCTAAATAATGGCGTTTGCGTTCTGAATTTGGTAAAGGCAGTGGGCAAAAGTTTAGCAGTTCTCTTTTTAATGAAGGAGGCATATTCAAAAAATGGCCTGGCTGCAAATCCATCAAACCCGACCCTGATTTATGGCAACCACGAAGATATTCTATATAGGCAGTTACAAGGTGTTTAGCCTCATCTGTTATTGGGGAAGAAACATCAGTTTTTTCTAACAATTGCAGCCATTCATTGGCATATTGCTTTCGAAGCGCCTCCTTTGAACGAGAGATTATGATTCTTGACCATTCATGAAAAGGAATTTGCAACATCTGAATATCTGGAAGCCACTCGCCCGGATAATCAACAATTTCCAGTTTAAGTGTTTTGGATGGGCTATTGCTCGATTTTCGATATGAAAATTTTAAATGAATTTCAGAAAGAGTCGTGGTTGGTGGCGGCCAATCTGGTGGATCCTGCTTCAGAGCGCGTAAATTGTCTTCATACGGAAATCGGTTTAACCTTTTGGGAAGAGGAAGCAATTCAGCGTAAATAAGCCAGTTCTTCTTTTTTGAAGGGAAATCTGGCATTGAGTTGTCTTTTCTATTCAGAAGTTGATTCACCAACGAAGTAATAAATACGGTTTTTCCACTACGTTTCAGCCCAGTAATCGCGATTCTAATTGTTTTCATTTTTCACCTCTTGTATCTCATTCTGAAAATGAATTTCCAGATCAACATCGGAAAAGATTTGCTGCATCTGTTTAATTACTGACGTTTTCGCTTTTTCAAGAATTCCTTCGCGTAGCGCAGCCCCAGATAGATTAACTTTTGCCAAATTCAGGACATACGTATGCGCATCAGGAGGCGGGTTCCCCTGAATATCGTAATAGCTATAATCAGGCTGAATGGATAAAATTTGAGGCGGTGGAAGCGTAATGCTTACTTGAGGCTTTATCGAAGATTGTTTCATATCTGGTTCTTTGATAGTCACGTTAATTCCATGTACAAGGTTAAATCCCGCCATAATCTTAGCTTTTGCAATAACTAAGATTTTTTGATCTGAAAAAGGCCAGATTTGATTATTCTGATAACTCACAACATCAGCCATATAATATTCGATTGTAATTAGCTTTGCAACGTGTTCGATCTTCTCTAACGTAGGAGGTAATGGCTGCTGCGGTTGATGCCGTTTTTGTAGACGATTATTGAAAATAAGACTGCCAATACCGCCCAAAAGAATACCAATAACAAGTACAGAAACAAGTTTTTTCATTCAAACTCCTTTTTATAAATAAACACATTAACGTGCAGCGATAATCTCCTGACCACGCTCGCGCAGGAGGAATTGCTGAGGCTTTTTACACTTGCATTTCAGGCGCTGTCTGCATGATGTCATATTCAATCGTGTCCGCGCTGAAATCTTGTCCATCCGGCCAACAAATCCCACAAAAATTGATGCGGACTCGTTGAAAATATTCGAAGTTTTGCAATCGAACAAATATCCCCTTCTGGAGATAGGGTGACACATCAAAAACCCCTTCAACGCCATTTGAGAGCGTGGCGCATAATTTATAGGGTTCGATCACGGAAATGTTTTGGACTGTTAGCATATCACCTCTATTTCAACGGGTCAATCCGAAAGACATCCTGCCCCTGTATCGCTAATTTCCAATCCGCGAAGAGATCGTCTTCATGAATGGCAATCCAGGCTTGCACCAGTTTGAGTTGTTTTTTCGGCAGATGTCCATCAAGCACTTCACCTTCGCCAATGGACAAAACGGCCGTATGTTCAGCATATTCCGCATGAACGTGAGGAGTGTGATGTCGTTTGTCATCAAAGAAATACATGTAGATGATGATGCCATAAAACATAGAAATTGTCGGCATTGCTATCCTCCTTCATCTGTTGTATTTTAGCATATCTTAACAAAGTGTTATGCTGAATTTTTTCAGAGTGTCGCATCTCACGCTCCGCTGACACCTTATGAATGCGCGGACACAATCTCCTGACCGCGTTCGCGCAGCAGGAATTGCTGGATAAAATCTACGATCTGCTCGTGTTCCTCATCGCCGCGCCCTTCGATGCGAATCGGCTTGCCGAACGAAAATGTCACTTTTTTCGATATATCGATTTTTCCGAAATCTTTCAACAATGAGCCGTTCTGCCAGGCATCGGTGATGAGCGCGACCGGCACAATCGGCACATTCGCGCGCTTGGCGAGCTTCACGCCGATAGAATTGAATTCCGCCGGATCGAACGTATTTGTGCGCGTGGTCTGTGGGAAAATAATCAGCGAAATCCCCTTCTGCAAGCGTTCGAGTCCGCCTTCCAGCATGATTTTGAAATCGTGGCGGACGTTCGTGCGCGTCACGGCAATCGGGTCAATAGACCGCATGACATGGCCGAAGACCGGATAGGTCAACAGTCCTTCTTTGACGACAAAAGTGCAGTTTTTCACGGGCTGCACAATCGCGGGAAGCGCCATCGTTTCTAACATGCTCATGTGGTTGCCGACGATGATGCAGGCGCCTTCGACCGCTTGCAGATGTTCGATGCCTCGAATGTCAATCCGGAGGCCGATGCTCTCTAAGGCGCGAATCACGTCCGATGAACTGAGCACCCATTGCGTCTTCGGATACTGCCCGCGCTTCGCTTTGCGGCTCCCTGCATACACAATCGCGATCAATTTCGCGTAAAAGGTCAGCGACGGAAACGCTTTTGCCGCGAATGACAGCGAGGTGGCCGACGTCTGATACGTTCCGTCGCGATACGTCAAATGTCCGAGAGTTTTGGTTTCCATAAGCCCTCATGATGCTTCGAATGAGATGTTGAGATGAGAAATGCGAGAACCCTGGCAGGGGCAGGGCTGTTACGTTCTAAAATATGCCGTCCAGCCCAGCCCAGCCCAGCCATAAATGGCCGGGCTCAAAACCGAAGCAGGCTAAAGCCCGCTGAAACGCTGGACAGGGCGTCTCTACGATGTTTCGATTATCCGCGTAATTCTTTGATCCACTCTTTGATCACTTCGACCGACGGGACGCGCCCGACGGTTTTGATGCGTTCCCGGAACGAAATCACGGCGGGCGTGGCGGCGACGCCATACTGGGCGATTTCCTGCGCATCGGTCACGCGCCTGACTTCGACCGTGCTGCCGAGTTCCATAATGGCTTGCTGCACATGTTTCCAGGCGTCGTCGCACGCCGGATCGCCCTCTGCGCCGAGGACGAGGAGATGCCCATGCGCCTGACGCAGCCGGATCGCAAAGCGTTCGTTAATCCGCTTTTGAATCGCCTGGATCAGCTCTTCGCGCGGCGGAATCGTGCTGACAAACGTGATGTGTCCGTCAATACAGATCGTCGGCACGTTTTTCACCATCAAACCGAGCATGAATGCGACCGCTTCTTTTTCTTTGATTTTATGCTCGCGCCAGAGAATGAGATCGCCGAAATAGTCGGCGACATCGCGCACGGCTTCCACCATATACTGGCACGGCGCGCAGGCTTCGGAATCGAGCGTGATGATGTCCACGACCACTTTGGACGCAAGGCCGTAATCGCTGAGATCCAATTCGTTTTTGATTTCTTTGCGGGTTTCCAGCAGTTTCCGCGCTACATCGCGCTTGTACGGATCATGCACGAGTTCGGCGACCGCCTTGAGATTCGCAATCGGCACGCCAGAAGGCAGATCGCAGCCCGGCGCTAAAATATAGCCGGTCGAGCCGCCGCGATCCATCGTTTCGATGGCATGGCGGCGAACATCGTCTTCGCTTCCCATCAGCAGCACGACGGTCAATTGCAAATTGCCGCCAAAGGAGATGCCGTATTTCTCGGCGATTTCCTTCACAAACTCTAAGGGAATATTTTCATCTACCGAGATATTGTCCGGTTTGCACTGGCACATGACTTCCACGTTTTTCTGGGCGTGGCCGCAGACGAAAAACGACGAAAATACGCCGAGTTCGCGGATATAGTCGAATAATTCGGTCGAAGAGGGGGACACGAACTGCTTGAACGCTTTCGGAGAAATCTGGCTGGTCATCGGGTCAACCGAGGCGATGATGTCGCAGCCCGCTTCGACATACATCCGCGCCATTTGCTTGGCGACGCGGGTGCAGAACGCCATCAATTCGTTGACCTCGTCGGGCTTGTCGTACATCTCCATGAAAATGCTTGTGCCTTTCAGATGCAGCGCCAGCGTAAACGGGCCGGTAATCAGGCCGTAAAGCGCGACGTCGTGATTGTCGGCTTTCAACTGGCGGATCGCCTTGAGCATTTCAGGAATTCGGCCAGAGGTCGCGGTCGGAATCTGCAAACTGCTCAAGGGGCGCTGTTCTAAAATATGATCCACGACGGCGGGCGGATTCTCTTTCGCCCATTGCAGCGTGCAGCCGAGCGCTTCGGCTTCGATTTGCAGGTCGAACATGACCGGAATGCCGTCCGGATCGTATTGTTTGATCGCTTCGCGAATCCCCTGGACGATCAACTCGCCGGATTGTAAGTATTCGTCGGCGCTTTTGCCAATCAGTTTACCGCCGTGACAGCCGACAAACGGCAGCCAGGGGACGCGATCCGTCGGTCTGCGCTGTAACGCGTCGAAGATGAGTTGTTTTCCCATAGCGTCTCCTATGCCCCAATCGCGATTTTGACTGTGCGCGCGGCAGATGGGCCGTCCTGCGCGTAGTAATCCGCCCCGATGTCATTGGCGAATTCCTGCGTAATCGGCGCGCCGCCCACCATCACCTTGACGCGATCCCGCACGCCTGCGGCTTTCAAGGCTTCGATGGTCGTCCGCATCGAAGGCATCGTGGTCGTCAAGAGTGCGCTCATCCCGATGAATCCGACGTTCTGGGTTTTCACGGCCTCTACGAATTTTTCCGGCGGCACGTCTGTGCCTAAATCAACAATTTCGAAGCCCGTGCCTTCCAGCATCATCGCGACCAAATTTTTCCCGATGTCGTGCAGATCGCCCTTCACTGTGCCGATGGCGACTTTGCCCAACGGTTTGACATCCGCTTCTTTCAATTTCGGTTTCAGAATCGCCACGCTCGCCTGCATGGCGCGGGCGGCAATCAGCATTTCCGGCACGAAATACTCGCCTTCTTCGAATAATCGTCCGACTTCGGTCATCGCGGCAATCAAGCCTTTTCCGAGAATGTCGGCAGGGGCGATTCCTTCAGCCAGTGCGGCATTCACGCCATTTGTTGCCCCATTCATATTCCCGTCAACCACGCTCTGATAAATCGTTTCCAATACGGCCATTGTTGTTCCTCCTTGATGTGTTGTTCAGCGCGTTCCACATACCGCGAACGTCCCCGTTCGCAAGCTCATATCCTCCGGTTCACGTCGTCGCGTACCTCTTGCGGCGAGCCGAACGGCAGCACATGCTGCGTATCTACACCGCCGCCCCAAAAAGTCAAGTCTTTCCCGAATACCTTTTTTAATTCTTTCGAATTCATTCCGACTGCGATGACCTGGACGGGATGCCGATATGAAATCCCTGCGCAAACGGACGCCTGCGCCCTCAGTCGTTGGAACGCTGCGCCAGCTTGCCTGAATCGAACGAATTGTGGTTGTCATCTATAGAAAAAAACACCTCACAGGTCTTGAAGACCTGTGAGGTGTTTTTTATTACTCGTTATCCCGCCAGTTTCTTGGCGATAGTCGCAACATGTTTGCCCTGGAAACGCGCGCCTGCCAGTTCGTTTTCCGATGGCATCCGCTCGCCGCGTCCGCCGGTAATCGTAGAAGCGCCATACGGCGAACAGCCGGTCATTTCGTCTATCCGCGTCTGTCCCGTAAAACTATACGGCAGGCCGACAATCACCATGCCATGATGCAGCAACAAGGTATGGAATGACAGAATCGTGGATTCCTGCCCACCGTGCTGCGTCGCGCTGCTGGTGAACACGCTGCCGACTTTGCCGACCCACGTGCCTTTCGCCCAGAATCCGCCGGTGGCGTCTAAAAATTGCCGCATCTGCGCGACCGCATTGCCGAAACGCGTCGGTGCGCCGAAAATAATTGCATCCGCGTCGGCTAATTCATCAACCGTCGCCACCGGAATATGCGCAAACGCCTTCTGCGCCTCGACTGCTCCCATTTTTTGCAACACCTCTTCCGGCAGCGTTTCCGGGACGCGGCGCAGTTCCACCTGTACGCCTTCGATGTCTTTTGCGCCTTCGGCAACCGCCTGCGCCATTTGATAAATATGACCGTACATCGAATAAAAGACGATAAACAGTTTCATATACTCTCCCTCAGTGCGGATCGCGCGAGGCCGCTCGACGGCACGGTGTCCGCATCTATTGATTACGGTTGATGTTTGTCATGAACATGAGATACTGTTATTGAAATTATCCGTGTCGAAAGAAAGTCAAGAGGACGAAAATTTTTTTTGCAAGAATCAGAATAGAACGATTCGGCTGTGGTCTGATATGAAAACGCCAGCGCATCGGCATTCTTTTTTCTTGACAGTCTTCCGCCAGCATGAGGATTCTCAACGTCATCAACCGACACAGATTTCCCGCGCAGACCTCACAGGTCTTAAAGACCTGTGAGGTCTCCCGTTCAGAGAGGAGAAACAGGCATGTCCGCTCAAACCCATAGTCAGATGGCGAATTTTATCTGGAGCATCTGCAATTTGCTCCGAGGGCCGTACAAACGCAACGAATACCGCAAAGTCATCTTGCCGCTGACCGTCATGCGCCGCTTCGATTGCGTGCTTGCGCCGACCAAAGCGCGAACGCTGGCGGAATACGACAAAATCAAAGATAAATCCGAAACCATCATCAACGCCTACCTGAAAAACGTGACCGGCGTGCCGTTTTACAATCTGTCGAAATTGACGTTCGAAACGCTGCTTGACGATCCGAACCAGATCGCGGCGAATCTGAGCGACTATATGCACAAATTTTCGCCGAACGCGCGCCAGATTTTCGAGCGCCTCGATTTCGAGGCGCAAATCGCGAAAATGGGGGAAAAGAATCTGCTGTTCAACGTGGTCAAACAATTCGCCTCCCCGGAAATTGACCTGTCGCCCGCCAACATAGACAACATGCAGATGGGCTACGTGTTCGAGGAATTGATCCGGATCGGCGCGGAACAGGCGAACGAAGAGGCCGGAGAACATTTTACGCCGCGCGAAGTCATTCAATTGATGGTCAATCTGCTGCTGTCGCAAGAAGGCGATTTGCGCAAAAGTCACGTCGTCAAAACCATTTACGACCCGGCTTGCGGCACGGGCGGGATGCTGTCGGTGGCGGAAAAATACATCCGCGACCACAACGCCGACGCGTTGCCGCACCTCTTCGGCCAGGATTGGAACGACGAAGCCTATGCCATCTGCCGCGCCGACATGCTGATCAAGGGCGAAGATTCCGACAAGATCAAGCCGGGCTGCACCTTCGAACATGACGGCTTTCAGGGCGAAACATTCGATTATATGCTCGCCAATCCGCCATTCGGCGTGGAATGGAAACAGCAGGAAAAATTCATCAAGCGCGAGGCCGAAACGCTCGGCTACAGCGGACGTTTCGGCGCGGGGCTGCCGCGCATCAATGACGGCTCGCTCCTCTTTTTGCAGCACATGCTCTCCAAAATGCGCTCGCGCAACGACGGCGGCAGCCGCATCGCCATCGTCTTCAACGGTTCGCCGCTTTTCACGGGCGACGCCGGGAGCGGCGAATCCGACATCCGGCAATGGATCATCGAAAACGACTATCTTGACGCGATTGTCGCGCTGCCGGATCAACTCTTCTACAATACCGGCATTTCCACCTATATCTGGGTCTTGACCAATCGCAAGGAAGCGCGGCGCGTCGGCAAGATTCAACTGATTGACGCCCGCGAGTTCTACGTCAAGATGCGCAAAAGCCTCGGCAACAAGCGCAACCAGATCGGCGACGGCGAGGAGAATCGGCCTGATCAGATTCGCGAGATTACGACGATTTACGGCAATTTCGATCAGAACGATCCCCGCGTGTCGCGTGTCTTCGACAACGCCGAGTTCGGCTATCGCAAAATCACGGTGGAACGCCCGCTGCGCCTCAATTTTCAGGCGACGCCCGAACGCATCGCCCGGCTCGACGAGCAGAAAGGGTTTCAGAAACTCGCGGAAAGCGCGAAAAAGCAGGAGATCGCCCGCCAGCAGGAGATCGAGGCGGGACGGGCGCGGCAGCAGGCGCTCAAAACCTTGCTGAACGATGTGGCGCATGTGACGAATCAGCAGCGTTTTCAAGATCGCGCCACCTTCGTCGAGGCCGTCAAATCGGTGGATCGCGCCGCCGGAACGCGCCTCGCTGCCGCCGAATCGAAGGCCATTTTAGACGCACTGAGCGAGAAAGACGAGAGCGCCGCAATCTGCCGCGACGCCAAAGGCTACCCCGAAGCTGATCCCGATCTGCGGGATACCGAAAACGTGCCGCTCACAGAGCAGGTTGACGCCTATTTCGCGCGGGAAGTCCTGCCGCACGTCCCGGATGCCTGGATTGACCACAGCAAAACCAAAATCGGCTACGAAATCCCGCTCAACCGCCATTTCTACCGCTACGAACCGCCGCGCCCGTTAGAAATTATCGAGGCGGAGATCAAAGCATTGGAAACCGACATCGTCGGATTATTGGCGGAAGTGACCGGCAGCAATGAGGAATAAACCACGAAACACACGAAATACACGAAAACATTATGTTTGTTTTTTTCGTGTATTTCGTGTGTTTCGTGGTAAAATAAGACCATGACACGACATCCGTACCCGGCCTATACACCTTCCGGCGTCGCCTGGCTTGGCGATGTGCCGGAACATTGGGAAATCAAAAGGCTGAAATATCAATGTTCAATAAACGATGAAACATTACCAGAAAACACTGATCCAGAGTATGAATTACTATATGTTGATATTAGCAGTGTTAATCCGGTTCAAGGTATTGTTCAAAAAGAACCTATGATATTTGAAAATGCGCCTTCACGAGCGCGAAGAATAGTCAAAGACGGCGATACGATTGTTTCTACCGTTAGAACGTATCTTCGGGCAATTTCACCAATAAAAAACCCAGAGTCTAATCTTATTGTTTCAACAGGCTTTGCAGTTATACGACCAAAAGGAATAGACAAAAACTATCTTTCAACAGTCATTAAAGCGCCATATTTTATTGAAGAAGTTGTTTCTCGGTCAGTGGGCGTGAGTTATCCTGCAATCAATTCGTCTGAAATTGGGATGATTCCAATTCCGCTTCCGCCCCTCACCGAACAGCACGCCATCGCCGCGTTTCTCGACCGCGAGACCGGACGCATGGACACGCTGATCGCCAAAAAGCGGCGGCTGCTGGAATTGCTGAAAGAACAACGCGCCGCGCTCATCTCCCGCGCCGTCACGAAGGGGCTGGATGCGTCCGTGAAACTGAAGCCCTCCGGCGTCGCGTGGCTCGGCGATGTGCCGGAGCATTGGGAAATCAAAAAAAGCCGATTTTTATTTTCTTTTGTTAGCGGAGGAACGCCTTCAACTGAAGAACTAAATTATTGGAATGGAGATATTCCCTGGGTTTCATCAAAAGATATGAAACGTTTTTGCATTGATGACACAGAAGATCACATAACGGATCAGGCAGTATCAGAAAGCGCAACGAAGATTATACCTCAAAATACGCTTTTGCTTGTAATGCGATCCGGGATATTACAACATTCAATTCCAGCGTGTATCATAAAAAAGGAAATGACAATCAATCAGGATATAAAAGCATTTCTTCCGCTGAAGCCATTATTTCCTGAATATTATGCACTATTTATTCAAGGAAATCAACAGCAATTATTAACAGAATGGCGAAAAGAAGGGGCTACCGTAGAAAGTTTGGATATGGAACTTATTAAAAATTTTACGTTTCCAGTTCCCCCGCTTCACGAACAACAGGCCATCGCCGCCCATCTCGACCGCGAAACCGCGAAACTCGACGCCCTCGCCGCGAAGGTCGAAATTGTCATTGCGCGGCTGGCGGAATACCGGACGGCGCTCATCAGCGCAGCAGTCACGGGGAAGATTGATGTGAGAACAACAGCATAAACCACGAAACACACGAAATACACGAAAAAAGATTTTTTAGTTTTTTTCTTTCGTGTATTTCGTGTGTTTCGTGGTTCTAAAATCATGGACAACCTGTTGTATAAAGACGAGTGTTATCACATTCAGGGCGCGATTTTCGAGGTGTATCGCGAGATGGGATGCGGCTTTCTTGAGGCGGTGTATCAGGAATGTCTCGAGCGAGAGTTTGCGGCGCGGCAGATACCGTTTGTCGCGCAAAAGGAATTGACGCTGGTGTATAAACATCAACCATTGAAGCAAATCTACAAACCCGATTTTGTCTGTTATGAAAAAATCATTGTCGAATTGAAAGCGGTGACCGCCAATGCGCCCGAACACAAAGCGCAACTCTTCAATTATTTAAAAGCAAGCGGGTTGAAATTAGGATTGTTAGTGAACTTCGGCCATTATCCGAAAGTCGAAATAGATCGGATTGTATTATAAACCACAAAACTTTTTTTAAACCACGAAATACACGAAAAAAACTTATTTTTTGTTTTTTCTTTCGTGTATTTCGTGTGTTTCGTGGTTTAACCTCATGAACGCAACCACCGAACACGCTTTCGAACTGTATATTCAGGAAACACTGGCGGCGCGAGGCTGGCTGACCGGCGACCGCGCCGATTGGGACAAACAACGCGCGATCTTCCCGGAATATGTGATCGCGTTTTTGAAGGCGACGCAGCCCGCGTTGTGGGCGCAAATGGAGCAGTTGCACGGCGCAGAACTCCCGGCCAAACTAACGGCGGCGCTCCTGAAAGAACGCGACATCAAAGGGACGCTCGATCTGCTGCGGCACGGCTTCAAATTTTACGGCAAAACCTTTAAAATCGCCTATTTCAAGCCCGCGCACGGACTCTCGCCGGATGTCGTCGCGTTGTACGATTCCAACCGGCTGCACGTCACGCGCCAGATTCCGTGCCATCCCAACGACACGAAGACGGTTGACCTGCTCCTCTCGCTGAACGGCCTGCCGGTCGCCACCATCGAATTAAAAAACCCGGCCACCGGCCAGACCTGGCGCGACGCGGTGGCGCAATATCAAGCCGACCGCGAACCGGGCGCGCCGCTTTTTCGCTATAAAAACGGCGCGGTCGCACATTTTGCCGTTGATCCTGACGAAATCCACATGGCGACCCGCCTGAATCGCGACGAAACGGTCTTTCTGCCGTTCAATCGCGGCAGCCATCCCAACGAAATCATCTGCGGCAAAGGGAATCCGGCGCATCCTTCCGGCCATCGCGCGGGCTATTTTTTCGAAGAGACGCTGGAACGCGAGAGCTTCCTCGATATTGCGGGGCATTTTATGTTTCTCGACACGCGCGAGGAAACCGTTGACGATGGCGCAGGCGGGCGGAAGCGCGTCACGAAAGAAACCCTCGTCTTTCCGCGCTATCATCAGCTTGATTGCGTCCGCAGGCTTGTCAAACAGGCGCGGCTCGACGGCGCGGGGCAGAACTACCTGATTCAGCATTCCGCCGGAAGCGGCAAAACCAACAGCATCTCCTGGCTGTCGCACCGGCTCGCCAGCCTGCATACGGCCAACGACGAAAAGGTCTTCGACTGTGTGATTGTGGTCACGGATCGGCGCGTCTTAGATAAGCAGTTGCAAGACGCGATTTACCAGATCGAACATGCGCAGGGCGTCGTCAAGGCGATTGACCAGCATTCGCGCCAGCTTGCCGAAGCGCTGGTGGATGGCACGAAAATCGTCATCACGACCTTGCAGAAATTCCCGGAAATTTTGCGGGCGCTGCTGCGCATTGCCGGAGCGGACAACCCGGATGCGCCGGACGCGGCCTCGCTCGCGCAAGCGAAAACGTGGGAAGCGCGGATCGCGGCGCGAAGCTACGCCGTGATTGTAGATGAAGCGCATTCGAGTCAGAGCGGCGACGCCGCGCGGGAATTGAAACGGATTCTCGGCGCAGAGATAAACCACGAAACACACGAAATACACGAAAAAGAGACGGAAAACGGCGAGGATTGGGAGGACAATCTCAACGCGGTGATGGCGTCGCGGGGGCGGCAGAAGAACGTCAGCTTTTTCGCCTTTACCGCCACGCCGAAAGGCAAAACGCTCGAACTCTTCGGACGCCCCGACGCCAACGGCGTGGCGCAGGCGTTTCACACCTATTCCATGAAACAGGCCATCGAAGAAGGCTTCATCCTCGACGTGCTGCAACGCTACACCACGTATAAAACGTATTATCAATTGGTGAAAACAGCCGCCGACGACCCCGCCATGCAGAAAAAGAAAGCGGCGAAAAAGCTCGCCAAATTCATGATTCTGCACCCGTACAACATCGCGCAGAAAACCGAAATCATCATCGAGCATTTCCGCCAGCATGTCCGCCACAAACTCGGCGGACGCGCCAAAGCGATGGTGGTCGCCGGATCGCGCCTTCATGCGGTACGCTACAAGCTCGCGTTCGAACAATATCTCGCCGACAACCATTACGCCGACATTCGCCCGTTAGTCGCGTTCAGCGGCGAAGTGCTCGACCCGGACAGCGGCGAAAAATACACCGAACCGGGCATGAATACCGATGTTGTGAGCGGCAAGCCGATCAGCGAAGCGCAACTGCCGGACAAATTCGATTCGTCGGATTATCATATTTTATTGGTGGCGAACAAATATCAGACCGGCTTCGATCAGCCGCGCCTCTGCGCCATGTACGTTGACCGGCGGCTCGACGGCGTCCAGGCGGTGCAGACGCTGTCGCGCCTGAATCGCATTCATGCCGGGAAAGACGCGCCGTTCGTCCTCGATTTCGTCAACGAGGCCGACGACATCTACATGGCGTTCAAGCCCTATTACAACGTCACCACGCTGCACGAGGCTGCCGATCCGGCGCTGTTGGAACAATTGAAACACGAATTGAACGCCATGCAGGTCTATTTGTGGTCGGAAGTCGAAGGCTTCTGCCGGATTTTTTATCTCCCCAAATATAAGCAGCAGCCGTCGGATCATGCGCAGATGGAGAAGATGATTCAACCGGCACGAGATCGCTTCAAGGCATTGCCGGAAGAGACGCAAGAGGCGTTTTATGAAAAATTGTCGGCCTATGCCAGCTTTTACGCCTTTGTCAGCCAGATTCTCCCCTATTCGGACACGGAATGGGAAATGCTGTACGGGTTCGGGAGCTATCTTCTCACGCGCCTTCCGTTCGGCGAGATCGGCGTCACGCCGCATCCCGAAAAAGAGGTCGCGTTGGAATATTACCGCCTTGAGCAGGCAATGTCCGGCGCGATTGTGCTGGAAGATGGCGAGCAGTACGGCGTAAGCAGCCCGACGGCGGTCGGCACCGGCAAGGCGACGGATGAAGACAAGCCGCTGTCGGAAATCATCGCGGCATTGAATGAGCGCTTCGGGACGGAGTTCAGCGAAGAAGACCGGCTCTTTTTGGAGCAGATCAAAGAAAAAGCGGCGAAGGATGAGCGCGTGATTCAGACCGCGCAGGCGAATTCGTTGGATAAATTCGAGCTTGGAGTCAAGGCCATCATCGAAGCCTTGATGTTGCAGCGCCTCGCGGAAAACGACCGCTTCGTCACGCGCTACATGGATGAATACGAGTTTCAGAAGACGGTTTTCCCGCATTTGGCGCAAGAAATTTACCGCCTCGCGCGGGAACGTCAGCCGGAGAACGCATACCTCACAGGTTTTTAAAAGATTAAATTTTTCAGCGCCAACGGCGCGAATCATATTAGCCCAGGGCGTCAGCCCTGGGACAGATGGGCAACCCGATCCGCGCCCTGAAAGGGCGCATCATTGAGACGCTCTTTCAGAGCGTAATTGCCAAACGCCATTTTCCCCAGGGCTTGCGCCCTGGGCTAATATGAAACGCCGCGTTGCGGCGAAATGCCCTGTTGCACGTTGCACAAGGGCTAATATGACTCGCGCCGTTGGCGCGTTTTAGATTCAGGCATTATGCCATCAACTTCCGCAGGACGTATTGCAGGATGCCGCCGTGCTGGAAATATTCGACATCCACGTCGGTATCGAGGCGGGCGATGACGTCGAATGTGACGACCGCGCCGTCGGCTTTGACCGCTTTCACCGTCAGCGTTTTGCGCGGCGCGATGTCGGCAATGCCGGAAATCGAATAGGTTTCCGAGCCGTCGAGGCCGAGCGTCTGCGGGTTCTCGCCGGACTTGAAAAGGCACGGCAAGACGCCCATGCCGACGAGATTGCTGCGATGAATCCGCTCGTAAGATTCCGCGATCACCGCCTTGACGCCGAGCAGATTGACCCCTTTCGCCGCCCAGTCTCGCGACGAGCCTGATCCGTATTCTTTCCCGCCTAAGACGATCAGCGGCGTCCCTTCGGCCTGATATTGCATCGAGGCGTCGTAAATGAACATCTCCTCGCCTTGCGGGAATTTTTTCGTGAAACTCCCTTCTTTCGGCGCAACCAGCTTGTTTTTGACGCGAATGTTGCCGAACGTGCCGCGCATCATGACTTCGTGATTGCCGCGCCGCGAGCCGTAGGAATTGAAATCGGCCTGCGCCACGCCATGCGCCTGCAAATACTGCCCCGCCGGATAATTCGACCGAATCCCGCCCGCCGGGGAAATGTGGTCGGTGGTTATCGAATCGCCGAGCACCGCCAACGCCCGCGCATTGACGATGTCCGCCGGTTTCGTCGGATTCGGCTGCAAATCGGCGAAATAGGGCGGATTTTTGATGTAGGTCGAGTCGGCGTCCCACGCGAAGGTCGTGCCTTGCGCCACCGGCAGCGCGTGCCAGAACTCGTCGCCGTCGAAAATTTTGCTATATTCCTGTTCGAAAAATTCCTGTTTGACGCATTGCGCCGCCAATTCCGCGATCTCCTGCGGCGTCGGCCAGATTTCATGCAAAAAGACCGGCTCGCCGTTCGGATCGAGGCCAAGCGGTTCGGTCGTCAAATCCACGTCCATTCGCCCCGTGAGCGCATACGCCACGACGAGCGGCGGCGACATCAGGTAATTCGATTTGACCGCCTGATGCACTCGCGCCTCGAAATTGCGGTTGCCGGACAGCACGGAGGCGACGTTCAAATTTTGCTCCGCAATCGTCTTTTCGATGGCCGGATGCAGTGCGCCGCTGTTGCCGATGCAGGTGGTGCAGCCGAATGCCGTGAGATGGAAGCCGAGCGCGTCGAAATACGGCATCAATCCGGCTTCGGCGAGGTAGTCAATCACGACTTTCGAGCCAGGCGCGAACGACGTTTTGACATACGCGGGAACTTTCAGGCCGTGTTCCACCGCTTTTTTGGCGAGCAAGCCGGTCGCGACGAGCAGCGCCGGATTCGATGTGTTGGTGCAAGACGTAATCGCGGCGATCACGACGCTGCCGTTGCGGAGTTTCACGTCATTGCCGCGCAATTCGAGCGGATGCGCGGCGGCGGTATCCGGGAACGCCTGCTTGACTTGCGACAATACGACGCGGTCTTGCGGGCGTTTCGGCCCGGCGACGCACGGCTCGATTTTGGATAAATCGAATTCCAGCACGTCGGAATAATCCGGCGTCACGTCCCCCGTATTGAACAGGCCAACCGCTTTGGTATAGGCTTCGACGAGCGCGACATTCGCTTCGCGTCCGGTCAATTTCAGATACGCGAGCGTCTGTTCGTCCACCGGGAAGAGGTCGAGCGTTGCGCCGTATTCGGGCGTCATATTGGAAATCATGGCGCGATCCGGCGCAGGGAGCTTTTTCACGCCGGGGCCGAAATATTCGACGAATTTTTCCACCACGCCATATTTGCGCAGCGTTTCAGTCACAGTCAGCAGCAGATCGGTGGCGGTGACGCCGGGGCGCAGTTCGCCGACGAGCCGCACGCCGATCACTTCGGGAATCGTCATGTAATACGGCTGGCCGAGCATTACGGCTTCGGCTTCGATGCCGCCGACGCCCCAGCCCATGACGCCGATCCCGTTAATCATCGGCGTATGCGAATCCGTGCCGACGACCGTATCCGGGAACGCGACCGGCTCGCCGTTCAGCGTGTCGGTCATGACGACGCGGCCAAGATGCTCCAAATTCACCTGATGGCAGATGCCGGAATTCGGCGGCACGACCTTGAAGTTGTCGAAACTCGCCTGCGCCCATTTCAGCAGCTTGTAGCGTTCGGTGTTGCGCTCGTATTCCTTCGCCACGTTTTTGCGCAGCGCGTCGCTCGTGCCGAAATAGTCAATCTGGACGGAATGGTCAATAATCAGTTCCACCGGCACGAGCGGATTGATTTTTTTCGGATCGCCGCCGAGCGTGGCGACCGCGTCGCGCATCGAGGCCAAATCCACAACTGCCGGAACGCCCGTGAAATCCTGCATCAAGACCCGCGCCGGATGATACGGAATTTCCACCGGCGTGGCGTATTTTTTCTGCCAGCGGGCGATCTTCAGCACGTCGTCGAACGTCACGACGCGCCCGTCGAGCTTGCGCAGCAGGTTTTCCACTAAAATTTTAATCGAAAACGGCAGGCGCGCGATGTCCGCCAGCCCTTTTTGCTCTAACAGCGTGATGTCGAAAATTTGATATGATTTTCCGTTGACGTTGAGTTGTCGAATAAAGTCGCGTTGTTCCATTTTTTCTCCCCCTGAAAATAGAATTTTCGTATGCTGTGATGTAGGTCGAAACTCCAGTTTCGACTTACGTGAATAGTTCCTTTATGTTTTCGAACCTCAGATGGCAGAGATTTCACAGATGTAGAACTACAAGGATAAGTGTAAGAAAGGATAAATGCATCTATCCTTGTCGTTGATGGAAAGTTTCGGGCGGCGGTTGTTGTCAAGGATTTTTGCGGCGGAAAGAGGCAGGCGAGGCAGGAGAAAACTTCCTGAGCGTGAGAAACGCTTGACAAAATGTCGGCAATATCATTTTTATAGAAAATCAACGTTGGCGCGTTGAGAACTTAACATTCAGGGGGATTCATAAGGATCACTCTATCGGAGAATACATCATGAAAAATAGTTGGAACAGACTCTCTGTGACGTTCTGCTGGCTTGTCGTCGTTCTTCCGCTTCTACTCAATCTTCTCGGCTGTCCCAGCCGACAGGCTGCGACCGATCCGGCGCGCTCGCAGCCCGAGCTGCGGCTCGTCTCGGTCAGCGGCGGTATGGACGGCAAGGGGCGGGCTGTCGCGTATGACGGCTTGACGCTCTTCGATGATAAAGCGGCCTATTACACTGGCGACCGCCTGCTTGAAGTCAAACCGCTGACCACCGGGCGGGGGACATCCATCCGCACCGGCAAGCCCGTCACGCTCATCCGAATCGAAGGCGAATTGCCCTGCGAACTCGTCGAAACCGACACTGCCGTCATTCTGTATGAAAACGTGTACGACGGCTATCAATACGAGTTTCGGAAGTAAATCCTTTCCCGCCGTACACATTTCGAAAATCGCGCCGTTTTTACGCTTTCAGGTAGTTGTACAGTTCGGAGCCTGGCGCGGGCTGAACATTGCCGCTGGCGTCCAAATCCGCGAGAATGATTTCATAGCCGGTATAGGTCGGTTGTTCCAACAGCGCGTAATAAAAAATGTATTCCGTCTGTAACGCTTTTTTCATCGCCGGAATCTGCTGCGTCCACCAGGACAGATGATAGCTCGCCGTTCTTTTGCCGGTTTCCGTCACCATGAACGGCTTTTGCGTGGCGACGCGGTAGGCGCTCCAGGGCGAATACAACGCTTGTTCATAATACACATGCACGCCGCGAAAATCGCAGTATTGATCCGCTCCGGCGATTGACATCTCCGTAAAATCGTTCAACCCGCTCGGTTGCCCAATCGGCGCGGCAGCCACGATTTTGACCGACGGGAATTTCTGCCGAATCACGTCATGCGCCGGGCGAAGATAGTCGCGCACATATTCCGTATTCGACATGTTGTAAAACTCTTCCGGCTCGTTCAACACTTGAAAATATCTGATCGTCGGATAGCGGCGAACCACCGCTTCCACCATGGCCGGCCAATCGCTTTTGGAAATCGAGGCCGTCCCGAAATCGCCGATGATGCCAAGCACGTTCAGGCCGGTCGAGGTGGCATACGCTCCGGCAATATCGCCGGTCAAGCCTAACGTGGTTCTGATCCAGGTGGCGTGAATGTTGCGCAACGCTTTCGTCTGGACAGAGTATAACGCGCCCTGGTAGGGATGCACGTTGAATCCGCGAAATCCATACGATCCGCTTCCGCTGCCCGGATCGCTCGGCGAATCGGGCTCATTGTCATCATCATCATCGTTCGAGGAATGACAGGAGGTCAGGGCGAGCGTCGCCCCTGCGGCCATGCCGAAACGGAGGAAATCGCGGCGAGTTATGCGATGTAATGTGTCTGACATATTTGGTATCCTTATCTTTCGTAAAAGGTGTATGTTTAACGTCATGCAAGCTTCTTCACATTCGACGGATTTCCTGTCGCAAAGTTTATGCCGTTCCGAAAACATGAATACGCCTTCGGTCTGCGTCAGATCAAGAATCCCGGCAAGATGATTTTTGACGAATGCCTGCAAAGAAAGATTGTCAGAATGCTGTCAGAGAGTCAATCAATTTTTAAGCGCAATTCAAAAATTCGTCATTATTCAGCGGTCGCTCAGATGCTTTTACATTAGACATTATCGCGAATAAGCAGGGCGATCATTCAGTCAACACCACAATTTATTGTGGTGTTGACCGGAAAACCAGCACACCTGCCCCGTGCTCCCCGCGCCGCCTTCGGCGGCGCGGGGAGCACGGGGAAAAGAGCGAGGTCGTCCGAACACCCCGATAAATCGGGGTGTTGACCGAATTCCTTACGATATCCGATGTTATTCGCGATAATGTCTATTAAAGTTCTCGATGTAATGCTATTTATTATATACCATAAAATTTTTAAATGCCAGAAAGCCTCATCAAATATTCGAATACCATATTCTAAGAAAACTCTTTTATTTTCTTAGAGTTACATCGCAAATCCCTCTTCGCTGCGATTGGCATTATTCTTGAACAAGATAGAGACAATAATCATGATGGCCTACATCATTACAATCTGAGAAATAATTCGTACATCATGTACGATAGACGATCCCCGGCGATATGCGGAAATGGCGTTTCTTTGTTGAAGTCGTTCCGACATGCTCTGAGGGTGGAGAGATTATGTTTACTTTATTCGTTGGCAGCGCAGTGATTCTTGGGATGCTTGCCTTTTTTAAAAAAGAGAATGTTGATTCCGAAGAATGGGCGGATCGGAGAGAATATCTGAAGTTCTTCCAAGACTTGGAGAGTTGGAAAAATCCGGTTCGCTGGAACTGAAACATTCGTATTGACCAAAATGTTATGGGCAAAGCTGTCAGACGCGTTTTATCTGTCTGACAGCTTTTTTTTCATAAATAGAGCTGTTGTTCAATAACAAAAGCGTGTCTTAGCGCGCAGCAACTCTCATGTTTTACTGCCCCGGAATGCGCATTCTGGGGACATTTCTTCCTCGCGTTTTCCCAAGTAATCCTAAATAGCGTCCAAATTTTTCAAAAAAAACTTGACTGATTCACATGAAATATTTTCCATTAACACGACTACTACAAAATAGTAGATTGGTAAAAACTTATATACGCTTACGATTTTACAGCAACGCATCTCACGATATAGGGAGGATCGCTTATGAAAATTTTACGCAACGCGCTGACAGTCTTGAGTATCGCCGTTCTTGCGGTATCAACGCTCTGTCAGCCATATTCAGCGCGCGCCGCGGACGGCGTGACGATCTATTATGAAGAAAACGCGCAGGTGGAACTTATCGGACCGGAAGGGGAGCGCGTGCTCGTTGACGTGTACCGTCCCAGCCTTCTGTCTGCGCCGCCGACCGACCAGGATATTCTCTTGACCACGCATAAACACACTGATCACTACAGCAAGGCGTTATTGGATGAGTTCAACGGTCAGAAATTGACGAATGAAGAGGGCGAGATTTCTACGAAACTCGTGACCGTCAAAGGCATGGCGTCGGCGCATGCGCCGAATGAAGACATCCTCGCGGAAGGAGGCACCAATTATCTTTTCATTATTGACATCGGCGGATTGCGCGTCGTCCATTTCGGCGGGTTTGATCAGGACGCATTCACCCAGCAGCAGCTTGACGCAATGGGGAAGGTTGATGTCGCGATTATTTCCCTCTGGAATGAAAATGTGTCCGGCCCGAATACCCACATTATAGAATTGATGAATCAACTCAAGCCGCGCGTGATTATTCCGGCGCATACGGACAAGAAGACGCTTGATGTTGCTGTTCAGCAATGGAAAAGCGTTGCCGCGCTCGATAAATCCGCGCATATTCCGACAGGACTCTCCGATGAGACGCGCCTGATTTTTATCGGATACATGGCGCCGACGTATCAGAAGTTATGGAATTTGCCGGCGTTCGAATAGTATCATTATTAACAACGTATAAAAAACAAGGAAACTCGTATGAAACGATTACAGCATGTTTTGGCAGGATTGATTGGCGTCAGTTGTCTGTTTCTTGGAACGTTGGCTTCGGCAAGCGCCGCCGACGGCGTGACGATTTATTACGAAGAAAACGCGCAGGTGGAAATCATCAGCCCTGCCGGAACGCGCGTATTGATTGACGTGATTCGTCCGTCAACGCTCTCAAGCGAAGTGAATCCGAATGACGTGTTACTCGTCACGCATACCCACAACGATCATTACAAAAAAGACCTGTTCGAACCGTTTACCGGCGCGAAATTGATGGGCAAAGAAGATACGTTGACCGTGCAAGACGTGACGGTTCGCAGCATCGCCTCCGCACATAACGACGGCGACAAGATCGTCTCTGAAAAAGCGAATAACTATATTTTCTTAATCGAGACGGGCGGCTTGCGGATCGCGCATTTCGGCGACATCGGCCAGAAAGACATGACGCCGGAGCAATTGCAAATTCTTGGCAAAATTGACATTGCCATTACGCAGTTCGAAAACAGTTTCAGCAATATGAATTTCTCGAATAAAAAGGGGATTCACTTGATGGAGCAAGTCATGCCGCGTTTAGTCATCCCGACACACAACGGCCTGGAAGCGTCGAAACTGCTGTCAACGCAATGGGGCGGCTACTATTCCGATCAAAAATCGGTCACGATTACTCCCGCCGATTTGACCGACAGCCCGAAAATGCTCTTTATGGGCATGATGGGGCCGTCGCTTGGTAAAATCACCGGCATTCCGGCGTGGGAAACCAGAAAATAACGCTTCAGACCTCACAGGTTTCGAAAACCTGTGAGGTCTTGTATCATTCGAAACATGGTCATCCGCATTTTCAGAAACCATTCATCGCTTCAGCAGCGGCAGGCGGTCTGGGGCTGGCTGCTGATCAGTCCCTGGCTCATCGGAATGCTCGTGTTCACGATTTTTCCGATGATCGCGAGCCTGGCAATGAGCCTGTTTCAGGTATCGTTCGATCCTGATGCCGTATCATTCGTTCGGTTGACGGAAACCGGGCTGCGAACGCTTGCACGGCAAGGCATTTCGTCGGAAGAATTACGCTCGCTGGTCGGCCAGAAATTTTCCTCGAAAGACGCTTTCTTCGATGCGCTGACCGCGACTGCCGGAGCGCTGGAAAAACCCGCAAAAGATGCAATCTGGCAGGTGACGCAGAAAAGCTATTTTGTCGGCCTGACATACTGGAAACGCCTGCTGACGGATCCAGAAGTGCTGCCGGCGCTCAAAAAAACCCTGTACATCGGCGCGCTGATTGTCCCGGCAACGCTCGTGTTGGCAGTCGCATTCGCGCTGCTGCTGCACTCCGAGCATCTCAAGGGAACGCGCGTCTTCCGCGGCTTATTCTATCTGCCGGCGATTCTGCCGGTCGTCGCGACCACTCGCATCATCTTCGGCGTGTTGTACGGCTGGGTCAATTATTGTTTGGAACACTGGTTCGGCATCAGAACAATGGGCATCGGCGGAGTCAGTTGGTTCGATAACGTTGACCTGATTTATTATCCGTTGATGCTCATCAGCGTGTGGGGCGTGGGGCCGACCATGCTGATCGCACTCGCCGGGCTGCAAAATATTCCGACCGAACTGTATGACGCCGCGTATGTGGATGGCGCGGGATGGTGGCGGCGTTTCGCGCATATCACGCTGCCGATGCTCAGCCCGGCGCTGTTTTATTGCGTGGTGATTGCGATGATGGGAATGATGCAATATTTCGCCGTGCCGTTTGCCCTGACCGGCGGCGCAACCGGAGCGCCCGGCGGCGCCACCTCGTTTATCATGATCTATTTCATCCGCCATCTGCAATACGGCAATTATGGCTACAGTTCCGCGCTCGCCTGGCTGATTCTGTTCATTTCGTGCGCCATCGCGCTGCTCCTGTTCGGCACGAGGAAATACTGGGTCTATTATGCGAATGAAGGATAACCTCACCTCAGAAAGAATGAATGTTAAAAAATAATCCGACCTGTCATGGCGAGGAGCGCCAGCGACGAAGCCATCCCGTTGTTTCCGACGAGATGGCTTCGTCGCTGGCGCTCCTCGCCATGACACCTTACGTTGGAATGTAAACTTTTATCTTCACAAAGCGCCGGAGATTGCAGGGAATTGATGATGAACATACAGAACTCAACACGTTTTTGGGCAAGCTGGGGAGCGCTTCTGCTGTTCGGCACACTCCTCGTCTTCTGGGGGATTGGCCGCGAAAGCCTCTGGTTCGATGAGTCATACAGCGCCGCGATGGCCAGGAATTCGCTTGCGGATATTTTGCGCTACGCGCCGGGGGACGTGCATCCGCCGCTCTATTATCTTGCGCTACGGCTGTTCAGCGTTGTATTTGGCGATTCCGAAGCCGCGCTACGAGCATTCTCCGCATTCGGTTATCTCGCGCTCGCCGCGCTCGGTATCGGCCCGGTGCGCCGCATTTTCGGAGAACGCGGCGGGCTGATTTTCACGCTGCTCGCCGTCATGCTGCCGGTCAACGTCTCGATGGCGCAGGAAGCGCGAAGTTATAGCTGGACAGGTTTTTTTATCACCGCTGCCGTGTTATATGGCTATCTCGCTTACCGCGAAAACCGACGGCGCGACTGGCTGCTGTTCGGCGTATTGACCGAATTATCGCTCTATATGCACGTATATGGCGTGATCGCAATGGTCATATATTTCGTTTTTCTCGGCGGCCTGATTCTGTTGACGCGCCGCCGCCTGTTGAAAGCGTATCTGCTCGCGTCGGTTGCTGTCGCGCTGGTCTATTTGCCCTGGCTCTTCGTCTTTCTCCGGCAAATTTCCCTTGTGTCGCAAGATTTCTGGATTCAGACGCCATCCACGCTTGATCTGCTGAATGCCTTGATGTACCCGTTCGGCAATAAATGGGGCGCGTTGTTTTCGTATTATCCGCAAATCAGCTACATCTGCCTGCTTGTCAGCGCCGCGCTGATGTACAAGGCGCTGCAATACGCCTTTCGCCATCGCGACAAAGAAGGCGTGTTTATCGTCATGACCGCGCTGCTGCCGCTCCTGACTTCTGAAGCCGCGCTTTTCGTCTCGATCAGCCTGCAACGCCCGATCTACGTGCCGCGTTATCTGTTCACGGTTGTCGGCGTCGCCACGCTTTTGCTGATGGCTGGAATTCGCGCTCTGCCGTCACGCCGGACACAGATTGCCGCCTGCGTTGTCTTGTTCATCTTATTTATCCCGGAACAGGCCGCGCTGAAACGTTTCCGGCTGAATGGCGCGATGCGCGAAACCGTCGCATTCATGAACACCCGCGTTGCGCCGGATGATGTGTTCGTTCATGCGGACGAGCATTCGTTCGGCGCGTTTGCCTATTATTTCCCGAACAACCGGCACTATCTTTACATGCCGACCGGCTTTCGCGGCTATTCGACCTATGCGATTTTCGGAACGAACAACACGTTCGGCGATGATTACCGCGCTTTTGTTGCGGGCAAACAGACGGTCTGGCTTTGCACAAGGCCGACAGTGAACTACACTGACAGAGGGTTTCAGGATATTTCCGAAGCGGCGTTCACCGAAAAAAGCGGCATGTTTCAGGCGTCTATCATCCATCTGTTTCAATTTCCGACCTCATGGTGGACGTTCGAATTGACGAAATTTACGCGCAACCCGAACGAGGCGCTGGCGTCCGCGCCGCTGCCGGTTTCGCCGCTGACCATTACGCTGAATGGCTTTAAAAATCAAAAAGGACGCGCTTACGTCAGCGTCTATGATCGCGATTTGTTTCGATTGGCGGATGAATTCGTCTGGCGCGGCAAAACGCCCGGCGCGATTGAAGTTGCGCTGTTTGAGCGTCATCTTGCCGAAAATCCCGCGTTGACAGAAGAAGAGCGAAACTATCTCGCCGCGCTGTACACGCGCAAAGCGATGATGACCGTGCAGATCGGCGCGAAACGCGAAGAGCGCGAGCATTACATGCTGACCAAAGACCTGAAATGGGATGACGCCACGCGCTTGCAGACGATTTTGCTGAAGCTGCTGCGAGCGCAAAGCAAGCCGATCTCCGGTGATCAGGTGGAATTTACATTCGAAAACATGCCATCTGGCTATTATCACGTCATGGCGTTTCATGATGAAAACAACAATCAGATGTTAGACATGCGCGGCGCGGCGTTTGGGCCAGTATTTCAGGAAGGCGTCGGTCTGTCAGAGCAGATTGGCGCGCCGTTCGGCTTTTTATTTCAACAGAATCTTACGCTTGTCAGTCCGGAGACATCGCAATTTCGCCTTCAAATGGCGTATCCGAGGATGTTAGGGTTATAAAACATAAATGCGTTTTGCCCTGAAAGGGCATGGGAGTAAAGCCAGAGGATTCATCCTCTGGGTAACGATTGCCCGGAGCAAATACGCCCTGAAAGCGAAGAAAGGTTTTCCATCGCCCCTTCAGGGCAAGTTTTTAAATGTTATTACCTTTCCTGGGGTTGACACCCCAGGCTGTATTCTGTTGCCCTTTCAGGGCAAAAAAATGAAGAATTAAAAAGATAGAAAAATCACTCATGAACAAGAAACACGGTTTGCAGACAATTATTATAACGGGCGTTGCGAGTATCGCAGCGGGAATATTCATCTTGCCGCTTGTCTATGCGCTGATCAATTCCTTTAACTCTCCGGCGCAGACCGAGGCAGTGAATGCGCCGCTGCTTCCGGCAGAGCCGCAGATGTTTCGCTATGCCTGGCGCGAATATCCGCTCTATGACGTGCCGATGCCGTCGGGCGAGATGAAAACGCTCGCGTTAGCCAACGGCGGGCGGCGGCAAAGTCAGTTCCTCGATCCGGAACAGCCTGAAGCCGGGTTACTCACCTGGAAAGGCGGACTCGGCAACGCGAAACAACGTTGGAGTTACCGCCTCAACACCGGCAATTACGCGGTGGCATGGTGGATGAGCAATTTTCTGCTGCTGCTGCGAAACACTGTCGTATATGCCGTCCTCAGCACGATTGGCGTGGTCGTCTCGTCGCTGGTGGTGGCGTATGGTTTCGCGCGTTTCGATTTCAAAGGGCGCGACGTATTATTTGTCGGCGTGATTGTCACATTGATGCTGCCGATGCACGTCATGATCGTCCCGAAATATGCGTTTTTCAAGTGGATCGGTTGGATGGGAACGTGGCTGCCGCTGATTGTTCCGGGCTATTTTGCCACGAATGCCCTATATGTCTTTCTGCTCCGCCAATTTTTGATCAACATTCCGCGCGAACTCGACGAAGCCGCCTCGATTGACGGCGCGGGGCCGCTCCGAACGCTGTTTTCGATTCTCCTGCCGCAAGCCACGCCAGCGGTGTTGATGGTGATCGTGTTTCATGTCGTCTATTGCTGGAACGATTTTTTTGAGCCGTCATTATATTTAGCCGGACTGCCCGCCAAATTTCCGATTTCCGTCGCAGTCGTCCAGCAGAATTTTTTACCAGGGCCGTTGATGCAGGCGATCAGCCTGTTAGCATCAGCCGTGCCGCTGCTGCTCTTTTTTGCCACGCAACGCTTTTTCGTCAAGGGGGTGGTGATCACCGGCGTTGAAAAATAGACGCGAAGTCTATAACTCAACCCTGCCAGGGTTTTGAACCCTGGCAGGGTTCTTTACTCATATTGTCGCTAATTATCAACACAGAATTGGAGGAAAATAGTTATGAAAATTCGATTTCCCAGATTGTTGCTTACGCTGACTGTCTTTTGCATCTTGAACAGCCAGAGCTTCGCATTCGAAAAAGACCCAGCCATTGTTGAAAAGGTCGAGGCGTTGCTCACGCAAATGACGCTCGAAGAAAAAGTCGGGCAGGTGTCGCAGATTGCCAAAGATGTCCTTGAACAAGGGCGCGGCAGATTTGACGAGAATAATATGAAGCGGGTGATTGTGGAGTACGCGATCGGCTCGATTCTCAGCGGCGGCGGCGGTTATCCAGCCCCGAATTCGCCGCAGGAATGGGCGAAAATGACGAATACGTTCCAAAAATATACGGAACAGACGCGCTTGCAGATTCCCTTGATGTACGGCGTGGACGCCGTGCATGGTCACACGACGGTCAAAGGCGCGGTCGTGTTTCCGTATGACATCAATATCGCCGCGTCATTCAACCCGGAATTGGCTGAAAAAAGCGCGGAATTAACATCGGACACGCTCGCCGCGACCGGCATTCAGTGGAACTTTGCGCCGGTGCTCGACATCGCCCGCAATCCGAAATGGGGACGCACCTACGAAACCTTCGGCGAAGACCCGTATTTAGCTTCAATCATGGGAGCGCGAATGATTCAGGGCTACCAGAAAAGCGGGAAAGTCGCTGCCTGCGCCAAACATTTCGTCGGCTACGGCGCGGCGGAAAGCGGTCTGGATCGCCAGCCTGCGGACATCTCTGAACGGACATTCCGGGAAGTGCTCTTTCCGCCATTCAAAGCGGCAGTTGACGCGGGTGTCCGCACATTTATGATCAACAGTGGCGAAGTCAACGGCGTCCCGGCACACGCCTCGAAATGGCTGCTGACCGATATTCTCCGCAAGGAATTCGGTTTCAACGGATTCGTCATCTCGGATTGGGAAGACCCGAAAAAGATTTTTGCGTATCACAAAGCCGCTCCTGACCTGAAACAGGCGATTGCGCGGACGTTCAACGCCGGGCTTGACATGAGCATGATTCCGATGACGCTGGAAGAAATCGAACTGCTGAAAGAAGCGGTCAACGAAGGGCTTGTGCCGATGGAACGGCTTGATGACGCGGTACGAAACATTCTGTACGTGAAATACGAACTCGGCCTGTTCGAAAATCGTTATGTGGACGACACGCAGGCCGAAGCCGCCTTTACCAAGCCGGAACAGACGGAAATCGCTCGCATGTTGGCGCGGCAATCCATTACGCTGCTGAAAAATGCGTCGAACACGTTGCCGATTTCCAAAGTGGTCAAACGCATTCTTGTCGCCGGAAGCGGCGCTGACAGCAAAAGCGACCTGTGCGGCGGCTGGACGATTGATTGGCAAGGCGCAAAAGAAGAAGATTTGATTCTCGGACACACCATGCTCGCCGCAATCAAAGAGAAAATCGGCGCGACGGCGCAGGTTGATTTTCTGCCGGAACAGGCCGGACGCGATCAGCTTGTCGAAGCCGGAAACGCCGCTGATGTCATTCTCGCCGTCGTCGGCGAAAAGGCGTATGCCGAAACGCCCGGCGACCGCCAGGATTTATCGCTGACGCCAGAACAAAACGCCATGCTGGACGCCTTGCAATCCACCGGAAAACCGGTCGCGCTGGTCGTCGTGTCCGGTCGTCCCTTGCTGATCGACGCGGCGGTACAGACGGCGAAAGCGGCGTTGTACGCCTATCTGCCCGGCACGGAAGGGGGCGCGGCCATTGCCGATGTGTTGTTCGGCGATTATAACCCGGCAGGACGGCTGCCGTTCTCGATTCCGAAACATCTCGGGCAACTGCCGCTGCGGTATAACGACCGAATCAATGCGACATACGAACCGTTGTTTCGGTTCGGCTACGGATTGAGCTACACAAAATTCAAATACGCTAATCTGCAAGCGCCGAAAACTGTAAAACAAGGCGAACCGCTGACCGTTTCAGTGGATGTGACCAATGCCGGGAACGTCGCCGGAGATGACGTGGTTCTGGCATATTACACGAATAAATACGCTTCTGTCACGCCGCGCCGCCAGCAGTTGTGCGGATTTCAGCGCGTGTCGCTGCAACCGGGCGAGACCAAAACCGTCACGTTCACGGTCACGCCGGAACAGTTGATCGTCTATGGCGAAACGTTGCAGCCTGTCGAAGAATTGCGCCCGATTCTCTTGCAAATCGGTCAATTAAACGCAAAACTTGACATTGTCGCTGCGAATGAATAATGTGTACATCTTTATGACACGTTATCGCCATGAAAAGAATTGTCAGACACTTTCGAAGTGTCTGACAATTTCCTCTAAAAATCAGGAGAATCTCTATGAACTTGAAGCATTTTATTGTAATAGCGCAGATAGGAATGTTGACGTTATTTGGAGGAACTATTGCCGCTGCCGAATCATCGCTGCCGGACATCATGAAGGCGGACTGGCTGCTGCTCGGCACATTCGAAGCATCCAGCGCGGAATCGTGGCGCGACGTGACCGCGTTTCAAACCGATTATTTGACGGACATCGGTGGAGAAAAAGAAGCGCGTCCGCAAAAAGGGCAGCAAACCGCCGGAAAAGAGTGGACAAAGGCGTCGCAAGCCATGCCGATTGATTTGCTGGCCGCGTTCGGGAATCAGCAAAATTGCGTGGCCTATGCCTATCTTGAATTCGAATCCGCCAGCGAGCAGCAAGCCGCGCTCAAACTCGGCTCGGATGACGGCATCCGCGTCTGGCTGAACGGCGAACTGCTGCTGTCGCATCACGCCGCCCGCGCCCTTGGCGCTGATGACGAAGCGTTAATCGTTACGCTTCAGCCCGGCGTCAATCGCTTGCTGCTGAAAATCAGTCAGCTTAGCGGCGATTGGGGCTTTGTCGCTCGTTTGCGCACATTAGAAGAAGAACAGCAGGATTGGGAAAAAACAGCGGCGCGAAACCTGGTCGCGCGACCGCTGGATCAAGTCGTTTTAACGCCGGAAACCTTTATGTGTACGGCCATGACCGCGCCCGCGTTTGCCGTTGCCGAACCGGTTGATCTGACTGTGCGCGATTTGCAAGGCAATATTCTGGTGAATGCGACCGGACAAACCGGTAAGCCGGTGGCGCTGCCATTGCCAAAAGACTTTGCAGGCACGGCGATTCTGCAAGCAAAAGGCAAAGAGGCACTCGCTCATGCAGTGGTCGAACAGACCATCTTTTTCGGTGATCCGGCCATTGCGTCGAAAAAGTTGATTACCGACGCCCGCAGCTTGATCGAGAAAACGAGCAACCTCGAATTCGCCGACGATCTTCGGGCGACGCTTGGTTTTTATGTTGACGTATTGGACGGGAACGTTCATGAATCGCTTGCCACAACGACGCGACGGCTCACGGCGATTGACACGCTGTCGCGCTTGATCGCCCTTGTTAACGCGAATAACTGGAATGCCGACGCCTTTAAAGGGGTGCATCACTGGGCGTATGTGTCGCCGATTGACGACTCGTTCCAGCCCTACAGCCTCTATGTGCCGCAAAATTACGACGCCAGCAAAGCGTATGGAATGATCGTGGCGCTGCACTGGTACACCGGCGACGACCTGAGTTCCATGAGCACGTTAGGCATCGCGAAATTGCAGCCAGAGGATATGATCGTGGTCGCGCCGTTCGGACGCGGCGACATGGGCTATCTCAGCGCCAGTGAACAGGACGTGCTTGACGTGATGGCGATGACGCAGCAGCGCTTTCATGTTGACCCGGACCGTGTCTATCTTGTCGGCTGGTCAATGGGCGGATTCGGCACGTGGCGCGTCGGGCAGCACTGGGCGGAAAAGTTCGCCGCCATCGCGCCGTTCGATGGCTGGAGCGGCACGGAATTTCTCGACAACCTGCGCAATGTCGCCACGCTTGTCGTGCATGGCAACGCTGACGCGACCGTGCCGGTGCAACATGACCGCGAGGCGGTGGAATACCTGCAAGAATTAGGCTATACTGTCCGCTACGACGAGTTGCCAGGCGTGAATCATACCGGCTGGAACAACTGGATTCTGGAAGCGCCGGACGAACTCGAAACGCGGCTGCTGAACTATTTCCGGCAATACAAACGCGATCCGTTCCCGGAAGAAGTCGTGTTGAAAACGAACTATCCGCGTTACGGCAAGCAATACTGGGTGCGTTTGATTGAATTGGCGAATCCTCCGGCTCCTGCCGTGATTAACGCGAAACGAACGGACGCGACGCATGTCGCTGTTCAGACGGAAAATGTCTCTGTGTTCACGCTCAATTTGAACCAGCCGCAATTGCAACAGGGCGCGGCGCTTGAGGTGACGATTGACCAGACGACGCTGACCGTCGAACCGCAAGCCGGAGACGCCTGGTTTAAGCTCCAGGATGGCGCGTGGGTCGTGGCGCAGGATGACCGGACGCCCGGCATGATCGCGCATGATGGCGGCGGATTGGCCGATATTTTCGTGCGCCCGGTGTTGATTGTGTATGGTACGCAGCAGCGCAAAGAGATTTTGCAGCAGGCGGCGGAAATCCTCGCGACGAAATGGGCGCCGACCCAACAAATCCCGATTGGCGCAAAAATCGGCGCATTCCGGCGTAAAGCTGATGTTGATGTCACAGAAGAGGATATGAAGCAATACCATCTCCTGCTGATCGGCACACCGGAAGAAAACAGCGTAGTCGCCCGGTTTACCGATGCCCTGCCAATGAAATTTTCCGGCAGCAACATTATCATCGGCGAAAAAACGTTCCCGAATATCGGCTGCGCCGTGACCATGCCAAATCCGCAGTTTCCGTCCCAATTAGTCGGCGTGCTGACGCTTCCATTTTCCGACGGAGACATTCAGGGGTCGTTGCCGTATGCGCCGCTGCAATTTTTCGGCTATGACATTCACCCCTATTCCAGCGCGCCGCGCGCCTTCCCGGATGTCATGCTGTTCGGCTCGCTCGACTTTCGCAATGAACCAATCTGGTTGGGCTGGTTCGATTATCGCTGGCAGCAAGTGCGGCGCAGCAGCTAAGGAGTATTGACGATGCGCAGACAAACTCGACTGAAGTTTCTTTATATTTTGAGCGTTGGAATGTTGAGCGCATACGCATTCAGCGCGAACGCTCAGAAGCAAGAGTTTTCCATCTTCGCAGGTACAATGGTGGAATCAACGTGGCAAGAGGTGCAAGCCGCCGCGCAGCAACATGCAATCGTTTTGCTGCCAGTGTCGGTGGTGGAAGAACATGGGCCGCACTTAGACCTCAGCCCGGACATCTATCTGACATCTATGAAATGCGCTCTTATGAAACATGCGCTTGAGGCGAAAGGAAGACGCGTCGTGATTGCTCCGCCGATGTACTGGGGAATCAACGCCTCTACCGGGACGTTTCCTGGTTCGTTCACGGTGTCGGAAACAACATTTGCCGCGATACTGTCGGATATGCTCGCGTGCTTGAAAACCTGGGGGTTTTCAGACGTGTATTGCGTCAATTTGCATGGCGATCCGACTCATCGGCGCGTGTTGCAGCAGGCAATCACCGCCGGGCGAGAATCGCTGAATCTACGGTGTTACACATTGGATGAACTGCCGCATGTCACCACGATGCAGCGTCCGAAAGTTACCTATCATGGGTATGCGCCAGATTATCATGCTGGCGCGCATGAAACGAATGCCATGTATGAATTTTTTCCGGGAAAAGTGGAGGTCGAAACGGCGCAAACTCTCCAGCCGCAATCGCAATTTGCGCCTGAAGGTTATGTCGGCGATCCGGCCAATTTTCGCAAAGGCATCGGAAAAGCCTATTTTGAAGACGAGGCTCAATATGACGCCGAACGCGTCAGCGTTTTTTATCAGACGTTAGCAGAAAAGTAATTATATGACAACGATGATTGCGCGAGCATGGAAATGCATCTGCCCGTTTCATCAGCGCGAGGGGTTTCTCGCCTACCTGAATGAGACAGGCGTAAAAGATGTTTCAGCGATTCCGGGCTTTTTAGGGGCGCAGATATTAGAACGAACGCTTGATGATGCTGTTGAAATGACGTTGATTTCTTATTGGGAATCGGAGGATGCAATTCGAAAATTTGCAGGCGAAGAGATTGATGTCGCTCGATTGTATCCCGATGATGCTCGTTATGAAATCGTTGCGGATCAGCATGTGACGCATTACAAAATTGTCGAGCAATCTCAAATCACGTTCGAACAGGCGAAAAAACGCATATACGAAGAGGAAATATGATGAAAAAACAATTACGGATATTAGGAGTCGTCGGCAGCCCGCGACACGGCGGAAATACGGATATTCTGGTTGATGAAACGCTGCGCGGCGCAAGCGAAGCCGGCGCAATAACAGAAAAAGTCTTTTTGCCGGAATTACAAATCGGCGCATGCCGCGCTTGTCAATCATGTTGGAGCACCGGGCGATGTTTCCAGAAAGATGATATGCCCGCGTTGTTAGAAAAAATGGAACAGAGCGATGTCTGGGTATTAGGATCGCCAGTCTATTGGTCAAGCCCAAGCGCTCAGTTCAAACTCTTTCTTGACCGCTGGTTCGGTCAGAGCAAGTTGGTTCGTTTCGAAGGCCGACGCGCGATTGTCGCGATGCCGATGGGAGCGGGCGATGCTGCGCAAGTCAGCCAAATCGAGCAGACGCTTCGCGGCATGTTTACCACCATCACCTCGCACATGAAAATGGAATTGTTCGCCATGATTTTCGCATCATCTGTGTGGGACGCCGGGAAAATCCGCGAATTCCCGGACACGCTTGCCACAGCCTATCGCGCAGGGCAGCAGGCCATTCAACAGCCGCTAAAATCGGTATCATCGTAACATCTGATGTCGAGGCGTAGGTCGAAACTATAGTTTCGACCTACTACATTAAATCATTAGTTTTTAATAGACAAAAGATTCATAAATGATTCT
>CAZRSF010000011.1:0-95339 GCA_964602655.1 uncultured Candidatus Moduliflexus sp.
ATCTGGTAACATCCCCAGACTTCCGAGGTCTTCAAGACCTCGGAAGTCTTTCACCACAGAGGTCGCGATGTTGACTCAGCGCTATAATCACGCATTTCTCAAAGAACACCTACTTCCGCAGCAGCAATGGCGGCCATTTCCTCCGGCGCATGATCGGCAAACATGGGAAGCAGTGGCATCGAATCCGCAGTATCGCGGCCTGACCCAATTCCTGATTCAGGCTGCCGAACAACAGCAGGGCGTTCCCTGGCCGACGCTTCCGGCCACGCTGTATATGGAATTTGTCCGCACCGGCAACCGGTCGCATTACGAGCAATTCTATTTCGAACGCCGCCAACGGCTCGCCACGTTCGTGCTGGCGGAATGCCTGGACTATCGAGGACGTTTCCTGGATGATATGGTCAACGGACTCTGGGAAATCATGGGGGAAGTGACATGGTGTCTTCCTGCCCATGCGCGGCAGATCGGCGCTGATTACTACGCGCATGATCCCTTGCCCCGCCAATCGCCGGAATTTGTGGATTTGTTTGCGTGTGAGACGGCGATGGTGCTGGCAGAAGCCTTGTATCTGCTTCAGGATGCGCTGGAATCGCTGTCGTTCGCGTTATGCGAGCGCCTCCGTTCCCATATTCTCACCCGCGTGGTCATTCCGGTGGAAACCCGCTACGATTTCTGGTGGATGAAGGGCGAACTGAATTGGGGACCCTGGTGCGCTTCGAATGCCCTCGGCGCAGCCATGTATCTGATTGATGACCCGGCGCGGCTCGCTCTGCTGACTTACAAAATGATGAGCGTGGTAGATCGTTTCATCGGCACCTATGGCGCGGATGGCGGCTGCGATGAAGGCCCGATGTACTGGGGCGTCGCCGCCGGGGCGATGCTGATCTTCCTTGAACTGCTGCATTCCCGAACGAATGGCGCAATAGATGTGTATCGAGAGCCGTTGATTCGAAATATGGGGCGGTTCATCGTCTCCACGCATTTAGCCGGGAAATGGTTTGCCAATTTTGCGGATGCGTCGGCGCAAATTTCAATCAAACAGGCTGTCACCTATCGTTATGGCGAACGCATTCAGGATGAGTCCATGCAGCAGCTTGCGTTAGCGTTTGCCTCGGAACTGCGCACAACCGGGCAGGAAGGCGCAACCTTGCTGCGCGAACATACCGGCGGCGCGCTGATTCACATCCTCCGCGATCTCTTCTGGATGCCCGCCGAACGCTCCGCTGCTGCCGATTGTCAGACGCAACCGGTCTGGCTGCCGGACGTGCAGGCGCTTATTGCCAGAGAACAGCCGGAAGATGGGCAGGGACTCGTGTTGGCGGCGAAAGGCGGGCATAATGGCGAAAATCATAATCATAACGATGTCGGACACTGCATTATTTTTCTGGATGGACAACCCGGCATCATTGATATTGGGCGGGGAACATATACGCGCCAGACTTTCGGCGCAGAGCGCTATGAGTTGTGGTACACTCGCGCCGCCGGACACAATGCCCCTATCGTCAACGGTGTCGAGCAGGCGGCAGGACGTGAATTTCGCGCCAGCAACGCGACCTTTGTCGAAGAAGGCGCAACCCAAACCTTTGCGATGAACTTAGAATCGGCTTATCCGAAGGAAGCGGGCTTACGGAGCTTACGGCGAACCGTGACGTTCGAGCAAACACGTCCGGCGCGGATTCGGATTCAGGACGAGTTCGAAACCGAGTCAGATATACCAACGTTTGAGGTGAACCTGTTTACTCCGCAACAGGTTCGAATACCTCGCGCAGGAAGGCTGCTGATTCAGACGCAGCCCCGGCCATTGTCACTGACCTACGATCCCGAACGCCTGCGCATCGAAATCGTCGCAGTCGGTTTGGACGATTCGACGCTTCGACGAGTCTGGGGAGAACAGGTCTTCAAGCTCGTGTTTACCTATCATAATTCAGGCCGAACGGGCGATTATACCTTTCTTTTCCAGGCGTCCGGCAACGAGAGATAACAATCCTATGTGATTCGTGTCACAGCTTATACTCCTGACAGTGTTACGGATGCGCTTTGTCGAACATAATTTGCAATACGAAGAAACCTGCATGATTGACAGCGATCTCGACAACTACGCCAGAATCACCTGTTATCTGCACCAGCCTGGCAGCGAAACCGACAACCCCGAACTTGAAGCGCTGTTTATTGTTCATGAGGAAGATTAGGACTCCCCCATCGAGCATCCGACGCCGGACTTCTGGGAACGTCTGCCGTTATAACGAATCAAACCTCACAGGTTTCCGAAACCTGTGAGGTTTTTCTTTTAAAATTTTTTATTTTTCTCCTTGACAGAACCTCACATCATTTCTTATCGTAGATACAACGTTAGTCATGACAACGGAACAATCATTTTTCGAATGTTTCATCAATGCCATCTTTTTGACGGACAGGAAAATAGTTATGAACTCAGCATCGCAACAATATGACATGATTCGCGTCAACGCCGCAAATGCGCGGTGTGCGCGATGCTCTTTCCTGAGCCTGCCTCTTTCTCTTCTTCTCCCCCGAAGCGGGGGATTCTGCCTATAAGTCGAGCAAAACGGTCGCCAAATCGTCCGAAACGCTCGCACATCTCTTTTTCGATGTACCAAACACATACAAGATCGCGTTGTCTGTGAGAATTTGACTGCGCTTATCCCGAAGACGCCTTCGATAAGGCACGAACGTGGATATGTTGGCGGCTGATTTTCCTGATTGACCGCGATGTGCATGAATTTTTCATGATAATGTAGTCCGCATACCGCGAACGTCCCCGTTCGTCGTGTGCGCTGTGAGTGTCATTCTGCGAACGAGGACGTTCGCGGTACGTAACAACAAGCGCTTTCAGGGTTTCGAACCCTGACAGGGCTATAAACAATGGAGAACAATTATGAAACGCATGAATTTTGATCGATATCGCCCCTTTCCGCCAGTCAATTTACCGGATCGGCAATGGCCAAATAACACTATCACCAAAGCGCCGATCTGGTGCAGCGTGGATTTGCGCGACGGCAATCAGGCGTTGCGCGTGCCGATGAATGTAGAAGAAAAGCTGAAATTATTCGAACTGCTGCTGGAAGTCGGCTTCAAAGAAATCGAAATCGGTTTTCCGTCGGCGGCGCAGGTGGAGTTCGAGTTTGCGCGGCTGCTGATCGAAGAAAAACGGATTCCCGACGACGTGACGATTCAGGTGTTAGTGCAATGCCGCGAGCATCTGATCAAAACGACGTTCGAAGCGCTGGAAGGCGTGAATAAGGCGATTGTGCATTTTTATAACTCGACCTCGACCTTGCAGCGCGATGTCGTGTTCGGCATGAATCAGGCGCAGATCAAGGAGATCGCGATTCAGGGCGCGACATGGGCGAAGCAGTACAGAGATGAATATGATAACCCTGGCATTCGTTTCGAATATTCGCCGGAAAGTTTTACCGGCACGGAATTGGACTATGCGGTTGACGTCTGCCATGCGGTCATAGATGTCATCGAACCGACGCCCGCGAATCCGCTGATTCTGAATCTGCCGTCAACGGTGGAAATGGCGACGGCCAACGTTCACGCTGACCAGATCGAATGGTTCTGCCGCCATATCAACCATCGCGACAGCGTCTTGATCAGCCTGCATACGCACAATGATCGCGGCACGGCGGTCGCGGCGACGGAATTGGCGGTGATGGCGGGCGCGGATCGCGTGGAAGGGACGCTGTTCGGCAACGGTGAACGCACCGGCAATATGGATGTCGTGACCATGTCTTTGAATCTGTTTTCGCAAGGCGTCGATCCGAAATTGGATTTCACCAACATCAACCATGTCCGTGATATTTACAAAGAATGTACGCACATGGATATTCATCCGCGCCATCCGTATGTCGGCGAATTGGTCTATACCGCGTTTTCCGGCTCGCATCAGGACGCCATCAATAAAGGGATGACACTGCATGAAACCCGCGGCGACACGCACTGGGATGTGCCGTATCTGCCGATTGATCCGCAGGATGTCGGGCGATCCTACGAATCCATCATCCGCATCAACAGCCAGTCCGGCAAAGGAGGCGTGGCGTATATCATGGATCGCGAATTCGGCTTCAAAATGCCGAAATCCATGCACCCCGAATTCGGACGGATTATTCAGAAAATCACGGATGAAACCGGCGATGAATTGCCGGCGCAGAAAATCTTCGAGGTGTTCGAACAGGAATATCTGAAGCGGGCGTATCCCTACCGTTTAAAGGAATGCCATATTCATGTGGACGCAATGGGCGACGCCGAATCCGGCACGATGGTCAAAGCGGTCGTGGCGATAGATGGGCATGATATTGAATTCGAGGGCAAAGGCAACGGGCCGATTGATGCCTTTGTCAGAGGGATGAACGAACAGTCCGACCTCCAATTCTCGCTGCAATCGTATTCGGAGCACGACATCGATCACGGCTCGTCGTCCCGCGCTGCCGCCTATATTGGCCTCAAGAAGAAATCCGGACGTTCCGCCTTCGGCGTCGGTATAGATGCGAACATCAATCTGGCCTCGATCAAGGCGATTTTGTGCGCGCTGAACCGGTTAGAAGAGTAGAACCACGTAGAGACGCCCCCCGTTGGGGCGTCTCCCAAAAACACATTTACTCCTGTTGAATCAAAGTCTCTAATCGAAACGTATCCTTCTTCCCTATTGTTAGGAAACTCTTTTCAAGCATGTAATTCAAAAACTACCTGAAGTATTGTCTTGAAAATAGATGAAATTTTGTACAAATTTTCCTTGTCGAAATTATCAAAGCCTGTTGCTATCAATTTCGGTGATAAGACGATAATCGTTTTTGATGTATAAACTCAAGCCTGCACAGGGGGGCATTATGCTTAATATCGTCGGAAAGAACGCACGAATCATTATTCTCTGCTGGAGTTTTTTATGTAGTACGTATCTCATTATGAGTTTCTTTCAGGAATCGGTGACAGATTCTCCTCTTCCTCTTCCCTGGTTTGGGGCGGCTGATTTTGTTGAAAATTCTACCGGCGATGTGTATATTGCCGCAGCACTGGTTCCTCGTATTGACAAATACTCCAATTCAGGCCGTTTGCTCGCTTCTTTTTCCTCCCCAGAACGCCGATACCCTGCAAGTGTACGATTAGCTGCCGGCTCAGATGGTACGCTTTATGTCAAAACCAGGGAGGGTGTTGTCAGCTATTCGGCAACATTTGACTTGCTCTCAGAACTAAAGGCCCCTGATGATAACGTTTTCTGGAAACTCAATGACCATGCGACAGTGTTTGCCTCGTCAGAAAGTACCTCAGTTCCTTCAGGGCTGATTCATCCGGGAGAAACGCTTTTTCCTACTGAATCCCGCAAGCAGTTCGAATGCGTAGACGGAACGCTGCTGCGTCATGGCGGTTCTGGATTACAACGGATAACCGCAACGGGTGAAATGGTTAGATATTATGGCACTCCCTGGTATTTTTTTCTCTTCCGATTCCCGTGGCCGGCTCTTGCTTCAGGTGTTCTGCTATTGGTCTTTCTCATTATCCCGGCGATACATCTGCCTCGTATTTCTATCCTGCCTCCTGAGCGCGCAAGGGAACGTTCGATCCTGTTTGTTGGAAAAACCCGTGACAACAAACTGCATTCCGTTGTAGTTCAGAATGTTTCAGAACACGAAACCGATCTTCTTTTTCTGCCAGATTGGACGACCCGCGTAAAGCATGTTTTTCTGATGACACTTGTCATGGGAATGAGCATGGCCGCAGCAATCGCGATGCTCTACATCAGTGTTCGACATGCACCCGGGTGGATGGCGGTCGAAGTGGGAACGTCGTGGTTGAAGATATTGATGGAGATCACGATCATTCTCCCGCCAGTGTATCTGATACTTTGGGCGGGATTTGTTATTGTGTATAGTCTCGCCGGATGTGAAAAACTGACAATTGACACATCTGAGAGGGAGATCGGTTTTTTCGAACGTTTTGTTTTGTTGAAATCTCCATTTCATCTGGAGGTTATGTTTAAGCGAATGGCAGCGCCGTTCGAAGAGACGCAAGTTCATTTGCACTCGCCGCATTCATTCGTCAACAATACATTTCCGCAAGCCAATAGACTGACGCTGTGGTTTGGAAGAAAAAAAGTTATTCTTGCCAAAGACTATTCGGATGCTGCTCGTCAGCATGCATTCGAGTATCTGCAAACATATATCCCTCAGCATCAACAGAGCCGACAAAGCTCCGGGCAGGCGCAACTCAGACGCGCGCTTTTATATATGCTTCTGGGAATTGCAATATTCATCGGTTTCGGGCCATTAGCGTACATGTTTCTGAAGCCAAATCCCAAACCGCCGCATACGACCCGAATCTCTCATGCGGTGAAACAACATCAAGATGTTCCCGCAGCGTTCAGCTTGCATGGGACTGATGATGTCGAATCTCTGAGTTTTTCGCCTGACGGAGCGCGTCTTGTGACAGCCGGTCGCAATTCTCTGACCCTTTGGGATGTGCGCTCGCAAAAAATTCTGCGCAGGCTGCAACGCGGAACAAGCACTCGCAAGGTTCACTTTCTGCCTGATGCGCGTACGATTTTTTCCATTCCCATTTATGCCGACGATATCAAAGAGTTTCTTCTTTGGAATACGGATACAGACGTGAAAACTCGCCTGTCTTCAAGCGCTTTTAAGGAGATCGCTGAGAGCCGCTTAGACATTTCTACCTTTAATGCGGGTCTATTCGCCGGAGTGGATTATAGTGCCGAGCAACCTGTCAGGGTGTGGCGTTTACATGATGGACGCCTGATCCGTTCTTTTCGTCTTTCATTCAACAATTTGAGCAGAATCGAAGACCTGGCAATTTCAGATGATGGTCAACTCTTAGCTGTTGCCTATGAACTGAGTGAACGATTTCTCTGGATGGGCGGAGCCATTGGGCCACCACGCATTGCGATATTTCGTATCGAAACAGGCGAAGAGATTCAGAAATCCCTGGCGGGACACGGCCGGTATGATCTGCATTCAGCCTTTTCTCCTGACAACCAATATCTCGCATCCGGCGGAGAAGACGAACAACTGATGGTCTGGAACATTGCACAGCCGGAGAACAGCATGACATTTACAGGGCATAATGTCGAGATTACTGATGTAGCCTATTCCCCTGACGGACAGTGGTTAGTCTCTGTTGCCGGTGAGTATGTGAGAAGTTCCTGTCCACGCGGCGAAATAAAAATCTGGGACATGAAAAGTCATCGTGGCGTGATGGCGATGAAAACTCTGTATGCCGCGCATGATGCCGAATTTTCACCGGACGGTAAATTGTTGGCTGTTGCGACAGCGTGTGATGAAAACAAAGAGGCCGTGTTGATATGGGAAATGAGTACTCTTAACGCAGAATTTCAGGGGAACTGATATGATGATTCGATTCCAGTGCCCATCATGTAGGGCGCAATACCAGACAGATGAAAATAAATTGGCGCATGTTAATAAAGTGACATGCAAGAAATGCCAATCTGCTTTTGAGTGGAAGGAGGCCGCCGTTTACTTAACGACGCAGGCCGCTTCAAAAAAATCTGGAGAGGCGCAGGCGGAATTCACCGAACAACAAAATGTAAGCAACTGGTTACTCAAAGAGCGTTATCGGATCGAGAGAATGATCGGAGAGGGAGGGCTGGCAACAACGTATCAAGCCTTGGACTTACAGACAGAACGCCCTGTTGCAGTGAAAGTACTTCACCTGGTACGGATGAAAGAGTGGAAAAATTTGGAGATGTTTGAGCGGGAGGCAAAAATCCTACAGCAGATCAATCATCCTCAGATTCCCGCGTATATTGACTATTTTTCAGTGGAAACAGGTTCGGATATCCAATTTATTCTGGTACAGGAATATATTGAAGGTCACACACTGCAAGAGATCGTTGAGAAAGGCTCGCAAGCTTCCGAAAGTACGGCCATCAAACTCATCCGGCAGGTGGCGAATATCCTCAACTATTTGCACGCCCTCCGCCCTCCGGTTATTCACCGGGATATCAACCCCAAAAACATTCTTCTGGGAACTGACAAGAAGGTCTATCTTGTAGATTTCGGTGCCGTTCAAGAGAAAATACGAACGACCGGTTTCAGGGAAAGTTCTATTGTGGGAACATGTGGCTACGCGCCCTTCGAACAATTTAACGGTAAAGCGGTTCCGGCCTCGGATTACTACGCATTAGGAGGTACCTTGCTGTTTCTGCTGACTCGTAAACATCCATCAGAATTTCCGTTGAGAAATCTGAAACCTCTATTTCATGAGACCTTTCAGGCATCGCCTGTGGTCGTCCAGTTATTGGATGGACTTCTGGAACCTGATGTGAGAAAACGGATTGCTTCTCCAAATGAGATTACGGCGATTTATGAGCCGTCGGCTGTTGTAAAAAAACAGCGTACACCGCTCCGTGTGGAACAGCAGATCACGAAACCACCACAAACAGACATCGAAAAAGAGATCAAAAGCGCCGGGCATATTCTTTTCAGAATTCCCATGACAGATGCCAGGAAGAAACAGACCGATCTTGCGTCGAAAGACCTGTTTCAGATGTTTAAAAAGAAAAAAGACGACAAAGAGATGGTATTAGAATTTACGCCTCAATGGATCAATTTTAACAATGTCTGGAATGTGGCGACAGATTCGCTCCGCACAACTGATATTACCTGGCATATTGAGAACAATGTGCCGGTATTGGGCATAAATACGCATGACGGCGAAACCTTTTACATTCAGGCGAATTTAAACGTCGCCGAGGTTATGTGGCTGGTTCAGGAATTGCTTATGCACCTTTCAACGTTGCCGGGAGAGCAACGTGCCCTGCATGACGTGCCGAAAGAAACTGTGCCTGTTCGACGGGGCTTCTTTGCCAAACTATTTCCTCCCATGCACCTCGCCTTGAAACGCGACGAACATGATAAAACAGTACGTTTCACGATCCCGACCGAGTCGGAATTGGCGGGCTGTTTAACGATGGGCATCGCGCTTCCGGTGATGTTTCTCACAATGGCGCTTCCTCCGAAAATATTTGGCCCCAAATTGGGAATGGCACTTTTGCCGTTTCTGTGGCTGTTTGTTATTGGCCCGTTGTTACTCCGGCTTCATTTTCTTATCAGCGCACGAACAATGATTTTGGAAATGACACCAGAGCATATTTTTATCAAGCATCGTCTCCTGAAATGGGATCAGCAGAAGTTCCCGCCGATCCCGCTTTCTGCCCTGCAAGAAAGCGATGTCAACTGGTTTGATCAGTTCGTAAATGTCAATAAAGGAAAGCGGCTTAAACTATCATTCGGAATCAACTATCGCGGCGCCACATATACGATTGACGATCCCAAACTCGACTCGCACGCTCTTGAATGTTTGGTTCAGGACGTTCGGGACTATATCGCCCGACATTCACATCAAACAGGAGAGGAAAAATACGTATGAAACTTAACGAGATTATAAAAGATCGTTATCGTCTTGAAGAGATCATTGAACACAGTGGTCTGGAAACAATCTGCAAAGCCCTTGATATGCAGACTCAGCAGCCTGTGCTGCTGAAAGCCTTACATCTTTCCCAATTGAGACGATGGAAGGCTGCGGAGTTGCTTGAACGGGAAGCGACTCTCCTCAAGGAACTCTCGCATCCGCAAATTCCGGCCTACATCGATTTTTTTACAATAGAACAGGGACAAGATGTTCACTATGTGCAGGTTCGAAACTATATTGAGGGGAAAACTCTTCAACAGCGTGTATCCGAAGGCTGGCGCGGCACTGAATTGGAACTCGCTGATATCATCCGACAATTAGTGGACATTCTTGAGTATCTGCATGCGTTACATCCCCCCGTTATTCATCGCGACATCACTCCCCAAAATATCATTCTTTCTTCTGAAAAGACCTTGTTTCTCGTGGATTTTGGCTCAGTGCAGGAACGAATGCGCACGACGTTTTTGAGTAGCTCAACCATCGCAGGAACATTCGGCTATATGCCTTTTGAGCAATTTAGCGGGCAAGCAGTTCCGGCGTCCGATTATTATGCCGTCGGTGCCACGTTGCTGTATCTGTTAACCCACCGCCATCCCTCCGAGTTTCGAACAGAAGGCTTGAAACTCATCTATCAGCCGTATATTCAAGCATCTACAGAGATGATTCATCTCCTGAACGGACTACTGGAACCTATCCAGGAACAGCGCCTTGCTTCAGCGAACGAGGTTCGTAATCTTCTTCGAAAAATACCGCAGACGCCTGAAGTGAAAGTTCAGGGATTCACGCAGCCATACGGTTCAGCTATTCAAAAAGTTGAAGAATCAGATGAACGGCTTTTTTTCTTGATTCCTGGAAAATTCAAGGATTCCGGCGCGGGATTTTGTTCGATTTGGTTCCTTTTTGTTGCCATCTGGACTTTTGGCGCCTCAACAACGGGTGAGTTGTTTCCTCTCTTGTGGTCAATCCCATTTTGGGGTGCCGGATTTGGATTTGGCGTTCCTGCATACTATAAAGCCTTTGGTCGAACAAGGCTTGAGTTAACCCCGGAATGGGTATATGTGAGGTATATGTTGTTTGGATTACAGTATGCTCTTCGATTTCCAACTGCTACGTTAAAGCGGGCAGCAACAGACCAGAAGCCTGCGAGCGTGACATTTCAAAGCGGAGCCAAACCTCTGAAATTCGGATCACATCTGACGACTGCCGAAAAAGAATGGTTGGGGCAAGAAATCGAACACTACCTTGCGCTCTATGCGAAGCCTGATGTCGTGATCTCTGCTCGTCCCTACGGATCGAAGATCACGAAACAGGTGTATCCGCAGAATCATCTTCGTTTTCGCCTCCCCCTGAAATTTCAAAAAGAACCGTTCATTGGACTTGGCTTTATGATCTTTTGGTTTGGATTTCTTATCTTTATGCTTTCGGAGACGGAGGAATTTGTGTGGTTCTCCCTGATTTTTTGGGTATTCGGAGTGTTGACAACATTAGGGTCTCTTGCCGGGATTATTCGCGTCCTCAGTCGTACGACCCTTGATCTTACCCCTGATTGGGTACAAACGCGTTCGGCCTTTCTTGGCATCGGATTTCCCCATCGGGTGCCGCTAACGACGAACACAAACGTTGAAGTCATCAGCCTTCCCCAACGTGCCCGAAATGAAGAACCAATCCGAAGCATTGTCATTCACTCCGACGCCAAAGAACTGAAATTGGGTTGGCAGTTGACCCTGAATGAGCAAGAATGGCTTGTGCAGGAAATTGAAAACTACTTCCGGAAACCGACGCTATCTTCAACCGCTTACAGCCCGCCATGAATCGCCAGCCCGCCGGTTGATGTTTCGCGGTATAACTTCGGGAGATCATGGCCGGTATAATTCATGGTTTCGACGATGCGATCAAACGAGACTAAATGACGGCCATCTGAAAAAAGCACGTATTCGGCGCAATTGAGCGCCCGCATGGCGGCCATCGCGTTGCGTTCGATACAGGGGACTTGCACGAGTCCGCCAATCGGATCGCACGTTAACCCTAACATATGTTCCAACGCGATTTCGGCGGCATATTCGATTTGATGCGGCGCGGCGCCGAGCAATTGCGCAGCGGCGGCGGCGGCCATTGCGCAGGCCGTGCCGACTTCCCCCTGACAGCCGACTTCCGCGCCGGAAATCGAGGCGTTGGTTTTGACGATATTCCCAACCAATCCGGCGGTGGCAAGAGCGCGTACAATCATGACCGGCGCAAATTCATTGCATTGTTGCAGATAGCGCAACACCGACGGCAGTACGCCGCATGAGCCGCAAGTCGGCGCAGTGACGACCATACTGCCAGCGGCATTTTCTTCCGAAACGGCTAATGCGTAAGCGGTCAGCAGCCCGGTGCGTTGCGTCAGCTTATCCAAATGAAAGGTCTGTTGATAGACGCGATACGCTTTCCGGGGCAATCTCAATCCGCCGGGCAGCACGCCTTCGGTCTGCAACCCTCGCGCAATCGCTTCATTCATGGCATGGCCGATGGTTGACAAATATTCCCAAATGTCATCGCCCTCGCATTCCTTCACATACATCCAGAGCGGGTTCCCCGTCTGTGTCGTCCATTCCAGCAATCCGGCCATCGTCGAAATCTCATAGACCGATTGCGGCGGTTCTTGATCTTCTTCGCGCAACGCCCCGCCGCCGACGCTGTACACTTCCCAACTTATCAGGATCGCGCCATCCGCGTCAAGCGCTTCGAAAAGCATCCCGTTCGGATGAAATGGCCGCGTGATGTCGGGTCGTTCGATGATGGATACCGATTTGGGCGAAAGCGGCTGCGTCACGGCCTCATGCGTCAAATGGCCGCGTCCGGTCGCCGCTAAACTGCCGTAGAGCGTCACGCGATAGGCCGCCGCCTGCCCCGCGCGTTCCGCAAAGATCGCCGCTGCTCGCCGCGGCGCCATCGTATGGCTGCTTGACGGCCCCATGCCGATTCGATATAATTCGCGTAATGATTCCATAGATTATGAAAAAGAGCCAAACAGGAACGCAGAGTCAAGAAAAATATGCGAAACATGAGGATAGAAGTGTAAGGAGTTCTTGACAAATTTCGAAACATCATTCCTAATACGAACATGGCAGAACAGACGCGCACCTATCCGGCATTTCCGATTCCTGCGGTCGGCGCAATTGCGTTGAGCGAAGGGCGCGTTCTGCTTATTCAACGTGGCACACCTCCGGCGCAAGGCAAGTGGACGCTGCCGGGCGGCGCAATCGAAGTCGGAGAATCGCCGGAAGACGCCCTGATTCGAGAGATTCAGGAAGAATGCCAGCTTGAAATTCGTCCGACGCGCGTGGTTGAGATTGTCAATAAAGTCATCCGCGACGACGAAGGCAAGGTGCTGTATCATTATCTCATCATAGATTATTTGGTTGAGTGCCGAGATTCGCGTCCATGTCATGATTTTGCGGTTCAGCCGACCTCGGACGCAGCGAATGCCCGCTGGGTGCGTCTTGAGGAACTTGGGAATTACGAACTCACCGAAGGCGTCGCGGACGTAATTCATAAAGCCGCCGATATGCGGTAAAATAAAAACCCACCCTTTGCCCGTTCCAGAGGGGAGATATGGAATGATTTTTTCTGTTCGACGAGGTCTGATCAAGAGCAAACAGGAGAGAGGAATATGCGTATGACACCAATGAATTCGAGCACATTTTTTTGGAAACACGCCATGATTGTCGGGGGAGCCGTCTGTCTGCTTTCCCTCTTGCTTCCGCAGAGCAGTTCGGCGATTCAGCCCGGAGACGATCCGCAGCAACCGCAAGCGCAGACTGTGCCGATTGACAATAGTCTTGTGCCTGCGCTGCCGGAACAACCGGAGCAGCCGGTAGCACCGGCGCAGCAAGCCGATTCGCGGGCGTTGATCGAGCAGCCGCGTCAGTTGCAGCGCCGGTTCGCCGATAATTTCCTGCCGCAATCCGCCTGGCACGTGACCGACGCGCAAGACGGCCTGCGCCGCGATGGCCGCGTGGCCGTCCTGGAAGGGATGAACTCACAGGTGGTCTATCAATTTTATAAAGACAACCCGGTGATCAATGTGCCCAATCAACCTGATATCACCATTTATACGCATGATAAAGGCGGATTCGACGGGCCATACAATGTGTTTGTCGCCAATTTCGGCGAACCGACCTGGACGCAGATCGGCGCGGATGTGAAGGGGAGTTCTTCATTCGATTTGCCGCAGAATATTACCTCCGCCGAATTGATTCTGATCGCCAACCGCCATGAGGGTGCGACCTACATCGAGGCGATTGAAGGCATCGCGTATGCCGCTGTCGGTGCGATGGATGGCGTCTTTTCGTATTTCCCCGAACAGCTTGTCAGCCTGCGGGTCGAGCAGTTGGATTGCGCTGAATTGGAACGCGCCAGAATCATTCTGACCAGCGGCAGCATGGGCTATCAATTAACGCCGCTCGGCGAAATCGAAGTCAAATGGCAGACGCCGATCAAAAACGAATGGAAACAGGCGGAATTTCATATTCAAGCTGACGGCGAATACGAGGTTTATGCCACCGACAGCCGAGGCATGGAAAACTTCATCGGGCGCAAAGTCGGAGCGCAAAGCGTGGATTTGCCGCAAAACATGACAGATGTGACGCGCGTGCGGGTACGAAATCACAACAATAATCGCCCCATACTGATTTACGCGATTGCCGGGCGGCGTTAGGCATTGGCGCTATGCTGAAAAAATTTTTGATTGTCGGGCTGGTCGTCTTGCTGGTGTATCTGCTGGTATTCAATGCGGTGACGTCTCGTATCATCTTTTCTCACCGGTCGTTGCTTTCGAAAACCGGCGCACTGGCAGAATACGCGTTGACTCAGACGGGGAAAAGCCTCTGGTGGCTGGGCTGCAAGGCGTTCGGGCTGCTGCAAGACGCCTGGTATTGGCTGAAACCCGCGAGGCCGTCGTATGACATCAAGGATACCCGCGAGTTGTACCGCCTGTATAAAGAAGTCGAAACCTGGTCAGGACTGCCCTGGCAGGTATTCTGGGGTTTGCACTCCGAAGAAACGGCGTTAGGCAAAAATTTAGGGAGCGTTCCGGCGCTGTCGGTGCTTCCCAAACAGCAACTCCCGTATTTTTATCAAATCTGCCGCGAACTCCACTGGGATCCGAAAAAGGTGTACGGCTCGAACAAAGGCGCTATCGGCCCCTTTCAGTTTATCCCGGAAACATGGGTGCGCCATGCGGTGGACGCGAACGGCGACGGTCGCAAAGACCCGTTCGACGTGGAAGACGCGGCCTTCTCCGCCGCCAATTATCTGCTCTACAAAGGCGGTCAGGCCAATCTCAGCAAGGCGGTCTGGCATTACAATCAAGATCAGCAATATGTCAAGCGCGTGATGCGTTATCTGAAATATAGTTAGTTGTATTGCACAACACGTTGTTGGCGTAGCTGTCGGACAGGTTGTACGAGTCCGACAGCTTTTCCTCGTCATCTGCACCAACCTACGATTCATCTGTTCACCAAACCTTGTCAACATGTTACAGTTTGCCGAATAATCGGCAAGAGGAGAAGGCGCGATGGCAGTAAATTATGATGAAATCAGTCGAATTTATGATGATGTGCGCGACGCCGATATTGAACTGCTGAATACGATGATGGCTGAAATTTCCATGAACGCAGAAACGCGCGTGCTGGATATTGGCTGTGGCACGGGCAATTACGCCAGTATGCTGCAACGAATCACCCAGGCAAAGGTGTTTGGCGTGGAGCCGTCCGACGGAATGCGGGAAAAAGCACGCGCGAAAAATCCGAATATCACGGTGAATGCCGGACATGCCGGGAAAATTCCGTTTGACGCGGCCACATTTGATTTTGCGTACATGACGGATGTGATTCATCATATTTCTGATCTGTTCGCCATGTACGCGGAAATCTTTCGCGTGATGCGGCCTGGCGCGAAACTCTGTATCGCCACGCAATCTCATGCACAGATTGCCGCGCGTCCTTACGCTCGCTTTTTTCCCGGCGTGGTACGCGTCGATCAGAGGCGTTATCCCGACATTGACGCAATTATCGTAGCGGCGGAACGGCAGTCGTTTGTCCACCTGAAAACGGTTGGGTTGTATGAAAATCGTCCGACGCAATTGGACGAAAAATTCCTCGAACTTGTTGAGAAAAAAGGCTATTCCATGTTTCATCTGATCAGCGCGGAGGAATACGCGCATGGTCTGGCGCTGCTGAAAGACGCGCTGAAAGATGGCGCAATTCGAACAACATCAGCGGGAGAAAGCTTGATATGGCTCACGACACCATAAATGCGACCGAAACCTACCGGCAATTCGCCCGGTATTACGATGGATACGTCCAGCGTTTTACACACGATTTAGCGATGTACGGCGCGTTCTGTCAGCCGAATCACCGAATTCTGGAAGTCGGCTGCGGTACGGGGCGCGTCCTGCGCTATCTATTGGAGCGCGGCTGTCGGGTGACTGGCGTCGATATTTCGGAAGAGATGCTTGAGCTTGCCCGGCAGAAGCTCGCGGAATTCGAACGGACAGGGCAGGTGCGGTTGCTCTGCCACGATATACTGAAACAGCCGCTTGCAGGCGAGTTTGACCGGGTGCTTGTGACGTTTTATACGTTTAACTATTTTCTCGATGCGCCGGAACGATTTCTCTCGAATCTGCGGCCATCGCTGGCTGAGAACGCGGCGCTGATACTTGACCTGTTCGTGCCGAACAGCCGTGCGACCTCCGAATCTGAGGCGGAATGGCATCAACACGCTTTCGAGATCGAGGGGCGGCAAATCACCTTGAACGATAAACGGTATGTCATTAATCACCGCGAGACGCGGACGCAAGTTTACGAGGAGGCCGGGCACACGACGGAGATCACCACGACTCGCCGCTATTTTTCGCCGTCGGAGATTCGCGATCTGCTCGCGAACGCCGGCTTCGGACAGATCGAATTTTCGACAGATTACGATCAGAATACATTCGCAGCCGCTATGCCGCCAGAACCGCTGACCACGCATTTTGTCGTCAAAGCGGTTTGGGCATAACTCTGTAAAAGAGAACTTCTTTGGAGTGTCAACGCGAAGCTTTGACGGCGAAAGCTTCACTTTCGCACTCCGCTGAGATCGCAGGGCTGTTACGTTCTCGTGAACACGTGTCATTGCGAGCGCTTTTCAGCGAAGCAATCTCGTGAGAACGGGATTGCTTCGTCGTTGTCACTCCTCGCAATGACAGCGTTTCGTGAGAACTTAACAGTCCTGCGCTGAGATCGGGAGAACCAATGAAACCTTTGCAATTCGAATTGCTGCCGCCGACGCTTTCTATCTATCAATTTGCGCCGGATCACGCGCCAGAGCGCGCGAATGTTCGTGAATCCGAATTTTACAGCGCGACCTATACGCCAGACGAAATTTCGATTGTGACAACAAGCGGAACGTTTCCGAACGCTGCGGCTGAAGAATCAGACTGGCGAGCGTTCAAGTTATGCGGCGTCTTCGATCTTGCCCTGACAGGCATTTTGGCGCATGTTTCAGGGCTGCTCGCCGAAGTCAACGTCGCGCTGTTCGCGCTTTCGACATTCAATACCGATTACATTTTAGTGAAAACAGACGACGTTCCGCGAGCCATCAACGCCCTGACGGCTGCCGGACATCGCGTCAATGCGCCTCATGCGTTCACGATCAGACCTGCTATTCGCGACGATATTCATGCGCTGACGCAACTGATTCGCGACGCGAGTCGCGACGTGGCCGAGCGCTTTCATTTGACGTCGGAGAATGCGCCGAAACATCCCTCTAATTGCCAGGATGATTGGATTGAAGCCGCGATGGACAACGGCATCGTATTTTATGTGTTAGAAGACGCGCAGACGTTGTGCGGATGCGTGGCAATGGAACAGGCGCGACCAGACCTCTGTTATTTGGAACGGCTGGCCGTGCTGCCGCAATTTCGGCGAAAAGGATTCGGCGAAGCTCTCGTTCAACATGTGTTCGAGGAAGCTCGCCAACGTCATATCCGCCGCGTCGAAATCGGCACGATTGCCGAAAACGTCGAATTGACGCGATGGTATGAGAAATTGGGGTTTATCTTGAAAGAGATGCGCACATTTCCCCATCTGCCCTTTCAGGTGGCATTTATGGGGATCGATCTCTAAGGGTTCGGTGGGAAAACGCCCTGTTCGCGGTGAATTTGTCGAATCGTCATTCGCCCTTCGGCAGGCTCACCACGAACGGAAGCACCTCTCATCAAACCGAATGCTCATGTTCTCCAAAACATTTCACTTGACCTTTGCAAGAAATTTCTTAGAACCTGTTTTAAACATTCGGAATGCCAGGGCTGCGTTGACTGCTAGCGCAGAGCGTTGACACTCCGGTGAACGGAGGGACATTGTTATGCAACACGCGCGACGGTTTGTTGTTTTCGTTGTTTTCATCGTTCTTACCTGTGTTTCAGGCGTATCGGCGGAAGAGCTTCGCATCCTTTGCTGGGAAGGTTACGCCGCCCCCGAATATACGGCATCGTTCGAACAACTCGTCAAAGAACAATTCGGGGTGGATGTCACGGTCATCGTACACAACGTCTCAGACCCGCAAGAATTTTTCGATGGTGTGCGCGGTAAGACTGCCGATCTGATCAGCCCTGCGCATAATATCCCCAAATCAGACCGCTGGAGGCTGATTCAAGAGGGATTAGTCTTGCCGCTCAACCTCGAAAATATCCCGAACTACGCGCAGATTATTCCGGAACTGCAACATGCCGAATACATTACGGAAAATGGGAACGTGTACGGCGCGCCGATTGTCTATGGCCCGTACGGATTGGCGTATAATACGGCCATGTTTCCAGAACCGCCGACCAGTTGGAATGTGTTATGGGATCCGCAGTATCGCGGGAAATATGCCATCAGCGCCGATTACCACGAAGCCAATATTTATGTTGCGGCTTTGGCTGCCGGGCTGAGTGAAGAACAGATATTTCAGTATGATATGCTCAACACGCCGGAACTTCAGCAACGTATTGATGAACTGGCGCAATACGCGAAAACACTGTGGGTTGGCGTGGATACTGCGGACGACTTGCAAGGATTGGCGCTCTCGACGGCATGGGGATTTGCTTTGCCGGAATTGCAGCGGCGCGGGGAAGTCTGGAAAATGGCCGAACCGAAAGAAGGCACGACCGGCTGGGTGGATAATTGGATGATTTCAGCGGCATTACAAGATAATTCAACGATGAAAGCGATTGCGGAAGCCTGGATCAATCACAGCCTCAGCCCGGATGTTCAGGTCGGATATGTGCGTAATATTGCCCAATTTCCGGTCAATTTACACATCAAAGACCGGTTGACGCCAGAAGAAATTGCCACCTATCATCTTGACGATCCAACCTATTTCAAACATCACCTCATCTTGTGGAAGGTGTTATCGCGGCGGGATCAAGACGGATTCAGGCGCATGTGGAAAAAAGCGATGCAGAAACGCATTCCCTGAAAAAACGTTGTCATTTTTTACAACTATCGCCTCATCATCGGGTACGCGCTATGTTTTCCACATTTTCGTTACCGCGATTCAGATTGACCAGCCGGCTGTCATTACGACTGTTCTGGTATGCAGCGCTGTGCAGCGCGATTTTTACCCTGCTCGTGTCCGCTATCCAACTCTGGTTAAGCTATCAGCATGATCTGGACTCGATTGAACGGGATATGCAATTCATACAGGCAAGTTACCTTCCTTCGTTGAACAGAAGTTTGTATGAGCTTGACGGAGAGCAGCTTCGATTGCAATTGAGTGGATTACTCCAATTTCAACATATTGCGTACGTCGAAATTATTGCGAAGGAAGAACACGTCGGAAAATTTTCAGCCGGGAATTTCAGCGCCGAACAGGATATTGTTCGCGCGTTTCCGCTCGAATACCCAAATGTTCGGCACAAAGGTCAGAACCTTTCCTTAGGAACCCTAACCGTCACCATCACGCTGCATGGCGTCCATACACGCCTGATGAAAAATGCGGTCTTGATTTTATGCGCGAACGCCGCGCAAATTTTTTTGACGGCCTTTATGCTGCTCGTCATCATCCATGTGCTGATTACGCGCCACTTGATCGCGATGGCCTCCTATACCTCCAGCCTGGATATTCATCAGTTAGAAGGCGTGTTCGCATTACATCGGTCACATCGAAAACATGCGGACGTAGATGAGTTGGATATGGTGGTCGCGGCGCTGAATGATTTGCAGGCGCGCCTGAGAAGCGATATTATGCGCCGCCTCCGCGCCGAAGAGCGCCTTCGCAAGATGTATGCGGAATTGGAGATGCGCGTGCAACAACGCACGGAAGAACTCACGCAGGCGAATCGAGAATTACATCATACGAAAGAAATCGCAGAACATGCGAATCGCTCCAAAACCCTGTTTTTAGCGAATATGAGCCACGAACTGCGGACGCCGTTGAACGTCATCTTAGGGTACACGCAGATTCTTGAACAAGAAGAACGGTTGTCGGAACAGGAGCAAAAAGCGATTGAAACGATTCATCATAGCGGACGGCATTTGCTGCAAATGATTGATGATTTATTGGATTTATCGAAAATTGATGCGCAAAAAATTGACGTACAGTTAAAAGAGGTGGCGTTCCAGGCGTTTCTGCATGACATCGCTGATATGATGCAAATTCGCGCATATCAAAAGCAGTTGAATTTTACGACGGACTTTGCCCCGGATTTGCCGCCGGGCATTCTGATTGATGAACACCGGCTGCGCCAGGTGCTGCTGAATCTTTCGAATAATGCGGTCAAATATACTGAAGAGGGCATGATTACGTTTCGGGTGCACCGCATAGCAGGGGAAGCTCCGCAACATGCCTCTGAATCAGCATTCGCGGTCACGCTGCGGTTTGAGATTCTCGATACAGGGATCGGCATTCCAGCCGATAAAATCGGACACATCTTCGATGCCTTTTACCAGATTGATACGGGGGACGCGCATATCGAAGGCAGCGGGTTAGGATTGGCCATCAGCCGTTCATTAGTCCGCATGATGGGCGGCGAGTTGTTGGTCAACAGTACGGTAAAGCAAGGAAGTCTGTTCTGGTTTGATCTTTCTGTCACCGCGCTCCCGATGCAGACGCCGGAATCTATCGGCCAGATGCGCCGGATCATCGGCTATACCGGCGAACGACGAACGGTGTTTGTCGTTGACGACGATCAGCAGAATCTCGCGGTCATGCGCGATATGCTGACTCCATTGGATTTCCGGGTGAATGAGGCTGCCAATGGGCGTATCGCGCTTGAACAGATTCGGCGTCTTCGACCGGATATGCTCTTTTTGGATATCATCATGCCAGAGATGGATGGCATTGAAGTGGCTCAGCGGCTTCGGCAGTTTCCCGAACTCGATCAGATGCCGATCATCGCCGTCTCGGCAAGCATTTCAGGGCGGCACCTTCAGAAGAGTCTTGAGGTTGGTTGCAACGGATTTCTATCAAAGCCGATCTACCTGGACAACCTGTTCAAAACGTTGCAACAATATCTACATGTCGAATGGGTGTATGAAGAGCGGAATTCGCCGCATTCCTCTCTGCTGAATGCTGAAGAGCCGATTGGAGCGATCCCCCCTCGTGAAGATTTACTTCCGTTATTTGAGGCGGCTCAGGCGCGAAATATCACTGCAATTAAAAAATGGCTTGACATGTTTCAACACGACCAGACTCAATATCAAGCATTTCTATTGAAAATGCAATTCTATACGACGCATTATCAATTTAACAATATCGTAGAATTACTGGCCCCTTATCTCAGGAGAACGCATCCATGAGCGTATCACCGTCGAAGTCGCACACGATTTTGATCGTTGACGATAAACTTGAAAATATCGAAATTCTCATCCGCGTCCTGGAACGCGTCGGATTCGAATTGCTGGTCGCTCAGAATGGGAAAGAGGTGTTCGACGTCCTACAACATGCCTCTCCGAATCTTATTCTTTTAGACGTCATGATGCCGGATATTGACGGTTTCGAAGTCTGCCGCCGCCTGAAAGCCGATGAACGCACGCGCGACATTCCGGTCATTTTTCTGAGCGCACTCATCGAACATGTTGATAAACTGAAAGGGTTCAAATTAGGCGCAGTGGACTACATTACGAAGCCGTTTCAGCATGAAGAGGTGTTGGCGCGAGTCAGAACCCATCTCACCATTCGCGACTTGCAAACGCGCCTGCAAGAATCGAATCAGCGTTTGCAGCAGCGCACGGTCGAATTGGAGTCCACCAATAAAGAATTACGCAACTTTGCGTATATTGTCTCGCATGATTTGAAAGCCCCGCTGCGAGGCATTTCCCAACTTTCGAGCTGGCTGATTCAAGATCATGGCGAGACGTTGGCCCCGGAAGGCAAAGAATTGCTTGATCTGCTGATTAACCGCGTCAAACGGATGGATCGGCTGATTGATGGCATTCTGGCATATTCCAGAGCCGGAAGGCCGTCAGAGGTCGTTGACGACATCGATCTCGATATGCTCATTCCAGAAGTCGTCAAAAGCTTGATGCCGCCCGTCAATATCAACGTGACGTATGATAGAGGGTTTCCGGCGCTGCGCGGCAACCCTACGCAAATCGCTCAAGTATTTCAGAACCTTCTGAGTAACGCGATCAAATTCATGGATAAACCGGATGGACAGATTCGGATCGGATGCAGCGAAGACGAGAATTATTGGCAATTTTGGATTGCTGATAATGGGCCGGGCATTGACCCGCAATACCATGAGAAAATTTTTCAAATCTTTCAAACGCTTCGCGCGTCAGACGATACTGAAAACAGCGGAATCGGGTTGACAATCGTCAAGAAAATCATCGAAACGTATGGCGGGACAATCTGGGTGGAAAGCGTGTCAGGCCAAGGCAGCACGTTCTGGTTTACCTATCCGAAGCAGGCGAAATAACGACAAGCACGTTGTATTGACACCAGAACTCGGAGGGGCTGGAGACTTCGGAGTTCAGAGACGACGAAAATGATCGTCGCGCATACTGGCGTTCCTCTGTTTTTTCGATAGAGAGAACGCCCCGAAACGCTATATAGGAGGCTTATTATGCAGCTTTATCGTTTGATTTATGTCAGTGATGTTGCCAGTTATATTGACTGGACGGATTTGAAAGATATTCTTTTGAAAAGTCAGGAAAATAACGCCAGCTTAGACGTAACCGGTCTTCTGGTGATGATCTCGCGAAAATTCTTACAAGTATTGGAAGGCTCCGCAGAACATCTCAATGCGCTGTATGCCAAAATATTACGGGATTCCAGACACGATCACTCCTGCCTTATCAGCTATATGCCGATTTCCGAACGCCACTTCAGTCAATGGTCAATGCAGGGGATTAACCTGACCTTGATGAAACCGGAATTTACCGAATTTTTACTCAAAAAATACGGGCACGCCCCTGATGGCAGTATTGCAATTCCCGATGACCCATTATTAGCACATAGCTTACTGTACGATATTTACGTCAATTCAAGACCCTAACCGTGATGACAAAAAACGCTGTCAGATACGTCAGCCGTATCTGACAGCGAACCTGCTAAAACGCTAAACTGATGCTGGCGTCAAGATCGATTGCCTGACCGCTGAACGTATATTCGCGGTTCTCCTCGCCGAAATGACCGGTGATGTCGAATTGCAACGCGGCATTCGAGGCGAGTTGATACGAGATGCCGGGTTTCAGCAGCCACGAGGAATCCGTCAGGTTGGAAATCACATTGACATTCAGCGTCATGTCGCTGAGCAGGAACTTCGACACACTCCCGAAAATCGCTGCGTACCACTGGCCGTAATCGTTCGGCTGATAATAATTTCCTGCCAAAAATACCTGACGAACCTGTTCATCTTTCAGCATGTCTGCGTCGTAACCGTTCGGATTGTGATACATCTCGGCAGTCACGCTGATGCGATCATTGTAATTCCCATAATCGAAGGTTCGCGTCGCGCCGAGCGCAAAACGCGGCGCCCATTCATCCGTGTCTTTGGCGGTATCAATCCATTCGCCAGCGTCATTTTGCTCTAAATATGTCCGGTTATCCCCTCTGACAAGGCTCATTTCGCCGCGCCAGCTTGTCCGCAGTTTATACATGGCAACATCAAGACCGAACACGGGATGATAATCTTTTTTATGCCAGGCGGAGAGGCCGATTTCGATGTCGTTCGGCAGCAGCCATTCCACTTTTCCAGCGGTCGCGATTTGCGACATATCGTCCGCATTATCGAATTGCGCGAATCCGTACAGATTCACGGTCGTGCCGAACGGCACATGCGTTTTCAGGCCATACACCCCTTCCAGACGGCTATCCAAATCCGTAAACGACTTGCGGTCTTCGCTGAGGAGATCGGTCGGATTCCAGAAGTAGCAGCGTCCCCATTTCAACGCCTGTTTTCCAAAGCGAAAATAGACTTTTTTGGCGATATTCACATCCACGAATAATTCTTTCAAGATCGTATCGAAATCGTCGGGTTCTTCGACGGTCTCGCCGGGCTGCGCATTCTCCGCCGCGTTCGGTTCGTTCAGCAGCGGCGAATAGGACAGCCACAGATCGCCGAACGCCTTGATCCCTTTCTTCCAGCGCATATCCAGCAAAAAATCCCCTTCGACAGATGTCGAATACGGGTTATCTTCAAAATTTTTATCACCGTCGAGATAGTCGCGCAGCAGTGATGCGCCGAAATTGGCGGACAATTCGCCGGAAAACGAGACCGATTCCTGATCCATAATTGCCGATAGCGAGTCGTCGGCGGTGTCTTCAACTTCTGAGACGCTGTCGCCAGAGGAAAAAATGTCGTCTTCCGAGGAATTCAGGTCGGGCGATTTCGGCGCGGCGTCAGGTTGTTCGGTCTGCGGCGGCGCTTCCTCAAGCGTGTCGGTAGAAAACAGGTCGTCTTCGTTCACTTCTTGCGCGGAGATCGGCTGAGCGCAGAGCATCAGCGCGAATCCGATTATAAAAAGATATTGATATAAGTTTTGTTTCATATTTCGTTCGAAGACCTCACAGGTTTCGAAAACCTGTGAGGTCTCCTTATTTATTTGCTTAAATTTTCCAGGTAGGCTTTCGTAAAGATGTCGTCATTGATGGGCTGCAACGTGATGCCGGAGATTTCGACCATAGACTTGTTTCCTTTTTCGAATTCATCCACGAAAATCATCTGCTGTGGGATGAATTTGCCCTCGACGGTCGTATATTTCGGGAAAAAGCCGGATTCCATCAACGCGCCGGAAAGAGAATACGATTCTTCTTTCATGGTCAGAAAATTATCGGTACGCACCCAGTAAATCTTTTTCGGGTAATCCACATCCTTGACTCTGGCTTTGACTTCGAAACGATAGACCGGAATGTTGGCTTTGCCCAGCGTTTCTTCCGTCAGAATTTCGTTGCCTTGCGCGTCCAGCGCAGGCTCGTACAATTCGGAGAACTTCTTTGTTTCCATATCGCCGGCTGTGGCATCCGATCCGCCGATGGATTCGTCGCGATCCATGATCTGAAACGTGCGGGTATTGCGGCGATACATCCACATATTATCGCCGACACGCAGATAGCCGTTGCCCTTATCGGTATCCGGCGCGATCATGACGATCAAAAAGGCGTCATCGCGGTCGCGGCGATAATAGACGCTTTCCAACACTTTGACGCCTTCGTCCGGCTTTTGTTGCGTAATTTTGACTTTGGCGGTAATGTCCACGCCGAGCTTTTCCATATCGTCCATCTTTTGCATAATTTCAATGACTTTCGGCGAGGCAAAACTCGCGCTGTTCCAGATCAAACACAGCGTCATGCAGACGAGAACACTCCAGATTCGTTTCATTCGATTTCTCCTTGTGGCATATTCAACCCTGCCAGGGTTCGAAACCCTGGCAGGGTTATTCTTTTTATTCACATTATTCGAAATGGCGCAGCGCATCGGCCACAGACATTTTGGCGGCGCGATTGGCCGGGAAAAACGAGGTGATAAAGGCGATGCTCAAAATAATCGCCAGATTTTTGACGGCATCCAACGCCGTCGGCAAGAAATACAGATGTTTATCCGACAAAAACATCGTAAACATGCTCTCGGATTCGATCTTCGGCAGACTGAGCGCATACATTCCGACATATCCGATGCCTAAGCCGACCAGACTGGCGAAAAACGCCAATAACACGACTTCCAGCACGAAACTCCAACGCACGTCGCCGCGCTGCATCCCGATGGCTCGAATCGTGCCGATTTCTCGCGTCCGTTCCCGAATCGTCATGCGCAATGTGTTCACGACGCCAATCAGAATAATGAAAAAGAGCACCAGGACGGCAACCATCGTAATCATGTCGAGCACTTGTTCCATTTTCAGGACGCCGCTCGCTAATTCATACATGGTATTCACTTCCACGACGCGCCCTTTCCACTCGGTATCTTTCAAGGCTTTGTGTTTTTTCTCCCAGGCTGTCTCGTCATACGTCATTTCCAATAACGTCCATTCTTTCAACGTCAGAGGAAACAAGGCGCTTTCTTTGGCAAGCGTCGCCGGAGACTTCGGCACCGCCGGGATGCTGGTTTCGTACAACTCCTGCTCATGCACGAAGACCATCTCATCTGTCAACACGTCATTCGCCTGAAAGATGCCGCTGACCCGCAGCGAACGCGGCGTGGACATCCCTTCGAATTTCGTCTCGTACATAGCGCTGATCGGATCGCCGATTTGCACGCCGAGCGCCTGCGCCATTTTCTGACTCAAAAAGGCCGCCTGTCTGTCATTCCAGAGCGTATCGAGTTGCCCTTCGGTCAGCATGATTTTTTCAGCGAATTGTTTTCGCAGCGCCTCGTCCGGCAACACGGCCAACGCCTGCGCGGTCTGCTGCGCTCCGTTCTCCGCCTTCAGCGAACCGATATAACCTGCTGCGCCCGGTTGCAAGGCTTCATGCAAGCGGTTGGCCTGTTCAATGACCAACTTCGGTTTTTCTAAATTTTTCATCACAACGGACAACGACGCGTTCTCCTGCGGCATCAGCCCAACCAGCGGTTTGAGCGTTTCCTGTGACGTAAAGGCGGCGAAACTCATGAACGGATTCGTTGACCTCAACACCGCGACGACGGTAAACTGCGCGGCCTGCACCTGCCCGTACACGGTGGAAAACTGGACGCGAATCGTATCATTCACCCCGACATTCAGTTTTTCCGCCATCTTGTCGTACAGGAGAATCGGATTTTCGCGGGTAGCATCGTTGATGTCGAGATGATTTCCGGTGATAACTTCGGTCTCGTCCGTAAAACTGTCGTCCATTTGGATGCCAACGACGACAAGAAATTCGGAAGTGCCCTTGCCTAAGGCGCGTACGCTGTGCGAATGTCCAGCGGACATATTCTGCGTCGAGACGCCTTCGTAAATGTCTTTATCGCCTTCGACGCGTTCGCGAATGATTTGCATGAAACGGTCTTTATCGCGAATCAGCCCCCAGGTTTTTTTGTCCTGCTTTTCTTGCATGGTGACGAGAATATGGCCGGTCATCCATTTCATGATTTTGTTCAGTAAGATATCCGACAGGCCGTGCGCAAAAGCGTTCGACAAAATCAAAATGCTCATGCCGAAGGCAATGCCGATGCCTAACAAGATATTGCGCCGTTTCTGGCGAAATAAATTCCGTACGCTGATTTTGAAAAGCATGTTCATATTTTTTTAACCACGAAACACGCGAAATACACGAAAAAGTCAGGAGTGTCAAAGCTCTGCTTTGACAGCCAAAGCAAGCTTTGGCACTCCTAAAAATATAAATTTTCGTGTATTTCGTGTGTTTCGCGGTCTATCCTAATCACGCGAAATCGCCTCTAACGGCGTAATTTTTCTGGCAATCAGCAGCGGATAGATGACGGCCAGTATCGTCACCACGCCTAATTGAATGCCACCTGACACGAATTCCCAACCATGAATCACCGGATTGAATGTATCGCCGCCGAACAGCAAGCTGAGCAAATCGTTGCTCGTCACCGAAATCCCCATCGAAGCCAGAGCGAATGACACGATCATTCCGACGATGATGCCTGCGCCGCCGAATATGAACGCCAACATAAAGGTTTCCGACAGGAACATCATGCCGACAAACCTTTTTTGCGCTCCGACAGCCCGCATCATGCCGATTTCGGCGACCCGTTCGATTGCGGCCATACTTAACGTGTTCATGATGACGATGATCGCGACGAAAAAGATAAAGAGCACGAACACGGACAACGCGCCCTGCGTAATCGCCGCAAATTGCGCGACTTCGCCCACCGCTTGCTTCCACGTCACTACCGTGACCTTCGCCCCGGCATCATCGAGAATTTTCTGCAAGCGCAGTTTGGCGTCTTCTATTGTCATGCCTTGTTTCAACAGTTCCGGGTTCAATTTGACGGCAACAATGTTATACGCACCCTGATCGGTATCCACCTTGACGGCTGATCGCTGCGTTTGTTGCTGCATGGCTTCGAGATTATAGCCTTCGGTTTGCAACTCGGTTTCCTGCACGACATCGCCCTGATCGAACAGATCGTCCATCGAATCTGTTGCGAGAATCGTCTGCTGCTGTTCGGTTAATTCGACGGTGTTATTCGCAGCGCTGATGTGGCCGAACGCTTCGCGATAGGACTCGATGTCCATGAAAGTGACTTCCTGCCAGACTTTATTCATGCTTCCGAATTCGATAATTCCTTTAATCGGCGCGCGTACGTCACTGCCGAACGAATTGGAACCGAATCCCATAACAATCAAGTCATTCGCGGTTTTCAGTTTGCCCTGTTCATATTTACTCTTCGCATCGGCCAGGATGTCCGCATCGCTTCCTTTCAATTGCTGTTGCGCCGTTTCATCCTTCAGTAATGCGGTTTGCTCGGCGGTCATCCCTTCCGGCGCGATCCAGAAGCCGTTATTATCATATAACTTTTCTCGTATATATTCGGTGATGAGCAATCCTCGGTCGCCGTTCGACAACAATCGCCCCTCGACCGCAATGATATTATTGAGGAACGTTCGCTGATAATCCTCGAAATTCACGCCGAAAACGAACACCTCGTCGCTGTCGCCATCCGGGTTAAGAATCATCGCCATCCCGCGCGTCATGGGCGCAAAGCTTTCGATGAAATCGCGCTGTTGCTCCAGTGTCGCCTTCACATCAGGATAATCGGAGATCACTTTCAGCGAACTTTCAGCGCTGAACAACACTTCGTCTTTTTTTTCAGTCGCGGCTTTTAGTAACAGATGTCCCGTAAAACGGTTCACCATATTCTCGGCCATCCCTTCTTTTGCGCCTTCAGTCACGGCATTTCCGACGGTCATTAAAAATGCGCCGAGAAACAAAATCAGGCCGATGACCAGACTTTTCCCGCGATGACGCCAGAGATTTCGCCATGCAATTTTCAATATCAACATTGGTTTGCCTCCTTAATTCGTCACAATCCGGCCATCGCGGATTTTGACGATGCGTTTCGCGTATTTGAGCACATCGGGATCGTGTGTCGAGAAGATGAATGTGGTATTTTCAACAACGTTGAGTTCTTCCATTAATTCGAGGATTTTTTCGCCGGTTTCGGAATCCAGGTTCGCGGTCGGCTCGTCTGCTAACACGATGTCCGGCTTTGTGACAAGCGCTCTGGCGATGGCGACGCGCTGGCGCTGCCCGCCGGAGAGTTCATACGGGCGGTGTTCGATATAATCAATCAAGCCGACTTCCGTAATCAATTTTTCCGAACGTTCGCGAATTTCCTTTTTTGAGAAATTCTGTTTCTTCATAAGAAGCAATGGAAATTCCACATTTTCCCGAACCGTCAAAACCGGAATCAGGTTAAACGTCTGGAAAATAAACCCGATCCGGTGCAAACGAAGATCGGTAAGCTGCTTATCGGTCATTGTGGTAATTTCTTTGCCATGAATTTTCACGCTTCCGGCGGTGGCATGGTCAATACACCCGATAATATTGAGCATCGTTGTTTTTCCGCTGCCCGATGGCCCGACAATCGAAAGAAAATCGCCTTCCTCAACCGTGAAATTCACGCCTTTTAAGGCATGGACGGTCGTGCTGCCAAGCGGATAATCTTTTGAAACCTCTTGAATTTCAATGATGTTCATTGTTCTGCTCCTTGTCTGCTGTATGTTTCACGCTGTTGCGCCGCACATTGGCAACTCTGGTAAAAAAGACTGCCAGTGCTGATACTCGTATCAGATAACATGATGGTACATGTGTGGAATGCTGTATGAATTATGCGCATAATATTTTGCATATCGCCAAAAAATCTGCAACTTCTCTGCCAATGCCGCATTATCGTTAACATAAGAAATGTCGAACGCTCAACAAGACTCGTTACAATATTTTCCTGCAAAATTCGAAAGCTGATTCCAATAAGTTCCGATTTCAGCGAAATTGAACAGAGGCAGACAAGAGAAGGAAAGTGCTTGACAAATTGAAGAACTACAAGAATGGCGATAAAAAAGAATTTTATGATGATCAATACAAGTGTTATGGTTCGATAAACAAGAATTTCGAGGTGGAGTGATATATGGAAAACACGACGATGCATAGATACAGAACGCATACGTGCGGGGAATTACGCGCTGAGCATGTGGGGCAGCAAGTCCGATTATCAGGCTGGATTCACAGTGTCCGCGATCACGGCGGGATTATTTTTCTTGATTTGCGCGATCATTACGGTCTGACGCAAATCGTGATCAACCCGCATCGAGAATTTTATCGGTCGCTCGAACATTGGCGTGTTGAAGCCGTGATGCGCTTTACGGGCGAAGTCGTTGCGAGAGCGCCGGAAACCGTCAACGCGAAATTAGCGACCGGCGCGATTGAAGTGGTCGCGAACGACATGGAAGTGCTTGGCGAAGCGGACACGCTGCCGTTCCAGATTGCCAAAGACGACAACGCTTCGGAAGCAATGCGGCTGAAATATCGCTTTTTAGATTTGCGGCGGGAACGGCTGCACCAGAATTTATTGCTCCGTTCCAGAGTCATCGCCTCGCTGCGCCGCCGCATGACCGCGCTCGGCTTCAACGAGTATCAAACGCCGATTTTGACGAGCAGTTCGCCGGAAGGCGCGCGCGATTTCCTCGTGCCGAGTCGCCTGCATCCGGGACAATTCTACGCGCTGCCGCAAGCCCCTCAGCAGTTCAAACAATTGATGATGGTGGCGGGGTTCGACCGCTACTTCCAGATCGCGCCCTGTTTCCGCGATGAAGACGCCCGCGCTGACCGCTCGCCCGGCGAATTTTATCAGCTTGACATGGAAATGAGTTTCGTCACGCAGGAAGATATTTTTGCGGTGGTCGAAGATGTGTTGAGCGGCATTTTTCAGGAATTCAGCGCGAAAACTATGACGCCCGCGCCATTTCAGCGCATTCCATATCGCGAATCCATGCGGCGTTTTGGCACAGACAAACCCGATTTGCGCAATCCGTTGGAAATGATTGACGTGACTGATGTTTTCCGCGAGACGCAATTTAACGCCTTTGCCAGCGTCATCAAAGACGGCGGCGTCATCCGCGCTATCTCGGTCAAGGGGATTGCCGGTCAATCCCGCAAATTTTTCGACGACATGATCGCTTTCAGTCAATCCATTGGCTCAAAAGGGTTGGGCTACATCGTTTGGAGCGACGGCAAAGAGAAAAGCCCGATAGTCAAATTTTTATCGCGGACGGAATTGGACGCGCTCAAAGCTGCCGGAAAAATCGAGGATGGCGACGTAATGTTTTTTCTGGCAGATCAAGAAAAAACGGTCTGCGATATCGGCGGGAAAGTGCGCACGGAATTAGGCAAGCGGCTCGGTTTGATTGATGAAAACGTCTTTCATTTCTGCTGGATTGTGGATTTCCCGATGTTCGAATTCAACGAAACCAGCGGCAAAATCGAATTCAGCCATAACCCGTTTTCCATGCCGCAAGGCGGAATGCAGGCATTGAACGAAAAAGACCCGCTCGACATTTTAGCGTATCAATACGACATCGTTTGTAACGGCATCGAGCTTTCCAGCGGCGCAATCCGCAACCATGACCCGAAAATCATGTATAAAGCATTCGAAATTGCGGGGTATGCGCCAGAATATGTGGACGAGAAATTCGGCGGCATGATTCGGGCATTCAAGCTTGGAGCGCCGCCGCACGGCGGGATTGCGCCGGGCGTGGATCGCATCGTCATGATGCTGGCAGGCGAAGCGAACTTGCGGGAAATTATCATGTTCCCATTCAATCAGCAGGCGCAAGACCTGATGATGAACGCGCCGTCGGAAGTGACGCCGGAACAACTGCGCGAATTGCATATCCGCGTATTACCGCCCCGGTAATGAAATAGCGCATTATTCATTGCTGTTGATCTTGTAACAGGAGCGCACAAGTGAAGGTTTTGTCCGAAAGCTTCGCCTGTGCGCTCCCGTCAGGATTGCCGAGGTTGCGCAAGGCGGCATTGGCCAATACGATTTTTTGCCAGACCATCCCCAAAAACAGCGTATCGATCCCGCGCAATTCCTTAATTTCTGGGAGTCCACGCGGGAATGCCGCCGTAGAAAAATAGAATCATTTCCTGCCTGAATTTTTCCTTGACATATCTCCTTCATTTTAAGTATAGCATTTCATGTTGTGATTTTTTCATCTCTCTATCGGCAGTGAATCTTTAACTTTAGGAGGATTTCGTATGAAAAGATTTATCGGAGTTGTTCTTGGGATCGTTATCGCCGGATCAATGTTCATGCAAAGCGCACAGGCGCAGATCACGTTAATGCAGAATAAGCCTGAGATTGACGCTCAATTAAAAGAATATGCTGCAACGTGGGAAAAAGCGAGCGGCATCAAGGCCACCATCAAATCATGCGGCGGCGGCGCGTGCGATTTGGGACAACAATTGCGAGCCGATTATTCCGCAGGCGATATGCCCGACATTTTCGTCATCGCCGGCCTTGAGGATTATAAAGAATGGGCGAACATTATTCTGGATCAATCGGCTGAAAAATGGACTGCCGAAACAGGCGTCGCGTTCAATGTTGACGGCAAAATATTCGGATTCCCTGTCGCGATTGAAGGCTGGGGCATGGCGTATAACGCCGATATGCTCAAAAAAGCCGGGATCGATCCTGCCACGCTCGTCAATCTCGCTGGCTACAAAGCCGCCTTCGAAAAGCTCGACAGCATGAAAGCCGATTTAGGCATCAACTCCGTCGTTTCGATGGCCGCTTCTTCTGAAATGAAGTGGGTGACAGCGCATCATAATTTCAACTCGCTGCTGTCGAATGGCTTGCCGTATGGCGATTTGTCCGTTGTCAACAGCATGTTGGCCGGGACGGTGGATGAAAAACGCCTCGCAGAATATGCGGAATGGGTGGATTTACTTTTCAAGTATTCTGATAAAGCCGTGTTGACCACTGGCAATTATGACACGCAAGTCGGCGCATTCGCTACGCAAAAAGCCGTGTTCCTGCATCAGGGCAACTGGACAGACCCGAATATCAAAGCCGCGAATGCGACGTTCGAAATGGCATTTGCTCCGCATGGTTCGATGGAACAGGCGACCGACGGCATTTTTGTGGCCGCGCCGTCCTATTATGTGATCAACAGCGAATCCAAAAACATTGACGCCGCAAAACAATTCCTGAATGACTTAGTGTTCACGGAAGCTGGCAATGACTATATCGTCAATAAAGCCGGCATGATTCCCGCCTTCAAAAACATTGCGCTGCAACCGAGTGGCGCGCTGTCCAAATCAGTGCAGGCGTATGCTGCGGCTGGTAAAGTCTATTCCTGGAGTCAGTATTATTTCTCAACCGATTTCCGCGATCAGACCCTCGGCCCGATTTACAATCAATTAGCAAACGGCCAGATTGACAAAGCCAAATTCATCGAATTGATGAAAGCCGCGATTGCAAGCCTGAAGAAGTAACTCGCATATTAGAAAAGGGCAGTCATTATGACTGCCCTTTTTTCATCATTCAGCATCGCTTTGAGACATTGAGGAGAGGTGTATGGAAAACAAATTGCAAAACCGCTTGATTTTCTGGCTCTTCCTTGTTCCGGTGCTCTTTGCGTTCGCGATGGTCATTGTGATCCCCTTCTTCTTAGGGATTTATTATTCGGTGACTGATTGGAGCGCATCCGCCAGAACCGGCGCCGGACTGACGTTCATCGGCTTCGAAAATTTTACGGAAAGCCTCAAAGACCCCGGATTCATCTACTCATTCGGCCTCACGTTTATCTATACTGTGGTCAATATGTTTATCATCAATGTCGTCGCGTTTTTTCTCGCCTTGATGGTCACGAGTGAGATCAAAATGCGGAATGTCTATCGCGTCGGCTTTTTCATTCCGAACCTGATCGGCGGCTTGATTCTCGGCTATATCTGGCAATTCATTTTCAACAACGCGCTCCCCGGCCTGGCGACGGTTTCCGACGCCTTTGCGTTTCTGGCAAAACCGGAAAATCTCGTGTTAGGGCAGCGCTGGAGCGCGGTGATGGCGATTGTTGTCGCTGGGACGTGGCAGTATGCGGGCTATATCATGATGATCTACGTCGCCGCGCTTGAAGGCGTTCCTGCCGAACTGCACGAAGCCGCCTCGATTGATGGCGCGAATGCCTGGGAAAAGATGCGGCACATCACGATCCCGATGGTGGCGCAAGCCTTCACCATCACGATGTTCCTGACGCTGCTGAATTCCTTTAAGCAATTCGACGTGAACTTCTCGTTGACCGCTGGCGGGCCATCCACGATCTTTATGGGAAAACCGATTTATGGCACTGAGTTGTTAGCCTTGAATATCTACAATTCCGCATTCGTTGGCAACAAGCTTGCGATGGGACAGGCGCGAGCGGTAATCTTCTTTCTCGTGTTGGTGAGCATTGCCTTAGTGCAGGTGTACATCAATAAAAAGAAAGAGATTGAAATGTAATGAAACAGTCGAAACATTTCTATATTCTGGAGATCATCACGTTCATCTTGTTCGTGCTGTATCTGTTTCCGTTTTTCATTGTGATTGTCAACTCTGCCAAAACCGCCTTTGATATTACGCAGTCTCCCATGTCGTTTCCGACGGATTGGAGCGTGATTTTGAAAAATATGCAGACGATCTGGACGAGTGACAATATCCGCTATCCGAGTTCGTTCCTCTCCTCCATCATCATCACCTTCTTCTCCTTGCTGACGCTGAATCTCTTTTCGTCGCAAGCGGCGTGGGTGCTGGTTCGCACAAAAACAAAGACCTCGCAAATCATTTTCTTTATGTTTGTGGCGTCAATGGTGATTCCGTTTCAAATCGTGATGTTCCCCCTCCTCTCCTGGTATCGCACAGTCTTTGATTTTACAGGCATCCGCTTACTGCGCACCTACCCGGGAATGATTCTGTCGTATATCGGTTTTGGTCTGTCGCTCTCGATTTTTATGTTTCACGGGTTTATCAAATCCATTCCGTTTGAATTGGAAGAAGCGGCCACGATTGACGGGTGTAATAAATTTCAAATTTTTTACACCATTATTTCGCCGCTCCTCAGGCCGATTCACGCGACCGTGCTCGTCTTGAACGGCATCTGGATTTGGAACGATTTCCTGCTCCCGCTACTGATTTTAGGGAAAGGCAACAAAGTGCAGACGATTCCATTAGCGGTTGCCACGTTTGCCGGGGCGTTCGTCAAACAATGGGATTTGATTTTGACCGCGATTTTGATGTCGCTGATTCCGGTGATCGTCTTTTTCCTGATTGCTCAGAAACACATCATCAAAGGGATGGTAGCTGGTTCGATTAAATAGCTGGCCTGTCAATAAAAAAACGCAACGGCGGAAACCGTTGCGTTTTTTTGTGTCTGATGCCATGCAACGCCTATTCGAACAATGCATCTCCGCTTTTGAATCCAAAGCCCGGATGACTGTCGAATCTCACCACGCCCACCGGAATTTTACCGTTAATGGCTCGATTCACCGCAGCGACGCCATTATTGCCGAATCCCGCGCATAACTCAATCACCTCAATACCCTGTTCAACAAGCGTCTTCGCAACCATCTCGGCTTCTTGATAATTTTTGACGCCAACAATGGTCAGTTCTGCAACCGGAGTCGCAATCACAGCGCGATGTTTCTGATGATCCGTTTCTGGCGCAATAAACATAAATGCTGCTTTCATAACAATGACCTCTCATAAAAAGACGCGATGCCTTGCCACACGCAACGCACTCGTCAAATATCGTGTATAAAAATCGAGTTTATCAAAACAGGCTGTCAATTCTTTTTACCTGACCCGCAATGCTACATTCGTATCGAGAGATAATTTTGTATTGTAAAAATGCGACATGAAATTCTTTTTTTGCAAAAATGTTCCCGGCGTTTCCTGCACAAAGCTCTTAAAATCCTTGATAAAATGCGCCTGATCATAATAGCCGCGCTCAATCGCTGTTCCGAAATAATCGGTTTCTTTATGAAGCAGCAAGTCGCGAATCGTATGTTGAAAACGGGCTAACCGGCAGAACGATTTCGGACTCATGCCTAATGCCTCATGAATAAGGCGCTGAAAATGGCGCGGACTGAGTTCTGCGTCTGCAATAATTTCCTGAAGCGCGTAATACTCGTAATACATGCGCTTGATGGCGTAATCAATTCGCGCCTCATCTCGCTGAAATCGCCGCAAAAACGCCAGTAAATATTCCTCTGCGACTGCGACGCGCTGCCGAAGCGTTCTGGCATTCAGCAGGCGATCTGCGAATTCGACGCCGACGCGCCCCCAGAGGTCTTCCACGCTGAGAAATGAATCCATGAGTTCTGCGGCGGGATAACAACAAAAATGGCGGAATGCGCCGCTGCGAAACCGAACGGCAAAAAATCCGACATTTTTAGCGGGGGCAAGCTGATAATACGAGGTTCTTAAGTGAGAGATATGCGCTACAGGAGTGGCAAGGCGCTGAGTTCGATATTCTCCCCGAAACGCCTCGCCGCAATAATGAAAGATGAGTTCCACCCCAGTTCCCGGCAGCACCTTTGGCAGCGCAATTTCTTCATGCTGAACGCTTTCCCAGCCCCAATAGCGATCAATATAGGGACGAAGCAGCGTGTGAGGAAGAATTGAGTAGGCGTTCATAGCATGTGACCGGCGGCAGATGCGAAACTACACACTCGTCCAGCCTTCTCTGAACGTCGAAAACGTCATCGCCCGCTCGATTTCTTCGATTGAGGCATTACACCCGCTCATCTGAAGGACGACGGTCTTTCCGCGCAGTTGCTCTTTCAACTTGAACGCCGCCATCAAGGTTGAACTTCCCGCGCCTTCGACCAACTGCTGCGTGTAATAATGGGCTAAGCCGATGGACTGGTAAATTTCTTCTTCCGACAGCAGCACAAAATCGCGCAAACCGTCCTTATAAATGTTGAAGGTGGTTTCGTATGCTTTGCCTGTTGCGAATCCGCCAGCAAAGGTCGTATTCTCGGCAGAAGAAATCGTCTGCGTTTTCCAGGAACGATACGCCGCCTGAGAATTGTGCGCTTGCACGGCGATCACGTCAATTTGAGGGCGAATCGTTTTAAGAACCGTAATCGCGGCGGCGGCTTCGCTTCCGCCGCCGAGCGGCACGATCATCACGTCAAGATCAGGCGCGTCTTCAAGGATTTCCAGAAATTCCGTTCCCACGCCATTTATCAGATGCGGCTCATCCGCTGGATGCGCGTAATACAAGCCGCGCTCGACACAGAGACGCTCGACGGTTTGCGAGGCGTCTTCGAACGATTTTCCCGCTTCAATCAACTCCGCGCCTGTCTCGCGAATTTTGCGATTTTTGGCCGGATTATTTCGCTCCGGGACGACGACCACCGCGCTTAATCCCGCCCATTTCGCCGCCGTTGCGATTGATAAGCCATGATTCCCGGTGGAAAATGTGATGACGCCGGAAATTCCCTGCCGTTTCGAATGCGCCATCAGGTTCACGCCGCCGCGAATTTTGAACGAACCGGTCGGATGATGATTCTCATGTTTGATGAAAATATTGGCGTCAAGAATGCGTGACAGCGCCTCATAGCGGATGAGTTGGGTCGGCTTGAGATATTGAGAGACGATTGAGCGAGCGCGAATCGCTTCCAACAATGAAATTGGATAATTTTTCATTTAGAACCCCATCATCTCCTTGATCACATTCATTTGCTTTTCCGAAGTCAGCCGTTTCAGCAGTTCGAAGGCGACATCCATCGCGGTTGACGGATTCCAACTGGTGATGATATTCCCATCAATCACAATCGGTTGATTCAGTACATTGACGCCGAACTCCGCGAGCGTCTTCTGTCGAATGCCGTCTTTTTTGTTGTAGGTCGTCGCCTTTTTGCCGCGTAAAATGCCGCTTTTCCCAAGCGGCAGGGCGGCCACGCAAACTGAGGCAATCGTTTTTCCCTGGGCGTGAAATTGTCGAATAACGTCTAAAAAGCGTTCATGATAGGCATCATCGTAAAAATGATATTCAATAAAACCACCCGGAATCGCAAGCGCGTCATATTCATCAATATTGAGTTCGTCAACCGTGACATCAACGGTCACCGGAACATCAAACGTGCTGCGAATCGTTTTTCGAAGCGCGCACGTCGTTAATTTCGTTGTGCCATCGCCGTCAACGAGATTCCAGCCTAACACATCAATAAATACGCTTGCTTCATAGATTTCGAAGCCTTCAGCTAATAGCAGTAATGTTTTGCTCATAATAACAAGATTCGGAAAAGAGAACCCCGTCAGAGGTATAAAACCCTGACGGGGCTTTTCCAAATTTGAAATAAAATAGTAATTACCCGCTGCTCCGTTTTGATCTGGATTTTTTCGTTGATGGAAGATGTTGCTCTTTACTTCCTTGCGGACGAGCAGGCCGACTTTCCGGCGCATCGGGTGTTTCATCTCCAAGGTAGGCGGCTGGCGGCAGAATCGTCTGGCTCGTTGCGAACGCTGGCTGCGCTGATGTATCGCGCTCGTTTACACGCATATCTTCCGCTGCTGTCTGAGGCGCTTGTTGATTCAGTTCGTCCGGCCATGCGGCATATTTGATCGTTGACGCAGGTGGGGCTGATTGCGTATCCGCTGCCGTGTCAATCGCGCCGACAGGCATGGCTGTTTTGGTCGCAATCACAAGGTCTTCCGGCGCGCATTCGCCGACAGGTTTCAACATAATCGCGCTTAACGGCGGCAACGTCAGCGTGATGGAATACGGTTGCTGATGCCAGGGAATCGGCTCGGCATGGCAGAAATGATTCCGCAGGCCGCTGCCGTCGTATTCTGCGGCGTCGCTGTTCAGAATTTCCTGATAATAACCGGAATATGGCACGCCGAGGCGATACTCATGCCTCGCAACCGGCGTGAAATTATAGATACAGATCACCGTATGTTGGCCGTGATTATACGCTTTGCGCATGAACGAGAAGATGCTGCGTTCGAAGTCGTGATAATCAATCCACTCGAAACAGCGTTCCTCGGTGTCGTCCAGATACAAGGCCGGTTCGGTAAGATAAAGATGATTCGAATCACGCACAAAGCGTTGTAGGCCTTGATGCGGCGCATATTGCAACAGATGCCATTCTAAGCTGCTGTCATGATCCCATTCCCGCCATTGACCGAATTCGGCTCCCATAAACAACAGTTTTTTGCCGGGATGCCCGAACATAAACCCGTACAACAGTCGCAGGTTTGCGAATTTCGACGCATCGTCGCCCGGCATTTTGTTCAGGAGCGAGCCTTTGCCATGCACCACTTCATCATGCGACAATTCCAGCACAAAATGCTCGTGAAAGGCGTATAACAGGGCAAACGGCACCATCGTATGCACGAATTTCCGAAAGACCGGATCATGCGACAGATAATGCAGTGTGTCGTTCATCCAGCCCAAATTCCACTTGAACGTAAAATTCAAGCCGCCGATATACGCAGGATACGTGACGCCTAACCACGACGTGGATTCTTCCGCCAACGTCATCACGCCGGGAAATTGCCGATGAATCGCGAGATTGAGTTCTTTGATACAGTCAATCGCTTCAAGATTTTCGCGCCCGCCGTATTTATTCGGCGTCCATTCCCCTTCCTTGCGGGAATAGTCGAGATACAGCATCGAGGCGACCGCGTCCACGCGAATGCCGTCAATGTGGTAGGTGTTCAACCAGAACAGGGCGTTGGCAATCAGGAAATTTTTGACTTCATTGCGGCCATAGTCAAAAATCAACGTGCCCCAATCTTTGTGTTCCCCCATGTGCGGATCGGCATGTTCGTACAAATTCGTGCCGTCGAATTCGCCGAGCGCGAAGCTGTCGCGGGGGAAATGCGCGGGAACCCAATCGATCAATACGCCGATGCCTGCGCGGTGACATTCGTTCACGAAATACATAAAATCATCCGGCGTGCCGTAGCGACTGGTCGGAGCGTAATAGCCGGTCACTTGATAGCCCCACGACGCATAAAAGGGGTGTTCCGCCACCGGCAGCAGTTCGATATGCGTAAATCCAAGCTGTTTGACATAGGGAATCAGCGTGTCCGCTAACTCGCGATACGTCAAAAAGCGGTTATTCTCTCCCGCATGTTTCATCCATGAACCAAGATGCGCCTCGTATGTCGAAATCGGGCTTTTCAACGGTGTGTATTGTTTGCGCTGTTCGAGCCAGTTCTCGTCTGTCCACTGAAAATGGCGTAACGCGGCGACAATTGTTTTATTGCTTGGCGGCTGTTCGAACGCAAAGCCGTATGGATCGGATTTCTGAATGGTCTCGCCCTGCGCGGTGACAATCTGATATTGGTAGCGTTCTCCCGCCTTCACGCCTGGCAGAAACAATTCCCACACGCCCCATTTTTTCAGGCGGCGCATCGGATGACGCTGCCCGTTCCAATCGTTAAAATCACCAACAACACTGACCCCTTTGGCATTCGGCGCCCACACCGCAAACAACGCGCCTGCCACGCCGTTCACGTCGCGGAGATGACAGCCGAGCGAGTCGTAAATATCGTACGCTGCGCCGGACGTGAAGGCGGCAAGCGCATCAGCGGACAACAGCGAGGGAAATGAATAGGGGTCGGCAAAACGACGCGCTTCGCTATGCCCGTTCAGCGCTTCAAGTTCGTACGCAAACGGTTTTTTGCGATTCGTAAACGTCTTTTCGAAAAGACCGGCATCATGAATGCGCGTCATGGGATAGCGCTTTTGTGTTTTGGAATCATGCACATACGCCTCATTCACGCCGGGAAGCAGCGCCCTGACGGTCAGTGAACCGCGCGTGCCTTCTATGGGAACGATGCGCATACCGAGGAGATCGCATGGATCGGAACAGGTGGAGTTCAGGAGCGCCTGAACTTTTTTTTGAAATGCAGATGTTTTCATAAGGGAACAATAAAAGATTAAAAGGATAAACGTTGAAAAAATGGATAAACCCTTTGCCGCTTTATTGAAAATCGCGTTCTACGTCAAGGATTATTGTTGACGAACGTGTCCGGAAAATTTTTTCCGATGCGTTTGGTTCGTAAGGAACGACGCTGGATACACGCTGTCAGACATTATTCATACGTCGCAGGAACATCATATCTTGTCGGCGTTTGGCGTGTGTTGGGCGGAAAAAAGACGAAATCGCGGAGTTCGCCTTGCGGGTTCATCTCACCGTAAGGATGTGTTTCATTCGCGTTGGCGTGGCAATCCACGCAAATGCGATGCGTGATGACGCGGGGCTGAGTCGGCGGGACATTCGATTCGATCCAGAGCCACCCATTGAGCGCGCGCGGATGCTCCGGCGCTTTGATCATGATGTCCAATTTCAGCGGCGTTTCATCCGGGGCAGGCTCGTCGTGTCCCGCATAAATTTCTTTCACGACGATGGTTCCTGGCGGATAAATGTAAGAGTGGCGACCGTTGATCAGCTTTTCTTCGACCTGTTCGCCAATCGGATTGATGTAAATCTTGCGATACGCGTCGCCATGACCGGGAATCGGGTAGTTCAGCGGAATATCGGTCGGTGTCTTCCAGGAGCGATACTCGGCGATTGTCGGCAATGCGGGCAACTCGACCGCTGTGTTCTGACACGCTGCCACGATCAGCGCTGCCAGCAGACTTGCATACCAGGCGTTTTTCATAGGTTATGGCGTCCTTATCGCATGTAAAAGATACACTTTCTGCGGCAATTCTTTGCCTTTGACTCTGATCTCGAACGGCTCGGACACCTCCGCCCTGCCGGAAATCCGTTGATAAACGCTGTCGGAAATCAGCACGGTTCCCGGTTTCGCTTCGCTGCACAGGCGCGACGCAAAATTGACATGATCGCCGATGACCGTAAAATCAGCGCGAACGTCCGAACCGATGCGCCCTAACACGACTTCGCCGCTGTTAATGCCGATTCCTATCGTAATTTTCGAATATTCTTCATGATACAGCAGCATGTGCGTCTGGATTTCCAACGCGGCCTGACAGGCGTGCGCTTCCTTCTGTTCCCCGATAAAGAGCGCGACGATTTCGTCGCCGACATATTTGTCAATATCGCCGCCATGCCGCTGAATGATCTGCGCGCTGAGAATTCGATTCAAGCGTTCGACAATCTCTTCGGGCTGGAGTTTCTCCGAAAATGACGTAAACCCGCGAATATCGCTGAAGAACATGGCGATGTCGGTGCGTTTGCCTTTTTCCGAGTCTCGCAGCGATTGAATCGTCGAACCTGAGACATATTTCGACAAGGCGAACCGTTCATACAAACCGTCCACCATCGTATTGATTTTTTCCCCTAAGATGCCGATTTCGTCCCGGCTTGTGATGCGGGTCTTTTCATGAAAATTGCCGTCCGTCACTTGCGCCGCCACGTAGCCGATGCTTCGAATCGGCGAAAGCACCGTTCGTTTGAGAAAGATTGACAGCAAGACAAACAGCGCCGCAACCACCCCCACAAAAATGCTGACGGCAAAAAAGATATTTCGACGCGCCTGCGCAAACATCGGCGTCACATCGGAACGGATCGCAATCACGCCGCGAAACGTGTGATCGCTGCCATGGCACCGCGTACATTTCGGCAGGTTCAGCAACGGTTGATAAATCGTCAGAAACGTCTTACTGGTGTCCTGCGATTGAAACGACTCGGTTTGGCCGGTCGTCACGGCAGATTGAAAATGCGCGTCGCTTTCGGCAATTGTTTCGCCATGCAGCATCAGATTTTTGGCTTCGAACTTCGCCGAGCCGAGGTTCTTATTGACCGTTTCGATGGTCGCATCGTCTGAAAACGCGACATCCCGGTTACTGCGGTAGAGCGTGATCAGGTATTCCGGATTGGCGGTCTGAATATCGTTAAACAACGACACGGCCAGCGGAGCTTCTCCAGGAAGCATCACATTTTTGATGGATTCGTGCAGAATATCGGCCTGCTGAAAAAGGTTCGCTTCGGAGGACATGTAGAGCGTACTGTTTTGCCCATGCGCGAAATAAAACACGACGACGCCGATGCCGATGGTCAGGCTGCTTAAGATAATCGCCGTGACTTTGCTTGTAATGGAAGTAGAAATACTCATAAAGAAATCTTTCCATGATTGGGCGCGGTGTCAATAAAATTTTTACAGTGTTGACACGCAAATAAAAAAGATACCGGATCGAACGAGTGCCATGATTATCTACGCCTTCAGACCAAATTCACGCCGTACCATGTCCACGCACGGAATCCCGTTTTCGATAATCGGTTCGGGGTGATGAATTCTGTATCTATTCAACTCGCGACGCTAAAAAATCCCCATCAATAATGAGCAACTTGACGCCGCGTTCTGTTCTTGAACGATGCGAACTGGCATAATCTGAAACGATATAGGTCATCCCCGATTTTAAAACATGAGTTTCACCATCCTGAAGTTCGCTCACGAATTCGCCCTCTAAACAATGGACAATGTGGCCTTTCTCACACCAATGATCAGCAAGATAGCCCGGAGAATACTCGACGATTCTCATGCGTAAGCCCGGAAATTGCGCTGTCTGCCATGTCGCCGTCCCTGTTTCTCCTGGATAGGCTGTCTTTGGAACTGATGTCCAATCAATGGTTCGGAAAAGAATCGTATTCTGGTTCATGCCATCTCCTTCTCTGTGTTGATGATTACCTCGCGCCCTCCACAATATTGATTTCGTCCTCCGTCAGCCCAGACAGCGCAGACGCCAGCCGGCCAATGTCAACTTCGAGGACGCACGGTTATACCGCCATCACATAACGTTCGATATAATCAATTTTCTGAAGCAGTTCCTCAATCGGCTGATGTGCTTGAATCGCATGTTTTAATTCTTCTAATTGATATTCAATATCAAGTTTTGCCTTCTCTTCGAAATAGGCATGACGAAATTCTTCTGACTTCAGTTGCTGTTGAAAATACTGTTGAGCGATATTCATCGGTTCCCTCCCCATGCGTGACGAATCGTTCGCGCTTTTTCGATTTCGCCTTTAGGTGTTTTCTGTTCCTTTTTGATGAAGCCGTGCGTAAAGATAATTTGGCGGTTCGATTCATAGAAATACAAGCTTCGCGCAATCCGATTCTCGAAACTGACGCGCAGTTCGAAAATCCCATCATCGAGATGTTTGGATAAATTCTCTTTGGGCTGAAGCGCATGATTCTTCAGTTCGATCAATTTGTCAATCGCGGCAAATATTTTCGCGCGTTCTTTGATTGAAAGGCTTTCCAAAAAGTCAATCATTGGAATGCGCTCATCTATTTTCGCAAATTCATATGTAAAATTCATCATTTCTCCTCGACAATCTTGATTTCCTCTTCCGTCAGCCCGTACAGCGCATACACCAGCCGGTCAATCTGTCCGTCGAGCGCGGCGATCCCCAGCCCTGAAAGGGCGGAATATGTCAGCGCGGGGCAACGCCCTGCGACGCTGGAACCGCAAACACCGCGTTCGTCGGGCGATGCCCGACGCTGATACATTCCGCATGGATGACATCTTTCGAGAGTTCGGATTGTCCCGATTCGTTGTCAATGTCCCACCCAAGCGCCTTGAAAAACGGGTCAATAAATTCGCGGCGGGTCTGAGTTTCGTTATATTTCCCCTGTTTATACTCAACGCTGTTCGCGTCGAACCGTTCGACAAGCTGAAGAATTTTTTCCGGCGCTGGCATATATCATCCCTTTCAGTAATTTCGTTGATAGCACTTCGTACCGCCGACGTCCTCGTCGGCATGGTCAAACCTCTCCGTTTCTTCTGCCGACGAGGACGTCGGCGGTACGATAGGCTTTTAGTGAATTCGTATCGCGCCAACGGCGCGGCTCATATTAGCCCAGGGCGAAGCCCTGGGAACAGAGCCAACAAGAAACCGCGCTCTGAAAGAGCGCCTCAATGAAACGCCCCTTCAGGGCGAGAGTCTGGCCTGCCCTATTCCCCAGGGCTGCGCCCTGGGCTAATATGACGCTGCCCCCTTCAGGGCGAAAAATAAAAATCAATCAACCTCAGCGGTCTCTTCGATAATCGGCTCTTTCGATGCGCCAGCGGCGTATTTGCGTTCGATGGCGGCGTCTAAGGCGATAATCATCTGCTGCGCGATGGCGAGCGCTTGCTTCCAATCCGGCGGCTGCGCGTTGGGGCTGGCGAAGACGGCGTAGTTTCTGGCGAGCCGCAGCGCGTCCATCTCTTCGATCATCTTCGCGGTGAAAAACTGCTCTTCTACGAGTTTATCGAGCAGTTGCGTGAATTCCGCACTGCGCTGCGATGAACGCAAAAATGATTTCTTGGCGTGGGGATCGAGGTAGGCGGCTTGCAGGAATGAGAGTTCGGCAAAGCGGGCTTCGACAAAATTGAACGCCTGTAACATGGCCGATTCCGGCGAGATTTCGAAGAGTTTGTTGAGAAACGCGAGCACATTTCCCTGTCCTTCTAAGACGCCGAACAATTGAATGTCCTCTGCTTGCAAGCCGAATTCGAAGAGCGTGTCCGAAAGTTCGATGCCATATTCATCATGCAGGAAGCGCCGCGCAAATTCGGTGGTTTCATCCAAATAACGATAGACCGTGCGCAATTCCGGGCGTTCGAAACGGTGCTGCAAGGTCTGGCGATCTTCGTTCAGGAATTCGATAAACGGGCGTTCCGGCAGTTTGACCCGTTCGCGTTTCAGCAAATCGAGCGCTTTGTTGAACGGCAGCGGCGTCCCCTTGGCGGAATCGTTCAAGCTGTGTCCGGCGTCAATCAAGCGGTCGTGCAGCAGCAATTCCACCGCGTTCGCGAGATGCAGCGCGATAAACGGATATTTGCGCTCGTTGGCCTGCCGGAAAAGTTCCATCGAATGAATCAGGAGTTCGATAGCGTGAAAAAACAGCGGAGATTGATCGCTCATACATGGTCTCCCAAACCTGTCATTGCGAGGAGCGTCAGCGACAAAGCAATCCCGACGAGATGGCGTCGTCGCTGGCGCTCCTCGCCATGACACAATTGATGTCGGATTGTCATCTCTATAACAGCATTTCGCCGGTCACTTTCGCCACTAAAATATTCGATAAAATCACCGGTTTGCCGGTGGTTTCTTTGACGATGTCCCGCATTTCTCTCGTGTATCCGAAACAGTGCATGACGATGAAATTAATGTCATAGCGTTTGAGTTGGTGCGCGGCTTCCAAGATGCCGTCATTGCCGGTATGCGGCGACGCGGAGGCGAACACCGGCACAATGCCGTTGCAGGCGAGATTGCGGCGCATCTGTTTCTGCTGCTCGCCGGTAGGAATCATGACGCCGACAACCTGCCCCGCGCTGGCTAAGGCGGCGACCATATTATCCACGATTTTTTGCGGAATAATAAACGGCACCGGATAGCGAAACGGACGAAAATCGCCGGTACACAGCAGGATTGCCGCATCAATGTGTTGCGTTTGCAACGTATCCGCGCAGGCTTGAATGCGCGGCAAAAGATAGCGTCGTCCGACGATATGCTGCGAACCGTCGGCCATTTTGACGACCAACACGTCATCGCCTTCATTCGGCGCCATGCGCTTCACCTCTGCCTCGGTCAGGCCGTCTAACGCGCCCGATTCGATCATTTCGGCGCGGTCGCCCCAGGCGTCTTCGAAAATGCTTAAAATATCCGGGCGCGGCGACTGGCCGATGCTGATCATCCCTATTTTCGGTTTATGACTCATGAGAATATCCTCATTGCTGGCGTAGGTCGAAACTGAAGTTTCGACCTACACGAATAACTTCTATCAACGCCGGGCAAGTTCTTCCAATCGCGCAATCCGCTCTTCAGTCGCAGGATGTGTGCTGAACAGCGACGCGAGGCCGCTGCCGGAAAACGGTTTCATGATAAAAAGATGCGCGGTCGCGTTGTGCGACGGCGTCTGCGTGAGCGGAAAACGTTCAACCCCCATGCTGATTTTTTGCAGCGCCCGCGCTAACGAGAGCGGCTGACCGCTGATCTCGGCGCCGGCGCGATCCGCCATAAATTCGCGGGAGCGGGAGATCGCCATTTGAATCAGCATCGCGGCAATCGGCGCGACAATCGCGGCGGCAAGCATTCCAATCGCGCCGCCGCCATCGCGGTCGTCATCGCGCCCGCCGGAAAACATCGCGCCCCACCGCGCCATTGACGCAACAAACGAAATCGCGGTAGCAAACGTGGCGGCAATCGTTTGAATCAGAATATCGCGATTTTTGACATGCCCTAATTCATGCCCGATCACGCCTGCCAATTCGTCGCGGTTCAGCATCCGCATGATGCCGTTGGTGACGGCGACGGCCGCATGATTCGGATCGCGTCCGGTGGCGAAGGCGTTGGGCGTGTCAGTCGGAATGATATACACTTTCGGCATCGGCAGGTTGGCATTCGTCGCTAATTGCCGCACTAATCCGTAGAGTTCCGGCGCGCTGCCTTCTGAAACTTCCTGCGCGTTATACATCCGCAGCACCAACTTGTCGCTGAACCAATAGGAAAAAAAGTTCATGGCGAGCGCCACGATAAACATCATGACCATGCCGCGATCTCCGGCGACCATGCCGCCGATCAACATCAATATTCCGGCCAGTCCGGCCATTAACACAACGGTTTTCATTGAATTCATTGTTTTTGCTCCTCGCATGTCGAATCCGGTCAGGGTTTCAAATCCTGACTGGGTTATTCCTGTTTAACAATTCTCGCCGAATCGCTCGCCGACATTCAGCCGGTAGCCCCGGCAGAAGTCGCTGCATCGCATCGGTTTTTTATTTTCCGGCTGGATTTCCAGGATTCGCACACATCCCGCGCCGGTCGCGATCAGCGGGCCGCGCGTTTGCTCGATTCGGACAACCATTCCGGGCTGATATTCAGGCGGCGCGGGCGGCGTCTCGGCTTCGACCTCCACGTGTAATACTTTGACACTTTTGCCGTGAATAGTGGTATAGGCTCCCGGCCAGGGAAAAAATCCGCGCACTTTACAATCAATCGCGTATGCTGGCTCGTTCCAATCAATCAGGCCATCCTCTTTTTTCATCAGTGGCGCGTAAGTCGCCGCCGCATGATCTTGCGGAATGCGGACGAGCGTGCCTGCGTCCGCTTGACGCAGCGTTTCGATCAGCAGGTCTGCGCCGAGCGCCGAGAGCTTGTCATGCAAGGTCTCGGTCGTTTCGCGCGGTTCAATCGAGATCGTCCGCGTTAAGAGCATGTCGCCGGTGTCCATGCCTTTATCCATGAACATCGTGGTAACACCGGTTTCGGTTTCGCCCCGCACAATCGCCCAGTTCATCGGCGCTGCGCCGCGATATTTCGGCAGCAGCGAGGCATGAACGTTGATGCAGCCGAAGCGCGGAATCCGCAGCAGCGTTTCCGGCAAAATTTGTCCGTACGCGACGACCACAATCGCATCCGGGTTGAGGTCGCGAATCTGCTGCACAACGGCCTCTTCGCGCACTCGTCTCGGCTGCAAGACCGGGATGCCATGCTGTTCCGCCAGCGTTTTGACCGGCGGCGAAACGACATGCTGTCCGCGCCCTTTGGCGCGATCCGGCTGCGTTACGACGGCTTGAATGGTATAACCATGATCGATCAATTTTTGTAATGTAGGAACCGCAAATTCCGGCGTTCCCATAAAGATGATATTCATTGTGATGTCCCCTTTTTTGTTTTAGTTATACAAGACAGGCAGACGGTCAGAAAGTCAAGGAATAATTGCTGGCATGAATTCGGAAAAACGAGGAAAGAAGGCGGTAAAAAAATTATGGCGGCGTTCGTAGGGGCGCGGTCTCCGCGCCCCTACGAACATCATCGCCAAACCACATCAGCCAAGGATTGGTCTATTCTTCGAAGGGTCGCCAGAACAGGAGCTTGGCATACATATTTTTTTCGCCGAGTTCCTGATTGATTTCATCTTCGATTTTCGTAATGTGAGCTAACGTTCGGATTTGTTCCCCTTCCCATTCGGCATTGGCAAAAGACGGTTCGCCATTGTCATAATACACATACGAGACAAAATATTTCATCATGCGCTCCTTTGTTGAATGTTGAATTGTGTTGTGCTTCTTGTGGTCGCGTCGGTCAAGAAAAACGTTATGTTTGTTCGAACGGAAGGCGAATCGTAAAGGCGCTTCCACGTCCCAATTCGCTTTCCACGTCAAGCGTGCCGCTATGTAATTCTATAAATTGTTTGACGATCCATAATCCGAGTCCCGTGCCTTTGATCTCGTTCACATTTCCGCCGCGATGAAACGCATCGAATAAATGTTCGAGATCGTCGGGCGCGATCCCGATCCCTTCGTCCTGCACGCGAAAACGCATGGTCGGCGCACCTTCCTCGCGGAGAATGTCGAAGCGGATCGTCCCGCCGTTCGGAGAATATTTGATAGCGTTCGAGAGCAGGTTCGAGAAAATATGATGCAGCAGTTTCGGATCGACGCTCGCCTCGAATCCCCTGCCCTGCGCAGAAAATTCCAGCACATGCGTCTCAACGCACATCGCGCGAAATTGGTCGGCAATATCGCTGCAAAATGCGGCAACATCGAGGCGGATCGGGCGAAAATGGAATTGATGCGATTCGACTTTGAGGAGCAGCAGAACATCATTCAGTAAATCGGTCATCTTGCCGACGGCATCTTCAATGATGTCCAACTGCTCCAGTTTTTTTTCCGCGCTCATGCGGTCGGCGTAGCGTTTCAGCATTTTGCCGGTCATGCTGATCACCGTGAGCGGCGAGCGCAGTTCATGCGAGGCAATGGAAATGAAGCGGGATTTGATTTGATTGAGGTCTTTTTCCCGCGCTAACGCGCCCTGCAACTCGGCATTTTTCTGAAGAAGTTCGCGTTGCAGCCGCTGGACGGTTAAATGCGTATTCACGCGCGCCAGCACTTCCTGCGCCTGAAACGGCTTGATAATATAATCAATCGCCCCCAATTCGAAGCCTTTGATTTTATCCACCGTGTCGGAAAGCGCCGTCATGAAAATCACAGGAATATCGCGCGTGTCAGGATGGCATTTTAAACGGCGGCAGACTTCGAAACCATCCATCTCCGGCATCATGACATCTAACAAAATCATATCAGGATAGTCTGTGCGGGCGATCTCAAGGCAGGTGCGCCCATCGCTGGCAAACGACACCTCGAATTGCGTTTGTTCGAACAATTCGAATAAGATTTCCAGGTTGGTCGGATGATCATCAACAATGAGGATTAACGTGTCTTCAGCGTTCATGGATGAGTTGCTCTAACTGTTGAATCAGTTCATTGGTGTATAAATGTTTGGCTAAATGACGCAATTCTTTGAGGTTCTCATACGAATGCGTGGGAGACGATTCCAGGTCGGTAATATAATGCAGCAATTTTTTGATGCGTCCTTTTTGCGCCAGCGCTAATAACGTGTCGCACTCTTCGCGTGGCAGGCGGGTCGGGGTTTTTGACGCATTCACCGCGACAGAAGCTGTCTCCCGCGCCTCTTCCGTCTCATTCTGATAGACCCATTCAAGATGTAAATGTTGTTCCAGAAGCGCAAACAATTTTTCCGCAGAAATCGGTTTGATCATAAAATCATTGAATCCGATCTTGAGGGCGCGTTGCCGGGTCTCCTCGAAGACGCTCGCCGTCACCGCAATGATAATCGTTTTGCGCGCGTCCTGCGGCATCTGCGCCTCGGCGTGACGAATCTGCTGAGTCGCGCCAAAGCCGTCCAACATCGGCATTCGTAAGTCGAGCAAAATCAGGTCAGGCCGGATATCTAAGGTCGTTTCAAGGCATTCCAGCCCGTTTTCGACGGTGATAATGTCAAAGCCTAACGGAAATAACAGGCCGACCAGCACCGCGCGGTTCGCCGCTTCGTCATCTGCCACGAGAATGGAGCGCCGAACGCCTTTGTAGCCGACTACGCGCTGCTGCGATGACGCGGATGGTTGCGGAACATCTCCCTTGGCTTCGAGCAACGGCAGCGTAAACCAGAAGCGCGTCCCCTGATTCGGTCTGCTGGATACGTGCAGCGTCCCTCCCATCAGCGTCACCAATTTCTGGCTGATGGACAACCCTAAGCCCGTGCCTTCGATTGATGCGTCATGTTTCCCGACTTGCTGGAATGGTGAAAAAATCTGATCGATATCCTCTGGCGCAATCCCTTCGCCGGTATCTTCGACGGCGAATTCTATGAATGACTGCTCAGCGGGAGGCTCCGCCAGCAGCAGCGATACGGTAAATGTAATCGCGCCAGCGCGCGTAAATTTGACGGCATTATCCAGCAAGTTCAATAAAATTTCTTGCAAGCGTTTCTCGTCGGCGCGAATGCTTTTGGGGAGTTGGTCATGCCGATGATAGGCGAACAGCAGCCCTTTCTGCTCGCAGCGCATCCGAATCATTCTGGCAATCTGATCTAAAAATGGCGACAGCGCAAGATTGCCGAATAGAATCTCGATTCGTCCCGCTTCTATCTTCGACAGGTCTAAAATCTCATTGATCAATTTCAACAGATGCTCGCCGCTGTGCTGAATCGTCATCAAGCCGTCGCGCTGGCGTTCGGTCAGGTGGTCGGACGCTCTGAGGATTTGCGCATAGCCTAAGATCGCGTTCAGCGGCGTGCGCAGATCGTGACTCATGTTGGCAAGAAATTCGCTTTTCGCTCGACTGGCGGATTCTGCCTGTTCTTTCGCCTGTTGCAGCAGCACGTTCGTTTCCACTAATTCCGCCGTGCGCTCCCGGACGCGTTCCGCTAACGACGTGCGTTCTACGACTAAGGCGTCCTCGGCGCGTCGGCGTTCTTGCTCCTGCTCAAGGCCATGCAGCGCAAACGCCAGGTCATTCCCAATCTCTTGAAAGACCTGCTGCTCCTCATCATGCTTGACGAATTGCCGTTGCAACGACACGGTTAAGACGCCATAGCAGTGATGCTCGTACGATAGCGGCGCGCTCATCGTACTGACATGCGCATGGAGATTGCGTAACGGGCATTCCTCGCACGCAGCGCGATGCTCTTCAATCACGATGACATCATGCTGCCGCCGCGCAGACGCCGCGCAAGACGGGAGAACGCCACTTTCGACCAGTTGTCGTAATTCTGCGAGCGCTTCTTGCTGCGAAGGGGCGGTGGCAATGAACAATTCGCGCGGCTCTTCGCTGAGAATCCAGGCGGTTTCATACCCGCGCGTTTCGATGAGCAGATGACAGGTTTGTTGGAGCAGACGCGATCGGTTTTTTTCTTTGATGATACACTGCGACACCTTGCGCACGGCCTGAAGCACGGCGTTCGAATGCGCAATGCTCTGTTCCATTCGATGCCTGCGCAACGCGATGTCGAGCGTAATCAGTAATTCGCGTTCTTGCAGCGGCTTGATGAGGTAGGCCGATGGCTCGATGATTTTCGCGCGCTGCAATGTCGCTTGATCGCTATAGGCGGACAGAAACACAATCGGGATATGATAACGCGAATGAACAATATTCGCGGTTTCAATGCCGTCTAAGTCGCCAGCCAGATGAATATCCATCAAGATCAGATCGGGTTGGCTCGCCTCGATATATTGGAGGGCGGTTTCGCCGGATGACGCGACACCCAGCACACGATAGTCTGCGTGCTGGAGCATCAATTTCAAATGCTCGGAGACCAGCAATTCATCTTCGACAATAAAGACATTCGGCAGCATGGCAAAATTTCCTGTTCCTTTATTGCGCCAGCGCAATCTGAAGGTGTTGGCAAACGGTTTCATTCAACAGCCAGAGATCAATCGGCGTGGAGAAGGCGGCGTCGCAATGTTGAATAAATTGCTGTTGCTGCGGCGTATTGGCATCCTGACTGGCAATCGCAAAAATCTTGACCGTCTTAGGGGACGCTGCGCGTTGAATCTGGCGGATCAGTTCCACGCTTTCGCTGCCAAAAAGCGTGACGTCAACCAGAATAAGGTCGGGGTGATATTTTAAAGTTTTTCTGACGCCATCGCCCGTGTTGAAGGCTTCGATCACCTCGCCGCCAAGCGGCGCGAAACAGCGCTCTAACATGGCGCAGTTTTTCCAGATCGGCGTAAAGGCAAGCGCCATAAATCCTGACGACACATTTGCTGCCGAGCGCTCTTTCACACGCATATCCTGCATGATGCGTTGGATCGCGTCCTCGTTGTCGCGGGCGAACCAAAAGGTCGGTTCATTGACGTTCAGCGTGTCGGAAACGGTTTCCGTTTCGAATTGGAGCGTCGCAGTCGTCCCGACATCAACCTGACTTTCGATCCGGAAGGTTCCCCCTTCCAATTCGGTCAGCAAATGCGCGATAATCAGGCCTAAGCCGGAACCCTGCTGTTCTTGCTGCTTCCGTCCGAATTGCATATATGCGCCGATATGGGCGATCTGTTCCGGCGTCATGCCGCGCCCCTGGTCTGTAATCGTCATGACGCAAGTTGCGCCGGACACTGACAGGCGTATCGTAACCGGCGTGCCGCGTCGGGAAAATTTGAACGCATTATCAATCAACTCCGTCACGATTTTTTCGAAATTGGTCGGAGAAATCTTGGCAAAGGCATCGGAAATAGAGAGGATCAAATCATCGGAACGATTGGTTTCTTTGGCGCGTTCCTGCGCGGCGTTTTTCAGAATGCCGTTGATGTTGCATGGTTGTTCGTGTTGCGCTAATAATGACTCGCGGGAGGTATATTTGATCAGTTTCAGATTGGCATACAGCAGCGCATTTTCCACAAGGCGATGTAAGCGGAGGCCATTGCGATAAATCGCGGTGCCGTATTCGAAAATCTGCCGCGCCTCCGGCAGTTGATTGGGGTTCGTCAAGAAGCTGGCAAAGCCTAAAATGACAGTCAGCGGCGTGCGCAGCTCATGCGGCAGCGAGAGGCTCAAGCTCAGGCGAAGCTCCTCGAGCATGGCGCGTTCTCGCGCTAACGCGGCTTCTAAATCGGTATTCTTATGTTGCAGGCTTTGTTGGAGGTGCTGGATCGTCAGGTGCGTTTTCACCCGCGCCAGTACTTCCTCGCGTTGGAAGGGCTTTGTGATATAATCTACGGCCCCTAATTCGAATCCTCTGATTTTATCCTGCGTATCGGACAACGCCGTCATGAAAATGACCGGAATCTCTTTGGTGGCCTCGTTGCTTTTGAGGCGTTGACAGGTTTCGAACCCATCAATGCCCGACATGACGACATCCAGCAGCAGGAGGTCTGGAATCGTATGTTGAAGCAATTCGAGCGCGTTTTCGCCGCTTTTGGCTGCGAACACCTGAAAACCGAATCTGGTCAGGTAATTCGAGAGAACGTCCAAATTGGTGGGATTGTCGTCAACGATAAGAATCGTGGCCTCATGCCATGCTTTCTCTTCCATAATACATTCCTTTGATGCTGGAAAACGCCAGAAAAATCAAGTCGAACATAGGGCTGTGAAGTTCTCGTTCCACGCTCCGCGTGGAATGCCCGCAAACCGCCGCTCTGCGGCGCGTACGGGACGCGGAGCGTGGAACGAGGGGCATTCGAATACGATCTTTGTTGCCGCAATTGGCATAACTACGCGATGTTCATCATTTGGCAAAATGCCGGAAAAACATTTCATACAATGTCAGCAGAATTTCGAAGACAATCAGCGCGACAACATACCATTCCACCCGTAAGGCGTGGCTGGTATTCAAAATATCCAACTGGGTTTCGACCGTTTTTGAAATCAGATCCAATTTTCGTTCTAAGGCGCGATGGCGTTCTTGCAGTTCGTATTCGTCTTCGAGATAGGCGTACAACCGTTCAAGCTCCGGGCGTTCCCACAAAATCTCCGGCTTATCCACGACTTCGACGCGCCCCACCATTTTATGCTGAATCAACAGCGTATCGCCGATATGCCGCATAAATTCGCTTTTTTTATTCAAGCCGCGCCCCATGCGCTGCAAATTGGCGGCTAATGGTTCGATCCGGTCGAAGGCCGCCGCCACGCGCGTTTCATACCGCGCAACCACGACACTTTTGGAGAGAATATCGGCCACGACCTGCAAGCGTTCGACAGAGAATTCGCGCAGATACAAATCGCCGTTGGGCGCGATGCGCTCCTGCTCCGCATCATCGCGATAAATTCTCATCTGTTCGCTTTCTTTTTCAGGAAAGGCTTCCTGAATCATCGGCGTAAGTTGAGCAAGAAAGGAGACTTCTTCGATGGGTTCTAATCCGAACAGCACGATCACGCCGTAACGAAAAAAGACGGCGCAGCCGGATTCGCCAGCGGCAAGCATGAGCGGGGACACCGCGATGCTTCGGGCAGATTCTAAGGAACGCAGATCGAGGCGTTCGCCAAGAAACACCGCCCGTGCGTCAATGATGGTTTTACTGCCGAACAGAGAACATGTTGACATAATTGTTTGCCGTCTTTTACCGGATTCAACCCTATTGCGCGGCGCTTATCCGAATATTTTTTTCTTCGCTAATCCCATCGTCTGCGTCTTGAAGCTGGATAATCCGGCGGCAAACTGCTCGGCCTTGTCTTTTCCGATAGTTTCGCGCAGAAAAAGAATCGTCACCGCAAAGGTATGCGTGCCGATATATGCGCCGCCGAAACCAAAAACGCTTTTGACGCCGTGCGCCGTCACGAAATCCTGCGCCGCGATAATTTTACGTCCGGCATGATCGACTTCTGTCGCGGCATCCTGAACAAAGAAGACACCGCTCATGCTGCCCATCGTTTTCACGACGACATTCGCATCATGCTGATCGATCCAATCCAGCCCCAAACCAAGCTCTTTGAGCAGGCGCGACATCATGGGGATCGAATCAATAAACGCGGCGGAAACCAATGGAATGCCGACATGTCCTTTGGAGTGCGCGCGATCATTCCATTCCGGTTTCGAACCGCTTGTGCCTAATAAACTCAAGACGAGCGTCTCATTGCGAATGCCTTGTTTGATCGACTTTTCAGCAGCGACCCGATCCACAAACGCGCGCGACGCGGACGGAAGTTCTTGATATGGCGCGGTCGCAAATTGTCTCACCAGAACAATGGACTCTTTGAACGTGTTATACATGGCTTGCGTGTACGCCTGAGACGCTTTTTCAAGGGTGGGACTCCCTTGTGTTGCCGTCGTAATCGCGTCCTGTAATGCCCGGAATTCTTTTAATGTTGACACGCTGAGTTTTGCCATAAAGAGCAACCTCCGTTTTCTGGGTTTACTGTCCGTTGCTATTTTTTCATCCGCGAATATGACACAACAATTCCACCATATAAAGCAGTGTGAACTTTTGCAAGATTTTTTCGAAGAAAATATATTTGACAAACAATCGTACACCTGATGAGATTTCACAAAAGGTGTCATGTTGCGCGAACCACCTCTGTTTCATGCCATGCGCCGCCGCAGAAAACGTATGGCGGTCGCGCCGCATATTTTATTATTATGAACCGCGAAAGACGCGAATAACACGGAAAATATGAAAAACCTGCTTCGATTCGAACACTGGATGATTCAACGCTGTAGATTCGACCGTATGAGCAACAATTTGTTCTGGCTTGCGGCGGCGCTTCTTCCTTTTATTCTCGCCTTGATGGGGTGGCTGCTGCATCTGCGCGAACGCGAGGGCATCGAGTATCTCGTGCATCGCGATCTTGGTTTTACGGGAAGCGCCGCCGAAGTGTACCATCGCAAAGACGGCATGTATTTCCGCCCGCTGCGCTCGCAATTATTAGTGAATTTTCAGCCGATTTCGAAAAGTGCGCGACTCGCGGAAAATGACCGAATCGTCATTGGGCAGACGATTTTTCAGGCGAAAGAATTGGAAAGCTGGACGCCGCATTTACGCGCGGTCGGCTATTACCTCACGGAGCGCGAACTCAGCGCCGGCGCGGCATTCGGACGCTCGATTCACCCGGAAGAGGCGAATCAGTGGAAGGTCAACGACGTGATCGTGCAGGATACCGATTTCGAGCCGGTGCATTTTAAGCTGCTGGCAGAGAAAGACAACCAATATCGGCTGGTGAATCTTGGGAAAAAAGGCGTCTTTGTTCCGGCAGCGCCGCCAGTGGACGGGAAACGCAAAAAGAATGCGCCGGAATGGACGCACGTCATGACCGACACGATTGTGCAGGCGGGGCAGCGGATCAAAATCGAAAATACCATCTTGGAACTGACGCCGATTCCGTCGCGGGAAGCGCTCGCGCTCACCATCGTGCGCGGCGCGCAGCCCGTCTTGACGCTCTCGCGGGATGCCGCCAATGTCATCGGCGGCGTCAGCCTGTTTCCGAAAGAATATATCCCGGATTACTTAGTGGATGAACGTTTTCTGGAATATGCGCGGCAGTCTATCGAAGCCGGGCTGTTCGGCCTGGATGACCCCGCAACACGGAAAGGCGCGCCCAAGTTGCGCATTCGAGGATTCGACGCGGCGGGCAAGCTGGTGCAGGCTCAATTCGAGAAACTGACACCGAAAGAAAAATTGTTGCTGCACCAAATTTTTCGTTTCCGCGAAGCGCAGGGGCAGGCGTTGCGCTGGAAACGGCCATTCAATCGCGAAGGCGACGATCCGTACCTGTTTTACCCTGAGCAGACCGAAAATTTCATCATCAGCGAAAAGACCAATACGGTCAAAAATATGTACACGTATGCGGCGCATCTGACCAACCCGCATATCATCGCGCAAGAAATCGCCACGACGCGCGGCGAGATTTTCGACCGCAACCAGTTCTCGTATCCGCGTTTAGTGGCGCAATCCAAAGGCGTTCCCGTCGCGGAAATGCTGCTTGTGCCGTCCGACGATTCGCGAACGGTTCAGACGTTCAATACGCAGAAAGCGGCGGATAATTCGGTCTATGTGGCAAGCGGCTATCAATTTCCCGACGGCTCGTCCGTGATGAATGCGCATGGCATCGCGCACTACACCGCAAAAGGCAAACAGGACACGCTGCGCGACGGCCAGGAATTCACGTCCGGCCAGTATGTTTTTCGATATGTCGCGACGGGAAAAGGCGTGTTGGCGCAAAATATTCCCGACGGGAAAGCCAGCAAACGCGATTACCCGTTAGGCAGCCGGTTAGCTCACATTATCGGGTTCAGCTTCGCGCGAAGCCAGTTCAAAGGGGGATTGGAAAAGGTTTTCGATAAGGCGTTACTGGGAGCGGAAAAACAGCAGGCATGGTGGTCGCTGCGCCGCGCGACAGAACGCGCTCCGGGGAATAATCTTGTGCTGACGCTGGACGACGACATGCAGCGCGTCGTGTCGGCGGAACTTGACAAAAAGTTAACCGAACTGAACGCCCGCTATCGCACGAACCAATTCAAAGGCGCGGCGATTATGATGAATAAAGACGGCGAAGTCCTGGCGTCTGCAAGCCTGCCGTCCTATAATCCGAACGATTTGCGCAGCATTTTTGCGGCGATGCAGGAATCGTCCGAAGACCACTGGAACAGTTCGTACATCAATCGCGCCACGCATAAAAGCTATCCGCCGGGGTCAACGATGAAGGTCATTATGTCGTCCATCGCGCTGGATAATAAAACGCAATTCCTGCTGCCGACGGGCGACGGGCAGTATTTCATCAATAACAACGGCAGCCCGTTTGCGTGTACCGGCCATTTGGATTCGTTTCACGGCGTCAGTTTCGGCAAATACGGCATTCCCGATTTTCGCGGTTCTGCCGCGCACGGCCAGTTGACGCTCGATACCGCGCTGACGAAATCGTGCAACAACACGTTTGCCTTTCTCGCCCTGAGCGCGGGGCTGGAAACCATCCAAAAATATGCGGAACGCTTCGGTTTCAACCGCTCGTTTGATTTTTTGCCGTATGAATTATTTAAAGACGATCCGCAGATTGTGGCGGGAGTGAAACGCGACGCACTTGATCCGTTAGCGAGCCTGAGAAGTCAGGTGCCGACGCCGAAAGAGCCGTTGAAGTTGCCGCAATTAGGCCGCATGGGAATCGGACAATGGGAAATTCTCGCGACGCCGCTGCAAATGGCGACGGTCGCGATGACAGTCGGCAATCTTGGCATGAGGCCGTATCCGCATCTGCTGGCGGGCATCGAAGACTTGAAGGGAGGAAAAACTCGTTGGTTTCCGCTGCCGCCGAAAACCGAGGTCTTTTCGAAATCGGTGATGGCCGAAATGTTCCCGATGATGCAGCATGTCGTCCAGCAAGGGAGCGCCACGCGCATCACCCGCAGCACGATTCCGTATTACACGTTGAAAGACCATGTCGCCGGGAAAACCGGCACGGCGGAAGTGGAAGATCAGGGCGGGAAAAAATACAACGTCATCTGGTTCATCAGTTTCGCGCCGGTGGAAAATCCGCAAGTCGCATTGGCAATCGTGATTGAAAAAGGGCCGGTGATTTCCGGCGAAGCCGTTGATGTCGCACGCGGCATCTGGGAAAAAGCGATTCTGTTGTTCCCGGAATTGTTCGCCGCGTCGCCCACAGTAGTGCCGCAAACCCCGCCGAATCCGGCATGATTGGACAATTCATTCAGCCCTGCCAGGGTTTCAAACCCTGACAGGGCTAAAACCGAGGTGGTAATTTTGAAAAATTCATATCTGCTCGCCCTTCAACTTGTCGTGTTATTTGCATTTGTTCACGGTCAGAATATCGCATACGCCGGAGGAACGCCCGGCCAATTCGACTTTTACGTGCTGGCGCTGTCGTGGTCGCCGACCTATTGCGACGAAAACAACGATCCGCAACAATGCTCGATAGGAAAACGCCTCGGATTCGTGCTGCACGGACTCTGGCCGCAATACGATAAAGGCTATCCGAGCGAGTGTTCTTCGAAGCAGATGCCCGAAAAGGTGAAAGCCGAGTTTCCCGGTCTGTATCCGAATGACAAACTGTTTGCGCATGAATGGGAAAAACACGGCACATGCTCCGGCCTGACGCCGATGCAATATCTCACGCTCTCGAAAAAATTAAAAGAGTCGGTCAGCATCCCCAAAGTCTATCGCAAGCCGGACAAGCCGCTGCGCGTGACAGCGGAAGAGATCGCAGAGGTGTTTCAACGCGCAAATCCGCAATTTCAAGACACGTCGTTTGCGGTCTATTGCGCCGACTCCGGGCGATTTCTGCGGGAAATTCTTGTGTGCTTCGATCCTGACGGCAGCCCAACGTCATGCAGCGACGAGATTCGGCGCAAAGCCGCGAAAAGCTGTCAGCAGAAGACGCTCCTGATCAAAAACGTGCGATAATTATACCGATTGTCGCAAAAACGATCATATATTCTCAGAACTCCGAGGTCTTCAAGACCTCGGAGTTCTTGTATCCAAAGGAATGCTGTGTATCAAATCCTCAATGTGTTCAAATACGTGCTGGTATTTCTCCTCTTCTGTGCGCTTATCGGATTGCTGTATGTGGCAGTCGTCTCATATCGCGGCGGCGACGCCTTTTTGACGTTTCGGAACGCCTACACCATCGAAACGTTTCTGACGCGCCTTGCCAACGGAGACGCCTCGAACCCGAAGGAACACGGACGTTTATATCACATCGTGCAGGCGTTGCGACCGGAATTGGTGGGAGAACTTCCGAAGGATGACGATATTCCGTATGATTACCGGTATTTCAGCAAAGATGTGGTGTCGAATTTTTTAAAGGACACATCATCGTCGTTGAAACTGCTGAAAGAAGATCCGAACATTGTGCAGGTGTTCGCGCCGCAAGACGATTATGTCGCGAAACTGTTGCTCCTCTCCGGCGCAAATGACGCGATTGTACGGGGAACTCGAACGACAAGCGGCTATCCGAAACGCCTGGAAATGACCGCCACGTACACGTCGGCGTTCGATTATCCTACGGGCTTATTCATAATTGACGGCGACGTGTTGAATCCGGCGCTGCAAACATGGGACGGCCTCGTGATTCTCGACAAATCCGGCAAACTGTATATTAAGGACATTCGCCGGTTAGAGTATGATTTTCAGGAATATGACATCGCGCATTCGCATCAGGATTATCTCGCGTTTCTCAAGATCGCGAAGCAGACCAACCTGTCGCTTTTTCAAACCCATCTGCTGATTACGGGCGGCGTGATAGACGCCTCGCCCACGTTTCAAAGGCGATTTCGCCGCCGCGCGATTTTTCAGGATCAGCAGCATCGGATTGCGATCTATGATTCGTTCGACGAAGAGCCGACCCTGTACGAATTGGCCGAAACGCTGCGCAACAATTACGGCGCGACCGAAGCCGTCAACCTCGATATGGGGCCGTATGGCTACTGCGCCCGTTATGAGAACGACAAGCGCGTCAAGCTCTATTTCGCAAAAGGGGCCAATATCCGCCTCTCGAATATTCTGATTTTCAATTACCGATAAAGAGGAAAACAACGATGCAGATCGACGAAAAAGAGAAGAAAGGTTTGGGATGTTGGTTCTATGGCTGCCTGACGATGCTGATTCTTATGCTGCTGCTGGCGAGCGCCGCCGTGTTTGCCGCCTATAAATTCACCACGTATGCGATTGCGAAATTCACGGATGCCGCGCCGCTGGCGTATGCCGCGCAAAATTTTTCGCCCGAAACGGCGGCGGCGACGCGCCGCAAAATCGAAGCGTTTTCGCTGCTGTTGGAACAACAACCGGAACCGGCAACATTGGCGTTGACGCAGGATGAATTGAACGCCTTCTTGCTGAGCAGCCAAGGCATGACGCAAAATGACGTTCAGGCCGAGGTGGAGTTGCATGACAACCGGATTGCGGGGAAAATCAGTCTGCCGTTGGACAACATCTTGCCGTTTTCGCTTGGCAAAGGGCGGTATGTGAACGGCGCGGCGGGCTTGAATGCGTTTACGCGGGACGGGAAATTATTCGTCTTCCTCAAGTCGTTAGAGGTCAAAGGCCAGCAAGTCCCGGCGTACATCATGAAGGAATTGGGATCGGTGAATTTAGCGGAACAACAAGCGAAGCAATCCACGGAAAACGAGACGCAAACACCGGAATTCGAGGTGATGCAGCTTCGGATTCAGGAAGGTCAGATCAGTATCAGTATGAAAAAAAGCCGGCACTAATGTTGACTCGACATTAGGAGTGCGGAAGCGCAGCTTTCGCAAAGCGCTTCTGTCGCAAACATATCGGTATTGTTTATATCCGCGATACGGCTTTCTCCGGCAGGATGAAGCGTTCGACCTGATGGTTCAGGTTGTGCGCCTGGATGGTCAGGGCGTCGGCGGTGTCGGCTAACTGTTTGACGGTCGGGATGTTCTGATCCACCAATGTCAATACGTCTTCCATAAATTCGGTGACGTGCTGGGTGCTTTGCTGCTGCTCCTGCATGGCGCGCAATACCTGAAGCGCGAGGTCTTGCATGTTTTCGACCGTGTTGAGCAATTGCGTGGAATTCTTTTCCTGTTCCTGGGTCGCTTGCGTAATTTCCGTGCTCATGTTGGCGACATCTTTGATCGAATCCGCGACAAGAGCGCTCGCGGTCGTTTGCTGGCGCACGAGCGCGGCAATTTCCGCCGCGACCTGCGACGAATTTCCGGCGCTCTGCGCAATCTCATCCAGGACGCTGGCGGCTTCCTGCGCCGCAACCACCCCGCCTTCCACCTCTTGCTGGCCGCGTTGAATCACCTTGGCGGCGTCGGAAGAATCGCGCTGCACTCCGGCGATAATTTTCGAAATTTCTTTGGTGGATGTGCCGACGCGCGTGGCGAGTTCCTTGATTTCTTGCGCGACGACGGCAAACCCGCGCCCATGCTCACCCGCCTGCGCGGCGATAATCGAGGCGTTCAACGCTAACAGCGAGGTTTGATCCGCCACGTCATTAATCACATCCAGAATCGTACCGATTTCTGAAGAGCGCGTTCCAAGTCGGTGGATAATCTCGGAAATATGGCCGGTCACTTCGGAAATCGCCGTCATTTTCGAGCGCATCTGCTCAACCGACCGCTGCCCTGCAATGGCATCGTCCGTCGTTTTTTCGGCCAGGGTTTCGGAATGCGCGGCTTGGCTGGATACCGTTTGCAGCGAGTTCACAATCGTGGAAATCGTCTGGGACGTGTTGGCTGCAAACGAGGAGAGCTTGCTGGAATTTTCCGCGATATGCTTCACGGACAGAATCATTTCATGAATCGAACCGCTGGTATCTTCGACGGATGACTGGAGGTTTTCGGTGCTGATGCGCACTTCTTCCGCGCTGGCGCTCATCTGCCGCATCGCGGTTGAGGTGACGTTCGCCGCGTTGCCGATATGGGTCAGGGCTTCGGAGTTTTTGGTGGATGTGCCGAGCACTTGCGTACTCATAGATGAAATATGGTCTGCGCCAGCGCGAATCTCGGTAATTAACGCAATCAGGGCGTGTTGCATGTGCAGAAACGCGTTGCCTAATTGATCGCGATCCGATTCCAGCGCGTTATGATGACGCAAATCGCCTTCTGCGATATTGGCGGCGGTTTTCCCGATTGACTGAAGGTAGGTAATCATCTGACGGAAGCGCGTGCCGAACACATCGCGTTCCGTTCTGGGATGCACGTCCGAATCAAGATGGCCGCGCGAAATTTCGGCGGCGATCTGCGCCATTTCCTGGAAATATTGGAGTAGCTGGTTGAATGCTTCCGACAACTTGCCGATTTCATCACGACTGTTCAGATGGCGAATGCGACAGTCCAAATCGCCGTCAGCCAAACGTTTCGCCGCGGTTGAAAGCTCAAGCAGCGGCCTCGTCATCACATGCGTAATCACCCACCCAAGTCCGAGCACAATAAAAATAATCCCTGACAACAGGAGAATGATCCGTTTGGAATCGCCGATCACTTTGATGATGTTGGCTTGAATATTTTCCGTCGTTTGCGCCACGCGATCTGCGTTGATGCGCATAATGCCCAGCATGGAATTCTGAAGCGCATTCAAGCTGCTGATTCGGCGACTCAATGTGTCGCGTATCGTGTAAAATGACGCGATTCGTTCTTCATATTGCATGAGCAGCGGAAAGAATTGCGTGATGTTGTCGGCGAATTCCTTATCCGACTGCGAGAAAATGCGTAATTTGCCTTCGAACGCTTGAACAAGCTCATGCGTTCCGGCCTCCTGTTTTTGGGGAGATGAGTCGCTCTCTATCGTGTTTTCCGAACCGACTTGCTGGATTTTGTTCACCTGCATCGTGAACATCAACAGCATTTCCCGAAGTTCGGGGACTAATCCGGCCAAATAATTGAGATAGCCCTGAGGCTCTTGAGACTCCACGCGGGAGAGGATGATTTTATCCTGAAGCATGCCCTCCAACTCATCCAGCAGAGCTTTGAGGCTCGCGTCCAACTGGTCTAATTTCTGTAAGTCCGCCCTGGCGCGAGCGCGTTCATCGAATAAGAGTTGCAGTTCGGAAGAAAAATTTCGCAACGAGCGTTGCAGTTCCTCATTGCGTTCTTGTTGAGCAAGTTCGTCGAGCGTGCCGCGCAAGGCGTCATGCGCTGGCGTCGAATCAGTTTCTTGCTCGTAGATGGTGCGAATCAGCGTATTGATTTCGCTGAACACGCGATTCAATTCTCTTCCGACGCGCTCGTTTTGCATCACCTGATTCACATCTTCGTTGATGGCTTTGCTTAATGCGGTCTGAATATTTTCGAATGAGGCGTTGACCACGAAAAGAATCCCGCCCATTACTAAAAAGATAATACTATTGACAAAGAACAGCTTGGTCGTCACACTTCTATTTAAGATAAGTTTCATGGGGAGAACGACACCCTTACGATATTGACATGTTTGCAAGATAATCATCGTGATTTTGCGACGAGAAGAGATTGCGATTGTTTGGCGCGCTTGTCAAGCAATAAATCGGTCACGCTGAAATTTGCCATGTGTGAAGTGCCATGATAATGTTGATCATTGGTATTTCGCGCCAAGATGCAACGACATCGAACAATCGTATTTCTCATGACGCTTTGCGCCTTTGAGCGAATAAGGCCGTCCGCAAAAGTTGCGATATTCGACGCGCTCCGCGGCTAAATAAATAATCCAAAAGAATTATTGACAAAATTTTCAGTTGTAAATAACGGATGTGAACATCTGAATTTACGTATTCGAAATTCGAACATCTTTCCATAGATTCATCACATGCGAACAACGCGCTATCGAACCGTGCTGACTCTGCTCGCGCTCTTTCTTCTTGGCGGAATCGGACGTTATTATTACCTCCATGCGCAGCCGCGCAATGAGACATTCAGCCAGTCTCGTCTCTTATTGGACACGGTTGTTGATATTCAGGTCAATTCTTCGGATGAACAGCGCGCGAATCAGGCCATCGCCGCCGCGTATGCGGAAATCGAACGGATTGAAGCGCTGTTAAGCCGTTATCGCGACGTAAGCGAGATTTTCGCGTTGAACAAAAACGCCGGGATCGGAAGCGCGACTGTGAGCGCGGAAGTGCGTGATCTGCTGCAACGCGCGAAAAATTACGGCGCGCTGACCGATGGACTCTTCGACATAACCATTGGGGCGCTTGTCGATCTCTGGGGCATCGGCACAGAGCATGAGCGCATTCCTTCTGAAGAAGAGATTCGACAGACATTACAGCGTATCAATCTTGCCACGCTCGATATGGAAAATCCGCAGAGCGTCAGCATCACGCAGGCGGGCGTCTCAATAGATTTGGGCGGCATCGGCAAAGGCTACGCGATTGATCGGGCATGGCAGACGTTGAACGATCATGGTATCGAGAAAGCGCTGATCAATGCCGGCGGAAACATCCGCTGCATCGGGACGCGCGCCGACGGCAACGCCTGGCGGATCGGCATCAGACATCCGCGCCAGGAAGGGATTCTTGGCGTGATCGAAGTGACCGATAAGGCGGTTGCCACCTCCGGCGATTACGAACGCTATTTTTTGCAGAACGGAACGCGGTATCATCATATTTTGGATCCGCGTACCGGCAGTCCGGCGCAGACCTGCCAGAGCGTGACCATACTCGCGCCGACAGCAGAAATGGCCGATGCGTTTTCCACGGCAGTCTTTATTATGGGGACTGACGCGGGAATGCGATTTATCGAAGCGCAGGAAGGGGTCGAAGCAATGATTGTCGGAACAGACGGCAACGCGGTCTTTTCAGCAGGATTTTCATTGCAGCCCAGATAAGTCAGGCAACGCAGGGAACGCCGCCTGACGCAGTCATCATTTTCCCATTATGGCATTGTCTATGAATATATTCGGATTCGGATCATCTGCAACATTTATGGGTGGAATTCATCCGCCCGAACACAAAGGCGCGACGCAGCACACGCCGCTCGAACGTATGCCGATCCCATCGCGAGTGGTTATTCCGCTGCTCCAGCATATTGGCGGCCCATGCGAGCCGCTGGTCGCTGTGGGAGACGAGGTGCGCGAGGGGCAGAAAATCGGCGAGGGCAAATCATTCGTGTCGGCGTCTGTTCATGCCTCGATTTCAGGCAAAGTCACGGCAATCGAGGAATTGCCGCATCCGTCGTTGGCTGCGCCGGTGCGCTCTATCGTGATTGAGAGCAGCGAGCCGGCGTCTCCGTTGGCATGGGAGAAAAAGGCCGATTGGTCAGCCTTATCCGGTAAAGAGATGCTGGATAAAATCAAAGACGCTGGCATTGTCGGACTGGGCGGCGCAGCGTTTCCGTCGCATGTGAAGCTCTCGCCCCCCAAAGACACCGTGCTTGACACGTTGATTATCAATGGGGTCGAGTGCGAGCCGTTTCTCACCGTAGATCACCGGGTCATGCTGGAACGGGGTCAGGAGATTCTCGACGGCGTCAAGATGCTTCGCAAACTGCTCAACGTGAAACAGGTGTTTATCGGCATCGAGAAAAATAAACCCGACGCCATCAACTTGTTCCAGCAATTGACTGCCGGAACGTCGAATGGTACGGCGATTCAGGTGTTTCCATTAACGGTGAAATACCCGCAAGGCGCGGAAAAGCAGTTGATTTACTCGATTCTGCGTCGTGAAGTGCCGAGCGGCAAGCTGCCGTTCGATGTCGGCGTGGTCGTCCAGAATGTCGGCACGGCGCTCGCGATTTATGAGGCGGTGGCGTTGAATAAGCCGCTGATCGAACGCGCTGTCACGGTCGGCGGTCATGTTAAGACGCCGAAAAATCTGATCGTGCGGATCGGAACGCCATTTTCCAGCGTGATTGACTGCGCGGGCGGCATGACGGCAAGCAAACATCCGCTGAAAGTCTTGATGGGCGGCCCGATGATGGGCATCGCGCAATATACGTTGGATGTGCCGGTCATTAAGGGCACGAGCGGGATTTTAGTCATGGAGCAGCGCCACCAGAAAAAAAGCCGCCCGTGCGTCAAATGCGGCGAATGCGTACAGGGCTGCCCGATGGGATTGATGCCGAACCGATTGGCTGATTTTTCAGAGCGCGACAATTTTACGGAGTGCGACGCCTACAACGTGCGCGACTGCATCGAATGCGGCGTTTGCACCTATCTTTGCTCGTCAGCGCGTCCGATTGTGCATTTGGTAAAATACGCAAAACTGAACCTCAGCAAAATGAAAAAATCATAAACTGGGATCGCCGGCATCCTGCCGGTCATTCCTTTGAAAAAGAGGAACAACCATGTCAGATATGTTTCAAGTCTCCGCATCGCCCCATATCAAAAGCCCGCTCGATACGAGCCGGGTCATGGGGATTGTGCTGCTTTCCCTGTTGCCGACCGCGATAGCCTCGGTCTATCTGTTCGGCCTCAACAGTTTGATCGTCATTGTGACGAGCGTCGTGACCTGTCTGGTGACGGAACTCGTCTGCAATCTGATGTTTAAAACAGGCATCACCGTGACCGACGGCAGCGCCGCCGTGACCGGGATGCTGCTCGCCTTCGTGCTTCCGCCCACCACGCCGTACTGGATGGTGCTGATTGGCGCGGTCTGCGCGATCTTGATCGTCAAACAGTTGTTCGGCGGTTTGGGTTATAACATCTTCAACCCCGCGCTGGCGGCTCGCGCGATTTTGCTGGCATCCTGGCCGGTCGCCATTACAACGTGGATCAAACCGGTCAACTCGTTCGTTTCGCTCGATGCCGAAACGACCGCGTCGGTGCTTGGCATTCTGAAAGAAGCCGGACGATCTGGCGTTGATGCCGCGACTTCGGCATCCATAGATTCCGGATACTCGTATTTCGATATGTTTTTGGGGACGATTCCGGGATCGCTGGGAGAAACCTGCAAATTGACGCTCTTCATCGGCGCGGCGATGCTCTTTGCGTTCAAGATTATTGACTGGCGCATTCCGGTGTCCTATATCGGAACGGTGGCGGTGTTGTCGCTGCTATTCGGGCGCGATCCGCTTGCAGCCGTCCTGTCCGGCGGTCTGATTCTCGGCGCGTTTTTTATGGCGACTGATTATGTGACCAGTCCGACCACAAAAGCGGGCAAGCTCGTGTTCGGGGTCGGCTGCGGCCTGATGACGGCCTTAATCCGCTCCTATGGCGGATTTCCCGAAGGCGTCTGTTATTCGATTCTCTTTATGAATAGCCTCACGCCGCTGATTGATAAATATGTGCGGCCTCGCGTTTTCGGCACGAAAAGCGTCTGGGAACGACTGAGCGCGGCCAAAACGCAAAGTTAGCTGTCAGACACCTTCGAAGGTGTCTGACAGCTTGTTCTTAACGTTGAGAGGAACAAAGTTATGCCAGAATTTGTCAGAATGATTGTGGTCTTGTTTGCGGCATGCTCGATTTCGGCAGGCAGCCTCAGCGTGGTGAATATCGTGACCAAAGCGCCGATTGCCGCCTGGGATGCCAAACAAAAAGAAGTCGCGCTGCGCGAAGTGTTTACCGAAGCTGATTCGTTTACGGAACTGGCGGCAAATGCAGACGCAACGGCGGCAAAAACTCAGATATGGGAAGCGCAGAAAGGCGGCCAGTCTGTCGGGCAGATTTTTTTGATCGAGACGCAAGGCTACAGCGGGGCGATTAAAATCATGTTCGGCACGAATGCGGACGGCGCGCTTACCGGCATGAAAGTGTTGAGCCATACCGAAACTCCGGGGCTTGGCGCAAAAATTACGACGCCTGCATTTCGCGACCAGTACAAGAATAAGACCAGAGAACAGCTTGCGCTGAAAAAAGATCAGCCGGAAAGCGGGCAGATTGACGCCATCACGGCGGCGACCATTTCGTCACGCGCCGTCACGCGCGGCATCGCCTCTGCGCTTGAAACATACTCGAAAAATAATGGAGGGAAATAGCTATGAGTGAGCCGACGAACAAACAGATATTGCTCCGAGAGATGACTAAAGGTCTGATCAAAGAAAATCCGATCTTAGTCATCATGTTAGGATTGTGTGGAGCGCTTGCCTGTTCTACCAGCGCCAGCGACGGTCTTGGCATGGGGCTGGCGTTCAGCTTCGTCATGCTTTGTTCGAATGTCGTTGTCGCCATGATTCGTAATATCGTGCCGAGCCAGGTGCGCATTCCGGTCTTTATCATCGTCATTTCAACCTTTGTGACGATTGTGGATTACAGCTTGAAAGCGTATTTCCCTGGCCTGTCGCAATCGCTTGGCGTCTTCGTGCCGCTGATCGTCGTCAACTGCATCGTGATGGGACGCGCCGAGGCGTATTCGAGCAAAAATGCCGTTCTTTCTTCACTGATGGACGGCATCGGCATGGGGATCGGGTTTACGGTAGTCATCACGTTGTTAGGCATGACGCGGGAAATCGTAGGAAACGGGACGATGTTCGGCATGCAGGTGATGCCTGCAAGTTATCAGCCGTTTATGCTGTTCATCCTTCCTCCGGGAGCGTTTTTGGTGATTGGCTTCTTTCTGGCGATTCATCGTAAGATTATGCTTACGTTTTACAAATAGGAACGAGTGCGGGAGAATCTATCATGATTTCGAATGACTTAAACGTGTTTTTGATTTTTTTGAGCGCGATGCTCGTCAACAACATCCTGTTGATCCGTTTTATTGCGCTCTGTTCCTTTTTCGGGATCAGTAACAGCATCAAAACCTCGATTGGGATGGGTTTTGCGGTGTGTTTCGTGATGGTCATGGCAACGGGCGTGTCGTGGCCGATTTATCACTATTTGTTAGTGCCGTATGGCCTTACGTACTTGCGAACAGCGGCGTTTATTCTGACGATTGCCACGTTCGTGCAGCTTGAGGAAATGTTCATTCGCAAGATGTTTCCGCCGCTTTATAGGGCGATGGGGATTTATCTGCCGCTGATCGTCGTGAACTGCGCCGTGCTGGCTGCCGCATTTCTCTGTATTGATTACAATCTCAATTTCGTCAAAAGCATCATCTACACGTTAGGAGTTGGCGTCGGCTATTTTCTGGCGATTGTGATGTTTGCGGCGGTGCGCGAAGTGGTTGATCATGCGCCGGTGCCGCCTCTGTTCAAAGGGCATCCGATTTCGTTCATCACCGCAAGTTTGATGTCATTAGCCTTTTTAGGATTCAAAGGATTATTCGGACTATGAACATACTCTTCGATATTCTTACACCGATTTTAGTGTTAGGGCTGTTGGGCGCGGCGTTTGCCGTGCTGCTTTCCGTGTCGTACCGAATGCTGATCGTGCACGGCGATCCGAAAGTGGAACTTCTTCTCTCGCAGTTGCCGGGATCGAACTGCGGCGCATGTGGTTTTGCGGGCTGTCTCGGCTTTGCTGAAACGCTGGCAAAAGGCGAGGCGGAAACAACAGGCTGTCTGGCTGGCGGCCCAACCGTCGCGGCAAAACTTGCTGAAGCGCTTGGGATTTCGGTTGAAGCGCAGGTGGAAAAAATTGCGTTCGTCGCCTGCCGCGCCGGGCGCGACATGGCAAAAAGCAAGTATCAATATGCTGGCGTGGACAATTGTCAGGCTGCGAGCCTGCTGTTCGGCGGCGAACGCGCCTGCGCGTATGGCTGTCTCGGCCTCGGAAGCTGCGTCCGCGTCTGTCCGTTCGACGCGATTCATGTCAACGCCGATGGCGTGTCGGTCGTGGATCGGGAGAAATGCCGATCCTGCGAAAAATGCGTCAAAGCCTGCCCACGCAAGCTGATTCGCATGGTGCCGAAAGCGCAGACGGTGCTGGTCGCATGCAGCAATCTCGATAAAGGCAAAAAGGCGAAAGATCAGTGCGCAATGGCCTGCATCGCCTGTAAAATCTGCGAAAAGAACTGTCCGCAAAAGGCGATTGTCGTCACGAATAATTTAGCGGTGATTGACGACGCCAAATGCAAGCAACACGCAATTTGCGTCGAAAAATGCCCGCAGAAAACGATTATTCGGCTGCAAGCGTAGAACTTACGAGAGCGCAGAAGCCCGGTACGTCTTCGTACCGGGCTTTTTTGTTTGCGAATGCAGTAAATATTTTTTTTTGCAATCTGCTTGCATTTTTTCCGAACAGCCGATAATAAACATGAAATACATCGAATCACAACGTTATACCAATAAATCGTAACTCGTAGGGCGAAACTGATGTTTCGTCCTCGCCGAAAAAACAGTTTCGGCGTACATTATCCAGGAGTGCAAAAGCGCAGCTTTTTCGGTCAAAGCTGCGCTTTGAGACTCCTTCTTCACGTTCAATGCTGTTGAATAACGCTGTATATGGACAAGCTGTCAGACACGTTGAACATGTTTGACAGCGTCATCTCCCTCTGAACGGGAAAATCAGGCGGTGAAATTTTTATGATTACAGAAACCGGACGAGTCTTGAAAATCGAACACGGCACAGCCGTGATCGAGATGCAGAAAAAAAGCGCGTGCGCGCAATGTCATGCCAATTGCGTCTGCGAGTTCGAAACTGGCGCGGTCGTGATTGAAGCGAACGATCCGATTGGCGTGCGTCTCAATCAGCAGGTTGAAGTGATGATTCCGTATGATAGCGCGTTAAAAGCGTCGTTTGTCGTCTATATCATTCCGCTGTGCGGCTTGCTGTTCGGAATGCTGCTCGGCTGGACTATCGGCCAGCGCGTCGGCGTGGAAAATATCTTCGAAATGATCGGCGGATTCGGCTGTTTAGGGCTGTCATTCTTGTTTGTGCATTACTACAACAACCGCTTTAAAAAGCAGACGAAAAATCAGCCCGTCATTACGCGCGTTTTGGCTGAAGTCTCATAAAGTTATTGCTCAATAACCACTCCTGAGACACGCGCCAGATCGCCGAGTATGTCGAAGGGCTGCGGCAGAAATACAGCAAGGCCTGTGAGGTTTTTGAAACCTCACAGGCCTTGCATCATTATTTTTTGCCGACCAATCGCGCCGCCTCCTGCCGAATCCGCTCAAAATCCGCCAGACTGTCTATGACTTCGATTTCAATGCTGACCTGATACTGCGCCTGCGCGTCCAGCATCGGCAGGGCGTTCTGTTTGCGGAGCGCGCTGCGTCCTACCGGCGTCACTGTGCCCGGTTCCAATCCCATGACGTAAAACCCCTGGCACGGCATTTTCCATTGCGTAAATTTCGGAAGTTGGTTGATGTTAAAGCGTTCGATAATGCCTAACGGCGTGCCGTTGCCGATGTTGGGATTCAACAGCGCCACAAAGGTTTGCCCATCTTGATCTGCCGCCAAATCGTGGAAAAAGACCTTTTCGTGATAATCGTGGATTGGCGCCGTCACGCTTAAACATTCGGCGACGCCGTTATCCTGCCGGGCGTGATCGTTGCGCGGTTCGGTCGCCAGAATCGGCGCGACGATGCTGGTATTCGACCCCAATAAAGGAAAACCGACATTGAAATGATAGAGCATCATCAACGGCTGCGGCGTGAAACTGCGATTTTCAATCACGTCGGTCAGGATGAATTTTTTCCAGCCTAACCGCGTTTCGATGCGCCGGGTCAGGGTCATAAATTCCCCCATTGCGCGGCATTCCCGCAGCATCCCCTGCACGGTCATGACGTACTCGTCGCCCTGCCATTCCTGATTGACGCAGACATTTTCCGCGCCAGCATTCGAAATTCGGCCATGCAAGCCGAGCGCCTCGCCCTGATCGTCGTCCGGCTGGCCGGAATACGTGATGCCGCAGGTCGTCAGCAGGCCGACGAAAAAGCTGCGCAGCCAGCCCAATCCCGGCTCTTCGTAATACGCCGGGGAGGTGATGCCCGTGCCAGAGGCGAAATGCAGCGGAATGCCGCAATAGCGAGCGTCGGGAATATCCATGCCGCGCCCTGGAAGCACCGTGAATTGCAAACCTGCGCCGGTCTGCACGTCAACGGCCTTGACGCCTTCAGCTTTGCCGTCTTGCAATACGCAAGAGCGAATACCGGCCACTTGCGCCGGATCGCCAATATATGAAAGTAAATCTGTTTTGTTCCACGATTTTCCGTAGAGCGTTGTCATGCGTTTTCTCCTCTGATCGTACCGGGTTACGCCCCAGCGAGCCATTGTTTACGAGGTTATCAACCATGCTGCAATCGAACGAATGTCTATCGTCAAACCGTCTTCTTCAATCGGAGGCAAATCGCTTTCCGACGCACACAGCATTCTGTCATTGCGAGAAGCCCTTCGACAAGCCCAGTACAGGGTTGCGACGACGCCACCTCGGAAAACCGGCGAGATTGCTTTGCTGAAAAACGCTCGCAATGACACAGGTTTATCTGTTCTTAAGCCACTCCAGAGCGTCATTGTAATCGGTGAAAAACTCTTCGATCTCATCAAAACCTGCCGCGTGGGATACGCGTTTCATCTGCATTTTGCTGATAATATCATCCACCACGGTCGCAGTGGCAATTACGTGGGGTTGGGTTTGTTTTCGAAGTATTGTTATGCGTTCGATCACTTCGGAACTGACGGGTTTAAAGCCGCGCTGGTCGCTGAGGATTTTGACTTTCGCCTCGCCGAAATTCTTCTGCCAGATTTGTGAAAATGCCTGCTCCCATTTGGTGTATTCATTCAGTGAGGCGCAAAAACCGGTGATTTTGTTCAGCAGCATATTATTCGGTTTGTCAACGTTGATTTCAAAGGTAAAAAGCATAATAATTTTCCCTCCTTTTCGCAGCCCGAACGTCCACGTTCGGGCTGCGAACATGGACGTTCGAGAGACGGCACACTCCTGAAAATTACTGAAACATGCTTACTGCGTACTCATCCAGCAATAAATTCGGCAGACGCGCCGTCGCGGGTCCTGGTAGGGATATGGCGGTTCGAGATTCGGCGGAATCTTTTCTCCTGCGCCTTCAATAACTTGTTCCACCGCAAGCTGTTCATCCGCCGCGCTGTCTTGTAAAATCAGTTCTTTCGCGTAATCGGCAATCGCTTTGGCGCGAAGTTCCGAGAGGCGCTGATTCAAAAATGCCTGGCGTTCTTCGAGGCTGTGAGGAAGATTCTCGACCCCTTCGGTAATCTGCTTATATAATTTTGTCCCCGGCAAAATCCCGACCTGATCGGCATACCCGATAACCTTGACGGTCACGTTGAGGGGATCGTTCGGAAACAGCGCGCGAAATTGCTGTTTTGCGTTCAGCACGTCCTGATAATATTCTCGAATCGCCTGTTTGCCCATGTCGGACAGTTCGAATTCTCCCGCGCCGAAGGACACATCGCTTTCGAAGGTTTTGCCGAGATTCTTTTTGGTATTATACTCGATTTGTTTGAGTTTGTCGATATCCTGCGCTAATTGTTGCGCATCGATCTCCTGTTTGGCGTCATAATCGTCGAGAAGTTTTTCTAATTCTGGTATCTCGTTTTGCAGCGGATTGTCCGGGTCGTCTTCCGAAATCCGTTCGATCTCCGTTTTGATGTCATCGCCCTTATCGGCCATTTCCGTATATAATTCTCGTAAAATCCCTTGCGTAAGCGACAGGCTTCGTTGCGCGGAGTCGTACGCGCGATCCGGGTCTTGTTCTTGCAAAGAAGTTTTCGCCTGCTCTAAGGTGTCCTCTGCGCTGGCAAATTCCTGGGGATAGCTCTTCGACGCCGCAAGACTGACCAGCACGCTCAGGTCTTTTTCTGCTTTATCAATTTTCGCCGACGCCTCTTCGAACGTATGTTGAAACGTCGGGGGCAGCGGTTCAGGCGTCTTGGCGCAGCCTGCCGCCAAAAACAAGCCACACATAATCGTCATGCGGTATAATCGTCCCAATGATATTGGCATATATTCTCCTGTAAAAAATGGCTATTACATACTGATTCCATGAATTATGGCTGTTTCGTGTAGGCGGCTAATTCATTTTGATAGGTCGTCAACGTTTTATTGATTCGTTCTACCATTTTATCCGCCTTCGAAGGCTCTCGCGGAAATTCAGTATAAATATATTTGAGTTGCTGCAAAATGGTGATAATACGCTCCAATTCCGGCACGATCTGTTCCTGCGCGGCGTCGCCCTGTTTGATTTTGGCCTTCAATTCCGTATGCGTCGTCAACTGCTGCTCAAGCTGCAACGTGAACATGTTCAGCGTTTCTTTGATGATCGTGCGCTGCTGGCGCTGAAACATATCAGCGCGCGCCTCATCTTCGGCTGCGCGCGCCGTCTCTTCCAGGGTTTTGTAAATCGTGACGATTTCATAGACCTTGTCCCGCGCCGCTTGATGCAGCGGATCGAGCGTTAAGACTTTTCGATACGATTCGTAACTGGCAATAAATTCCCGGCTCTCAAAATTGGCCTGCGCCTCTTTGAGCAGAGACGCGATCTCATCTGATGTCGAATCGGCAGAAACGCCTGCGCCCCTGCTGAAGATATTCAGTAGAAGCCAGACTCCCCCCCATGCCATCAGGCTGTTCCATCCTGTCTTCCGTCTGCGTGCGTTCATGGGTGTCCTTTTTCGTATTCTCAACACATATTGTGAATTCCTTTGACAGAATCCTCCTGATTCATACAAAGAGAATATTATTGAGCATTGGTTGAGAAAGTCAATAAAAAAGTAATAATTTCATATGCCGTACCGCGAACGTCCTCGTTCGTTGACAATGCGCGAGATGAACGCTCTTCGTCCAGGGCGCGCATACTGCGAACGAGGATGTTCGCGGCGTATAAATTATCAGAGGGCGCACAGGTGCTATCACGTCGAAAAAAAACCTATCCCTGGCTCAAAGGTAAAGAAGAAGGAATTCAACTGCTGGCGCGTATAACCAGAACATTCGACGAAAGCGCGTCGTTGGATGAGGCGTTTACCAAACTCTGCGCGTGGATTTCAGAGTATGTGCATACCACCGGCGCAAGCATTTATGTCTATGACGCAGCACAGCAGCAATTTGTCGCGCGCTTTTCTGCCGGGCAAGACGAGATGTTTCGGCGTCACGCGCATCTGACGGAAGGCGATTTGCGTCAATGCGGCGTCTCGACTGCGGAATTTGGCATGATTGCGGTTCCCGCATCGTCTGCGTCTCATGCCGCCGCGCATCCGTTTGTGGCGTCCTGCGTTGAGCAGGGCGTGGCAACGCTGGCAAGTTTGCCGCTCATGGCGCATGCGCGGGTCTTTGGCATCTTTTTGTGCGCCAGCCGATTGCTGCATCATTTCAGCGATGAAGATCGCGAATTTTTCAGAATCGCCAGCCAACACATCAAACTCGCCACAGAAAAAACCCTGCTGATCGAGCAATTCGAGCAGGAAGTCGCCGCGAAGATTTCGCAGATTCAAGCGTCTGAAGAAAAATATCACGTGCTGTTCGAAGATGCGAGCGATGCGATTATCAGCCTCGATTTCGAGACGCAGCGCGTCCTGGAATCCAATCGTCAGGCGCAACTGCTGTTCGGCTATACCAAAGACGAATTACTCGCCATGACGGCCAGCGATTTCTGGCGGCAGAAAGACGAAAAACGCTTAGTCAAGCAGTCGCTGCAATTCATTAAGGAACACCGATCCGCGAAATTTCAGGAGCGGCAGGCACTCCGCAAAGATGGGACGTCGATCTGGGTCGAAATCAATACCTCTCTCGTTGAATATCGCGGAAAAGAGGCCGCGTTGGCGATTGTGCGCGATGTCACGCGGCGCAAACAGGTGGAATTGGAAAAAGAGGTGATCGACGCAGTGAATAACATTCTGCTATCGGGTCAGCCCGTGCAGGAAATATATCGGAGTCTGAGCCTGGCGTTAGCCAAAATCGTGCGTTTCGACCGCATGGACGTGCTGCTCCCCGGCAAAACGCTGCATAGCGCCAGAATGCTGGTCTCGGTCTATGAAGAAAAAACCGTGTTCAATCTGATGGATCGCGAGTTTTCTCTGCACAACCTGCCCATCGAACGGATTTTCCGCAGCCGCGAACCTGTCATCGTGGATTACGTTCCGAAAGAATCGCCGATATTTCTGGCCGGAAGGCCGGGAAAACCGCTCGCCTCCTCGCTCTTCTTCCCGCTGATGTTCAAAGACAATGTCATTGGCGTGCTCCATTTCGGGCGGCAGTCGTTCGACCATTTTTCGGCGGAACTCTATGATTTTTTCCATCGGATCGCCCCGCAAATCGCGATGACGCTTGATAATATGCTGTTGTTCCATACGGTGAGCGAAGAAAAAGCGGTGTATAAGCATCTGATTGAGAACGTGCATGAAATCGTGTTTCAGGCCGATCCGAAAGGCACGATTCTGTTCGTCAATCACCGCGTGCAGGATATTCTCGGCTATCTGCCGGAAGAAATCACGGGCACGAATTTTTTCGCGTGCGTCATTCCCGAAGATTTGGAAGAGGCCAAAGCCGCGTTTCGCCTGACGTTGAGGCATGAGCAGCCGCTGTCCGGCGAATTTCGCGTGTTTCATAAAAACGGCGACATGTTGACGATTTCCATTTACACCCGCCCGATTTTCGAAGAAGGCCGCACAGTCGGGATGCAAGCGATTATTCAGGATATTACGCCGCCGACCGAGCGTTTTGCGAAGCCGCGCGAAGGGCTGCACGAAATTATCGGGCGCAGCCAGAAAATGCAGGAGATTTACGATCTGATCGTCAGCGTGGCGAAAACGGACTCGACGATTTTGATTCATGGCGAAAGCGGCACAGGCAAGGAACTGATCGCGCAAGCGATTCACGCTTACAGCCATCGTCAAAATCACCCGTTTATCGTGGTAAATTGCGCCGCCTATTCCGAGCATCTCTTAGAAAGCGAATTGTTCGGACATGAACGCGGCTCGTTTACCGGGGCGCACCGTCGCAAGCTCGGACGCTTCGAACTGGCGAAAGGCGGCACGATTTTTCTCGATGAAATCGGCGAAATTTCGCCGCATAGCCAGTTATTGCTGCTGCGTGTGCTTCAAAACAAAACCTTCGAGCGGGTTGGCGGGGAAAAGACGCTGGAAGCAGACGCGCGCATCGTCGCGGCGACGAATAAACACCTGGAAACAGAAATGAAGGCCGGGCGCTTTCGCGAAGATCTGTTCTATCGTTTGAACGTCATTCTGATTGACGTGCCGCCGCTGCGCCAGCGGAAGGAAGATATTCCGCATCTGATCGAGCATTTTCGACGAAAATATTCCAAAAGCACCGGTAAGCAAGTGCTGAAGTGCGCCCAAAGCACATTGGAAATCCTGATGCGCTATGACTGGTTCGGCAATGTGCGGGAACTGGAGAATACCATCGAACGCGCTGTGGTCATGGCCTCCGGGACGACGCTGCTGCCGGAAGATTTGCCCGCGAAGCTGCGGCAAGGCGAAATCATCATCCCCGAAAACCCCTCGAAAATGGCCGTGAACGCGTCGTTGCACGACCATGAACGGGAGTTGATTCTCAAGGCGCTTCAGGCGACGAAATGGAACAAATATCAGACCGCTAAACTGCTCGGCATTACGAGAAGCACGCTCTACTCTAAAATTCGAAAGTATGCGCTTGATAAGGAGTAAACCCTTTCGGATTGGTCGTGATGTCCGATACATTCTGCTTGACAATCGCCTTCGTCTCGCGTATATGGCCTTTATGGAGGAATGCATTATGAATGCCGCATTACAAATTTTCGATCACGAACAATACATCACGAATCCGCAAGGAAAACCGGAATTTATTGTCATTCCGGTTGAAGCGTATCGTCAATTAGCGCAACTGCTTGAAGATTATGGCTTAGGTCTGGCAATGCGAGACGCGGAGGGGGCAAAAACGTATTCTAAAGAAGAGGCATTGAGGTGGCTTGACGATGCAAATTGAATACGGCGAGCAATTTTTGAAAGACCTGAAAAAGCTCAAGACAACCAACGTGTACGGCTCATTGAAAGCGTATTGCTTTGAAGAATTGCCATCGCAGCCATCACTTGCCTCGATCCGAAATCTCAAAAAAATGCAAGGGTATCAGCAGTATTATCGCATTCGTTTCGGCGATTACCGGATCGGCCTCAAAGATGATGGCGAAAGAATTGTGTTGATGCGCGTATTGCATCGAAAAGACATTTACCGATTTTTCCCATAACCCTTCGAATTCGAAAACCTGACCATATTATGCTGTAAAGTCATTGATTAATCCGTCAAGATAATATCCAAATGATACAGCAGCGACATCGCTTCCGGCAGGGAAAATTTGGTCTTTTTGAGCGTATTCTGCTGCGCCGAAATCGAATAGTTTTTCGCGCCGCTGAAATCGGCTTTGGTCAAAATCGTCCGGCAAAAGCGGCTGTTCATGAAATCCGTTCCGCGACAGATCGCCTGTGTCAAATCGGTTTCTTCGAAATCTACGTCGTGCGCCATGCATTCTTCCAGGCGCAAATCTCTCAGGCTCAAGCCGATAAAGGTCGAATGATTCAGCACGCAGCGCGTGAATTGCAACGCGCAAAACAGGCTTTTTCTCGGCCAGGACGCCTGCGTCCAATCCACTCCGATAACGGTTGAATTCTCGAAGGTCACGTCTTTGAACGAGGAATCCGTCACCTGATTCAGATGCCATTGGCAGTCTTTGAACACGCAATGAAGAAACGAACAGCCCTGCCAGCGAACGTCCTGAAATGAACAGGCGCGAAATTCGCAATCCTCGAATTCGCTCCGTTCGATGATGAGATTGTGTAACGCAAGGTTGTCGAATGTTTGCCCATTATACCCGATGCGAGATGCGATGTCAGCCATAATTCCCTCCTGAATAGATCAAAAAGTTCGATTCGGCAAATCATGTCGATCTGCCTCATTTTTACAGCAAAAGAAGTCAATCAGAAAAATCTTTTTTCTTCTGATGTTTTCATGCTTGACATCGTTCTCAATGATTCGATGAAATATTTGGAGTTGTCGAATTTTTCGAATTATGAAACGATTATCGAACGCATGTATATTGGTGTTGGTTGGGAGTATTGCGCTGATTGGAGGATGCGCGATGCGCAACAGTCCACCCAAAGAACCGTTTATGCAAGACCGATTTTCCACAACGTCCGGCGAATATGTCGTCATCATGCATGGCCTCGCCCGTTCGCCGCGTTCGATGAAAAAAGCGGAACGATTCCTCCGGCGTCAGGGCTATCGCGTGCTGAATTTCGGTTATCCTTCCCGAAAATATCCGATTGAAGTCCTGTCCGAACAGTATTTGAAACCGTTTATCGAAGCGAATTGTCCGGAAGACGGTCGTCCCGTGCATTTTCTGACGCATTCGATGGGCGGCATCGTCGTCCGGCATTATTTGAAACACATTTCGCCGGATCGCGCCAGTCGCGTCGTGATGCTTGCGCCGCCGAATCAGGGGAGCGAAGTCGTTGATCGCCAGCGGCATTGGAAAATCTTTCAATGGATTCTCGGTCCGGCGGGGCAGCAATTAGGAACGGATGACGCGAGCTTGCCTGCGCAGATGGGGGCGGTGGATTTCGAATTAGGCGTCATCGCCGGAGATCGCAGCATCGAATTACTGCATTCCTGGCTTATTCTGCCTGGCGCGGATGATGGCAAAGTCTCGGTCGAACGCGCGAAGATTCCGGGCATGACAGATTTTCTCTTGATGCACCACACGCACACGTTCATCATGCAAAGCGATACCGTGTTGAAACAGGTGGATCATTTTTTCCGAACAGGCAAATTCGAACAAACAACATGATTGGAGGGAAAGCCTGTGTGTAAGGTTCGATTCTTGGGAGTGGCGCTCATTATCATTTTTTTGTTTGCAGAACCGCTTGCTTGCTATGGGCAAACGACCTGTCAATCTCCGCATGTGACAAAGGAACCCGACATTCCGTTCGACCGTCCGAATCTGATTGTGCCTGATGTCTGGATCGAGCAAGTTGCCAATTTTGATTATGTTTCCGAGTCGTTGCCGATTGTCGAAGAATTCGAGCGGCTTCTTGGACAGAATTCTTTAGGAGACCGCGCCGGAGAAGGGTATCTCGGTCAGTTATTCGTCAATCTGGACGACGATCAGCAGAGTGAACTGTTGCTAATTATCGGCTGGTCGTATTATGCGACCAAGTTCTGCGTATTCAAGCAGATTGATGAGCAATGGCGGCTGTTATATATTGAAGACGTACATGAACATTACCAAGAACCTTCCTTTTCTGTTGCGAATAATCGCTCGCCTTTTAAAGTTTTTTATCTGCACCAATTGTATGAACGCGGATCGGGCGTGTATAAAGAGAAATACCATTTTTTCAAACTCATTAATGGTAAGGTTTATCCCTGTCTGCGTGTTATCGGCAAAGCGCATCTCGTTTCCTGGCCGACGCTGCTCAGCGAAACGGTGACTTCTTCCCTCGCGGTTTCAGGAGATGACGTGATTTATGTGACATACCAGTATCGTTTTTTTCCAGGGAATGAGTTGTTCAAGTTAGGACATCAGAAGATATCTGAGAAGATAGAACAAGATGTTTCATACGAAGTAGGGGAATTACCAGAAGAAGATTTTATTCGCCACGAAGAAACGGTGTATTATCAGTGGAATGAAACAGCATTTCAGTACGAACTCAATGGAAATGATGATCTGCTGACCCCTTGCAAAATAGCCCGTTTCGGCGATTTCGATAATCATCCGTTATTTCTTGAAGCCTTTGGAAAAGAGTTAGAAGAAATGAAGACACAGGGGATGCCAGAGCAGCAATTTCTGTTGAACATTTATCTGGACGAGGTGCAGAAGGAAAAACCTCGTATTTTTGATGAAAAATAATTGCAGGAATATCAAGGAGGGTAGATTGCCGTTATGCTGCAAGAATGTGAACATGTCCGGCAAATTGACGACGAAACGCCGCGCCGCTGGTTCAACGACGACTATTTCGATTTGATCATTTGGTGCGATGACGCGGACGACATCACGGGCTTTCAACTCTGTTACGATGTGTCCCGCCAATCTCATGCGATTCACTGGCGACTGGAGGCGGGGTTTGCCCATTATCGCGTGGACGATGGCGAAAGCCGTCCCGGAAAAATCAAATCCACGCCGATTCTGATGAAAGACGGCTTGTTCGATGCTGTTCGCATTGCGGAGCGTTTCCGCCAGGAAAGCCGAGAGATTGATCAACGCATCGCGCAATTTGTGTATGCCACGCTTCTGAAATATCCGCAAGAACGATCCTGATATACATGCGGGTCTGTTTTCATGTTTCGACTCTTCGACAGGTTCAGGCTGCCGCTCGCGAAAATTCCTGTTCCCAGACGTTTTTTCTTTCAACCATTCTGTTGACAATCTCTCAAAATATATTGATATACCGTAAAATCGGATACGTACGGACGTTCTGCGTGAGTTAACAACTGGGAATCCGATGGAAGTAAAGAGAGGCGTTTCACGTTCATTGGCAGAGGAGGGGGCATGGATTCGTTGGTTAGCGTTTCACCATCCACGATTACCGATTGGTGGCGGCTGCGATCTGCGACGCCGCAGCAAGCGGCGCGGCGGATGCCGCCGCGCGTCTTGGAGATGCAGTGGGAATTGGGGCAGGCGGTTGAGATCATGCCGATTGGCGTGACCATTACAGACGTATGCGGCAAGATTCTTTATTCCAATCCGGCAGAGGCGGAGATGCATGGCTACCGCGTCGAAGAATTGATCGGGGAAGATTTGGGTATTTTTGCGCCGACGGAATTGCGCCATCCGCTCAGTCTTGACGAACTGAGAGGGATGAATCCATTACGCGAGAGCGTCAATATCCGCAAAGATGGCTCGATTTTTCCCGTGCGGCTGATTGCCAATGTCGTAAAAAATACGGATGGCGAGCCGATTGCCGTCGTGACGACGTGCGAAGACATCAGCGAGCATAAACAGGCCGCCGAGAAACTCCGGCAGCATACGCGGGAACTCAGTTTGTTGAATCATCTGAGCGACGCCTTGCAGGAATGCGAACAGGAAGCGCACACGTATGCGATCATCGCGGACACCTGCCACAAGCTGTTTCCTGACGATTCCGGCTGTCTGGCGATTATGAACGCGGCGGACTCCACCATGCAGGTTGTGGATTTCTGGGGCAACGCGCCGTATCGCAACGCCCACGCGAATACCATTCAGGACGAACGCGGGTTATTATGCCCGCATCGCCTGTATAATCCCTATCATGAATGTATCAGTCTCCCGATTGTCGCGGCGGATGAGATTTTGGGGCTGTTGTCGCTCTGTTTTCACCATGAATCAGAACACGAGGCGGCTGAAGAAGACGCCGTGAAAGCCAAACAAATGGTCTTGACAAGAGTGGCTCGGCATTATGCGCTCTCGTTGGCGAACCTCAGACTACGCGAGCAGTTGAAGCGGGAAGCGATTCACGATCCGCTGACCGGCCTCTACAACCGGCGTTATATGGAAGAAGCGCTGCAACAGGAGATGCACCGCGCCAAACGTCATCAGGCGCAGATCGGCATCTTGATGCTGGACATCGATCGTTTCAAATTGTTCAACGATCTGTATGGTCATAAAGTCGGCGATGTCGTTTTGCAGGAACTTGGCGCGTTTCTGCGGATGAACGTTCGACGGGAAGACATTGTCTGTCGGTATGGCGGCGAGGAATTTCTGGTGATTCTTCCGAATACGTCGCTGGAGAATGCGCGGCAGCGCGCCGAAGCCCTGCGCAGCAACGTGAAACAACTGGCCGTGTCGTGTCAGGAGCAGACCTTTCGGATCACCCTGTCTATCGGCGTGGCCGGCTTTCCTGAGCATGGCTTCGACATTGCCGACGTCGTGCATCGTTCCGATCTTGCGCTGTATCAGGCCAAGGAATCGGGACGCGATAACGTCATGACAGCGGCATCAATCAGCCATGCGAGATGATTTTTCGCGCCCCCCAAGTTCTCGTTCCACGCTCTGCGTGGAATGCCCCCCCAGCCCGCCGCTCTGCGGTGAAACGGGACGCGGAGCGTCCGAAATGCCGCATTCCACGCGGAGCGTGGAACGAGGGTGTGCCTCCCTCTTCTGAAATGTAGAACGTAACAGCCCTGCCTCTATGAAGGGCAAGAGGTGAGTCATCTGTTATTTCTCCAATCTCACAAAAAATACAGGAGCGCAAGATGTACGTGCGCTCCTTTTTTATTGTGAGAAGAAATACTTGACTTTTTCAGATGACGCCCGGCGTTAACATCGCATGATATCCGATTTTTTCGAGAAACCCAGGTAGGCAAAAGAAAGAGAGATTGAATGATGACCACTCGTTTTGAGCAGCAACTTCGATTTATTCAGGAGATTGACCGGCTGAAGCAGATTCTCCGCCGCACATTCTTGATGGACGGTTCCAGGCGCGAAAACGACGCCGAACATTCGTGGCATTTGGCCGTTATGGCGATGCTGTTAGCGGAATATGCCACAGACTCGCAGCTTGACGCGAATCGCGTCATTAAAATGGTCATCGTGCACGATTTAGTGGAAATAGACGCCGGCGATACCTATCTGTACGACGAACGCGCCGGAGAAGATAAATCGGAGCGCGAACTCCGCGCCGCCGACCGCATTTTCGGCCTGCTGCCGGAGGATCAGGCCAGCGAATTGCGAGCGTTATGGGAAGAATTCGAAGCCCGCGCCACGCCGGAAGCCAGATTCGCCCTTGCCCTCGACCGTTTTCAGCCGCTTTTTCATAACTACTGCACCAAAGGCATTTCCTGGCAGCAGCACGGCGTCACGAGCCAGCAAGTGCTGCGGCGCCTCGCCGTCATGCAGGACGGCTCGCCGCCGCTCTGGGATTATGCGCAGCGCCTGATCCGGGAATCCGTCGAAAAAGGCTATCTCGCGCCGTAATGATGATCTGGATTGCTGAACTCTATCCATCGGCGCGATTTACAGCAACTCAAATATTCCAAAATCAAACGCCTGACAGTGTATTTTAAAAATAGAAAAACCGAGGTGCTTTTCATGAAGCAACTATCATTTCTCGAATTCGAAAAACCTGCTGACACACAAGAATGGGGAACTTTTAAGGATAGTCTCCGCGCCCCGATTCACAACTGGTTTACGTATCCAGCCGGTTTTTCTTATAAGGCGGTCGAATCAAGTATAAAAGCGTATGACATTCAAGAAGGTCACGTTGTGTACGATCCGTTTATGGGGTCAGGAACAACGAATTTAGTGGCAAAAAGCCTTGCCATCAATTCTTACGGCGTCGAAGCGCATCCGTTTGTGTTTAGAATTACACGGACAAAGATGAATTGGGATATTGACGCGGACGAAATTGCTGATGCGCTTCGAGACGTCGAAACCCACGTAAGGAATCAAAAAAGAAGCTTTAATGGTTCTGGTATTCAGATGTTTTTAGAAAGCGCATTTCCTGAACTTATTCTTAAATGCTATGAGAATAATACATTACTGGATTTGCTTTTTATTCGCAACGCGGTGACAGGATGTCATTTCTCGGAGCAAGCCAAAGACCTGTTCTTTGTTGGTTTGACAAGCATATTACGTCAGGTTTCGACTGCTGCGACGGGTTGGCCGTATATTGCGCCGAACAAACAGAAAACAACGTCTTTGAACAAAAATGCTTTACATGAGTTTGCGCGTCAAATACATAAAATGGTCAACGATCTCAGAGATACCGTTGACGAAGCCCATCCCAATTACAAAGACTCTGTTCATAAGATATTCAATGCTGATTCTCGAAATACAGAGGGGTTGATTCCTGATTTATCTGTTGACCACGTTTTCACATCGCCGCCCTATTTGAATAATTTTGATTACGCAGATCGCACTCGTTTAGAATTATATTTTTGGGGAGAAGCCAAAAACTGGGGCGACATTTCTGAAAATATCCGCACGAAGTTAATCACGTCTGCTACGACGCAAATTTCAAGGGATGATCCCCGCTATCAGTTGTCAAAAGATGTACAGGTAAACTGTCCTGATGTCTTTGATGTGTTGAAAAAATCGGTGTCGCAGTTGAGCGAAATCAGATTAACGCGCGGCGGCAAAAAAAGCTATGACCATCTGGTTTCTGGCTATTTCAATGATATGTTTCGAATCATTGCGGAAGTGTATCGGGTATTAAAACATCATAGTAAAGCCGTTTTTGTGCTTGGCGATTCCGCCCCTTATGGCGTTCATATTCCCACAGATGACCTGATTGGAAAAATTGGTTTGGGCGTTGGTTTTTCCGATTATCGTATTGATATATTAAGAGAACGTGGTGGTAAATGGAAAGATAATCCTCAACGCCATTCTGTCTTACTTCGAGAGTCCATCGTCACCTTAACAAAGGCATAAAAACATGACAAATATTCAAAACCCAGGAAGCGCAATTGGAGAAGCGATTGGCGCAGAGATGGAAGAAGCGCTCAATGTTTTTTTGACTGAACTTGTCGAACGTCACGGACATCATTTTTTGAGCAAAAGCCCTAACAAGAATAAAGATGGGGCGCAGAAAAAATTATTGATGTATGATAAGTTTGGAACAGCATACAATATTGATGCTGTCATCGCGAATGAAAGTATGCAGCCGATCATTCTGATTGAGTCAAAATACATTCGATATAAGAAACACAATCGTGATAAAGGGAGTTGGATATGTACAGCGCATCCAGCCATCAGGCGACGATATGAAAGCATTAGAAGTTCGATAGCCGTGTTGGGAGGCAATTGGAGTTCGTCGTCTCTGGCAATGATGAGAAGTTTCGACATCAACATCTTTCTGATCCCGTTTAAAAGGATTTGCGACTTGTTAGCAACGCATGGAATTGATTTTGATTGGGATGAAAAAGACAGAGTGACAGCCATAGATTCATGGGACAGATACTCAGCCCTATCAGATGCTCAAAAGTCAGACATTGGCGTCGAGATGGTCAATGTGATAAAAAATGAATTGGAAAAATTGGTGTTGAGTATTCTCGACGATACCATCGAGCGACAGATTGAACGTGTCATGATAGAATTACATTCGAATTTAGGCGAAGTGAAAACCTATGAGTTTCCAACCATCACACAAGCGATTGACTTTTTGAATACCGCCGAGTTGAAACACGTCTTCATCACAAGCGATTCATTGACGTTATTCGACCCGCCTCCAGTTTTAGCTGACAATGACGATTGAAATTATCACAGCGAGAGGAGAAACATGCCACACTCATTGAATCCAAAACTCGATATTGTCTTCAAATTGCTGTTTATGAAAGGGCCGGAACTGTTAATTGATCTGTTGAACGTGGTGATGGATTTTCCCGTCGCGCACCACATTGAAACGGTCGAGATCAAAAATCCGACAATTTTGCCGGAAGAGCCGACGAAAAAATATATCGTTTTGGATTTGTTGGCGATTGACAATTTTTCCCGGCAATACGATATTGAAATGCAGGTGTTGCGATTTCCGTTTTACCCGAAACGCAGCATGTACTATCTCAGTAAGATGTACGCCAGTCAGTTGGATTCGGGCGAGCATTATCGCTATCTTAAGCCCGTCGTCGGCATTCACTTCTTGAATTATGAAGAATTTTCCGGGCATCCTGATTTTCATTTTTGTTTCGAATTTCGGGATATCCGATACCCCGAATTGCATTTTGCGGATGATTTTGTGCTACATTTGTTCGAATTGCCCAAATTCGAGAGGAGGTTACGGACTATGACGCCTGCCACCAAATTAGATGAATGGCTGCATTTTCTCAATCATGCGTCTGAGGAAACCGATGAGGAACAGCGTCGCCAGTATGCCAATCCGACGATTCGAAAAGCCTTCACGCTGCTTGATGAACTCGGCGCGGACGAGGAAACGCGATATATCGTCGAAATGCGCGAAAAAGCGCTGAAAGATGAGGCGTCAATCTTGGCGGAATTGACTGACGCTCGCGAAATCGGGTTAGAAGAAGGAAGAAAAAAAGGTCGAGAAGAAGGCCGAGAAGAAGGGCGAGAGGAAGGGCGAGAGGAAGGGCGAGAAGAAGGCTTGTTGAAAGGCGAATTGATCGGAGATATTCGATTATTGCAGTATCAACTTGAGATTCCGATCAGTTCGAAAGAGGCGCTCGCCGAAAAATCTATCGAAGAACTGAACGCCCTGTATCGCGAGCTTACCGAGCGCCAATGCGGTGAGAAACCTGAAAGGGATGTATGATCCTGACGCTTTCTCAACTTGAAATTCCGGTCAAAACGCTTGCCGAGAAGAACGCCGCGAACCCAGATTTGCATTTGCGCCCGTGGATCGCAAAACGTTGTGGCATTGCGGAAAATGACATTGTGGCGTATGATATTCTGCATCGCAGCCTCGACGCCCGCCGCAAGCCGGATATCCGGCTGATCTACACATTGCGCGTCACCGTCCGCGACGCGACGCCGATTCTCGACGACGCGCATCTGACCGTTGCTGCGCCGCAAGCGGATGAGACGCACCGCCTGTATCATCTGACCAAACGCGCCGATGCGCCGATGCACCCGCTGATTGTCGGCAGCGGCCCGGCAGGGCTGATGGCGGCGTATCTCTTCGCGTTGCACGGCTGCAAGCCGATCATTCTGGATCTCGGTTTCAACGTGGAACGGCGTCAGGCCGATATTGCCGCATTTCACGAGACGCGGCAGTTGAATCCGGAGAGCAATTATCTCTTCGGCGAAGGGGGCGCAGGGACGTTTTCCGATGGCAAACTCTACACCCGTGTCAAAGATGATCGCATCCGGTTCGTGTTGGAAGCGTATGTCGCTGCCCGCGCGCCGCGCCGTATTTTGTACGATCATCATCCGCACATCGGGTCGGATATTCTGCCGCTGATGTGCAAACACTTGCGTCAGCAGATCGAAGCGTGGGGCGGAATTTTTCGATGGGGCGCGGCGGTCGAAGATGTGCTGATTCGCGACAATCGCTGCGTCGGCGTCGTGCTGAACAATGGCGAACGGCTTGATGCGCCGGTCACAATTGTTGGCTGCGGGCACAGCGCGCGTCCGCTGATTCGACGCATGGCGGCGCATGGCGTGGCGCATCGGCTCAAAGATTTTCAATTGGGCTGCCGCATCGAACATCCGCAGCGCTTGATCGATCAAGCGCAGTACGGCTGGATTCCGCCGCGCAATATTCTCGGCGCGGCGGAATATACGTTGACCAGCCGCCCGCCAGAAACGTTACGATTAGCGAATGTGACGACGTTCTGCATGTGTCCGGGGGGCGAAATTATCGCCGCGACCAGCGACGACGGCCAGCTTTGCACGAATGGCATGAGCCGCTTTCGTCGCAGCAGTGAGTTCTCAAACGCAGGCTTGATCGTGAATCAAGCGGCGTCGGATTTCGAATCGGCTGCCGCCGCGTTTGCCTTTCTCGAAGAACTTGAACGCCGCGCATTTGTGGCAGGCGCAGGGGATGCGTCCGACCGGGCGTATCGCTGCCCGGCGCAGAACGCCGCCGCATTTGTGCGAGGCGAAGCGGGTTTGCAGGCGAAGCAGACGAGCTATCATTTCGGCTTGGCGCCCGCCCGATTGGATCAATTGCTGCCGAAGCGCACTGCCGCCGCGTTACAATACGCGCTGCCCTATTTCGAAAAGTTGATTCGCGGATTTCTTTCGTCCGGCACGTTGATCGGCGTCGAAACGCGCGTGTCCAGTCCGGTGCGCTTCGAGCGCCATCCAGAGACGCTGGAAAGCTCGCTGTCAGGCTTATATCTTGCCGGAGAAGGCGCAGGTTGCGCCGGAGGAATTACCTCCGCTGCGTTAGACGGCCTGCGAATCGCCGAGACGATTTTGACCGGCAAGCCGCCGCTCCGGTAGCGCCGGGTTATGTCCCGGCGTTACGGTATTTCGAAATTCATGATAAACGGCGCGGGCGTGAAGGTCAGGACGAAAATCAGCAGCGCGAGCCAGCCGATGAGCACGCGCCTGCGATCCAATGGTTGCGCTTCATCCATCACCGGCGGATGCGTCGGTTTGATCAAAAACTTCAGAATCACGAACCAGAGCAGCCAGCCGAGCCAGCCATAACTCGCCATCTCTTTGATGATTCCCGTTGCCGGCGCTTCGTAAATCAGGATGTAAATAATCTGCGGCAGCGGCAGCGCTCCGAACAACAATAAGATCGGCAGCACGATTTTGCCGAGCCATTGATGCCGATGTCGGCCAAGAATCGCGTAGGTCACGTGTCCGCCGTCCAACTGGCCGATTGGCAGCAGGTTCAGCATGGTGACGAGCAGCCCGACCCATCCGGCAAAAGCGATTTGATGCAGAAAAATGTCATGGTTTGCCGGAACCGCCCCGACCGTGATTTTGGCTAATAACCAGAACAGCACAGACGATCCTAATGAAAAATCGCCTGATCCTCCGCCGGAAAGTGGCTGGACTTCTGAAAGCAGCAGGCCGACGATAATGACAGGAATCGCGACGGCCACGCCTGCTAATGGCCCGGCCACGCCGATGTCGAAGAGAGCTTTCTTCGAACGCAGCGGCGAGCGCATTTTGATGACCGCGCCGAATGTGCCAATGAGAAACGGCGGGCCTGGGATAAAATAGGGCAAGGTGACATCCACGCCGTATTTCCGCGCTGTCAAATAATGCCCGAATTCATGAAACAGCAAAATGGTCAACAATGGGATTGAAAACGTCAGGCCGCGCAGCATCTGCATGAAAATCGAGCCGTCGCCATACGCTCCGGCGATGGTCGTCGTCAGCAGCGTCAGAAGAAATAAAATCAGATGGCGGCGAATATTCTGTGTCGGCTGCGGCGGAAGATACCGCGTCTCCACGCCATCGGCATGGATGCGGTATTCGACATCTATCGGTTGAGTCGGTTCGGTTGGAACGCGTTCATTCATAAGAGGTTTCCTGTGATAACGGTGTTGTCGAAGTGTTGGTATCAGTCATTCTCACAATAACCTGAACGACACACTTTGTCAAGCGTTCCGTTTCCGAATCTGAAAAATTCGATAGAACTGCTTGACATCTCCGCAAGTTCTCTACTATGGGGCGTAAACATGACCGGACATACCGTGAACCCACCCCTTGTCCCTCTCAGGAGGGGAAAGAATGACGATCTTATTTTTTGGGGAACCGCATCATGAAAAAAGAGCTTGCAATTATTACCGTTGTCGGCAGAGATCAAGTCGGCATTGTCGCCCATGTCTCGAAAGTGTTGTATGAAAATCAGGTCAATATCGAAGATATGAATCAATCCATCATGAAAGGCTTTTTTGTCATGGGGATGTTGGTAGATTTGGAGCGTTCGCCGAAAAATATCAAGGAACTCCGGCAGCAATTGGACGCTGTCGGCGAAAAAATAGGCATGTCGATCACCATTCAGCACGAAGAGATTTTTAACGCGATGTACCGCGTGTAACCAAAAGCTGTCAGACACGTTCGAACGTGTCTGACAGCTATCATCTATATGGAACTCCGATATACTCCAGAAGAGCTTTTCCAGGCTGTTCACATGGTCACGGAGCAGCATTTCGACATCCGCACCGTGACGATGGGCATCAACTTGAAAGATTGCATTGACGCCGACGTGAAACGGCTTCAAGAGAAAATGTACGCCAAAATCACGACCAAAGCCGCCCGTCTCGTCGAAGAAGCCAAAGCATTGGAAGAAAAATACGGCGTGCCGATTGTCAATAAGCGCATTTCCGTCACGCCGATGGCGCTGATTATCGAAGCCGCGCTTTCCGCGAATCATGACAAAGAACGGGATATCGAACTCGCCGTCGAAGTCGGGAAAACGCTCGATGCGGCAGCGGCGGCGGTCGGCGTGGATTTCATCGCCGGATTTTCCGCATTAGTGCAGAAAGGGGAAACCTACGGCGATACCGTGCTGATTGACGCGATTCCCGCCACGTTATCGCAAACCCAGCGGCTATGCAGTTGCGTCAATGTCGCCTCCACGCGCAGCGGTATCAACATGACCGCGATTGCCAGGATTGGCGTGATGATTAAGGAGCTTGCCGCGAAAACGCCGGACGCCATCGGTTGCGCGAAATTCGTCTGCTTTGCCAATGCGGTCGAAGATAATCCGTTTGTGGCGGGCGCGTTTCATGGCGTCGGCGAAGGGGACTGCGCGATCAATGTCGGCGTCAGCGGCCCCGGCGTGGTCAAACAGGCGTTGGAAAATCACCCGGAAGCGGATTTGACCGAAATGGCGGAACTGATCAAAAAAACCACCTTTCGCATTACCAGAGTCGGCGAATTGATCGGGCGCGAAATTTCCAGACGGCTCGGCGTCGAATTCGGCATTCTTGATCTGAGTTTAGCCCCGACGCCGGAAATCGGCGATTCGGTCGCGGAAATTCTGGAAGTGATGGGGCTTGCCAAAGCGGGCGCGCCCGGTTCGACGGCGGCGTTGGCGATGCTCGTTGATGCGGTCAAAAAGGGCGGCATGATGGCGTCAAGCTGCACCGGCGGGCTGAGCGGCGCGTTCATTCCGGTCAGCGAAGATCAGGGCATGGTGGAAGCGATTCGCGTCGGCGCGTTAAGTATCGAAAAGTTGGAGGCCATGACCGCCGTCTGTTCCGTCGGCCTGGATATGGTGGCTGTGCCCGGCGAAACGCCGTCAACGACGCTTGCCGCCATTATCGCCGACGAGTGCGCCATCGGCATGATCAATAATAAAACGACAGGGGTTCGGATTATCCCGGTTCCCGGCAAAAAAGCGGGCGATTACATCTCATGGGGCGGGCTGCTCGGCGGTTCCTATATCATGCCGGTCAGCGAATTTTCAGCGGATCGGTTTATCGGTCGCGGCGGGCGAATTCCTGCGCCGGTCGTGGGAGTTCGGAATTAAAAAACAAAGGAGGCTTGCTTGAAAGAGATTCAGACGATGACAGCACAACGAATGCTTGAAAAAACAGACTGGTTGACCATCGCATTTTGGGGCACGGTCGCATTAGCGTTTTGGATGCGGTTTCACGACCTCGCGAACATGCCGCTACATCACGATGAAAGTCTGTACGGCACTTACTGCTGGCGGTTTTTCAAAGGCGAAGGATACGCCTATGACCCGATGCTGCATGGGCCATTTATGTTTCATTTTCAGTTCATTCTCTTCTTTCTGTTCGGTATCAGCGATTTTTCGGCGCGCATGGGACCGGCCTTGTTCGGCGGCTTGATCGTCGCGAGCGTGTATCTGCTGAAAGATATGGCCGGGAGACTCGGCATCGTGCTGATCGCCCTGTTCATCACCTTTTCCCCCACGCATCTGTATTATAGCCGCTTTTTTATTCATGATAGCTATAGCGCGTTTTTTACATTGACGTTTGCGGCGTGCGGCATCAAATACTGGCAGACTCGCAAACGGCTGTGGCTGCACCTGACAGCGGTATCGCTCTCGATCATGTACTGCATCAAAGCGAATGCCTATATTCATACGTTTATCCTGGTCACGTTCCTGATCGTGCTGGGAATCTTCGAGCATCTTTGTTTTCGTCTGCCCCGCTTCGAACGCTCGCTGCAAGGTGAATTCACCAACTATCCTCAGGAGCGTTTTCCCAATGAATCTATGGAAGCGCCGTTCACGCGCTTTCTGCGATTTGCGCGGCAGGAACAATATCCGCTGATTCTCGCGGGATTCGTGTTCATCTGGGTCTATATCATCCTCTACACGACGGTGTTTACGCATCCGCAAGGCTTATGGGACGGCATTTACCGCACCTGGACGTACTGGCTGAACCAGCACAATATGCAGCGGATCAAAGGGCCGTATCATTATTATCTGTCGTATCTTTTTCTGTATGAATTTCCGACGATGGCAATCGGGCTTGGCGGCGTGCTGATTTCGATTTCATGCACGACAAAACGGGCGATCTTCGCGGCCTGGGCGACCATTTTGGCGGGCGTTCTTGCGATGATATTCGGCAGGCAGCCGCTGCCGTCCTGGTTTGCGCTGACGCACATGGAGTTTCAGTTCGATCTGATTCTCACCGTGTACGTTCTGTTGATCGGCTTGTGGGGGACGTTGCATTTTTTAGCGAGGCGCGAACGATTGACGGCGTTATTTGTGTATTGGACGGCGCTCGGTTTTCTGATTTACGCCTACGCCGGAGAAAAAGTCCCCTGGTTGTTCGTGCATGTGCTGCTGCCGTTGCTTATTCTGGCGGGCATCATGCTCAACAACGCCTTGACCGCGTCATGCTGGCGCGCGCGAACGATCCCGATGCGCTGCGTCAAATATGCCGCGAGTCTCGTCGGCGTATTGTTGGCCGCGTACACCTTGCACACGACGGTGCTGTTGAATTATTACAATCGCGCCAATCCGGCGGAACGCATGGTCTATACGCAAACGTCGTGGGACATCGTGAAAATGCTTGAGGTGATCGAGGATATTCGCTTCAGCGTCGGCGCAGAAGACGCGAAAAAGCCGGTGATCGCAGTGCAGGGCGATGCGACCTGGCCGTTAGCCTGGTATCTGCGAGATTATGACGGCTGGTTCTTTCCGGGCGAGTTGACCGATATTGATCGCCCGTTGGTCGTGATCAATTGGGAAGACCGCGAAAAATACCGCGAGACGCTGAAAGATTATCAGGAAATTCGCGTCAAATTGCGGGAATGGTGGATTCCCGATATGAATCAGGATTCGTGGCTGAAGTGGTGGGAATACGTCATGTATCGCAAAGTCTTCAATCCCACCGGCTCGACCGATATTGCCTTTTATATGAAGCGAACCTGATGCTATCGTATGACGAAACTGACGTTTCGTCAAGGGCGAAACGTCAGTTTCGCCCTACAATGTACGATCTATTCAAAGGCAATTGGTATAATATAGATGCAAGCGTAAAAAATTAATATCGCATGATTCACGACGAGTGCAACAGCTTGCTGTTGCACTCCTGTCTGTGGGGAGATCTGCGCTATTTCTTTTCCATCAGCGATAACATGCCGGTTTTGCTTTCTTCGGTCAACATGAATTTTTTCCCGACGAACAGCAATTTCGAGGTCTGCACTTCTTTGAAGCTCGGGTCGGCTTCCGCTTGCGCTTTCATCGCGTCTTTCATATCGTTCAGCGCTTGTTTGAGCTGCGCCCGCTGCTCTGCCGGGACGTTGGCTTCGTCGGCAACCATGTCGAATTGATCGATTTTCATCATCTGCACCATCAGCATATCGCAGTTCAATTGCCAGGTCGCGGTCGTTTTCATGGTCACGGTCATCGGCGGCTGCGGTTGGGGCATCGACACGAGCATTCGCATCATGCCGTTCGCCTGGAAGAGCATTTCGCCGTAAAAACCGCTCGGTTCTTGTTGATTCTTTTGTAATTCTTCAAGCGTGGTTTTGCCGGATTCCAACGCCTGCACGATTTTTAAGGCTTCGGCTTTGTTGGCGAGCAGTTGTTCGCTTTGGAGGATGATCCAATTGCCGTCGAGTTCGGACAAATCAATGCATCTGGCCTGCGCTGCCGACGAACACGTCAATAATAAGACAATCACGCATACTTTCATCATACACTTTTTTATCGTCATAACAATCTCCTTGTGTGTTCACGCGATGCGTCAACGTCAACGCCGTCACACGTTGCCGGATGCGTGTAGGTATCAATAAAAATAACCGCAATGACTTGAACA
>CAZRSF010000011.1:95349-103437 GCA_964602655.1 uncultured Candidatus Moduliflexus sp.
ATGATTCATCCCGATGATCTGCCTCATGCTGTCGCCATCATGAACGCTCACAAGGCTTCGCGAGGCTCGACATAGAGGCTCGCAACCTGCGTTCGCTCTCGGCCATGATCCTGATAACGGATCGTGGCGATGACGATGACGACTTTCGGGCACAGCGGCGGGGTCAAGTCTAACAAACAGCGGTCTTCGACGCGTATCGTAATCGCGCCGACTGCCGAGGTCGGGAAATCTTGCAGCATGGCGGCCCAATCCGCAATATCGCCCTTGATGCGCTCATCGAGATGTTCCAGGTCTGCGGTCGTCGCCCCGTGATACCGCCTGGCGTCAAATGGGGTGGTGGCAATTCGATCCAGCATCATCTGATTGGCGTTCGTCGCGAACGTGCGGTTTTTGGCGCGTCGGATTTCCCGCATAGCATGGAGATAGATGGCAAACATGCTTAAAATGACGACCGCTAAAATCGTGATCGCTACCAAGACTTCCAACAATGTGAAACCGCGTTGATTCCGCCTTCCGGGCATAGCATCACTCCGATTCGAAGCGTGTGTCGAAATGCAATTTCGACATACAAGACTTCTGAGCTATCTGAAAGAGTTGTCGGATTTTGTCAAATAAATCTGTTCTCGAAGTCGTTTGTTTTTTCGCCCCTGAATATATTTCGTCATTGTTGTTCAGTAACGCGGCAAGTGGATACGCCTCCCGTCAGAACGGCGAATCCGTGTGAAAATTGTTGACTTTTCTCGCCGAATAAAATACCTTCATCTTATCTCGTGAAACGGCTTGTTTTCGTTTGTTTGCCGCAAAGAGATGGTTGAGGTTAACATGCGTTAACGTAAAAATTTTTCCATGAGATGAGACGGCTATGAAAAAAAGTCACGGATTACCAACGGAATCATCGCTCGCTCTGGTTATTACCGGCGGCGGCACGGGAGGACACGTCTATCCGGGCATCGCGGTCGCCAAAGAACTCAGGCGTCAACGCCCGTCGTCTTCGATCCTTTTTATCGGCACGAGCGCCGGATTCGAAGCGAAAATCGTGCCGTATGAAGGCTTTGCCTTAGAACCGATTGATGTGGAAGGCTTCAAAAGCCGCGGCGTCGCGGGAAAAGCGCGGGCATTAGCGAAACTTCCGCTGGCCGTGCTGCGGGCGCGGCAGCATTTGAAAACATTCGCGCCGGATGTCGTCTTCGGCACGGGCGGCTACGTCTCGCTGCCGGTGATGTATGCGGCATATCTGTCGCGCATTCCGACCCTGACCTTAGAGCCGAATCGTCAGCCCGGCATGGCAAATAAATTGATCAGCCGAATCGTTGACCGCGTCGCCATCTGTTTCGAAGAAACGGCGTCGGCGTTTCCGCAAAGCAAAGTGGTGTTTACCGGCAATCCGATTCGCAAAGAATTTTCCGTGATCGGCAGGATTCCGCCGCCTGACAAAGGCACGGTCTGCAATATTTTGATTATGGGCGGCAGCCGCGGCGCGTCGTGCATCAACAAGGCCGTGATTGACGCCTTGCCGTATCTTGCCGCGCATCGCGATTATCTCGTGTTCACGCATCAAACCGGCCCGGATGAATATGACGCGGTGCGCAAAGGATACGCGCGGCAGCAGTTTCGCGCCGAGGTGCTGCAATATATTGATGATACGCCGAAAATGTACGCCAAAGCGCATTTGGTCATCTGCCGCGCCGGAGCCTCGACGGTGGCGGAGCTACGCGCCAGTCAACGCCCGTCAATCCTGATTCCGTACCCGCACGGCGACCGCCATCAGGAGTTCAACGCGCAAGCGCTCGTGGATAAAGGCCTGGCGAAAATGATTCTGCAAGACTATCTGGACGGGAAAACGCTGGCTGACTCTCTGCTGCATTGCTTGAATAACCCGGATGCGATGGCGCAGGTGTGGGCGAATGCGCATGAAGCGGGCGAGAAAACTGCCGCAGAACAGATCGTTGACCTCTGTCTGCAATTCGCCGGAAAGCATTCTCTGCCGTCAGCCTGAACCGAACGAGCGATATGTCTATGACAGAGCCTGAAACTCCCGTATTGCAAGACCCCGCCGCACAACGAGTTCAGACGAAAGAACCGCGCGATTCCAATGACATCGAACGAAAATATCGCGCGCTGCTGGATCGCTTCAAGGCGACGCAGCAGGAGAACGACCAACTGCGCGAGGAGATCGAGAGCTTTAATTCCAAGCTCATCGAACGGGAGCGCGAACTCGATCACGTCAAAGAGCAGATGGAAGAGATGGTATCGCTGCTCCAGCAGATGCATCAGGAAGATGCGCGTCTGCCCGTCTTTCAGGCGCGCACCTCGGTGCAAGAGCGCGAGCGCCGGGAGAACGCCGCGATTGCGCAACGCCTGAAACTCGAAAACGCAGGCGATGCCGCGCCCCAGGAATTGTCAGCGCTGAATATCTGGTTGGCGACGCATAACCGTTTTGTGGATAAAATTCTCGGCCAATACCTGCGCCAGCGCGATCATTTGATTTGCATCCCGAATTATGGCAACGTCAAACAGATGTTGAAGATGGGAATGCTTCCCGATATTATCATTACCGGCGCTTACGATTTCGGGCTGGATGATCCCCGCCACTTGGCGTTTTTTCAATTTCTCGACGAGGCGCTCGCCCGACCGAACAAGCCGATTCCCCCGCATGAATTTTATGTGTTGACGCTCTCTTCGTCTGTGGCGGATGACACATGCGTCATGACGCAGCACCAGCGCCACACGGTGCGGCATGAATTTATCTCCAAATTTCGCGGCCTGCAAGTGACAATTTCGGAGGTGCGCTATTTCCTGGAAATGCGCCGCTGCCGCAAAGACATGATGCAGGCGGAACTGATGACGAATATCCGCACGATGGGCGATGTGGCGCGGATGATCATGGAGATTCAGCAACAGCAGAAAACCGGCCTGCTCGATGTCTTGAGCGATGATAACCCCGCGCAGGCGCGCTGGGCGTTTCAACTCTTCTTTTTGCAAGGGAAACTGCTGAAAACCGAACATACGCTGGAATCGGCGGTGATGTTCCCGAATACGAACGACGACAAACCGCTGGAAAAAATCTTTACACTGACCTCGCTGGAATCCACGCACAAGCTCAATCCGCCGCGCAACCTCTTCTTTTTCGCGCTGACGCAGCACGCCGTCTTCCGCGAAATTCGCAATCAACCCGCTACCAATCCAGGCTGAACGTTCGACCCGCGCGATCTCTTCGTGTCGGCAAAAATAGGTTGACGAATAGGAGAAAATCTCTATCGGGCGCGGCATGCCGATAAGGGCAACAGTTGCGATGAACGCCACGTAAGTAAACACGTGAACATCGAGTGACCCCCATTCCTATCATTCGAAAATTCTGATTAGCCATTGATGCAGCGGCAGCATGGCCTGAAAATGCGCGAAACAGAACTCCACGAACGCCTCGGAATACAGCGCGTCCGGAATCGGAATTTCAAGACCGGCATACAGTCCGTTATGCCGAAGCAGCGCAGCGTTCGGATGTCCGGCATCATATCCGGCAGGCACGCGTTTATAATGCGCGCCGTCAACGTGATACCCTGCCGCCGCGATCTCATTGACAGTCGTTGTCAGACGTGGGCCAAGTTCAGGATGAACGACGGCATCGCGATAGATTTTTAATAACGCGGGCGGGAAGATATAGAGGCCGACCGCAAGGTACAGGCTGTCAGGATTGAGTTGGAGATAGAAACCGGAGTTTTCGTTTTTGGGGCGACTTCCCTCCCAGAATAAGATGCCTAAAAACGTTTTATAGGGCGTTTTATCCGAACTGAAGCGGGTATCCCGATAAATTCGATAAATCGAACCTGAGCCGGTCGCGCGATTGTCGAAGATCAGGCGCGGCGTCATCGAATTCAGGCGGTCGCCCATTGCCGCGACAAATGCCTGCGCCGGCGTCAGGACATGCTGCTTGAACTCCGTCTTATGCGCTTCGAACCAGAGGCGATCATTATGCTGGACTAATTGACGATAAAACGTGACCGTGTCGTTGGAAAATCCTGTGAATGCGGTGATATTCGTAGGCTGCATCGTATAAAAATCCCCATCGTAAAGACGCCCTGGCAGAGTGTTCTGCGGGCTGGTTGGTTTAAACTGTTTCCATCATCTTATTCCTTGTGTAAAATCCCGTTTCCCGAATGCTGACAGCAGCGAAAGAAGTCAATAAAAAATACGCCGATTTCGCGCCTTCGCGTTGGCGGACAACGCTGTCCGCGCTACGAGGGCTAAATAGTTATGATTACTAAAACATTCGAACACCGAAAGGAATAAAGAGACGCAAGAATGCCCTGATTGTTCGAAAATCCGGGCGCTGCGATAAAAAATTATGGTGTACATCAAACTCATGTTGACTGCGATTTTCTGGGGCGGCACGTTTATCGCCGGGCGCATCGTCGCTCAAAACGTCGGCCCATTTTCCGCCGCATTTTTCCGGTTTGCCATTGCCTCGCTCTGTCTGTTGGCCTACACGTATTGGAAAGAGCGCCGCCTGCCGGCCTTGCCGAAACAACAATTGGGGTTATTGTTGTTGCTTGGGCTGACCGGAATTTTTGCGTATAATGTTTTTTTTCTGAAAGGCTTGAAACTGATTGAAGCGGGGCGCGCTTCGGTCATTGTGGCGAACAATCCGATTATCATCGCGCTCTTTTCCGCCTATTTTTTTAAAGAACGCTTGACGCCGATGCGCATTTTAGCGATTATATTGTCAGTCAGCGGGGCAATTGTGGTGATCACGCATGGCAATCCGCTCAGCATGATTCATAGCGGACTCGGCACCGGCGAACTCTATATTTTCGGCTGCGTCGCAAGCTGGGTGGCGTATTCGCTCATCGGCAAAATCGTGATGAAAACGCTCTCGCCGCTGCTCGCCGTGACCTTTTCCGTCTTTATCGGCACGGCGTTGCTCACGCCCGCCGCGTATTTCGAAGGTGCGCTTCAGACCGCTCCGACGTACTCGTTCGCTCAGTGGGCTGGAATCGCCTATCTCGGCGTATTCGGCACCGTGCTCGGCTTTGTCTGGTATTATCAGGGGATTCGCGAAATCGGTCCGACGCGGGCGGGATTATTCATCAATTTCGTCCCGGTCAGCGCCATTATCCTGTCGATCCTGATTCTCCACGAACCGATGACCTGGTCGCTGGCGGCGGGCGTGGCTCTGGTCAGCAGCGGCGTCTATCTCATGAACCGGAAATAATGTGTTCGACCCCGTCAGGGTTCGAAACCCTGACGGGGGTTATTAAAAATCAATCCTTGCATCTATAATATTACAGCATTATTCATTGCTGTTGAAACTGAAGAAGGATTCTCAAGGCGAAGCTTTGGCCGCAAAAGCACTCCTCGGATCGAGCCGATACGAACGAATAGCGCGGTACATCAAAAAGACTTCATCTCAAGGGGGCAACTCATGACCATTTTGGTGATTGACGATGATCGACATGCGCTGACATTCCTTAAAACAGCGTTAGAAAAAGTCGGACATAGCGCGATTATCGCCGATAACGGCGGAGACGCGCTTTCGATTTTAGCGCATACGCCAATCAACCTTATTCTTTTAGACATCATGATGCCAGGCATGGATGGTTATGAGTTTTGTACGGCCGCGCGTTCCGAGCCGCAATTCGAATACATCCCGATCATTTTTCTCTCCGCGCTTTCTTCGTTGGACGACATTGCCACAGCCATGATTTCCGGCGCAGACGATTATTTGACCAAGCCGATCCGTTTGCAGGAATTATACGCCAAGATTGATGAATACGCGATGTAAAAAACTAATGATACCAACTGCCTTTCGAACGATCATATTCGCGTTGTACGTCGAAACTGTTGTTTCGACGAGGGCGAAACAACAGTTTCGACGTACAATTTACGATCTATTTTTCATGAAAACGCACCCAGCGCGCCCCTCTTTGCAAGAGATTTCTTATGAAACATTCTGCATACACTCAAGCATAGCAAGAACTGAGAGTATCGAAAACAAAGGCGTTTACCGTATGAATATGTGTGCATAGGCTGACAAAAATTACTGCGGCGGCTCGGTCGCCAATGTATTCCGAAAATGCAATTCGTTGACAATCTCTTCGCCTAATGACGGATCGAATTCGATCGCGTTGTTGAACGCCTGCGCCGCTTTTTCCGTTTCGCCGACTCCCATATAATATTGCCCTAATTCGATTTGCGCCGCGCCATACATAATAATGACCCGTTCGATGTCCGGGTCCATCGCAATCCGAGTGTCGTCGAGAATTCCGCGAAATTGATAGCGCGCCCAGACCTCTTCATCCAGCGCGTCTCCGGGCATTTCGATTTTATACGTGATTCCGTTCGGCAGCAGCGGAAAGGGAAATTCAATCGAATGCACGCTGGAATAATCAAAATAGATCGGTCGTTTTCCCTGCTGCGCTTCGACGATTTGCAGGATGTATTCGTACACGTCGTCTTCGTATTCCTCGCCGCCGTTCGAAGGCGTTTCGCGTTGAAACCACTCTGAAGGAAGTTCGTCGCGATACCACTCCAGGCTGAGATGCGGCACATGAATCACCGTCACGTCAGGCCGTGCGCCTTCGACCCATTGCAGATACCACAACGGAAACGCGCCGCTGTCTCCCCATGTGAATAAGATCGCATTCTGCTGCAATGACGTGAAAATGTTATTCGCGTAGTCATACGCCACATAATTGCGGCTGCGGTCAACCTCGTTGACATTTCCCAACATCAAGGCCGCCGGGATCATCAGAAACGTCATGGACACGCCGAAGACCGCGCCATACTGCCACAAGCGGCCAAACGGGGATGCGAGCCAGAGGAGTCCCCGCCCCGCCGCCATCATGCCAACGCCCATTAACGCGGCGAACAGCAGATAGATCGGCGTATGAAATTCTTCCACCAAAAAGACGTTTTCGTCGGGCGGATCGCCGATAAATACGACAATCAGCGCGAATGAGACAATCGCGATGATCAGCGTCGCCGTCACGGTTCGATATCTGCATACGCCGTAGAATAGGCCGATGCCAATCAGAATCGTTCCTACGACGCCGAATTGCTGCGTGACTCTGACGGTTTGCAGCTGCCTGAACAACAGGGAATGGACAAACACGTCGCAGATCCGCGCCAATCCGCGTTCCTGGCTGCGCCACACCGGCGGCGGCGGTTGCATGTCGTCAAACTCGTCGGCGGCTTTCGGCTTCGGTTCGCGCCCCAACAGGTCATTCCAGAGGGTCGGCAACGCCTCGCCGCGCGGCACGTCTTTGTAGCCTTCGCGCGTGATTAGCCATCGGAATTGCTGCCAGGTCGTCGCATGTCCCCAGTTGATCGGCGGCTGCGTGGCGGCGCGCAGCGGAATCAGGCCGTAAATCGTCAAACCGAGTCCGAAACAGAGGACAATCAACGCGAGTGGACGCGGACGCCGCAGAATGCGCGGCGCCGTCGCGACCACCAAAAACGCCGCCGGGATCGAGAACAGGATGATGGTCTGATGATTGCCGAATCCCAGTCCGAACAGATACGCCACGAGATACAGCAGCCAGAGCCGCCGAATTTCCCCGCCCTGAAGGGGCGAAGAAATACAGCCAGGGGATTCATCCCCAGGAACTGGCCGGGGCTGACTCCGCCGCCAGAGCAGCAGCAGCGCGATAATCGCGCCGCAGAAAGAGGCGTTCAGCGCATAGACTTCGGCAATAAGCGCCTGACGCCAATGGGTGAGCGAATAGGCGAACGCCAGCCCGGCAATCATCGCCACCACCGGCGGCAGCATCCGTTCCGGGGCGGGTTTGCCGTTCGCCTGCGCCGGAGCGGAGCGCTCAGTCACGACAAGATACGTCACGCCATAGGCCATCAACGCCGCCAACGCCGCGAAAAAGGCGGACATCAGGTTGAGGCGATACGCCACGCCGCCGAACGGCAGATGCGAAAAGAGCCAGCCGAGCAGCGTGTAGAGCGGATAGCCCGGCGGATGCGCGACGCCGAAGGTCGCGGCTGCGGTAATCAATTCGCCGCTGTCAAAAAACGACACCGTCGGCGCAAGCGTTTTCACATACAGCGCAAACGCCGCCACACAGACAAAACATCCGTATATAT
>CAZRSF010000012.1:0-46240 GCA_964602655.1 uncultured Candidatus Moduliflexus sp.
GCGATAAATGCCGTGAATTTCATCTACCGGAAACACCCAGCGATCATTATCCCCTTGAATCACCATCATGCGTTTATACGTGTTGCGCTCAGGTTCGGCCTGCTGCGGCTCAATCGTTTCCAACCCCAACAAATCTTTGACAGAGACACAGAGCCAGATTTCGCCATGCACGTTAATCACGCCCATCAGCACCGGATTGCGGCGATGCGGAATCGTATGCAGCAGACTTTGCACATATTCGACATCAATAATTTCATCTAACAATTGCGTGGAGATGGCTAACCATTCGCCTTCGATGCGAAAAATGACGACAGAAATCGTGCCGACGAGTTCTTCCTCTTTTTTCAACGCCAGCACGTGCGTCCATTCCTGTTTGTAATTGTCCGGCACCGCGCGTTCCAGCAGCGTTCGTCCGGCTTGCGTGAACACCTCGCAATTTCTGCAATGAATGACGCGTTCTAACTCAGGACAGGTCAAGCGGTCTGCCTGTCCCCACACGCCGATCAGCTTCCAGCAATTGGGCATGGGCTGAGTAATAGACATACTGTTCATCTCCGTTACGTCTTTTTCCGAATTCGTTCGATACGTTGGCGCAGGCGGGCAGCTTTCCCCGGATCGCCGCGAAATTCTGCCAGCGCCGCCAAATAGCTCAAGGCGTCTTCATGATTGGGATCGAGATAGACGGCCTTGCTGAACCACTCTTCTGCCAGGCGATCCTCTCGTAAGGCTTGATAAATCAAGCCTTTCAGAAAATGCGCGTGGACATGCGCCGCCTCTGTTTTCAGCACGGAATCACACAGCGCGAGCGCCTCTGTCAATTGCCCTTGATCCGCGAGCTGCCGCGCCCGTACAAGGGTCTGCATCATGGTATCCGGCGCGTGACGCCGTTCCTTGCTATCAAGCGTCGGGACGGCAGCTTGAATGCGCGCAGCCGCTTCCTTCGCAGGCGCAGCGTTCGATTGAGAAGAATGCCTCCGCTCGAACACCGACACATAAGGCGCGACCGGTTTCTGTGGCTGTGGAACATCCGGCACAGGCATTTTCACGCCTTTCTTGCCGTGTTGACGGTCAGCGCTAACAGAGGCGCGCTGAAGCGCTGTCGCCCTGCGGCAGGCAAACACCCCCGACTCTTGAATCCATTCGAATGGCGCTCCGGCAAACGCCGGGCGTTCCGCATGTCCGACAAACATGACGCCGCTGATGCTCAACAGCCGCTCAAGCAGGCTGACAGTCTGATTTTTCGCTGCTGTGCCCAAATAAATCAGCACATTCCGACAGAAAATCACATCATACGGGTCTTCTTTCGCTAAAAACGCCGGCGCAAGCAAATTTCCTTTCTGAAAATGCACGATCTGCCGCAATGCTGAGCAAATCTGGAATTTATCGCCCTGTGCCTCAAAAAAACTTTGGCGAAACGAGAAATCCATATCCTTTCCTCGAAAGGATTCTGCGCCGTACAGGCCGATTCGCGCTTTTTCCAACGATTTGGCGCTCACATCCACAGCATCAATATGAATCGCCTGCTCGGACAAACCGGCGTCTAACAACGTAATCGCCATCGAATACGGCTCTTCTCCTGTCGAACATGGCAGACTTAACGCTCGCAGTTTCCGATTGGCGCGACCGGTCATCCACTCTGTTTTCACATAATGCCGCAGAAATTCGAACGAGCGGTAATTACGAAAAAACCACGTTTCGGGAATGATCACGCTTTCAATCAGTTCTTCCCACTCAGCCTCGGAACGCAGCAGATACGCAGCGTACGCTTCGCGACTCGTCAGGTCGCAGACCTGCATCCGAGACTGAACGGCCTTTGCGATTGCTTCAGACCCAATCGTGTCGGCGGACAGCCCGATCCGCTCTTCTAACAACCGTTCAACCATGTGCAATGCCATGCTGCGCGTCGCTTTATCATCACGGCGCGCTGCTGCTCAGCCCGCCTTCTGTTATTATTTCATCGCTTCGCCGATCTCGACCGCCGGCGACAGATTCAACGCGCCTGGCAGCGCCTCGACAGCAATATATTGAATCATCGTATTTCCGTCCACTAACAAGCCCCCAAGATACGGCATGCGCTCCATCGTGATTCCTGAAGAAATCAACGCGTCGAGCGGCCTCATCACGGCTTCGGTCACACGTTCGGCCATGATGCCGAAAATGGCGGGCGTTCCATCCGGCTTGGCGTAATCAAGCAAAATGATGCGCGTACTCAGACGAATATCGCAGGGTTGCTGCTGAATCAACCGCCGCAGATCGATCACCGGCACGATCATCCCGCGATAATTGAACAGCCCGGCAAAGTAATCCGGCGCATGCGGCAGTTCCTTGAGATTGACCATTGGGGCGATTTCCCGGACGCTATCGCATTTGATCGAATACATCACGTCGCCAAGATAAAATAACAGTACTAACATATCATCCCCTATCTTTATTTCGACTTTGTTCGATTCGAATACGTCGCGTTTTGCCCTGAAAGGGCAGGGGAATACAGCCTGGGGATGCATCCCCAGGAACACAGCTGTTCCCAGCGGTCGAAACCGCTGTCTGTACCCCGCTGCCCTTTCAGGGCAAGGAAAACGACATGTAACAAAGTAGAATTATTATACAGCATTATTCATGGCGATTGAACAGGAGTGCAAAAGCAAGCTTTTGCACTCCTTTCTGTAGTCAATGCTATTGAATAATGCTATACCAATGGTATTATCTGCTACGTCATTCTTGTGTCAAGAGGATTCTCATCACGTAATTTGAAACGCGCGACATGCGTGGTTAAGCGTTTGACCGCGTCATTCAATTGCCCAATCGCTGAAAATGTCTCATGCAGCGAATCCCGCGTCTGCTGCATTTCTTCATTCAAATGCAGCGCAATGTCATTGATTTTTCGGGCATTGTCCGCCTGTTGTTCCATCGCGTCGTTGACCGTCTCAAAATTCGGCGCCAATCCCTGCGCCTGCTGAATAATTTTCCGCAATTCGCCACTGATTCGATCAACAGTTTCCGTACTGTGGCGCACGTCGGAGAGGAATTCCTGGATGCCGTTGACCCCGGCAGAGACAGCGGATTGCATCTCAACCACCATGCGCTCGATATCCAGCGTCGCGCCTGCGGTCTGGTCGGCTAACCGGCGAATTTCCCGCGCCACAATCGTAAATCCGCGCCCGTGTTCACCGGCTTTTTCCGCTTCGATGGCGGCATTCAGCGAGAGCAGGTTCGTCTGATCCGCCACTTTCGCAATGGTGGTCACGACCGATGTAATGTTCTCGGTTTTTTCCTGGATGCCTCCCAGTCTTAGCGAAATCGCTCGTGACGCCTCTTCCATCTGTTCCATCACGCCAGCCATTCGCGTCAAATCCTGCTGCCCGCTCGTCGCAAATCGGGCGGTTTCCTGCGACTTCGCCGCCACATCCTGCATCGTGTTGACCAGATTTGCAGCGACATCCGCGATTTGCAGCACGGCATCCACCACGTTTTCCGTCGAAACGACTTGCGCACTCACAATCGCATCCTGTTCTTTCGCGCTGGCGGAGAGTTGCGCCACCGACGAGGAGATTTGAATTCCGGCAGAATGCACCTGTTCGACAATGCCGCGTAATTGCCCGACCATGCGGTTGAAACGGATAACTAACATGCCGAATTCATCACGGCTGATCAGTTGCGCCTGTTGCTGCAAATCGCCATTTGCGACGGCTTCAATCGCCGCCAGAATACTCTTCAGCGCTTGCATGGGGCGGCGGCTGAACAAAAATGACACCGAAAATGTCAGTCCAAGCGCGCAGGCAGAGACGACAGATAACGTCAGAATCACCTGAAGGCGCGCCTGTTGTTCGATGGTTTGTGACAGATTGACCGTTATCATACCGAGAAAACTGCCGCGCTCTGTCAATTGGCAGCGCCCCTGAGAATAGCGCTCGTACTCAATCGTGACCGGAAGGATCGGAATCGCGCGCCGATCTGCGAGCATCTCATCGCACGCCTGGCTTGTGCCAATCAACGCTTTCGGAAGGATTCTCTGACTTTGTAATGTGCCGACACTCAAACGTTCTCCGGCAAAGACATTGATGTCGGCCTGCCCCAACCGCGCATACCGTTCGATGCTTTCCTGCGTGAAAAAAACCTCAATCACCAGCACTCCCAACAATCTATCGGTGTAATACGAATGAAAAATCGGCGCAGTGATTTTCATGCCGAGCATGTCGCCTTCTCTGACCATGCCGGTTTCAATCGTTGTCGGGAATGTATCCGGGTACGTCGTTGCCACCTCGAAGGGCAGCGCCGCATCGTTGATCGGCTGTCCCGAAAGCAGTTTCGACTGAAGATTCGGATCATCCATCGGCAGATACGTGTCCTTGCCGGAAACAGAAAGGACATAGCCGCCGATGGTTTGCTGGTCGCCATCGCGTTTGCACACCACCAGCAAGCGCCCGTCGTTTCCGTATAGGGCGAGGCGATCAGCAAACACGATTTCCTGCACTTTCAGGAGTTCTGCGGCTAATCCGGTCAGATGGAATGCGATAGGTCGCACGGCGATCAGCCGGTTCTCTTCTTGAAGAAAGAGATCAATCGAGCCTTTGAGCCGAGTATCTTTACCGAGGAATTCGTCAATTTGCCGGACGTAGGTTTGTATTTGATTGCGAACGCCATCGAAAAAGACCTCGTACACCACGCGAATCTGCTGCTGCGATTCTTTCTGCAACGCATCCTGCATGAGCCAATAATAGCTCCCGGACATCGCCGCCGCCGTCAGCAGCACGAGTCCACCGCATAAGGCGAGAAATTTTGCGCGTAATGAAATCGTCATGCGACCTCCTCCGTTCCGTCAGTCGAACGCTACTAATCAATCTGAAAACGCGACACTTCCTTCTGTAAACCTCTGGCCGCATCATTCAACTGTTCGATGGCCGAATACGTTTCATGCAGCGCTTCTCGTGTTTGATCCATTTCCTCGCTCAAGTTCGTCATTAAGCTATTGATGCGCTGTCCATTCTGGGATTGCTGCCCCATCGCCCCATTGACTTCGTCGAAATTCGGCGCGAGCGCCTGGACTTGATCGATAATCAACGTCAATTGCATACTGATTTTCCCCACGTCTTCCGCGCTATGCCGGACTTCTGCGATAAACTTGTCCATTTCCATGATGCCGGACGAGACGGCGGACTGCATCTCCTGCACCATGCGATCTATATCCAGCGTCGCCACCGCTGTCTGATCGGCCAACCGCCGAATTTCGCGCGCCACGACCGTAAATCCGCGCCCGAATTCGCCCGCTTTTTCGGCTTCGATTGAGGCATTCAACGACAGTAAATTCGTTTGTTCCGCGACTTTATTAATGGTCGTGACCACTGTCGTGATATTTTCCGCTTTTTCGCTGATGGCTTCCAAACGCCCGGAAATCGAGCGCGACGCGTCTTCCATGTGTCGCATCGCTTCTTCCATGTGCAGCAGGTCGGACTGCCCTTTGTTCGCAAATCCGGTCGCATTACCCAACATCGAGGCGACATTCTGCATCGTGTCCGCCAAATGCGTCGAGAGTTCGGAAATCTCTTTGACAGCGGCCACGACATGACTGGTCGAGGCGACTTGATTCGCCATCGTCGCTTCCTGTTCTTTCGCTGTCGCCGACAATTCGGTCGCCGACGATGTCACCTGAATGCCGGAATGCTGCACCTGTCCCACGATTTCGCGAAACGCGCGGAGCATCTCATTCAAATACGCAGAAAGCGAGGAGATTTCGCGGAGGGACGATTGTTCGTCGAATGTCACGTTCAAGTCGAAGTTCGACAGCCGCTTGACCCGCGCGCCCATGTCGCGAATCGGCGCAGTCAAGGTGTTCGCGAACAGCGCCGACGTCACAATCGCCAGCAGCAGGACGCCCGCAAAAATCAGACTGATCTGATAGCCTAAACGACGCATCGGCGCGCGTAATTCATCTATATACACAGATGAGGCGATATACCAGCCGAATGGCTCGAAGTACGTCACATGCGATTGCTTGGAAAAGCGATACTCGCCGGGATGATCCGGGCGATCCCACAGATATTCGAACGGAACATTCGGCGTGCTGGCCGCCGCAATAAGCTCATCGAACAACAGATTACCGGTGGTCGGATTTTTAAGGGTTGCCAATTCATCGCCTTTCAGCGAGGGATGAATGATAATCTGCTTCTCGCGATCGAACACGAACAGGTATCCGGTGTTCGCAATGGTAATTCGCGCAAATGCTTTCCGCAGATCGTCAATCATGACATCCATCCAGCGCAGTGATTCCTTTGTGATGTCGTCAATATAAAACCCCGTTCCAAACGCCCATTCCCATTCCGGGAAATTTTTAACATAGGAGAGCTTTTCCACCGGTTCTTCCGTTCCGAGACGTTTCCACCAGTAGGAATAATAGCCGCTGCCCTGCTTGCGAGCGATTTCGACCATCGGCGGCACGATCAGATTGCCGTTGACATCTTTGGTCTGCGAAAAATCCGCGCCGTGCAGTTTGTCGTCAGGATGGGAAATCAGCGTTGATTGATAATTCGACACCCAGAAATAATCATTTTCGCCATAGCGGAATTGGCGCAGATTTTCCAGCACTTCGCGTTGCGCCTCGTCTTTGGTACGCACACCATTCTGCGCGTCCTGATAGGCGCTGCGGACAATCGTTTCCTGAATCGCCACCAAATCCCGCAGTTTCCGTTGATACGATTCGAGCATGGTCGCGTTAAAATGCGTGAGGTTCTTCTGCTGGTCTTCGATGGCAACGATGGCGAGCATCATGGCATTTTGCGCATTTTCGTTGGCGCTGACCTGCATCGCGCGTTCTGTTGCGCGTCGCGAAAAATACAACACGGTCACAAATGTCACAATAAACAACCCGATCATCACAATCAATAATTTGGCGCGTAATGACTTGAACATAACAATCTCCCCTCACCTCAAGACGTTGACGTTTTTCTTGTTCCTGAACACATGCGCGCAAGCTGCGCTTACACTTTGAATCTCGAAACCTCGTTCTGCAAACCTTTGGCGGCGTCATTGAGCCGCGTAATCACGTCGAATGCTCCGTGTAACGACTCCATGGTCTGCTGCATCTGATTGCTTAAGTCAACAATGACTTCATGAATCTGCTGCGCATTCTCGGCCTGATGCCCCATCACCACGCTGATGTCGGCAAAATTCGGCAGCAACCGCTGCACCTGTTCGATAATCCGAGAAAGCTGCATCCCGATATGGCTGACATCTTCCGTGCTTTGCCGCACTTCCGCGATAAATCGATCCATTTCGCCGACGCCTTCGCTGACGGCGACTTGCATCGTCTTGACCATGTCTTCAATATCCAGCGTGGCCACCGCAGTTTGATCGGCCAACCGGCGAATCTCACGCGCGACCACCGCAAAACCTCGCCCGGCGTCACCGGCCTTTTCCGCTTCGATGGCCGCATTCAGCGACAGAAGATTGGTCTGATCCGCCACGCTGGTAATCGTCGTCACAACGGAGGTGATGCTATCGGCTTTGTCACTGATAATGGCAAGTTTCTCGGAGATCGTGCTTGATGCGTGACCGATATGCTGAAACACGTCTTCCATGCGCTCCAGATTTTCCTGTCCCTGATTGGCAAATTCCGCTGTCTCTTGCGCTGTCGCTGACACCTGCTGCATGGTGTCTCCCAGCACCCCGGCCACTGACGAAATCGCTTCGACCGCGTTGACGACGTAGTCGGCAGATTCGACCTGACGAATCATGCTCGAACCTTGTGATTTGATGCTCGCCGCCAATTCGTCGGCAGCGGATGTCACTTGCCGTTCCGCCCCCTGCACACATGAGACAATCACGCGTAAGTCCATAATCATGCGATTCACTTGCATCACAAGCGAACCGAGTTCATCCTGACTATAGGCCACCGCCGTATTTCGCAAGTCGCCTTCGGCCACGATTCGCACGACATCGTCAATCCGGCGAATCGCCGACACCATAGACCGGCTTAACAACGCTGACAGCGCAATCGAGACGATCAACGCAATAAGCGTCACGACGACAACAGTGACGAAGAGCTTCGACAACGCCTGATATTCTTGCTGACGCGACACGCTGACTGTCACCGTACCGACCGTTCCTTTCGCGTTATCGAACACGCAGCGTCCCTGATAATAGTCCTGATTGTCGAACGCAACAGAATAGACCGGAATTTCGCGCGGGCGAGCCATCATCTCTTCGCAACGCGCCGCTTGTTCGTCAGTATTCGCGACCATCGGGAACGCGGTCAATGTTCCTAAAATCCACTGTGAGCCGACAAACAGGTTGATTTCAGCGTTTGTCAGCGCAGCATACCAGTCCACCGTCTGTTGTGTATATAACATGTCGCCAACAAGCATTCCTGTGGTCTGTTCGCGAGAGATAATCGGGGTCATCATTCGAAAGCCGAAACGCCCGGCCTCATAAAAGACATCCATGCTTGCCGCCTCAGAAAGCGAAAACGTGAGCGACGGCGCGATGCCTTCCGGCAACGGTCGTTCATGTTCAGACAGATCGTCGGAAAGCAGCCATCCGAACGAGGCCAGCGAGTCAATCGGAAAAAACATATCCTGGCCAGTCACGGATTTTATGTACACGCCTCCTTTGGAGAGAGATGTTTCATCGGCGTCATAACATGCCAGGAGTCTGCCATCTGCGCCATAAATACTTAGTCGATCCAATGATACGCTTTCTCCAAAGCGCTGCGCATTATCGAGGGTACTTTTGAGATAGCTGGTCAAAAATTCGACCGAACCTATTCGAGAGGGGTCTTCCATGTATTGTGATGTGGTGAGCTGCAAGATCGGCGTCTCAGCGGCAAAATCGGCCAATTTCTGTGTATATGCTGCGGTATTGCGGCGTAATTCCTGAAGGATAATATCGAAGGCGATTCTGATTTGCTGTTGAAATTCGATATGTTTTTCGTGCTTCGTCAGCGTATAATACGTAATAGATAATCCACTCGTCATGGCAACGACCACGAGCAGAAACATTCCGAAAAACTTCAATTGCAATGACTGTTTTGGGGCGATGAACTGCGGCTTTTTCATTCAGATGCCATCCCGAAGCAATGATGTATCACACGATCTCGAACGATTGAAGAGAAACTGCGCTGCATGAAATACGCTATCGTATCCGTTGAGAGAAGTCAAAAGAAATTTAGCGGAAAAGTTGAGGAAATGTTTGTCAAGCTGCTGAGAAATAAAAAAGGGAATGCCACGTTTGGCATTCCCTCAATCACTTCGCCGACATTCGCGTTATGCTGGCATACCAGGCGCAGAAGAGAGCGTTCCGGGATCATCCGTTGGCGTTTCCGGCGCAGGCGGCACAGGCTCTGACGACGATTCTTCTTCAATAAGTGGCCATTCCGGCTCGCTCACCTTTTCTACTTTTTCCCGCATTATCTGAGCTTCGCGCTGATACTCGCTCATCGCAGCCGCTTTCTCGCGATTTTTCCGGTCTTCACGCTGATACATCAGGCTGTACAGGCATGGCACGACGAACAGCGTCAGAATCGTGGCGAAAATCATGCCGAAAATCACGCAGGTCGCCATCGGCCCCCACATCTCGCTGCTTTCGCTGTTGACATTCCATTTCAATTCATAAAAATCGAAATCTACCGCAATCGCCATCGGCACAAGGCCGAGGATCGTACAGATCGCGGTCAGCATGACCGGCCTGAAGCGCGTCGCGCCTGCCATGACGATGGCATCGAAGAACGCCACGCCGCGTTTGCGCACGACATTGATGTAATCCAGCAAAACGATGGCATTGTTCACCACCACGCCCGCCAGCGAAATCACGCCCATGCCGGTCATGATAATGCCGAACGGTTTCTGCGTAATGATCAAGTCGGCGAACACGCCGATCAGCGACAGAATGACCGAAGTCATAATGATAAATGTCGCTTTCATATTATCGAACTGCGCGACGATGACGAGCGCGACCAGCAACACCGCAATGATGAACGATTTGAACATGAACGTCTGCGATTCTTCCATTTCCTGATTTTCACCGGTGTAGGCGAAGCGGTAGCCTTCCGGCAATTGCATCTCCTGGGCGAATTTCCGCACTTCGCCCAGGACTTTTTGCGAATTGAATCCCTCGGCCACGTTCGACTCGACTGTCACGACACGTTTACTGTCAATATGTCTGATGCCTGCCAATCCGCTGGTCGCGGAGACGGTCGCCACCGAAGACAACGGCACTTGCTCGCCGGTATAACCGGGAATTCTCAGGCGCAGGATATTTTGAATATCCTGTCGTTGCTCTTCCGGCAGCCTGACCGTGATATCGAATTCGTCCTCGCCTTCGCGGTATTTGCCGACTTCCATGCCATTCACCGCCGCTTTGATAATCTGTCCGATAAGATACGCATCCAGGCCGAGCAGCGCGGCGCGTTCTTTGTCTATTTTTACATTGATTTCCGGCAGCGCATTCTGATAATCGTCGGTCAAATCTACGATGCCCGGCACGTTCCGAATTTTATCCTGGAATGCATCCGAAATTTTTGCCAGCGTCGCATAATCTTCGCCGTGAATTTCAACATTGATCGGCTTGCCGACCGGCGGCCCCATGCTTTGGCTATCTACGCGGACTTCCGCGCCGACCACCGCGCCGAGCAATTCATTACGCAACGCATCCATCGTATTGCGCGAGTTCTCGAAATAGATTTTTCCGTCCGATCCTTCGCCGCGCCGCTCGGCTTTATCAACCATGTCAATCGTAATGTCCGCCGTATTCGTCTTCTCGCCGCCGACGGTCGTGGTGACATGCTTGATGTTGCCGTATTTGTTGACAATCTTTTCCACGACCAACGCGAAATTGTTCGTCTGCTGCACGTTCGTGCCTTCTGGCGTTTTGATGTTTACCATGATGCTCGACGGTTGCGTTTCCGGAAAAAATTCCACTCCCAAGCCGCTTTTAGAATAGGCAAACAACGCCATGCCGAACAAGCTGAAGAAACAGAACAGAAACAGAATACGGTAATGCAACGTAAAGCTCAATGTTTTCCGGTATAAACCGATAATCGGGCCGAAGTGATGCCCCTCGGCTTCTTCTTCGACAATCTTTCGGTCGCGAATCGAAGGTTTGATGAACATCGCGCTCAAGGTCGGGTTGATCGTCATGGCGACGAACAATGATGCCATCAGCGCGATAATGACCGTTGTCGGCAGGTAGAACATGAATTCGCCCATAATGCCCGGCCAGAAGATCAGCGGAAGAAACGCGACGACCGTCGTCAATGTCGAGGAAATCACCGGCCACGCCACCTCCGCCGTCGCGTCCATCGCAGCCTGGTCAAGACTTTTCCGCTCGCCGACATGATGACGATAAATATTTTCGATAATGACGATGGCGTTGTCCACCAACATCCCGGATGCTAAGACCAGACTGAACAACACGACGAAGTTCAGTGTGATCCCCATGGTTTGGAGCGTGAAGAACGTGATGAGCATCGAAAGCGGAATCGCCGTCGCAACGAGTATCGCATTACGGAAGCCAAGCGCCACGAAAATGACGATCAACACGAGCACAACGGCAGTCGCGATATTATTGCCCAAATCCTTGACCATCGTATTCACATCTTCGGATTCATCCGATGTAACCGTAATCGAGATTTCCGGCGGCAGCTTCTGTTTCATTTCGTCGGCAATCGCCTTAATGCCTGCTGCGACGCGCAGAATGTGCTCGCCGGGACGTTTCGTGATACGGAGCGACACCGCTTCGATGCCATTCAGACGCGAAAACGAATCGCGGTCTTTGAACGTATCCCGAATCTCGGCCACATCCGTCAAATAGATCGGCTTGCCCTCTTTGACCGATACGACGATATTATCAATTTCTGTCGGCGAAGTAAATTCCGCCGGAGATTTCAAGACATACCGCGCCTCGCCGATGTCTATCGTTCCGCCGGGAATGTTCTGATTATTATTTTGAACGGTCTGCACGACGCTGCTCAACGTCAAGCCATACGCCGCCAAGCGATCTTGATCGAATTCGAGACGAATTTCCCGTTCCCGTCCGCCCGAAATTTCCGCTTCCAACACACCGGTGACGCCTTCGATCAGGTCTTTCATATCTTCGGCGATCTTTTTCAACTTGACCATGCCGACTTCGCCGGAGATCACGACGAACATGATCGGCCAATCCGATGACGACACTTCCATGATGGACGGGTCGCGCATGTCGCTGGGCAGATCGCCTTTGGCCTGACTCACTTTATCGCGCACTTTTTGCAAGGCGTCGTCCGCATCCACGTCCGGATTGAATTCCAGCGTAATCTGAGAAGAGCCTTCCGTCGAGGCCGAAGTCATCTGTTTCACGTCGGAGAGGCTTTTCAATTTCCGTTCGAGCGGACGCGTGACCAACGATTCCATATCGGTCGGCGACGTGCCTTCGTAATTACTGAAAATCAAAATATAGGGTAAGGTAATATCCGGCGCGGCCTCGCGCGGCAGCGTCACATACGCCATCACGCCGGCAACGAGAATAATGACAGTCAAAATGACCACACTGGTTTTATGCTGAATACAAAAATTACTAATGTTCATAAGAGATTAAAGAAACGACGATTCTTTCAGAAACGTCGTTTCTTGCTGATTGCCTCTGTATTTCGTCTCAATAGTTTATTGCTGAAGGATATCCGCAGGTAATTGCGACAGGTCTTTCCCCGATTGAACCCACTCTTTTGCCAACAAGGTCAAATCCGCTTCGACAATCACTTTCGTGCCGTCCACTAAATTGCGTTGGCCGACGATGACCAATTTTTCGCCGAGATTCAAACCGCTCACGACCTCTACCAAGCCTTTATAAAATGCGCCGTATTCGATTTTGCGAGACTTGACGACATCGCCTTCGACAACAAACACGGCTTTGCCGTTCTCTTGATCGATAATCGTAAAAAACGGCACCGCAATCGCCTCCGTCAATTGGCGGCGCACCAAATGGGCGCGGACGATCATGCCGGGACGCAGAAGGCGATCAGGATTGGCGACTCCGACTTTGACGAGGTAGGTGCGCGTTGACTGATCGGCGGTCAAGGAGACATATTCGATTTTGCCCGGAAAGTCTAACGAATCTCCTTTGCCGCGTTCGAATTCGATTTTTACATCCTGCCCGGTTTTGAAATACAGAATATCTTTTTCAGGAACCGGCAATTCGACGGACACACGATCAATATCCACGATCTTCATGACGACTTGTCCTGAATTGATATTTTCGCCTTTATCCACGTTCAATCTGTCCAACACGCCTGAAATCGGCGAAGCAAGGCTGCCGTCTTCCACGTTGATTCCCACTGAATCCACTGCGGCTTTGGCCGTTTGCATTAGAGTCTCAGCAGCTTCAAGTTGGCCTTTCGACACAATTTTATCCGTATATAACTTTTGCAGCCGGTTATAATCCGCAACCGCCTGATCGTATTGCGCTTGAGCTTGATTCAAGAGGGGTGTCTGCGCTTTGACATCAACTTCCAGCATCTTCTGACCTGCCTTGACGCGATCACCTTCTTTCGGGCCGATCCACTTCACCGTCCCCCCCATTTTTGCAGCCAAATCAATATCGGCATGCGCCTGAACGGTTCCGGGCAGCACAAGATAATCCGTAAACGGCAGCGAACTGACCTCGACAACTTTGACTTTCGGTGTCCGCTGCTGCGCCTCGGCTTGTACCTGTTCGACAGCCTGTTGCTCTTTTGCTTCGGTTTTTTTCTCAGCGCCTTTCACATAGAGCCATGTTCCGGCAATAAGCCCTGCAACGCCGATGAGCGCTGCGAGGTACACAAAAAAATCTCTTACGCGATTATGTTTGATCATCGTCTCTCCCTCTTTATTAATTAGCAAACCCCGATTTCTTTACAAATTTCTTCTGTGATATTTTCCGCAATACGTTTGACAGTCTCTTCATGTTCGGCTTCTACCATGACGCGCGCCAGCAACTCTGTCCCGGAATAGCGCACAAGCGTCCGGCCTCTCTCGCCCAATTCCTTTTCCGCCTGGCGAATCGCCTGACTGACGCCGACCATCTCTTCAATCGGCTTGCGCGCTTTGACAGGCACGTTGATCAATGTCTGCGGAAACGTTTTCATGCACGCCGCCAATTCCGACAACGACTTGCCGCTTTCTTGCAAGAGCTTTAGGACGGCCAGCGCGCTCGCAATGCCATCGCCTGTCGTGCCATGCTCGAACAGAATGAGATGCCCGGATTGTTCGCCGCCGATATTCGCGCCGATCTCCCGCATTTTTTCCACGACATGCCGGTCGCCGACAGCGGTGCGCACGAAATTGATGCCCGCGTCTTTCATCGCGACTTCCAGGCCGAGATTGCTCATCACTGTCGCCACCAGCGTATTCTGCTGCAAGCGTCCTTTTTGCCGTAAATCCAATGCAAGCATGGCAAGAATATGATCGCCGTCAACCTGCTTCCCGCGCTCATCCACTAAGATCAAGCGATCTGCATCGCCATCGAACGCAATCCCAATATGCGCATGTTCCTGAGCGACTCGTTCGCAAAGCTGTTGCGTATGCAATGCGCCACACTGCTGATTGATATTGAGTCCATCGGGTTCAACAGCAAGCTCAACCACATCCGCCTGCAAATACTTTAATACCGAGGGCGCAAGAAATGATGCTGCGCCATTCGCGCAATCCACCACGATTTTCATCTGGCTGAAATTGGGCTTCATGTCTGCAAAGACGGATTGAATAATATGATCGGCATATTCTTCGGATGCTTCCGTCACGGTTTTGATTGTTCCGATTGCTGCTCCGGTAGGCCGCGCATGGCTCGTCTGTTCGTCGAGCACCGCCTGTTCGATCTGCGTTTCCAATTCGTCCGGGAGTTTGAAACCGGTAGATGAAAAAATTTTGACGCCATTATCTTGCGCAGGATTATGAGAAGCAGAAATGACAATTCCGGCTTGCGCCTGCCATTTCCGAGTCAGAAATGCGACTGCCGGCGTCGGCAGAATTCCTGTCAACAAGACAGAGGTTCCCGCCGCCGCCAACCCCGAGCTAAGCGCGTATTCCAGCATTAACCCGGAACGGCGAGTATCTCGACCAATAATCACGGTTGCCTGATTTTCTGCAATTATTGCGCCAAACGCCATGCCGATTTTGACCATCATTTCAGGGGTCATTGGGAAAATATTCGCCACACCTCGAATTCCATCGGTTCCAAATAATCGTGCCATCGTCTTTATCCTGAATGTTATAGTTAAGTTGCTCTCATTCGTTACGCTACACATACACACAAATATGGCGCTCTGTAGAAGTCAAATGAAAAACACGTAAAAAAAGGTGACATTACATTTTCGCTGATGTGCACCCAAAATTTGACTTTTCCTGCGCTCTCTGCTTGACGGATTGCAGAATATTCGGGAGAGTGTGTCGCGATTCTTTTAACGGTTTCATTGAAAAAACAGAACAATTTGCGTCTCACACACCAACGGAAAGGACAAACACACTATCATGCAACTTTCGGAAAAGACAGCGCAGGTAGCCGCAATCCTTGAACACGCGATGGGGCTTCCGCCGCGAGATCATCCGCTGCCGCCATTGGACAATCTGATGTTGACGCTGTTGTCGCAAAATACGAACGACGTCAACCGCGATAAAGCCTATCGTGCGCTGCGTTCCCGTTTTCCGACATGGGAAGGCGTAATGAACGCCGACGCGCGAGACGTTGCCGATGCGATTCGTTCGGCGGGTTTAAGCAATCAAAAAAGCGAACGGATGCAGGCGATCCTCCGATGGATTCGGAACCGGTACGGCGCATTGAACCTCGATATCCTCTGCGAGATGACGCCGCAAGACGCGATTGACACGTTTTGCCAGTTGAAAGGCATCGGGATCAAAACGATTTCAGTTGTATTAGCGTTTTCCTGCGGCGTGGATATTTTCCCGGTTGATACGCATGTGCATCGTCTCTGTAACCGGCTTGGCTTAGTGAATCCGCCGACGAAATCGGCAGAACAGACCTTCGAACTCATGCAGCCGCGCGTGCCCGCCGGAAAAGCATATTCGTTTCATATCCATCTCATCACACATGGCCGGACGACATGCAAAGCGCGAATGCCGGAATGCCAGCGCTGTCCCTTGACCACGTTATGCGATTATTATCGCATGATGCAGAAACATTGACCAGTGAAAACCCTGCCAGGGTTTAAAACCCTGGCAGGGTTGGATTCAATCCGCTATGAAACCACCGAAACATTTTGCCAGCGATAATTTTGCCTCCGTTCACCCGCTGATTTTCAAGGCGATGACTGATGCCAACAAAGGTCATGTCAAGGCGTATGGCGACGATCCGCACACTGAAGCGGCGATCAAAAAATTTCATGCCCATTTCGGCGACTCAACAGAAGTGTATTTCGTATTTACCGGAACCGGCGCAAATGTGTTGGGACTCAAGGCAATCACCGATTCTCACCACGCCATTATCTGCGCGGAATCGGCTCATATCAACGTAGATGAATGCGGCGCTCCGGAAAAATTCACGGGCTGCAAACTTCTGACAGTCCCTTCTCCAGACGGCAAAATCCGCGTCAAGCACATCGAACCGTTATTGTCGGCTGTCGGCAATATGCACCATGCCCAGCCCAAAGTCATTTCGATCAGTCAGCCCACCGAACGCGGGACGGTGTACACGCCGGAAGACATCGAGGCGCTCGCGCAGTTTGCCCATCAGCATGACCTGCTGCTGCATGTGGATGGCGCGCGGCTGAGTAACGCGGCGGCGGCATTACAGATGAGTCTGCGCGATATTACCGGCGATGTCGGCGTGGATGTGCTCTCGTTCGGCGGCGCGAAAAACGGCATGATGTTCGGCGAAGCGGTCGTCTTTTTCAAGCGGGCGCACGGCAAGCCATTCCCATTTATTCGGAAGCAAGGGATGCAATTATGTTCCAAAATGCGGTTTATTGCCGCGCAGTTCGATGCGTATCTCACCAATAATCTCTGGTTGAAAAATGCGAACCATGCGAACGGCATGGCGCAACTGCTGGCTCGAAAATTGGCGGAGATTCCACACATCACGATCACGCAGCCCGTCGAATCGAACGCTGTATTTGCGGTATTTCCGAAAGAGGCGATTCCGCTGATTCAGCAACATTACTTTTTTTATGTGTGGAATGAGGCCACATCGGAAGCGCGCCTGATGACGGCATTCGATACGACTCCACATGATATTCGCGGATTTGTCAACGTCATCCGAACAACCGTGAACAGTCTTTGATAATTTTTTAGGAAATCAATCTTCTTCTTTTACAGAAAAATCGTGTTCTTGCTGCTGAATGTTGTTTCGCAAACAAGAAAATTTTCCATCGAAATCCCCTTATAACAGGCTCTGCTCTGGGAAAAAACTCTCTTCAGAGAGAGATGGAACATGGTTTGCAAAACACATATTCAGAAGAATCTATGAAAAACATTAAATTCTTATTAAAAAAGTTGCAACTCATTGTCGCATGCGTTATACTCTTACCGAATGATACCGTGTAGGTATACGGAAACAGTCGAATATACGGCAATAGACGTTGTACATAAGTATGGTTATACACCATCATTTTCCAGGAGGTATATTATGATGAAACATTATCGTCGAATCAGTCAGTTGGTGCTTGTCGGTTTATGCGTGATGCTGGGAACCCCTGCGCTTGTTCAGGCGCAACAGCGTCCGCGAGAATCATCGCCGGAATCCAGAAAAATTGTCCCGCAGCCGCGTGACCAGGAACAGATGAATGTGGATGTCTGGTTTGATAAACAGTGTGGTTCGCCGTATAAACAAGGCGAGAAGATTGTGATCAGCTTCAAAGCCAGTTCAGACGGCTACCTGACCGTGTATGACATTGATACCAGAGGCCAGGTATCGGTGTTATTCCCGAATAAGCAGCAGCCGGATAACTACGTGCGCGCCGGACAGACCTACACCTTTCCAGACCGTACCTACTCGTATGATTTGATTGTGGAAGGGCCGGAAGGCATCGAATACGTTGACGCGGTCGTGTCCAATGACCCGTATTATTCTTGGGATTACAGGCAGGGCGAGCCGCGCTGGGTGCGGGAATGGGGATTGACAGGCCGAAACTATGACGGCGCGGTGGCGTCGAACTACAAAAACAGCGCGGAATATAAAAATCGCCCGGAAGGCTTCAGCAATGAAGGAGAACAAAGTTTAGCGCGGAATTTCGGCATTTCTCGCGAATTACGCGAAGAGATTCGTTCCAAAATCGTGGTACAGCCGCGAGAAGATGATCGCACGTCCTCAACTGGCGGCGGACAAGCGCCCAGCAATTACGGAACAGCCACCTGTTATTTTTATGTCACGTCAGCGCGTCCGGCACAGCAGCCGATTGATCCATATCCGTCGCGTCAGGAATATATCGAGCAGCAGCAAGAACAATTCCAGCAGATTCCGGGCGTAGGAGTGCGTCGTTCGGGCGAGCGTCTGATTGTCACGATGCCGAGTACGATTCTGTTCGATACGGATTCCTACGCGTTGCGTTATGAAGCTCGCCGGGATTTGGATCGCGTGGCAGAAATTCTGATGAACTTCCAGGAAACGAATATTACCGTGTCCGGCCATACTGACAGCGTTGGAAATGAAGGCTATAATCAACGCTTGTCGGAATACCGGGCGCAATCGGTCGCGAATTATTTGGTCAGCCGAGGCGTGCCTCCATTCCGAATCGGTTCGGTCGGCTATGGCGAAAGCATGCCGATTGCTTCGAATTCGAACGACAGCGGACGCCAGCGCAACCGCCGCGTGGAGTTAGATATTCGCGTCAATCAGCAATACGGAAACTAACGTCGCCAGGAACGATGACAAGGCTTCGAACGTCCCAATGACGTTCGAAGCCTTTATGTTTCAGCCTCTTTCTTCTGCTTACTCAACGGCGGCGTCATTCGGCATTCGCGCGTATTGTTCATACGCGTGCTTCACCAATTTCATATCTTCCCACGTCAACCGTTTATCTTCAGTATTGCGCAGCAGATACGCCGGATGATAGGTCGGCATGACCTGAATCCCCTGGTAGTCGTAAAAACGGCCTCGCAATCTGGAAATTGAGTTCGTTGTTCGAAGCACTGTCTGAGAGGCGATATTCCCCAACGTACAGATGATTTTTGGTTGAATCATCGCAATTTGCTGCTGAAGAAACGGAAAGCAGGTCGCGATTTCGTCCGGCTCCGGGTTACGATTCTGCGGCGGGCGACATTTGACAATATTGGCGATATAGACCTCTTCGCGGGTCAAATTGATGGCATGGATAATTTTGGTCAGCAATTCTCCAGCGTCTCCGACAAACGGCTCACCTTGCTGATCTTCATGATAACCGGGACCTTCGCCGATAAACATCAATATGGCGTTCGGATTGCCTGCGCCAAAAACGACATGCGTTCTTCCGCGATGCAGTTTACACCGCTGACAATTCTGGAGTTCGCCTTCAAGCTGCGTTAACGTCGCTGGCGGGCTTGCCTGTGCAAGCGGTTGTGTTTGTTGTATCTGTCCCAGATGCGGGAATCCTTCGAACCCATGCCGATGATGCCATTGGATCGCATCGTCAAATTGGGAAAGCAATGTTACGATTTGCTCTCCCGGATGAGTATATTCCGAATCCGATGATGTAAGATGTCCCATGCCTTTTCTCCTTGCTATTTATCTGCTAACAATTGCTGTGATGTTCTTTCTCATGCTCTCTTGTGCGATTCATAAAAAGATCGCAAGAAAAATCCCACACTGTCATAATTTTCTATGCGTTCGGATCGGAGTCGTGTGATGAGAATTCTTCGTTCATCTTGAAGCTGGACTTAAAAAAGCACATCAAACCTCGCAAAAATTCTTGTGCGGATATTATTTTCTTGACACCACGACAAATTTATTCTAAGTATTAACGTGTTTTTATGAATATTCTTTTCCTTAATATGACAGAGAAAAACTCGGCGATACGCTTATCGTTTCTGAGAGATGGTCATCTATTGTTACAGTGCGGAGAACAGGAGTAAGCATTATGGGTCAGGTAAAAATCGTTACGGATACGACATGTGATCTGCCGCCAGAGATAATCAAACAATATGATATTCGCCTTATTCCAACGGTGATTACGGTTGGTAACAATGTCTATCGGGATACGTTCGATCTTCCGGTACATCAATTTTACGATTTATTAAAGACCTCGACAGATCGCCCTGTCAGCGGGCCTCCGGGAAGAAAAGATTTTTCCGATGTCTATACGACTCTCAGCAAAGAGACTGATGCCGTGATTTCATTACATGTGTCCGAAGCATGGAGCCCGACGTTCAAATTAGCAGAGAATATGGCGCGATTCAGCATGAGCGCCGCTCAGAAGTTAGGACAAAAATTCGATATCGCCGTCATTGATTCCAGAGCGACCTGTATCGGGTTGGGCATTATGGTGATTGAAGCGGCTCGTTTAGCGCAACAGGGAAAGCCTAAAGAGATCATCGTTGAAAGCGTAAATAATATCATCCAGAACCTAAAAAGTTTATTTATGGTGGACGATATGACCTACTTGGAAAAAAGCGGGCGTATCGGCAAAGCTGGCGCGATGATTGGCAATATACTCAGCATTAAACCGATTTTCTCTATCGAAGGTGGCGAAACCAGCGTAAAGGGACGTCCAATGGGATCAGGCGTGGCGTTCGATAAAATGATCGAGTTGATGGGTGAAGCGATTCCCTATGGCAGTAATATCAAAGTCGGCCTTGCTCATGCGATGTCGCCTGATAAAATAGAGAGAATTCGCCCCAAAATCGAAGAAAAATATAACTGCGTCGAAGTATTCGAAACTTTAGTCGGCACCAGCGTGGGGGCGACAATGGGCCCCGGTTCGTTCGGCATCGTGTATTACGTTGTCTAATTCCTCGCGAACCGGGGAATTTTTTCTATCCTAAATACTCAAACAATGCAGTATCAAGATTGTACTGCGGAATTTGTTCTTCATACAGCCATTTGACCTGTCCTAATCCCAACCGAATCGTCTCTTTGATCTTCTCTTTCGTTTTCGGCGTTGAAACGAAACTGATGCCCTGATCGAGCACATCACTGACGCCAAAGACGATATCATCCAACGATACGGTTTCATCAATGGCGAACCCTTTGTTTGTTTGGATATTTGTCCCTAACGATTTCAGGAACGGATAATCACTCGCTTTCTGAAAGATTGCCTGAAGAAAGGCTTCCTGAAATTTCCCTTTCCCCACCAACTTCACCAACGATTGATCGATGCTTAATACAATTTTTTCGACAATTTCCAAGAGTTCTGTAGGATCAACAGGAGCAGCAGCCGCTTCTTCTTGTTGCGGCTTTTTAATTTCAAGCTTCTCTTTCCCAACGTCTTTACGGTCAGACTGGAACACGTTCATCACGTATCCAACTTCATTTGCGACTTCGAGAATTCTCGCCAGACCTTTTTTGCCTGAAAGCGTAGAGCCATCCCCCGCACTGAACAAGCTTTCAATGAGCTTGCCATCTTCCAAAAAGATAAACGCTTCGCCAGCGCCATCATTCATTTCGATTTCGATATGACCAGTAATTTGCTTGGTTTTCAGCGTCACCAACAAATTTTTAATCTGAGTGAATTCTGAGAGCAAGTCTTTATACAAAACCTTACTATGGATCGCTCGCAGCATCATATTCACGACGTTTGACGGAAGTTCTTGAATATTAAGCAAACCGTTGCCCTCTTTGGTTTTCGCGATCACATTATTCATCGCTTTAATGCCGTCTATTCGAGGGCGTCCATCGGTGTAATTTTCGACGCTTTCAACCGGGTCGCCATTTTCATAAATCACCACGCCATGGTAATTCTCTGATGAAATCTTGACATACCCGGTAAATTTTTCAGTCTTTAACTCCTGCAACACTCCATCAATATTCACAAAAGCGGTTTTTAAATCACCAATGACTGTTTTGCCTTGCGGATATAGCATAACGTCTCTCCTCCTCCCTATTTAACCATCCCTGGCAGTTTGTTCTCTCCTGACAACACTATGGCGAAGGATGCCGCCTTATCCGAAGAGATCCTCTGCGAGTTGATCGTAATCCATCGCCTCTTCTTGTTTATCGGTCTGGCCGCTTTTTATCGCAATAATATTGTTCGTATATAATTTTACTAACATTTGTAAGGTTTTTAAATCGCCGAATTTACTGTGTTCAATCACATCCATCAAGGTTGAGTATTGGTTGACGTAATTCACGACTTGCAACTCTTCAGGGCTTAAATCTGCTTCCGGGAGCGACGCCGCTTCAAGATTCGCGTCGCGCGAGGGAAACGTATCAATCAGTCGCGCATATTCATCAAGCCGCCGCATTCCTTCCATCAGCAGGCCTTCAGCGGACTTTTGCAGATTGCGCGTTTTCGCGACTGCGCCGGAATCGAACTTAAATTGTCCGTTTTTCCAGGATAAAAGCCGATATACGGCCTCTTCTCCCTTTTTCCGATCAACATCGGCATACGTCACCATCGCATCATTAAAAAATACTTCTCCGCGCCGCGCCCCGTTAACAACAAGCAACCGACCATTTTTACGAGTCAGGGAAATTGTCTGCACGACTTCGCCGATACTCATTTTTTCTAAATCGCCGGCGAATGCGGCTTCTGATTCGGTGTTCATCGATGCAGGTTGAGGTGCGGCAGGACGCGCTCGTTTCACGCGCATCATCAGGGTTTTGATCCGCGCAACCACTTCAACGACATGGAACGGCTTACTAATGTAATCATCTGCTCCTAAATTCAAGCCTCGGACTCGATCTGACACATCTTTTTTAGCGGTGAGAAAAATGAACGGAATGGCTGCAGTTTTAGGATTTTCTCGAAGTTGTTGGCAGAAGTCATACCCATTCATGTCGGGCATCATCACATCCGAAATAATCAGATCAGGGCTTTCCTCGTCTACTTTTCTCAGTCCCTGTTGACCATTATTCGCAATGGAGATGTTATATCCCTCATCTTCAAGGGCAACCGTTAATAACTCAATCATGCCGGGTTCATCTTCAACAATCAGAATTCGATAACTCATGGATACCACCTCATGATACAGGGTTCTTCACCCTTTACATATAGCGCCTTTCGTTCTTCTTATGTCTTCAGACCCACCTTATGAAAAAAGGGAATCACACAGATGATGGTACTGACAATATATAGAAAAATCTTGCGTGATAGTCAAGAAAAAACTATCACGCTTAACAAGAACCGTCTCCTTCGTCATCATGACGATGAATTTCCTCTATCAGGGCTAAAATTCGCTCCTGTTGCTCTAACGATTCATCAAAATAAAACTGGATGGTCGGAATAAATTTTAAGGTCAGGCGACGTCCTAACACTCCCCGAATATAGCCAGTCGCACGATGCAGCCCGCCTAAACATTCTTTCCGATCCAGGTTGGCGTCGAGGCTGGAGATAAAAATTTTTGCGTCCCTTAAATCTGCCGTGAGTTCAACATTCGTCACCGACAAAAGCGACAGTCGAGGGTCTTTCATCTCGAGCTGAAGAATCTGGCTGACCTCTTGTTGAATGACATGTTTCACTCGGTCTGCACGTTTATATGTTCTCATCTCTTCACCATAACAGATTCGCTGCCGACATTTACAAAAATTCCATCGAATAATCCAAGAAAAACGGAGCGAAATTAGACGCTTCGATAAAATCAATCACTTTATCTAATTCTCGATTCACATGAGCCTGTTCATTACTGATCATGCACACGCCCAACGTCGCTCGCTGCCAGACATCCAAATGATCCACTTCTGCCACCGATACATTAAACCGGTGTTGCAGTTTTTCTTTTAAGCTTTTGACAACCTGGCGTTTTCCTTTCAGAGAATGATTATCTGATAAATATAATTCAATTGTACAAATTCCAATAACCATAGCGTATGTCGCAACGTATCACGCTATTCTTTTCGCGACCGCGCGGCAGCTTCTTCTAAAGTGATCGTCACTTTTTCTGTGGTAAACGCGCGAAGAATATCCCCTTCCTTGACATCATTCCGTCCTTCCAGGCGAATACCGCACTCAAATCCGGTCAACACTTCTCGGACGTCGTCCTTGACACGACGTAATGAGGCAATCGAACCTTTAAAAATTTCAGCGTTATTTCGGAATTGACGGATAATCGCGTTTCGCGTAATTTTTCCATCCAACACGCGACAACCAGCGACTGTGCCTCCGCGCGGAAGGCTGAATAACGCCATTACTTGTGCCTGTCCGATCTGCACTTCGTTATACACAGGCGCTAAAAGACCTTCCATCGCCTTTTTCACATCGTCAATCGCTTGATAGATGACATTATATAAACGGACGTCAATCTGCTCTTTCTCCGCCATATCCAGCGCTTTGACGACTGGTTTGACATTGAAGCCAAGTATAATGGCATTCGACGCAGACGCGAGGATGACATCCGATTCATTGATTGCGCCAACGCCACCATGGATAACTTGCAGGCGAACCTGTTCGGTGCTCAATTTTTCTAAGGACGTGGTTAATGCCTCAACTGACCCATGCACATCCGCTTTGATGACAATGCGCAATTCTTGAGTTTGCCCTTCTTTAAGATGGTGGTGCAAACCTTCCAACGTAATTTTAGCCGTTCTGGAAAATTCGATTTTCTGCTGCTCTTCCTTGCGTGATTCCGAAATTTGACGGGCTTTCCGCTCACTGTCCACGACAATAAAGGCATCTCCAGCGGTGGGCACTCCAGCTAAACCAAGGACTTCGACCGGCGTGGACGGACCAGCTTCTTCGACGCGATTTCCAAAATCGTCAAGCATCGCACGGACTTTACCGTAGTCCGAGCCAACCACAAACGGGTCACCGACGCGCAGCGTCCCTTTCTGAACAAGCACAGTCGCCACCGGTCCGCGCCCTTTATCTAATAAGGCTTCGACAATCACTCCGCGCGCTAATCGCTCCGGATCGGCTTTCAATTCAAGGATTTCAGCCTGCAGCAAGATCATTTCCAACAAATCATCCAAGTTCGTGCGTTGTTTGGCCGAGACTTTGACGCAAATCGTGTCCCCGCCCCAGTCTTCAGGGGTCAAGCCATACTTCGTCAATTCCTGCATGACGCGGTCAGGGTTGGATCCTGGCACGTCAATTTTGTTAATCGCGACAATAATCGGGACTTTTGCGGCACGCGCATGATCGATGGCTTCAATCGTCTGCGGCATAATACCATCGTCCGCTGCGACGACAAGCACGACCGCATCAGTGGCCTTTGCGCCGCGCGCGCGCATCGCGGTAAACGCTTCGTGTCCGGGCGTATCGAGAAACACGATGCGCTGTCCCCTGATTTCAACAGCATACGCGCCAATATGTTGCGTAATACCGCCAAATTCGGTATCTGTAATTTTCGATTCGCGGATAGCATCAAGCAACGTGGTTTTCCCGTGATCGACATGCCCCATAATCGTCACGACTGGCGGACGTGGCTGTAATTTTGAGACATCCACAATCTCATCTTGGAGTTCGATTTCTTCTTCAAGCGATACCGTGTTCACCTCAAAGCCAAAGTGCTGCGCTAAAGAGACTGCCGCTTCAGGGTCTAACACCTGGTTGACGTTTGCCATAATGCCGCTGGTCATGAGATGGGCAATAATTTTGGCGGGAGCAATATTCATCTTTTCTGCTAATTCTTTGACAGTGGTCATTTCGTGAATATTGAGCACCTTCGAGCGCTCCAATTCAGCGGCCTGTTGCGCGCGTAGCGCTACGGCAGCTTTTTGTGCCTTTTGCGCCGCCTTTGCCGCAGACTTTCTTCTGGTTGTCGGACGAGATGACCGTGGAAAAAAATCACGAAAATCGCGTTCTTCTTCTACATCAGTTCCACGCTTTTGACCTGTGCGTTCATTTCGATTGCCGTGTTTCGCTGCCAATTTGTCGCGGCGCTGTTTTTCTGCCAATTCCTCAACCGACAAGGGACGTTCCGGCTTTTTCCCATGCTTTGTCACCTCGCCTTTCGCATGGTGTTCGTCTTTACGTTTTTGAGCGGCTTCGTCTGGACGGAATTTGCTATGCCGTTTTCCTGCTAATGTTTTCGCATCCCCACTCTGCTCAACAGCCCCTTCCTGAGGACGACGTTGATCTTTTGCTCGTTGTTCGGCAGACAGAGGGCGTTGTGACGACGATGAACGAACAAACGGCTTTCTTGCCGCGCCTTGTTCGTTTTCGCGAGGGGCTTTTCTTTCCTGATCGCGATCACGTCGTTTAAAATCTTCTTTAAACGGTTTTCTGGGTTCGTGGCTTGAAACGGTTCGCTCGGCATCCGTCTTTTTCTCGCCTTCGGGACGAGGTTTATGAGGAGTAAATGTTCGTTCCCCATCAGGACGAGGTTTGTTCGGCGTGAACGTCCGTTCGCCATCGGGGCGAGGTTTGTGTGGAGTAAATGTTCGTTCCCCGTCAGGACGGGGTTTGTACTGACTAACAGTTCTTTCTCCATTAGGACGGGGTTTGTGTTGACCAGCCGTTCTTTCGCTATCGGGACGAGGTTTGTGCTGCACAAAAATTCGCCGTTCTCTCGTAGGATGTGCTTCTGATGGCGTTTGAGGCGCTACCAGCGGAGTGGCCTCTCCAGCAAGAGGAGATTCCTGAACGAATATGGGTTCAACAGGTTGCCCAATTGTTTTTTCAGCATGTTCCACACGTTGGGTATGCACGGTTGTTTCCAACCCAATTTCAGGGGAAGGAGAGGTCTCCGCATTTTCAATAGCCTCAAGACGTTCCATCGCTGGCGAGCCAGGGAAATGTGGAACAGGCCGTTTCTTTTTCCGTTTTCTGGGGGGAATATACATCAGTGAACCTCCCCCCTTTTTTTCTTTGGCGTCAGAGTCGTCGTCCGAATCGCTGTCGGACTGCGTGGATGGGCGAAACGTTTTGCGGATTAACGCCACGGCATAATCATCTACCGCACTCAACGGGCTTTTGACTTCAATCTTCTGCTGAGTTAATACATCAATAATCTCTTTCGAAGAAACCTGTAATTCTTTTGCTAATTCATGGATTCTATTACTCATCCAGTCTCACCTCCGCGATTTAGATTTCAGAACCAAGATCATCCTGTTCCGCCACGACGTTATTTTCTCTCTCATCATCGTAGAGATCGGTGTCATCCTCTTCTAAATCCGGTTCTTCCACATCTGTTTGCGAAAACGCGCGTTCAAACGATTCTTGTACCGCTATTTTCCGTTCAGATTCACTTAAAATGTTAATCCGCCACTTGGTTAACCTAACAGCTAATTTGGCATTCTGCCCTTTTTTCCCAATTGCTAACGCTAATTGATCATCCGCGACAACAATATCAACTGTTCGTTCAGCGCTATGCACACTGGCGTTTTGGACTTTTGCCGGCGTAATGGCTCGACTGACAAGATCGGCAGGATCATCCGTCCATTCAATAATATCAATTTTCTCACCTCGCAACTCTCGCACAATAGACTGAATACGCGCCCCTCTCATGCCAACACATGCCCCTACAGGGTCAACGTTCTTTTCTAATGACCGCACACCAATTTTTGCTCGAACACCGGGATCTCTGGCAACAGCGACTAATTCGACAATTCCTTCTGCGATTTCCGGCACCTCAATTTCAAACATGCGAAAAAGAAAATCGTCAGATGTCCGAGACAACAAAATTTGAGGCCATTTCCCTGACGATCCAAGGCGCACATCCGTAATCATCGCCCGAATTTTATCTCCGCGTTTATAAAACTCTCCCGGAATTTGTTCTCGTCTCGGCAGTACCGCTTCCGAATCTCCTAAGCTGACGACGACGCCGTTATCAATCCGCTGAACTGTCGCCAACACAACTTCTCCGATACGCTCTTTATACAACTCAAACACTTTATATTTTTCCGCTTCTTTCACTTTTTGACTAATAATCTGTCGGGCTTTCTGGGCAGAAATCCTCCCTAAATCAGAAATATCCCGTTCAACATAGACTTCATCGCCGATTTCAGCGCTTGGTTCAATCTTTCTCGCACTCAGTAAATCAATTTCACATTTAGGATCCGTCACCTGAGCGACTACGTCTTTAATGGCATAGAGATGCAATGTTCCGCCTTCTTCGTCATACTCCACATCAAATCTGGACTTATCACGTTTTTTGGCTGCTAATTCAATAGCACTAATCACGGCCTCGACAATGACTTTTAATGGTAATCCTTTTTCTCTTGCAATCTGTTCAAGAAGTTGAATTAACTCGCGATTCATAAGCTTTTCATGTTCTCTCTCTGTTACAACGTCTCTTCACTGAGAATTCCTGAGATCGGGAAATATTGAGGAATCCTTAAAACTCGACTTCTAACCGTGCTGATGAAATACTCTCGGAGGGAATGCTGACTTCTTCCTTCGTATCTTCAAGAACGATGCGCACTGCTGAATGCGCGCCACCTTCGTCTTCTTGCACTCCTTGCAGGCGTCCTAAAAATTTTTTTCTTCCGTGTATCACTTGATACGTTTTAATTTTTACCAGGCGGTTCTGAAACCGAATAAAATCTTGTAATCTTTTAAGCGGACGGTCTAAGCCAGGCGAAGACACTTCAAAGACATATTGCGATTGAATAATATTCTCAACTTCCAGTATCACGTCACATTCCCGGCTAACGTACTGACAATCGTCAAGTGTCACACCACCTGGTTTATCAATAAAAATCCGCAAAACATTTGTTTTTCCTTCACGGTGAAATTCCACGTCAACTAATTCAAGCTGCTGCATTTCAATAACTGGCGCAATAATGGCTTTTACGCGTTCAACAATTGACTGTCCAGACATACATCTCTCCATATTACGACAACGAGCAAATCACACATTCGGCATACCATCAAGGATACAACATGACAAAAAACAAAAAAGTGGGCAATTGCCCACTCGAAATTCTTTCGTTATGCGATGTATTCCTTCTGATTTGGGAGAATTAAACACATATCGGCACTATGCCAATACGATGCACATTTCAGAAGCATCCTCCTTGTAGGATAAGTTATTGAGTTTTCTCTTTAAGAGTTATCAAGCCCTTTAAAAAAAAAGGAGAGAATTGGCAAGGAAAAAAAACGACTATTTTCTTCTGTTCGAAGATTTTCAACATTCTCTCCCATATCGTCAAAAAAAACCTTAAAAGAATCGAAACATCACACTGACATCTGCCACTTGATAACTTTCATCGCCAAATGCAAAATGCATCAGTCCTTCTAAGCTGATTGAATAGGTTGTATTGGTAAAAAATTCCACACCGCCACCACCATTGACTCCCAATGCCCATCCGTCTTTCACATCAGACACTGGAGCCACTCCTGCCGTCGCATTAACCTGCTCATCTTCATATTTATAGAGACCTGCGTTAGCAGTCAAAAATGGCGTAATATTCTTTCTTGAAAGCCGGTAAATCCCTCCACCGGTAAGATACCAACTGCTGAATAACACATCCACGCTTCCGATAAGCGGCTCATATCCAGCAGAAACCGTGTCTTCGAACCGCCAATACCCGCCAGTTAATTTTAATCCGATTTCATGAATATATGGCGCATATTCCACAAAGACCCGTCCTGTTACCCCTGTCCCAAGATAGCCATCAAGACACCATGCTGTTCCGGCGTTAAATCCGACAGAAACTCCCGGTTCACGTTCTCCAGCCACGCTGAACGTCGAACCCATCACCACCAAAACTGCCATCACTATAATACTGAATATTCCTTTTATGACAATTTTCTTTCTCATCGCGATCTCCTTATGGTTACATGAATATGACGTGCTGAAGCAAACCTATAAGCCGAGTTCTGTCTTCCGTCACCGGAATGATAATCATTTATCTGGAATACCTGTTACCAAGCATCCTCAAGCGATCAACCCGAAAACATCGAGCGGGCAGCTCTCCAACGTTTTCCTATTCGATCTTGCTCCGGGTGAGGTTTACCGTGCCAATTCTGTTGCCAGAATCGCGGTGGGCTCTTACCCCGCCTTTTCACCATTACCTGAACCCTTGCAGGCCATCGGCTGTGTTTTTTCTGTGGCACTATCTGTCGGATCACTCCGCCTGGGCGTTACCCAGCACCCTGCCCTTTGGAGCTCGGACTTTCCTCTCACAGTCTCTCTGTCAGCGATTATCCAGTTTCCATCAGCACACTATAGCAAACCATAATCATCTTCAGAGAGATTTGTCAAGAGAAAAGCCAAAAAATAGGGAAGTTTTAGTTTTCAACCACTTTCCAGTTGACATTCTCTTCTGTCTTGAATTATGAAGGTCTTTAGAAACGGAAAATATACGTTAGCGTAGAATTATAAGGAGTCTTTATCAAGCGCGTTTACCATGCGACACAAACTAAACGCACTGATAAGAAAATAGTTGTGCAACGAGAACTTCATCAGAACGATTACAGCCCCCTTGTCAAACTTGCGATCATCAGCATTACATTGATCTTACTATATTTCCCCACGTTTCATATGTTTGTTTATGATTGGAGTCATGATGATAACTATTCACACGGATTTCTTGTGCCCATCATTGTGGCATACTTAGTCTGGACTAAAAAAGAGCAAATCAATGCGCTTCGGCCAGCGCCTTCGCTATCGGGAATTCCAATCATTTTATTAGGATTAAGCATGTATCTTGTTGGAACGATTGGGGCAGAGTGGTTTCTAAAACGGACATCTCTCATTATCGTGTTAGGAGGAATTATTCTATATCTGTACGGCAAGGCGTATTTCAAACTATTGCTGTTTCCATTAGTGTTTCTGATGTTTATGGTTCCGCTTCCTGCCATTATTTATTCAGCGCTGGCCTTTAAACTCCAACTCTTTGTCTCAATCATATCCACAAAATTAATCGCCCTGGCAGGGATTCCTGTTTTTCGGGAAGGGAACATTCTTTATGTATCTACCGGTCCATTAGCCGTAGAAGAAGCGTGCAGCGGTATGCGTTCAATCATGGCACTACTCGCGTTGAGCGCCCTATTTGCGTATTTGATGTATGACTCGCGGTTCAAACAATGGATTCTTGTCGCCAGTGCATTACCAATTGCTGTCATTACTAATGTTATTCGCGTAACCACGACTGGCATCTTTGCGCATTATTGGGGGAAAGCATTTGCGGAAGGGATATTGCACGAGTCATTTGGCTGGCTCGTTTTTGTCATTGCGTTTATTTTACTTTTTTTATTGGGAAAACTTTTAGACGTGATGTTCCCATTACCACCAAAGCCTTCTAAGCCTGCGCCCACCGAATAAGATATTCATTCACATCATGAGTATAAAAAAACGAGAGGCCGGAAAATCTTTCTCCAGCCATCTCGTTAATTTATTCTAAAGATGTTGTGCCGCTGATTATTTCTGAATGTCCACTAATTCAATAATCGCCATTGGCGCTCCATCTCCCTGGCGTTGCCCGATTTTAATAATTCGAGTATAGCCCCCGTTGCGGTCAGCAGACTGAGCAGCAATCGTATCAAACAATTTATGGACAATATCTTTGCTCTGAACAAATGCCAACGCCTGCCTGCGAGCATGTAAATCTCCACGTTTACCGAGCGTGATCATTTTTTCCGCAAAACTTTGCATGGCCTTCGCTTTCGGCAATGTCGTCGTAATACGTCCGTAACGAAGCAATTCCGTTACTAAATTTCTGAACAACGCCCTTCGATGGCTATAGCGTCTCCCTAACTTTTTCCCAGCTACTCTATGGCGCATGATGGTTTAATCCTCTTCTTCTTGTTCTTTCGGTATTGGCGGGAAATTCTCTAATTTCATTCCTAAAGAAAGTCCCATTTCCGTCAAGATTGCCTTAATCTCATTTAACGATTTCTTACCAAAATTTCGGGTCTTCAACATTTCGGCATCTGTTTTTTGCACCAATTCGCCAATCGTTCGAATATCCGCGTTCTTTAAACAATTATTGGAACGGACAGACAATTCCAATTCATCAACACTTCGGAAAAGATGTTCATTGATGGAATCTTCTTCTTCCACTTCAGTAATCTCTTCTTCAGGTTCTTCTTCAAATGTGATCATCCCAGCTAAGTGTTGTGCTAAAATTTTCGCGCTCTGTCCGATGGCTTCTGCCGGAGACATACTGCCATCAGTCCACACTTCAAATGTCAATTTATCAAAATCAATGCGTCGTCCAATTCGGGTCGGCTCAACAAAGAACGAAACCTCTGTGACTGGACTAAACATCGCGTCAAGACAAATCACACCATCTTCCTGACCATTTCGTCGGCGGAAAACATCTGCTGGCACATATCCTCTGCCACTTTCAAACCGCAATTCAGCCTGAAATACGCTTTTAGGTTTGACGGTGAACAACTGAAGATCAGGATTAAGCATTTTCAGCTTTGTGTGGTCAATTTGAATATCCGACGCTTTCACTACAATCTCGTGATCCTTTGGATTTTTTATTTCCACTCGGAAGAAGATTGGCTGTTCAAAGGCCTCACTGTCTAATATCTTATACCGCAAGGATTTAATATTTAACAGTACATTCATGGTATCTTCAACGATCCCAAGAGTCTGAGAAAATTCATCATGAACGCCTGCAATCTTAATCCCAGTGACAGCAATCCCTCGTAAAGAGGAAAGCAATACGCGGCGAAGGGAATGTCCTACAGTTGTCCCAAAACCTCGTTCAAAGGGTTCGGCAAAGAACTTACCGTAGGAGTTCGTTACACTCCCCCGATCACATTCTAAATGTTTAGCTTTCTGAATTCCCTTCCAATGTTGCATGGAACAACGTCATGTCCTTGTTTAGGTTAATCGTTGGCTTCTGAAAGTTCCATAACGAAAAAGCATAAAGAGCTCTCCGCAACAGACACAATAGAAACATGAGATGGATCAGGGAGAGAGGATAAAACATGTGCTATCTCCCCCCCCTCATCAGTTCTGTACTATTTCGAATACAACTCAACAATGAGTTGTTCCTGAATCTCCTCAGTGATATCCGCACGTTTTGGAAAATCAAGTACCGTCGCAGAAAAATGATCGCGGTCTAATGAAAGCCACGCAGGAACCCCACGCCGTTCACTTGATTTGAGGGATTCTTGAATACGTTTCATTTTGCGGCTTTTTTCCTCGATTTCGATCTTTTGATTTTTACGCACTAAATACGAAGGAATATCCACTCGTTTTCCATTCACTAAGACATGACCATGTCGAACCACTTGGCGCGCTTCGGTTCGCGAAGAAGATAATCCTAAGCGATAGATCACGTTATCCAACCGGCGTTCCAATAAAAATAATAAATTTTCGCCGGTAATTCCACGTTGTCGTTCAGCTTTTTCAAAATATCCGCTAAACTGAGCTTCTAACAAGCCATACATTCGTTTGACTTTTTGTTTTTCGCGGAGCTGAGTTCCGTAATCAGAACGTTTCGTCCGCCGCTGTCCGTGTTGACCGGGAGCATAATTTCTCCGCTCAATTGCACATTTATCAGTATGACAGCGATCACCTTTCAAATATAATTTGACACCCTCAACTCTACAGAGTCGACATACTGGACCAATATATCGTGCCAATGACCTTCCTCCTCTTCATAACCAGTCACGTGTGTGACAGAATACGTAGATTTCTGCAAGCCTCATCATGAGTTTACAGTACAATTAGACACGTCTGCGTTTCGGCGGGCGGCATCCGTTATGAGGAATCGGCGTTACATCTTTAATCGCCTTTACCTCTAAGCCGACAGCCTGTAATGCGCGAATTGCGGCTTCACGACCTGCGCCAGGGCCTTTGACATAGACCTCAATATGTCGCATCCCCATATCCAATGCCTTTTTCCCGCAATCGCGTGCTGCCATCTGAGCAGCAAACGGAGTATTTTTTCGAGACCCTTTATATCCAATACTTCCCGCACTTGACCAGGAAATAGTATTACCATTCATGTCCGTGATTGTAATAATCGTATTATTGAATGTACTTTGGACATGCGCAACACCTCTATCAATGTTGCCAAAGTCTCGCCGTTTTTTCTTCGTTGCTGTTGCTGCTGTTCCTTTTTTTTGCGTTTTCGCCATGTTTTACGTGTTCCAGGAGAATGCATAGGACGGAAAGTTTGTCTGTGACGAACGCTTTCATCCCGCAACTCTACATGTTAATGGACTATTTTTTCTTTACCGCTTTTGCTTTTGATGCAACCGCACGTCTTGGGCCTTTCCGGGTACGCGCATTTGTTCGCGTCCGCTGCCCACGAACAGGAAGACCTCGACGATGCCGCAATCCCCGATAACACCCAATATCCATGAGACGCTTAATATTCATTGCGACTTCACGTCGCAAATCACCCTCTACTTGAAACTCACCACTTTCAACGATGAGCTTTCGAAGCAAGTTGACTTCTTCTTCCGTCAGGTCTTGAACACGCTTGTCAGGATGAATTTCTGCTCGCGCTAAAATTTTATTCGACGTTGAACGTCCAATCCCTAAAATATAGGTCAACCCAATTTCGACCCGTTTATTTTTTGGCAAATCTACACCCGCGATTCTAGCCAAGGGACACCCTCCATGTTAAAAATTCGACAGACTCCGCTTGGAAGTGATGGTGCAATAATAGCATCCCTTCTTACCCCTGTCGTTGTTTATGACGAGGATTTTCACAAATTACGCGAATGATCCCCTTCCGTTTGATAATTCGACATTTGTCACAAATCTTTTTGATTGATGAACGTACTTTCATAAGGCTCCCTGGAATATTATTCAAATACAAGCAGATCACACTACTCTCTATAAACGCGATGACCATGTCACAATCATTTATACCGATATGTAATTCGTCCGCGCGAAAGATCGTAGGGAGATAATTCAACAGTCACTTTATCTCCAGGAAGAATACGAATAAAATGCTTTCTCATCTTTCCAGAAATATGCGCCAATACCTTATGTCCGTTTTCAAGTTCAACCCTGAACATCGCATTAGGTAATGGTTCAACGACTGTTCCCTCTACTTGAATAACATCTTCTTTTGCCATAGTAAATGTAGGTAATGTCAAGTCCCGTCATGAGATATTCTCTAACAAACAGCCCCCATTGACACCGACTTAGCGTCTGCCTCTCAATTTCCCTTTCTTCATGAACCCATCATAATGTCGCGTTAACAGATGAGATTCTATCTGCTGCATCGTATCTAATGCCACGCCCACAACAATCAACAACCCAGTTCCGCCAAAATAAAAAGGGACTTTAAGAGATTTGATTAAAAATTCAGGAAGAATGGCAATAATTGCCAAGAAAATCGCGCCTGAAAGCGTAATCCGAGTTAAAACCGAGTCAATATACGCTGCGGTACGCTTCCCTGGACGTACACCAGGAATATATCCACCGTATTTTTTCATATTCTCTGCCAAATCCGTTGGATTAAACACAATCGCGGTATAAAAATAGGCAAAGAAAATGATCAGCATCGCATATAAGGCGGTATACAACATGTGTCCAGGAGATAATTGTTCTGCCGCAGCTTGCATCCACGGATGCTCAACAAATCTTGCGACTGTCGCAGGAAACACAATAATGGATGATGCAAAAATAACCGGAATCACGCCAGCCGTATTAACACGCAATGGGATATGCGTACTCTGTCCTCCATACGTACGACGTCCGACAACACGCTTGGCATACTGCACTGGAATTTTTCGCATCCCCTGCTGCATCAAGATAACAGCGGCAACCACAACCACCATGACAATCAGAATGCCAATCAACGTGAACAACGAAAAATCACCACGCTGAATCGCCTGAATAGTCCCAGCAACACCTGCGGGAAGACGAACGACGATCCCAGCAAAAATAATCATCGAAATGCCGTTCCCGATGCCGCGTTCGGTCATCTGCTCACCTAACCACATAATAAATGCCGTGCCTGCAGTGAGCGTAATCAATGTAATCAGTCGAAAACTCCAACCGGGAACTGGAACAACCGGAGCACCGCCTGGACCTTGCATATTTTCAAGCCCATACGCAATCCCCATGGCTTGAACCGCACTTAAGACCACTGTACCATACCGTGTATACTGCGTGATCTTTTTTCGTCCCTGTTCGCCTTCTTTCGCTAATCTTTCAAGAAAAGGGACGACGACGGTGAGCAACTGCAAAATAATCGAGGCACTGATATAGGGCATAATTCCCAGCGCAAACACCGTTAACCGTTTCAATGCGCCGCCGGTGAACATATCCACCATGCCCAACACCGTCCCCTGGGCAGATTCAAATATCTGGGTCAAGACCTGTGCATCAACTCCAGGCGTTGGGATATGCGCGCCAAAACGATAGACTGCTAACAACCCCAAAGTAATCAGAATTCGCCTTTTCAGTTCTGGAATCTTAAATATATTTTGAAATACCTGAAGCAATGTTTATGCCCTCACTTCCCTCATAGATTGATGAAACAACAATACTCGCTTACTGCTTCACCACGGTGACAGCCCCACCAACAGCTTGAATTTTTTCCGCTGCGCTTTTACTAAATGCGTGCGCCTGAACATGAAATGGTTTTGTGACATCTCCTTGCCCAAGAATTTTTACCAACCCTTTGGTCGAATTAATCAAGCCAGCATCTTTTAGCTGCTCAAGAGTTATTTCTGCTCCCGATTCGAACTTAGCTTCCAGAGCTTTCAGATTAACAAGCTCATACTCTTTTTTGAAAATACTCGTAAACCCACGCTTAGGTAAGCGACGTTGTAGTGGCATTTGCCCGCCTTCAAACCAAGGAGGAACTCCTCCGCCCGAACGCGCATTCTGTCCTTTATGGCCTTTACCGCTCGTTTTGCCGATACCAGACCCCATGCCTCTTCCCACGCGTTTCTTTTTTGACTTTGATCCCTCAGCGTATTTTAGCTCATGTAATTTCATAGCACACTCACAACCTGAAATGTCCCGTTTTCATTCATCTGCGTCCGATTCGGTTAGGACGCCAATTCAACTTCAGTAACCTCAACTAAATGCTTCACCTTAAAAATCATGCCACGAATTTCAGGAGTATCTTTCAATACGACTGACCGATGCATTTTTCTCAGGCCTAACCCCGTTAATACTTTGCGTATTTTTTCAGGCGAGCCAATTGAGCTTTTCACTAACATTATCCGTAATGATCGCATAATCCCTCCGATTTCCTCTCTTAGGACTGCATTCGCTGTTCAACTTCTTCTAACGACAGTCCACGCTGTTTCGCGACCAGTGCTGGGTCTTTTAGACTTTTCAAGCCTTCCATTGTCGCCTTGATCACATTATGAGGATTGTTTGAGCCAAGACATTTGGTTAAAATATCCTGTACGCCAACAACTTCTAAAATCGCGCGCACTGGTCCTCCAGCAATAACTCCGGTGCCTGCCGCTGCCGGTTTTAAAAATACACGGCCTGCGCCATATCGTCCGGTAGTCTGATGAGGAATCGTCGCATCGCGTAATGGCACCGTAATAAGACTTTTTTTGGCTTGATCAACAGCCTTCCGGATTGCTTCGGGAACCTCTTTCGCTTTCCCCAAACCATACCCGACTCGGCCATGTCCATCGCCGACGACGACAAGTGCGCTAAAGCTAAAACGCCGGCCACCTTTCACAACTTTTGCTACCCGGCTGATATGAACAACCTTATCAGTTAAATCTAATTCTCTGGGATCCATCCTGGTAGACAAGGGACTCCTCCTTTTTTATCGTTACGACGTACTATACCTGTACGCCATTCTCTCGAACTTGTTGGGCTAATGCCGCCACTCTTCCGTGATATTTATATCCGCCGCGATCAAACACGACTTTCGTAATATTCTGCGCCAACGCTTTTTGAGCTAATACTTTACCAACCTCTTTCGCAGCGGCAACATTCCCCCCGTAAGCCATCGCCTCATGAAATTCAGGGCTTAATGATGACACTGTCAATAACGTGCGTCCTCGCTCATCATCAATTAGTTGCGCATAAATATGTTTTAAACTGCGATAGACGCATAAACGAGGACGTTCAGCCGTCCCGTTCACTTTTTTTCTGATCCGTCTATGCCTTCTGATGCGAGGACTTTCTCGGCGAATTTTCGTTTCCATAATTCAATCAGTCGGAAAATATACGCAGACGCACATTTACGCTGCGGTCTTTCCTTCTTTCTTGCGAATAACTTCATCGCTATAACGAATCCCTTTTCCTTTGTAAGGCTCAGGTTTTCTAATTTTTCGAATATCTGCAGCAACTTGCCCAACTCGTTGCTTATCAATACCTTTAACAATAATTTTGGTCGTGCCTTCGACATCAAGAGTGATGCCTTCTGGGGCAGGAACTTCTACCGGATGAGAATATCCCACTGAAATGATAATTCCCGCGCCTTCTTTTTTCGCACGATATCCGATACCGACAATTTCCAATGTCCGCGTAAAACCTACGGACACGCCAACCACCATATTATTTACCAAGGAGCGCACTAATCCATGCAATGCGCGATGGCGTTTCTGGTCGGTCGCACGCGCAACCACTACTTGCGCATTCTCAGCATTGACAGAAATTCCAGCCGGTATCGCGTATGTTAATACGCCTAATTTCCCTTTTACCGTCAACAAGTCCTGTTGCAGACTAATTTCAACGCCATTGGGAAGTTCAATCGGTTTTTTTCCTATTCGTGACATGCGTTACAACCTCATGCGTAATACGGCGTCTCACCGAAGCCCCATTACGGATTACAGCATTCTTACCACACCGTGCATAACACTTCGCCACCGACATTCGCCAGGCGAGCTTCTCGGTCAGTCAACACCCCTTTGGACGTTGACACAATCGCAATTCCGAGGCCATTTAACACTTTCGGCAAATCATCCTTGGAACGATAGACTCGACATCCAGGTTTACTCACACGCGTAATCTTTGTAATAATACGCGCCCCTTTTTCTGCAAACTTTAATTGAATATGCAACACGCGTTCTTCATGAGAATAATCCTGAATAAACCCCTCGGCCTTCAGGATACGAAGCACTTCGGCTTTTAATTTCGAATATGGAGCAACAATTTGAGCTTTTCCAGCCATGTTCGCATTCCGAATCCGCGTAAGTAAATCAGCAATAGGATCTGTCATCATAATAGTCGTCCTCTCTCCTTACCAACTTGATTTCGTAACGCCAGGCACTTCACCCCGCGATGCTAATTGACGAAAACAAATACGGCACATTCCGAATTTTCGAAGGTATGCGCGTGGGCGGCCACAAATTCGGCAGCGATGATAACCGCGAACCTGAAATTTCTGAGGACCTTGTTGCTTCAAAATCATAGACTTCTTAGCCACGTTTAGTTTCCCTCCCTACCCTTAACGACTAAACGGCATCCCAAGTTCCTTCAACAGGTGATACCCTTCTTCATCGTTTCTTGCAGTGGTTACAATGGCGATACTCAATCCTCGCAATTTATCAACTCTATCATAATCAATCTCTGGAAAAATCATCTGCTCACGTACACCAAGCGTATAATTCCCTCGTCCATCAAAGGCTTTCGAAGAAACACCTTTAAAGTCACGCACACGCGGAAGCGCGACATTCATCAATCGTTCTAAAAATTCATACATTCGCTCTTTTCTGAGCGTAACCATGCACCCAATTGGCATTCCAGCCCGCAGTTTAAACCCGGCAATGGATTTACGCGCCTTTGTAATCATGGGCTTTTGTCCAGTAATCGCGCTTAATTCTTCAACGGCCTTATCCAGCACTTTCGCATCAGCAACGGCTTCTCCCATGCCCATATTCACGACGATTTTTTCAATCCGCGGAATAGCCATCACGCTGGTATAACTAAAACGTTTTTTCAATGCGGCGATCACTTCGTTTTCATATTTGACTTTTAAGTTTGCTGCCATGTCTCGTTCTTCACTTCGGACGATTGTTGATTGTTTTTTATAAATCAATCGGCAATCCTCTGCACGTGTTACCTGTCAACAACCTCTCCACATTTTTTACAACATCTAACTTTCGAGCCGTCTTCTAAAAACTTTTTTGCAATGCGCGTGGCCTGTTTACAACTAGGGCATACCAACATCACATTCGAAACATGAATAGTTCCTTCACGCTCGACAATTCCGCCCCCCTGTCCCTGAGTCCGGCGTTTCGTATGTTTTTTAATCATATTTAAATGCTCAATAATCACTCGACTTTTCTCAGGATAGGCCTTCAAAATTTTGCCGGTTTTCCCTTTTTCTTTTCCAGAGATCACCTTGACGATATCATTTCTTTTCACATGAAGCTTTGGTTTTGACATTGCTCTCACTCCTCTACAGGCCAGCTCATTTCTTGACGATTAAAGCACTTCCGGCGCAAGCGAAACGATTTTCATAAAAGCCTTGTCTCGGAGTTCTCTTGCGACTGGCCCAAAAATACGCGTTCCTATCGGTTCATTTTGGGTATTCAACAGGACAGCAGCGTTATGATCAAACTTAATATATGACCCGTCATCTCGCCGCTGTTCTTTCGTTGTCCGCACCACCACGGCACGCACCACGTCTTTTTTCTTCACATTTCCACCTGGAGAAGCTTCTTTCACGGATGCAATAATTAAATCGCCCAATCGAGCATATCTCCGTTTCGATCCCCCCAAGACTTTAATACACTGGACTTTTTTTGCACCTGAATTATCAATTACATCTAAAATCGTCTGCATCTGTATCATGATCGGTCACCCTATTTCACACAAGAAAGGACGTACAAGCAGCCTTAAGTCTTACACGTCTGCTTTTCTCACAATCTCGGTCACTCGCCAACGTTTATCTTTGCTCAGAGGCCGGGTTTCAACGATCTCAACGAGATCGCCAATATTGCATTGATTAAGTTCATCATGCGCTTTAAACTTTTTCGCCGATTTGATGACCCGATGATATTTGGGGTGCCGCGTCAAGCGTTCCACACGAACAACAACCGTCTTGTCCATTTTATCACTGACCACGACGCCCTGGCGAGTTTTGCGCTGCCCTTGCGTTTGTTGCGCCATATTAAAAACCCCCTTCAACTTGTCAATAAATTTCCTTCACAGAATGCACTCAAAAAGAAGCACTTTGCTAAAAACTATCCATTCTGTAATTCTTGTTGCCGGCGTACAGTTTTCACTCTCGCCAAATTCTTGCGAACATTTCGTAAAATTTGAGGGTTTTCTGCGATTCCTGCCGCAATCTGAAACCGAAGATTAAACACTTCTTCCGTCAAGTCGCGCTCCCGACTATCCAGTTCCTCAAGACTCATCTCTCGAAGTTCTTTTGTTTTTTTCATTGTGGCAATACCCCTCTTTCAATAAACTTCGTTTTTACTGGCAATTTATGAGCCGCCAGCCGAAACGCTTCACGAGCCAACTCTTCCGGGACACCTTCCATTTCATACATAACTCGTCCCGGCTTCACGACACAGACCCAATGATCTGGACCGCCTTTTCCCTTCCCCATACGCGTTTCAGCAGGTTTTTTCGTGACCGGTTTATCTGGGAAAATACGAATCCATACGCGCCCCGCACGTTTAATCTTCCTGGTCATCGAAATACGCGCCGCTTCAATCTGACGATCTGTAACGTACCCTACTTCCAATGCTTGCAGGCCATATTGCCCAAAATTGACTTCGCAGCCTCGATAGGCTTTCCCTCTCATCCGCCCACGTTGCTGCTTGCGATATTTTACCTTCTTCGGCATTAACATAGTACGACACCTTCTCTTCTTTCTCGTCTAAAACGATAAGAGGACACACTACCTCCGTCTGGCACTTTCAATAAAAGCACCAACACTCGCATTAGCTCTTCGATAATATTCTCAGTAGATTTGGGAATTATGCGGTCGGATTGACTGGAGTGGATTGATGGCCATGACCAAGTACCTCTCCTTTAAAAATCCAAACTTTAATACCAATTGCTCCGTATGTAGTTCTCGCTTCCGTAAACCCGTAATCAATATCAGCTCGCAACGTATGCAATGGAACGCGACCTTCGCGATACCATTCTGTCCGAGCCATCTCCGCGCCACCAAGCCGGCCGGAACAAGTAATACGAATTCCTTCAGCGCCAAAACGAAGCGCTGTCGTAACACTGCGTTTCATCGCCCGACGAAACGCAACACGTCGTTCTAATTGAAGTGCCACATTTTCCGCGACCAATTGAGCGTCAAGTTCTGCTTTTCTCACCTCGAAGATATTAACATGAATATCGCGGTCAGTAATTTGCTGTAATTTCTTTTTTAACTGATCAACTTCAGCACCTCGCCGCCCAATTAAAATACCAGGCCGAGACGTATGAATATTAATCGTTGTTTTTTCAGCCGCACGCTCAACTTCTATGCGAGAGATTCCAGCATGAAAGAATGCCTTTTTTACAAACTTTTTAATTTTCAAATCTTCATGCAAAAAATCAGCATAATTCTTCTCTGCATACCACCGAGACTGCCAGGTTTTATTGATCCCCAATCGGATACCTATTGGATTGACTTTCTGTCCCAAGCTAGCTCCTCCACGTCAAACACTCTGACGTTTCGCCTCATAACAGCGCGGCAACCAAAGGGTTACTTCCCCTCTGCCCCAGCACTGCTACGCGCCTATTACGATTTTTCATCTAAAATGATCGTGATATGACTTGTTCGCTTTAAAATCTTTGTCGCTCTCCCCATTGCACGAGGGGTAAAACGTTTCATTGTCGGACCTTGATCGACATACGCTTCTTTGATATAGAGAGCATCCACATCACTCACGCCTTCATTATGCTCGGCATTTGCCACACCAGATCTCACAAGCATTTCGATTGTTTTTGAGATCGTTTTAGGGGAATGTCGCAAAATATCCAATGCATCCTGCACATAACGCCCTCGAATCAAATCGATCACTAATCGCGCTTTACGTGGAGCTACTCGTATATATCGTCCTACAGACTTAGCCGCCATACTTCTCTCCTCTCAACGAAAGACTCTGCGACCACTTACTTTTTCGTGGTCGTCTTTTCGGTTTTTCCATGTCCCCGATATGTCCGCGTCGGAGAAAATTCTCCTAACTTATGTCCGACCATATTCTCGGTCACATACACGGGGATAAAACGTTTTCCATTATGCACAGCAAACGTATGCGAGATAAAATCCGGCAAAATCGTAGAACGACGTGACCAGGTTTTAATCACCTTTTTTTCCCCTTGCATATTCATACCCTGGACTTTTTTGAGCAAACTTTCATCAACAAACGGACCTTTTTTTACTGATCTTGGCATATCGTACCCCATTAAGGGGCGAACGAGCGTTACAAACACTTCTCATCACTCGTCCCCCAAATTACTTGAAATGCTTAACTTTTATTCCTTTTGCGTACAATATATTTATCAGATGGATTACGTTTTTTCCGAGTTTTATATCCTTTTGTCGGCACACCCCAAGGAGTAACTGGATGCCGCCCACCAGAAGTTCGTCCTTCACCACCACCATGCGGATGGTCAACAGGGTTCATTGCCACGCCGCGCACTTTTGGACGTCTGCCAAGCCAACGCGCTCTTCCAGCTTTTCCAATCGTAATATTGGCATGCTCCGTATTCCCTACCACTCCAATCGTTGCCATGCAATTTAAAAGTATCAGTCGCACTTCTCCAGAAGGAAGCCTCACATGTGCATATTCCCCTTCTTTTGCCATGACAACAGCACTGGTTCCAGCGCTTCGCACAATCTGCCCCCCCTTGCCAATCTTTAATTCAATATTATGAATGGGAGTGCCAAGCGGAATGTTTCGCAAAGGAAGTGAATTTCCGACTTGAATATCAGCAGAAGAACCTGACACCAATATGGTTCCGACAACTAAACCTTCCGGAGCCAAAATATAGCGTTTTTCTCCATCCCGATAATGTAATAACGCAATCCGAGCCGAACGATTCGGATCATATTCAATAGTAGCCACTTTTGCAGGAATACCATGCTTATTGCGCTTAAAATCAATAATTCGATAAAATTGTTTATGTCCACCACCAATATGGCGTGCAGTTATTCGACCCTGATTGTTTCGTCCGCCAGTTTTTTTAAGAACAACGGTCAAGGTCGGCTCAGGGCGCGATACCGTAATCTCTTCAAACGTCGAAACCGTCTGAAACCGTCTTCCAGGCGAAGTTGGTTTATATTTTTTGGTTGCCATAACACTCTATTGACAATCGGCCATCAACAACTGAATCTGCCAGTTGCCAATCGCCCACCGCCTTCGTCTAACTCCAAATAGGAATAGTGTCGCCCTCTTTCAATGTCACGATCGCTTTTTTCCAATCGGGGCGTCTTCCCTCGCTTTTCCCTCGCCGTTTTACCTTGCCATGCATACGTAACGTATTTACGCTAAGGACTTTGACGCCAAAAATTTTTTCTACCGCTTGTCGAATCTCAATTTTGTTTGCCGTCAATTCAACCTCAAACGTATATTGATTGAACTTATCCTTCAAGCGGTCGCATTTTTCCGTAAACAACGGTCGTTTGAGTACATCATACATGTTTTTCATTGCGTTAACGCCCCTTCTATAACAGACAATCCGGCCTTATCAACAACAAGGTAATCATATTGCAGCGCGACATATACATTCAAATTTTCAGCATGCAATACACGGACTTTTGGAAGGTTTCTTCCCGACAACCACGCAGCCTCAGTCCAATCGCCAAGCGCAATTGCCACACTTGGAGAACCACTGTTAATCAGCGTCTTCACAATCCCAGCCATCTGCTTCGTACTAGGCTTCTCAAAAGCAAGCCGATCAACGACAATCAACTTTGATTCTTGCACCTTCGAAGTAAGTACAGACCGCATCGCAGCTTTGCGCATTTTCTTTGGAACAGAGAACGAATAATCTCGCGGTTTTGGGCCAAACACAATCCCACCGCCTCGCCACAATGGAGAACGACTCGTTCCAGAGCGAGCATTTCCGGTACCCTTTTGCTTCCAGGGCTTTTTCCCGCCACCGCTAACCTCTGAACGACCCTTGGTCGAAGCGGTTCCACGACGACGCGCTGCAAGTTGAGAGCACACAACCTGATACACCGCATGTTCTTTCATCGGAGCATCAAAGATACTCTCTTGCAACTGAATATCTTCTACCTTGGCATTTCCTGCTGTCACCACACTTACTGTTGCCACAATTCGACAAAGTACAAAGCTCAGAACACAGAAAGACACGCTTTTGCTTCTGACACTCGACTTTTATAATTTAATCTTCACATCCACACCAGCCGGGAGATCCAGTCGCATCAATGCATCTACTGTCTGCGGAGTCGGTTCAAGAATATCAATAATCCGTTTATGCGTCCGCATTTCAAATTGCTCACGCGATTTTTTATTAATATGCGGAGAGCGCAAAACAGTATACCGACTAATACGAGTAGGCAATGGGATCGGACCAACTACTCGAGACCCCGTATTCTGGGCGGTAGACACGATCTCCGTCACTGATTGATCAAGCAACTGATAATCATATCCTTTTAAACATATCCTAATGTTCTGATTCGCCATAATACCCGTTACTCAATACGTTAAAATTTACGAACAATATTTTCAGAACCAATACAAAGGCACAACCTACTGTCAACTCTCCCATAAAACCGCGAAAAGTTCCTTCAAAAAGGCAGTGTTGGCCGTCCTATTGAAACTGCTGGATAATGTCAACAACTTTTTACACTTTTTTCAAAAGATTCGAAACCGATAGACATCGCATCCTCTACGTGCTCTTTGGTTTCGTTTTCATGAGGCATTAGACTATTTCAACGCCTCAGCTTGACTCTACTACAGAGAACGATCAAGTAGGCAAGAATACTTCTCCTCGAAGAACGCGACACATGCGATATCTCTTTCCTAAAATGACGCACATTCCGCTCTTGACAAAGACAAAACCCCATTTAGCGATCTTTCTTGCCATTCCACTCTAAAAAACATGCGGGACTTCGGCCTTATGCATTCGCACAAGACATTCATCCCTCACGTTTCCTTATGGAAATTCGAAATCGTTTACGATTTTCCGCTGACAACCAATTCTTTGATATGCTGAGGAACTTCTTCATAATGAGAGAATTCCATTGAAGAAGTCGCCCGCCCCTGGGTCATCGAGCGCAAATCAGTCGTGTACCCAAACATTTCAGCCAACGGAACGTTTGCGGTTACAATTTGCGATCCTGTACGCGCTTCCATATTCAGAATCTTTCCACGTCGAGAATTTAGGCTTCCAATCACGTCGCCTAAATACTCTTCCGGCATCACAACTTCAACCTTCACAATCGGCTCTAATAGATTGCTTCCCGCCTCGCGTAAGGCTTCACGGAATGCCATCGAGCCAGCGAT
>CAZRSF010000012.1:46250-101832 GCA_964602655.1 uncultured Candidatus Moduliflexus sp.
GGCGGCTGGAAAGATCGCCCGTCAGGGCGCCGGCATATTCCTGCGGCGCGTATATTTCAACATTCATGACAGGTTCGAGCAGAACCGGACGGGCAGTTTCCATCGCCTTTTTAAATGCCAGACTCCCGGCGATTTTAAAGGCCATTTCCGAAGAATCAACCGCATGAAATGAGCCGTCATACAATTCTACCGCAAAATCAACGACTGGAAAACCGGCTAATTCACCATTTTCCGATGATTCCCGAATGCCATGTTCGACTGCGGGAATATATTCCTTTGGAATGACTCCGCCTACAATTTTATTTTCGAACTGGAAACCAGCATTGCGCTCCAACGGACGAACGCGAATTTTAACATGCCCGTACTGCCCCTTTCCACCGGTCTGGCGCACGAAACGTTTTTCAGCGCTGACTGCCCGCGCAATGGTTTCTTTGTATGCCACTTGCGGTTTGCCTACACTGGCAGAAACATTAAATTCTCGTACAAGGCGATCAACGATGATCTCTAAATGCAATTCCCCCATTCCGGAAATCAGGGTTTGCCCTGTTTCGTTGTTGTATCTGGTTTGGAACGTAGGGTCTTCGTGAGCTAATTTACCTAAGCTGATGGATAATTTTTCCTGATCGGATTTTGTCTTCGGTTCGATCGCTACAGAGATAACAGGCTCTGGGAAAATAATTGATTCTAACAGCACTGGAGATTTTTCATCAGTCAGAGAATCGCCAGTCGTCGAGTATTTCAAACCGACTGCCGCAACAATATCACCAGCGTAAGCGGCTTCGATCTCCTCACGCTTGTTTGCGTGCATTCTGAGCAATCGGCCAATGCGTTCACGTTTGTCTTTTGTTGAATTATAGGCATAAGAACCGGCACTTAACACTCCTGAGTACGTTCGGATAAAAGTTAACTGTCCGACATACGGATCGTTCATTACCTTAAATGCTAAGGCTGACAACGGTTCATCGTCACTGGCTGACCGAACTTCTTCTTCTCCCGTTTTTGGATTTTTTCCTTTAACCGCATCGACCTCTACCGGCGACGGCAAGTAATGCACCACCGCATCCAAAAGCGCCTGCACTCCTTTATTTTTAAAGGCAGAACCGCACACGACAGGAACAATTTTGTTTTTCACCGTCAATTCGCGCAGAGCCAACATCACAACATCTACAGGCACGTCCTGGCCTTCCAAATAACGCTCAAGAATTCCATGACTGCCATCGCCATCAATCGCTTCATACATTGCTTCTCGATAGCTCTCAGCCTGTTCGCGAAGCTCCGCCGGAATCTCTTCTTCACGAAAGACCGAACCAAGAGACTCTTCCTCATAGATTCGTAGCTTCATACTGACCAAATCTATCACACCTTCGAAGTCCTCTGCTTGTCCATAAGGAATTTGAATTGGGACAACGACGGAACCGAGACGATCGGTCATCATACTCACAACGCGAAAGAAGTCTGCGCCCACCCGATCCATTTTATTCACAAAAGCAATTCGCGGAACATTATATTTATCCGCTTGCCGCCAGACCGTTTCCGATTGGGGCTGTACGCCACCAACAGCACAGAACACACCAACCGCGCCATCAAGAACGCGCAAAGACCGCTCGACCTCGACGGTAAAATCTACGTGCCCAGGCGTATCAATAATATTAATCTGATGGTCTAACCAAGAGCATGTGGTCGCTGCAGAGGTAATGGTAATTCCTCGTTCCTGCTCTTGCACCATCCAATCCATTGTGGCAGCGCCATCATGCACTTCCCCAATTTTATAATTTCGACCGGTATAATACAGAATTCGCTCCGTCGTTGTCGTCTTTCCGGCGTCAATGTGGGCAATAATTCCAATATTTCGGCAATCTTTTAATGCAACTTTTCGATCCAAGATTATTCTGAGTAAAAAGATAATGAAATAGAGAATTTGTCATTAACTCTTGCTCACAAAGATGGGTTACCACCGATAATGCGCAAATGCTTTATTTGCTTCCGCCATCTTATGGGTATCTTCACGTTTCTTAATGGCAGTTCCTCTGCTATTTGCGGCATCCAAGAGTTCCATTGCCAAGCGTTCTTGCATGGTTTTCTCAGAACGTCCTCGAGATGCATCAATAATCCAACGCATACTCAACGTCGTCCGTCGAGTCGGGCGCACTTCTACCGGCACTTGATATGTCGAACCGCCAACCCGGCGAGACCGAATTTCAAGAATCGGCTTGGTATTTGATACAGCTTTATTGAATACCGCGAGCACATCGCGATTACCAGTACGATCACGAATTAAATCCAATGCTCCGTAAAAAATATTTTCAGCAATACTTTTTTTGCCATCATACATCAGCATGTTGACAAATTTCGTCACCAACGCGCTATTAAATTTAGGATCCGGCAAAATCACTCGTTTATCTGCTAACGTCCGACGTGACATATACTTTACTCTCCTCGTTGCAACGTCTCGCCTGCCCGCTGCCTCTATTCAAGAGACAGGACAAACGTGACGTGTGGGAATCTTCGCAATTATCGCAAGCTGTCAAACCTGATTACTTTTTCTTCGCTCCCGCAGCTGCCTTTGCGTCCTTTTTCGGTCTCTTTGCGCCATATTTAGAACGTGATTGCATTCTATTTTGAACTCCAGAGCTGTCCAATGCTCCCCGGACAATATGATACCGCACGCCAGGCAAATCCTTCACGCGACCTCCTCGCACAAGCACTAAGGAGTGCTCTTGCAAGTTATGACCGATTCCCGGAATATATGTCGTGACCTCAATCCCATTAGTCAAGCGTACCCTGGCAACTTTCCGCAACGCGGAGTTCGGTTTTTTCGGGGTTGATGTATACACACGCACACAAACTCCGCGTTTTTGTGGACATGATCGTAAGGCCGGACTATTTGATTTTGATACAATCTTTTTACGGCCAGTTCGAACCAATTGATGAATTGTTGGCATATCCCACATCTCCTAACTCATTGTTTTTATTAAACTTATCAATACCTTCCTCAAAAATGTGCAAACCCTAACAACCCACCTCTATGTTGTCAAGCTTTTTTCCATACCAAATGACTAAACTGAGAAAAATCCCTGCATGACGGAGAGAACAATAAGGTGTTTCGCCGTGGAACATGAAGAGGGTAACGCCCGGCATGTCACGATACCGGGCACATTGCGGTTCATCGCTATTCAGCAAGCGTCTCGAATGATGGCGAGACTTTTAACGCCTTTCGACGATAATCAACTGACCCTGTACCAGCAGGAATCAATCGCCCGACAATCACATTTTCTTTTAACCCGCGCAGATCATCCACTTTTCCAGAAATCGCCGCCTCTGTTAGCACTCTCGTCGTTTCCTGGAACGACGCCGCTGACAAGAAACTATCCGTACTGAGTGATGCCACCGTAATCCCTAACAAGAGCGGTCGTCCGCTCGCCGGTTTTCCGCTTTCAGCAATCACGCGCTGATTCTCTTCATCAAATTCGAAGCGATCAACGTATTCATCCAGCAAAAACAGCGTATCGCCAGGATCAGAAATCTTCACACGGCGTAACATCTGACGCACAATCACTTCAATATGCTTATCGTTAATGCTCACACCTTGCAAACGATAGACTTGCTGAACTTCATCTACCAGATACTTTTGCACTTCTTTTGCGCCAAGCACCTGAAGAATATCATGCGGATCAGACGGGCCATCCATTAACGGTTCGCCTGCGCTGACACGATCTCCTTCGCGCACATTCACATGAGTTCCACGAGGAATGGAATATTCGCGTTCGCCGCCATTATCGCTGCGCACGTGAATTTTTCGCATGCCACGAACAATTTCACCAAAATGCACCACGCCATCAACTTCACTAATCGTGGCAGGCTCCTTAGGTTTACGCGCTTCGAAGAGTTCCACAACGCGAGGCAACCCGCCGGTAATATCTTTGGTCTTTGTCGTGTCGCGCGGGATTTTGGCGACAATATCGCCAGCAAACACCATATCCCCTTCATTTACCTGCAAATGCGCTCCCGTCGGAAATTGTTTCTGATCGATAATTTTACCGTCCGCATCTTTCAAAATAACGCGAGGCTGATATTGCTCATCAGCAGTATCCACAATCACTTTTGTTGTCAACCCTGTGACTTCATCCATTTCTTCGCGCATCGTGATGCCTTCAATAACATCTTTCAGAACCACCATAGATTCGCCTGGCGTTTCAACGATAATCGGCGTCGTAAACGGATCCCAACGGGCGATCTCTTGTCCTTCCTCGACCAGTGCGCCTTCCTGAAGCAGTAATGTCGCGCCATAGACAAGCGGAGGATAATGATCTTCAACGCTTTTGCCATTATCTTCACGCAGAACGCCGATAAATCCACCCTTTGAGCGCACCGAAAGAGTCTTACTACGATTTTCAACCCATCCGATGTCATGAAACACGATACGCCCGCCACGGCGAGCAATCAGAGTTGACTGCTCCATCACAGCACTTGCCGTTCCACCAATATGGAACGTCCGCATGGTCAACTGCGTTCCCGGCTCTCCAATAGACTGCGCGGCAATAATCCCGACCGCTTCGCCTGCGTTCACTAACCGTCGGGTTGATAAGTTACTCCCATAACACAACGCGCACACACCGCGTTTCGCCTGACACGTCAGCACCGAACGGATTTTTACCTGACTTAAGCCAGCATTTTCGATCATTTCAGCGAAGACTTCGTCAATAAGTTCGTTTGCGTGAACAATAACTTGATTCGTCGCCGGATGATAGACATCTTCAAGCACCACGCGTCCGAGAATACGGTCGCGCAACGATTCGATCACTTCGCCACCTTCGACAATCGGCATCACGTAAATTCCATCAATCGTCTGGCAATCATGCTCTAAAATCATCACATCCTGCGATACATCCACGAGACGACGAGTCAAATACCCGGAATCTGCTGTCTTTAAAGCCGTATCCGCCAAACCTTTGCGTGCGCCGTGCGTTGAAATGAAGTACTGCAACACGCTCAAGCCTTCACGGAAATTTGCAGTAATCGGGGTTTCGATAATTTCGCCTGACGGCTTGGCCATCAACCCACGCATTCCAGCAAGCTGGCGTATCTGCTGACGACTACCGCGCGCTCCTGAATCGGCCATCATAAAGATCGGATTGAATCTGGGGTGTTTTCTGACAGTCTCATCGCGAGAATAATCCGCCGACCCAAGTTTTCCGGCAAGTTGGGATTGCTCATCTTCCGAACGCAATAGTTCTTCGAACATCGCGTTCGCAACTTCTTCCGTCACCTTCGACCAGATATCGATGACTTTATTTTTACGCTCGCCATTTGTGATAACACCGTTATTATATTGATCGTCAACTTCGCCGACTTCCGCCTGAGCTTCAAGAATCAATTCGGCTTTTCTCCCTGGAACCTGCATATCGTCAATTCCGATAGACAACGCGGAAATCGTGGAGAATTTGAAACCAGTATCTTTGAGCTTATCCAGCACTTCGACGGTGACTTCATTGCCATAGTCAAGATGAATCTTGGTAATTAACTTGCTTACCGTTTTCTTGTCCATCTGTCTATTCACGAACTTATTGGCAAAATGAAAATCCTTCGGCAAAATCTGATTGAAAATAACCCGACCAACAGTGGTATCAAGCATTTTAACGCGAGGGCTGGTTGGATCGATCTGCATCCGCACCCGAATTGCTTCTAACAATGCCACTCGCTTATCATTATACGCTCTCACCACCTCTTCGAACGATGAAAACGTTTTTGGCTGCGCTGCTCTTCGGCATTCGATCAAGGAATTTACGGCATGGCCGTTAATCTCTTTCACAATCGCGCCATTGGACAAATCAAACACTTGTCCTTCTTGTCCCTGCACAATCACGTGGTCGTTCTGTTTCGCTAAACAAACGCCGCTGGCGAACTCCAATTCATTTGATGTAGAGGAATCTTTTTTCACTTCGCCTAAGACCATCACGGCAGACTTCAATTCTGAAGAATTGGGCACTACGTACCGGATCACGTCTTTATGCGGGATTTCCTTCGTAATGTAGTAAATTCCCAAGACCATGTCCTGAGAAGGCAGGGCTAACGGGCCGCCATGCGCAGGAGAAAGCAAGTTGCTGGTCGCCATCATCAAAATTTTAGCTTCCACTTGCGCTTCAATCGAAAGCGGAACATGCACAGCCATCTGATCGCCGTCAAAGTCAGCGTTAAACGCCGCGCAGACAAGCGGATGGACTCGGATCGCTTTTCCGTTTACCAATACCGGTTCAAACGCCTGGATACCTGCACGATGCAATGTCGGAGCGCGGTTCAGCAAGACCGGGTGATCTTTGACCACTTCCTCAAGCACTTCCCATACTTCAGCGGTTTCACGTTCTACGAGCTTCTGCGCATTTTTGATTGTTGTCGCATAGCCTTTTTCCTGGAGTTTCTGAAACACAAACGGCTTAAATAACTCTAACGCCATTTTTTCCGGCAAACCGCATTGATGCAGTTTGAGCTCTGGCCCAACGACGATGACGGAACGCCCGGAGTAATCCACACGCTTTCCAAGCAGGTTTTGCCGGAAACGTCCTTGTTTTCCTTTCAGCATGTCACTTAAGGATTTCAACGGGCGATTCTTCGACCCACGCAGTACGCGACCGCGACGCCCATTATCAAACAACGCATCAACAGACTCTTGCAACATGCGTTTTTCGTTACGAATAATGACTTCCGGCGCTTTTAATTCCTGTAAGCGATGTAAGCGGTTATTGCGATTGATCACGCGACGATACAGGTCATTCAAATCTGATGTAGCAAAACGTCCGCCGTCAAGAGGCACTAATGGTCGCAATTCCGGAGGAATAATCGGGATCACTTCGAAAATCATGTGCTCCGGCTTACAGCCAGATTTGCGGAAGGCCTCGACGACTTTCAGTCGTTTGGTCAACTTTTTCTTCTTTTGCAACGAGTTTTCCACCTTCATTTGCTCGCGCAATTCTTTAGACATCGCCTCAACATCAATCCGCTTGAGTAATTCCCGAATAGCTTCTGCGCCGATTCCAACGCGGAATTTTCCAGAATAATCGTGATCTTCCAGCAACAAACGGTACTGTTCTTCGCTTAACAGTTGCCTCTCATCTAAATTCGTGTTGCCCGCATCCACAACCACGTAATTCTCGAAATACAGAATGGTTTCGAGCTTTTTGACCGGCATGTCTAACAACTGACCAATCCGGCTCGGTAAGCCTTTGAAAAACCAGATATGCGACACCGGACACGCAAGTTCGATGTGCCCCATGCGTTCCCGCCGAACCTTTGCCTGCGTAACTTCGACCCCGCACTTTTCGCAAACGACTCCCCGATGACGAATACGTTTGTATTTGCCACATAAGCATTCCCAGTCTTTCACTGGGCCAAAGATTTTTGCACAAAACAGGCCGTCACGTTCTGGTTTAAACGTCCGATAGTTGATTGTTTCGGACTTTTTCACCTCGCCATACGACCACTCGCGAATTTTTTCCGGAGCGGCAATCGAAATGCGAATCGCTTCGAAATCCGTTTCACTGCTTGAACGTTTAAACAATTCTAAGAAGTCTTGCATAACGACGAAAGTCAGCTAAAGTGCAAAGTGAACCGACATGACGCCGACCTCAGAGAATTTCTTCGGTCGGCGAGGCATGTCAGGCACTTTTCACTCACTGTTGCTTCAGTTCCATATCTAAGCCCAGGCTTTGTAATTCTTTCACCAACACATTGAACGACTCTGGGATTCCGGCTTCCAGCGTATGCTGGCCTTTGACGATTGACTCGTAAATCTTGGTACGCCCCACCACATCATCGGATTTCACGGTCAGCAATTCCTGTAAGTTATACGCCGCGCCGTAGGCTTCCAATGCCCAGACTTCCATTTCGCCGAAGCGCTGCCCGCCGAATTGCGCCTTCCCGCCAAGCGGCTGCTGCGTGACTAATGAGTAGGGGCCGATTGACCGCGCGTGCATTTTATCATCAACAAGATGCGACAATTTCACCATATAGATATAGCCAACTGTCGTCTCTTGTTCAAACGGTTCACCGGTTTTGCCGTCATACAGTCGTGATTTCCCCGATGGATTCAAGCCCGCGGTTCGTAATTTTTGTTTGACTGATTCTTCCGAAGCGCCGTCAAAGACGGGAGTGGCGAAATAGACATCATCTTTAATCGCATGGGCTAAATGCAATAATCCGTCTGCGGAACCGTCTTTCAAATAATGCGTCACCGTTTCATCTTTCCGAATACCATCGTAAATATCGTTGAGCAGCACCCGAAGGCGTTCTGTAACCGCTTCACGGAACGTTGCCTCTGACACCGCCTGATCTGGAGAGGTTTTCAGGCTATCAAGCAACGACATTAACTCTTTATCATGCATACTGATCTGACGCAACGGCGTTTCCATCCAGTGAATATGTTGATGGAGTTTCTGCATGAACTTTTTCCCAGCCCATCCAAGGCAGGTTTCCAGAATCTGGCCGACGTTCATACGCGACGGCACACCCAATGGATTCAACACAATATCCACTGCCGTGCCATCCGGCAGAAATGGCATATCTTCCACAGGTGCGACATTCGACACAACCCCTTTATTCCCATGCCGTCCAGCCATTTTATCACCGACAGAGAGACGGCGTTTCATCGCGATATACACTTTGACCAACTTCACCACGCCCGGCGGCAATTCGTCGCCCGTACGCAGTTTGTTGGTTTTTTCGTTCATAATCGTTTCAAGAATATGAATCTGATCCATCGCATTTTCCTGAAGCGACTCAATGTCGTCGCGCACATCCTGAATTTCCTGAATTTTGATTTTGCCGAGATCGTCCACAGACATCTCCATCAATTTTTCTGGCGTCAGGAGATCGCCTTTCTTGAAAATTGGCTGCTGTTTCGATGATGGACGCGTTTCTTCAAACGAATCATCCTCCTCAAAACTCTCATCAAAATCATCATCATACGACGAAGCCGGAGATTTTTTCGCAAAATCGTCAGGGTAATAGTCACGTGCGACGGTTTTGCCTTTCAGCAGGTGGATCATTTTTTTCTTCGATTCATCACGCACAATCTGGATCTCATCCTGGTAATCCCGTTCGATTTTGGCAATTTCCGCATCTTCGATGCTCTGGGCGCGCTCATCCTTTTCCACGCCTTTACGGGAAAAGACCTTGACGTCAATGACAATACCGCTGACTCCTTGCGGCGTTCGTAAAGATGCGTCTTTGACATCGCCAGCTTTTTCGCCGAAAATCGCGCGTAACAGTTTTTCTTCCGGGGCGAGATGCGTTTCCCCTTTCGGCGAAATCTTCCCGACCAGGATATCACCGGGGCGCACTTCCGCGCCGATGCGGACAATCCCGCTTTCATCGAGATTGCTCAACGCGTCTTCGCCGACATTCGGAATATCGCGCGTAATTTCTTCGCGGCCCAGTTTCGTATCGCGGGCTTCGATTTCACATTCTTCGATGTGAATCGAGGTAAACATATCCTCTTTCACGACACGCTCGCTCATCAAAATCGCATCTTCGAAGTTATACCCGCCCCAGGGCATAAACGCGACCAACACATTGCGTCCAAGCGCTAACTCACCTTTTTCGGTCGAAAATCCATCCGCGATGACTTGCCCCGCATTCACCCTGTCGCCGATTTTCACGAGCGGACGCTGATTTACACAGGTATTCTGGTTCGACCGCTGGAATTTCATCAATTCATACCGATCAATCATCGCCGATTCTTCATCCTCTTCCTCTTCGAAGGAGGGGAGACGAAACGCGGCAAATTGCTGTACCTTCTGGCGGTCTTCTTCAGGTGTGTCGCTCTCGTCCACGCGGATCACGATACTGCGAGAATCCACACTTTCGATCATTCCCGTCCGTTTGGCAATGATGACTGCGCCAGAATCACGGGCAGCAATGGCTTCCATCCCTGTACCGACAAGCGGCGCTTCCGGCTGTACCAATGGAACGCCCTGCCGCTGCATATTCGACCCCATCAACGCACGGTTCGCATCGTCATGCTCTAAAAAGGGAATCAACGATGCCGAGACGCTGACCAACTGTTTCGGCGACACATCCATGTAATGCACCTGTTCCGGAGGCACCATCACAAAATCGCCGCCCCAGCGGGCTGAGATTCGATCATTTAAGAAATGTCCCTGCGCGTCAATCGGGGCGTTGGCCTGGGCAATGATATATTGCTCATCTTTAAACGCAGACAGGTATTCAATCGTGTCTGTCACGCGCCCGTTTTCGACTTTTCGGTAGGGTGTTTCGATAAATCCATACGCATTAATGCTGCCATACGTGCTGAGGGAGGCAATCAAGCCGATATTCGGGCCTTCCGGCGTCTCAATCGGACAAATACGACCATAATGGGTCGAATGGACGTCGCGCATCTCGAATCCGGCGCGTTCCCGGCTGAGACCACCAGGTCCTAAGGCGCTCATGCGGCGTTTATGCGTCAATTCCGATAATGGATTGGTTTGATCCATAAACTGTGATAACTGGCTGCTGCCGAAAAATTCCTTGACCGCGCTCATGACGGGCTTCGCATTAATCAAGTCATGCGGCATGACCGTATCGAGTTCCTGCAAACTCATACGCTCTTTGGTCGCCCGTTCGACGCGCACCAATCCCATGCGGAATTGATTTTCCAACAATTCGCCGACGGAACGGACACGACGGTTGCCGAGATGGTCAATATCGTCAATTTCGCCTTCGCCCATGCGCAATTTCAACATGTAGGCCGTAATCGCGAGTAAATCTTGCACATCTAAAACACGTTGTTCAACCGATTTCTCCAGACGCAGCTTTTCATTGATTTTTAAGCGTCCCACCTTTGATAAATCATACCGTTCTTCATTAAAAAACAGATTAAGGAACAGTTTACTCGCGCTTTCTTCCGTTGGCGGATCGCCAGGGCGCAACGTCCGATAGATTTCCAGCAACGCATCGTTTTTTGTGCGCACGCCATCTTTCATAAACGTATTGCTCAGCGCATCGCCCCCAACAGACTTATCAATCAACAAGACATCCAGCGTCGTAACCTTCGCGAGATAGAGTTGATTCAAATTATCCTGCGTAATCTCTTCGTTACATTCAATCAAGACTTCGCCAGTCTCCGGATCAATAACATCCCGTGCGGAAACTGCGCCAATCAAGGCTGAGGATTCGATTTGTAATAATGGAATTCCATGCAGATGGCTAAGCCGCAACACCTTTTTTGTAATCTTCTTACCTTCTTTAATAATGACCGTACCATCCGATGCTACGACATCTTGTTTGGCGACATAACTGCGCAAAAATTCGCTGAGCGCATCCGGGCTTGACGCACGCAAATCAATCTGTAATTGTACAGAACAGGTATCGCGCCGCACATGGTCAACATCATCAAAATGAAACGTCACCGTATCATAAAAACAGCGCAGAATATTTTCCGTCGAAGTTAATTCCGGGAAACGTTTCGTCAACTCACTATCATCTTCGGCAAGACGGCGTTCTTCCTCAACAGCGCATTGCAAGGCACGCAAAAACAGGCTGACTAACATTTTGCGCTTTTTATCAATCCGCACGTACAGATAATCGCGATAATCGAATTCGAATTCCAACCACGATCCTCGGTAGGGAATCACACGGCAGCTATACAAAATCTTCCCGCTGAAATGCCCCTTCCCTTTATCATGGTCGAAAAATACGCCAGGAGACCGATGCATTTGGCTGACAACTGTTCGTTCCGTTCCATTGATAATGAACGTACCCTTCGTCGTCATCATTGGAATTTCGCCAAAATAAATATCCTGTTCTTTAATGTCACGAATAGACTTACTGTTGGTATCCACATCAATATCCCAGGTCACAAGGCGCACTGTGACTTTGAGCGGAATCGAGTAGGTCATTCCTCGTTCTCGGCATTCGATCGCGCTATATTTCGGCTTGCCAAAACTATAACTGACAAACTCTAACAACGCGATGTCATTGTAATCCGAAATCGGAAACACCGAATGAAAGATCTCCTGCAATCCGATTTTTTCCCGTTCATCCGGCGGGACATTGAGTTGCAGAAAGCGTTCATAGGATGTCTGCTGCACCTCGATCAAATTCGGGATATCCAAAATTACCGGAATCTTTCCGAAATCCAATCGTTTCCGAACAGTAGAGACGATACCTTCCGCAGAAGTCAACATCTCGCGCTCCTGTTGCCTGACAAGACCTTCCTCGCCATAATGTGTCGCGGTATATTCTTGCATCATTGTGTATAATTATGCCATCGCGCCATACACAAAACACGTCCCTTGCAGGGACGATTCCTTCTTTTGCTTATGTATATCGCGAGTAGTTGCCAACAGCCAAACAGCAGAATAGAGCTTACGATGCAGGATAATATTCTATCATCCTAAACACCAGCTCTATTCCACAAAAGATACGCCTTTTCAGTAATTGTAGCCAGGATTGTTGACTCTTTTCTGGTATGCTCACTCCCTGGATATTTATCATAGACAAGTACACATTCGCGTCTTGTGTAAAAAAAGAGAAGAGCGTCAGAGAAACGCATCCTCTTTTAGCTCTTTGGCGTTGACACAACCTCCCGCGTAGTTTATGCGCCTTACTACGCAGGAGGACTGTGTTAAATTTCGTAGCGACTACTTTACTTGTACTACGCCGCCAGAAGCTTCGACTTTAGTCTTGATTTCCTGGGCTTCTTCTTTGGAGACGCCTTCTTTAATATTAGCTGGCGCGCCGTCCACAAGCGCTTTAGCTTCTTTCAAACCCAAACCGGTGATCGCACGAATTTCCTTGATAACCTGAATTTTATTCGCGCCTGCCTCGGTCAACACAACCGTAAATTCCGTTTGTTCTTCTACTGGAGCGGCTTCAGCAGCACCTGCGCCAGCCACTGCACCCATCATCATAGGAGCGGCGGCAGTCACGCCATATTTATCTTTTAATTTTTGAACCAGTTCGTTTAACTGAAGTACGCTCAAGTTATCAATATAAGACAGGACATCGTCTATTGTCAAATCAGCCATGATCATTGTAGAGCCGCCTGTTGCGTGTTATGTGTTGCTTACTATTAAGGACTTCCAGTCCACAACCCATGACTCGAAACCGCACTCTTTTCCTAATAATGATGTTATAACGATTTATCTGTTAATAGTTTAAGAATCAACCTTCTGCTTTTTTGTCAGCAACAGCCTGTAACGTATACACAAATTCGTTGACAATCCCCTGGAGTGCAAAAACCAATCCGCTGATCGGGGATTCCAATGTGCCAACTAATTCTGCAAGTAATTGCTGACGAGGAGGAAGCGTCGAAACCTTTTGAATGCCGTTCGCATCCAACACAGTTCCTTCGATAACCCCGCCTTTGACGCTGACACCTTTGCCATCTTGTGCGAATTCTTTGGCATATTTAGTGACAACCTTTGCAAGTCCTGCGGCATCTCCGGGACAAAGCACCAACCCGGTCGGGCCAACCAGAAATTGGCTTAAACCCTCAAAAGACGTTTCCTGAATCGCTCGTTTTGCCAGCGTATTCTTGACGACCTGAAATTCGCCGGAAGCTTCCTGAAGATCACGACGGAATTTCGTTGTTTTTTCAACAGTAAATTTGTTGAATTCGATACAGATCACCGATTTGCTATCGATAATACGCGCTTTCAGTTCATCAATGACTTGTTGTTTTTCGTTTTGATTCACGCTACGTGCGGAAAACTACCGATTGTTAACCGTGATCCACATCACACTTAGCAATCGCCAATTCTCTCGATTTTTCGGTACTTATCGGACATCAGCCATCACAGTCGTCGAATCCAATCTAATTCCAACTCCCATTGTCGTGGAAATTGCTATCCCGCGAACATAATGCCCCTTGCTTGAAGAGGGCTTCATTCGCATAAGGGTCTCAAGCAATGCGTGAATATTTTCCGCCAACTGTTGAACAGAAAACGAACGTTTTCCAACGGGACAATGAACAATCCCAGCTTTTTCCACGCGAAATTCCACTTGCCCGGCTTTGACATCTTTTACCGCTTGTGCAACATCTATGGTGACGGTTCCGGTTTTTGGGTTCGGCATTAAACCTCTCGGACCAAGAATTCGACCAAGCTTTCCAACAAGTCCCATCATATCAGGTGTAGCAATCGCTCGATCAAAATCAAACCAGCCTCCCTGAATTTTTTCTGCAAGGTCTTCCGCGCCAACAACATCTGCGCCAGCTTCGCGAGCCTCACGTTCTTTCTCCCCTTTAGCAAACACAATCACTCGCACTGTTTTACCCGTTCCATTAGGCAATGTAACAGATCCACGCACCATCTGATCAGCTTTACGTGGGTCAACCCCTAATCTAACGGCAATATCAATCGTCTCGTCAAATTTTGCAAAACTCACCTCTTTTAAAAGAGTCAACCCCTCTTCTAACGAATAACGCTTTTCCTCGTCGATTTTTTTGATCGCGTCGAGATATTTTTTTCCTTTAGCCATAAAGAATTAGATCAGAAACAGCGGGTAGTCCAACAGCCAGAAAAAATCAGCCTCCTACCTCCTGCCCTCTCTCAATTAGTCAACAATTTCAATTCCCATGCTTCGTGCCGTTCCTTCAACGGTTCTGATCGCCATATCCAATGTCCTGGCATTCAAATCAGGCATTTTCGTCGCCGCGATTTCTTGAACCTGCGCGCGGCTGACTCGCCCGACTTTATTTTTGTTCGGTTCTCCAGAACCTCTGGCAACACCAGCAGCACGTTTTAACAATACAGACGCAGGCGGGGTTTTTGTAATAAACGTAAAAGTACGATCAGAATACACCGTAATCACCACCGGAATAATCAAACCTTCCTGCCCCTGCGTACGAGCGTTGAAGGTCTTACAAAACTCCATGATATTCACACCATGCTGACCGAGCGCCGGGCCAACAGGAGGCGATGGATTTGCTTGTCCGGCAGGACACTGCAATTTGACTTGAGCTACGATTTTTTTTGCCATGTGAACAGCGATTATGCGATTGTCGAGCTTCGATGCATACGCTCTGACTCGATACAATCCTTTATCATTCCCTTACCCGATTAACTCTCACCCTTTTCAACCTGTCCGAACTCTAATTCTACAGGTGTCGAACGTCCGAAAATAGTAACCATGACCTTCAACTTCCCTTGTTCAGGATAAATATGATCTATCACACCGGAAAAATTGCTGAATGGCCCATCAATAATTCGGACAGACTCTCCTTGCTCAAAAAGGACTTTTGGTTGAGGACGTTCTGATGTTTCCTTCATTTGCTTCAGAATGGCCTCGACCTCAGTATCTAACAGCGGCGAGGGTTTCGCACCTCCGACAAATCCGGAAACTTTTGGCGTATTACGAATCGCATACCAGACTTCATCATCAATTTCCATTTTCACAAACACATACCCAGGGAAAGATCGTTTTGTAAAAACCTGTTTTTTCCCACCCTTGACTTCCATCACATCTTCAGTGGGAATTAAAATCTCTGACACTCGCGCAGCTAATCCAAGCGATTGCAAGCGCTGCTCCAGGTTTTCTTTAACAACCTTTTCAAAACCAGAATACGTATGAATCACATACCATTTATGAATATGATTCTTTAATTCATGAAACGCCTCATCTCCAATAGTTGCTCGTTGAGCGTCAGACAGACTGTCAAGCCTCACGGCCACCCACTCACTTTCCTTCTGCATGCCTTCGGTTAAAATTGCTTCGGCATCAGGAAAGCGTACCACAAAATCTTGATACTCTTGCTTCTTGAGATACGCCCATTTTTCTTGCATAACACCCTCTCGCCACTACTTACCCGAAGAAGCGAATCAGCCGAGACATCATTTGAAAAAAGATCACATCAAGAAGCCCTAAACACAATCCGGCTGCCACAGAAAGCACGATCACCAACGTCGTTGCCCCAACAATTTCTTTGCGACTGGGCCAAGATACCTTTTTCAACTCCAAACGAGCTTCTTTGAGAAATTGAAGTAATTTTTTCATACCGTCCATTCCGTCCGAGTTAGCGCTTTGCTGACACGTCGAAAGAGAAAAAAACAGACCAGGAGGGACTCGAACCCCCAACCCCCGGATTTGGAGTCCGGAGCTCTATCCACTTGAGCTACTGGTCTGTATAGACATAGACGAACAGATATTTTTCAAAAAATACGTACGGGTACTATTTTGTTTCCCGATGCAATGTATGTTTCCGATCAAATCTGCAATACTTCTTTAACTCAAGCTTTTTAGGAGTCCGCTTTTTATTTTTTGTCGTCGTATAATTACGACGTTTACACTCAGTACATGCCAATGTGATTATTTCACGCATAAGCGGATAAACAGACACAATTGTCGGCAGGCTTACATCTCAATACCAGCCGACAATTGTCATCTTACATTCTTACTCAAGAATTTCAGCGACTACGCCAGACCCAACCGTCCGGCCACCTTCGCGAATGGCAAACCGCAGTTCCTTCTCCATCGCGACCGGCACAATCAACTCCGCCGTAATCGAGACGTTATCGCCAGGCATCACCATCTCTACGCCTGCCGGCAAATCCATTGATCCGGTCACATCCGTAGTTCTGAAATAAAACTGCGGACGATACCCATTGAAGAACGGCGTATGCCGCCCTCCTTCTTCTTTGGACAACACGTAAATCGCACCCTTGAACTTCGTATGCGGCGTAATGCTTTTCGGCTGCGCCAACACCTGACCGCGCTCAATATCTTCCCGTTTCACGCCACGCAGCAGTACGCCGATATTATCGCCCGCCTGCGCTTCGTCCAACAGCTTCCGAAACATTTCCACACCCGTCGCGACCGTCTTGCGAGTATCTTTAAAGCCGACAACTTCCACTTCATCGCCAACCTTGACACGCCCACGCTCTACACGACCGGTAGCCACCGTCCCGCGACCAGAAATACTAAATACGTCTTCCACTGGCATCAAGAACGGCTTATCCACCGCACGCTCAGGCATCGGAATATACGAATCAATCGCCGCCATCAAGTCAAAAATACACTTCGTATCGGGACTATCCACCTCGCCGCTCTGCATCGCCTTCAAGGCTGACCCGCGAATAACAGGAATGTCATCGCCCGGATAATCATACTTACTCAACAATTCTCGAACTTCCAGTTCCACTAACTCCAACAACTCGTCGTCGTCCACCATATCCGTTTTATTCATAAAGACGACAATATAAGGTACGTTCACCTGACGCGCCAATAACACATGCTCCCGTGTTTGCGGCATCGGACCATCAGCGGCACTCACAACCAGAATCGCGCCGTCCATCTGCGCAGCACCTGTAATCATATTCTTTACATAATCCGCATGACCAGGGCAATCCACATGCGCATAATGCCGATTCTGCGTCTGATATTCGACGTGAGCAGTAGCAATCGTAATTCCGCGCGCCTTTTCTTCAGGAGCCTTATCAATCTGATCATAGGGGACGTACTCCGCCCACCCTTTTTTCGCCAAAACTTCAGTAATTGCTGCCGTCAAGGTGGTTTTACCATGATCTACGTGCCCAATCGTCCCCACGTTCACATGAGGCTTTGACCTGTCGAATTTTGCCTTTGCCATTACTCAATACCTCCGTATATAAATTTTAACAATAAAAAAGACACAACGAGAAAGCCCACGACCGGATTTGAACCGGTGACCACTTGCTTACCATGCAAGTGCTCTACCGACTGAGCTACGCGGGCAAAAAACAAACAGACCTTCTCCACATCGTTTTACATACTCATACAACTATCTACAATTAAGTATGAGTTCAGAATCCAAACTTTCAGAGGAGAATAGGAGCAATAAAATGGAGCGGGAAACGGGGTTCGAACCCGCGACCCTCAGCTTGGAAGGCTGATGCTCTAACCAACTGAGCTACTCCCGCACAACCGCTTATTACATCCCGGCTGGGTACATGCAATTGACTTATATGACTCTCTGTTCCTCCGATAAAACCATCGAAAAAAGGAATGGAGCTAAAAAATGGGGAGAGAAGGATTCGAACCTTCGAAGGTGACACCAACAGATTTACAGTCTGCCCCCTTTGGCCGCTTGGGTATCTCCCCAATCATTTCAATTGCATGCAAAAGCTGGCGAAGGGATTTGAACCCCCGACCGGCTGATTACAAATCAGCTGCTCTACCCCTGAGCTACACCAGCACAACTTTACGCTATTTCAAACTTTTGTAGAATTTTGCGTGAATAAGTCAAGCGAAAACTTCATCTTTTAAGAATTACTCAATAAACACCCTTAAAATCAGCCTCCCCACGCAAACGACAATATCCCTTCAAAAAAAATCTCGCATAAATGTCAAGAACTTTTTAAATAAAAATCAAAAACTCTCATATCATAAGAGCGCTCATCAAGTAATACCTACAGCCCCTTAAGTTGAGTTCCGCGTTGTTTCTCTGAACCAGTTCAGAGAAACAACGCGCGTGATTTTTTCATAAACTTGCGTCGAATCCGTTTATTTCAGAAAGCGGCGCAAATCGAGTTAGACGTCCAGGGCGAATCGCTGGAAGAGCAGTTTCCTGTAGTAATTGCCAGATTCCAACAAGAAAAAGCTGGAGTGACTAAAATTTTTCGAATTCGCTATCTAACTCATCTGGAAGGACGCTGTTCTTATTCGTCGAGAACTTCTGTCTCGGCAGATTGAGCCTGAGTCCGGAACCTTGAGTTCTTTTCGCAAGAGGCGCATGTGGCGCTTCGTGTGCAGAGACATTCACGGTCTCGGCAGAACGATGCTCTTGAGCAGGTTCTTTCTGCCCGAAACCACCGACAGTTGCTTGCAGTTGCGTGGCCTGCGCCTTCAAAATTTCGGAGGTTGCCGCCAGATTTTCCGACATCATCGCGTTTTGTTGGATGACCTGATCTAATTGCTGAATCGCGTTATTGATTTGCTCGGCCCCAGCATGTTGTTCTCGACTGGCGGCGCTGATTTCCTGAACCAACTCTGCGGTTTTTTGAATATCAGGAACAAGATGAGCCAGACTCTCTCCGGCTCGCGTCGCAACGGCGACGCCAGAGGAGACCAACTCGCTGATTTCTTCTGCGGCTGAGCGACTCCGGCCTGCCAATACGCGCACTTCAGATGCTACGACCGCAAAACCACGCCCATAGTCTTGAGCTTTCGCGGCTTCGATAGTGGCATTTAAGGACAGCAAATGCGTTTGTCCTGCGATCTCTTCGATCACTTCGATTTTCTGCGCGATTTTTTTCATCGCTTTCATCGCTCGTTTAACCGCTTTCCCGCCTTTTTCAGCATCGTTTGCCGCTTGAATCGCGATTTTCTCGGTTTGGAGCGCATTCTCGGCGTTTTGTCGAATATTGGCGACCATCTGTTCCGTCGAGGCGGAAACTTCTTCTGCTGCGGCTGATTGTTGCGCCGAGCCTTGTGACATTTGTTCAGAACGAGCGTTCAATTCCCGGCTGCTTGACGCGATATGATCTGATGCCGTGATGATTTGGCTGATCAGATTATTCTGGGTCTGAAGCGTTTCCTGGAGCAAAAAATTCTGATAGGCTTGTTTCGAAAGTACCTGGGCTAACAAAAACAGCGATTGTCCAACATGCTCGAATTGCTGGCGCGACATTTGAGGAACCTCGTCTAACGCTTTTTTAAACTCACGGCGATTTGCGCCAATCTGATCGGCATATTTCAACATGTCGCGCGGATGCTGCGTTTCGTCCCGCACCTGACCGATGAGCCAGTTTGCGATATGCGTATCGCCGACGCGAATACTGGCGCCGCCATCCCATAAGCCTCCGCTTAAACATGGCTGAATCGTCGCGCCATCAGGATTCGGGCGTCCTAATGCCGCATCCGATTTCATACAATTCGCCAAGCCTTTTTCCGTTTTTCGGATAATATTGATGCAGAGATGACAGAAACTCGAAGGCTGCGTAATCGGCGTACCATCAGGCTCAGTAATAATTGACGCGACATGCGTTGCCAGGGCAAACGCATCTTGAAGTTGCTGAATTTCTTGAATATCGAACAGGTCTTTGAATGAAATATTACGGAGTGTTTTTTCTTCACTCATAGAACTCCTCCTTGTCATACGTGTCTATGACGACTGCGGGAATCAATTGGTGTATATGATAGCAATATTTTAATACATCCCATGCGTGGAGAAGTCAAGCATTTTTTAAACGCCATGATCAACCCGAAAGAGCGTGTTACGAGCGTGTTCTCTCGCCAGAACTGTTATTTCGCTGAGATGAAATTCGAAATGGCAAAACCGTCATTTTCTTCTTGACAAGCCCCAAGAATATCGTAAAGAAAGATACAACGCAATTCACCCGCTTATCCCTTTTACAGGAGACAATGATTATGAAAATTACAGATGCCACACCTCATGGCGAACATGAAAAGCATTTGTGTCATTTGCATAATATCGAACGACTATTAGCAGAACACCCGGAAGCCTATAAACAATTGGTGCGGAACCCGAAATATATCTGTCTCGGATGTGGCAGAGCGGCCGCGAGCGACACGAACTTATGCGCGCCAAGATCGTTAGAATCCTCCTCAAAAGATAGCGATTGACATCTGACCGTTCGATCTGATGACACACGGAGTCTCATCAAGAAACTTCGTGTGTTCATGCGATTTTTCTGAAATTTTTCCACCCGCCGATTAGACGTTTTTTGTGTTCCTGCCTCTAAATAGACAATTGTTAATCAGCATCTATTCTTTGGTTATACGCTATTCGCAGCTTTCTACGCAAAGGAACCGCTATGTCAACATCAATCGAGGTCTGGGGCGTCAACGATCCGAATATCTCTGCGCAACTCGCGCTGGCCTATGTCTTAAACCTGTTCAAACGAGAAGCCGGGCTTGATGTCGCATGCCATTTTATCGAATCCGGCACAACCATGGCCGATGATATTCTCACCTCCTCACATCGTCCGTTTGCCTTTACACAGACGCCCGCGACTGTTCTCCGCCTGCATGAGCATGGCGTTCGCACGAAGATCATCTCGCCGCTGGCCGATGTTGCCGGAACTCAACAAGTGATTGTTCGAAAAACCAGCGGCATTCGCACGCCGGAAGATTTGCACGGCAAAGAGATTGGGATTGCCAATGGAGCCGCCGTCTTCCTGGCGTTCAAAAATATGGCAAAAGATTATAACGTGGATTTGAATACCGTCCGCTTCGTTGATCTCTTGCCCCAAGATCAATTAGATGCGTTTCAAGAGGGCAAGATTGACGTGCTTGCATCCTGGGAACCCTGGACAAGCCGCGCAAAGGTGATGGGAGGGCAGGTATTTTTTTCCGGCAATCACTCAGAAATTCCCGGAAACGAAGGCGAACGCGGCTGGTTGATCAATCAAAGCTGTCTGATTGTGCCGGACGAGCATTTAGCGGCTGAACCTGAAATTGTCGTCGCGATTTTGAATGTTCTACGCAAAACGACCGATCTGCTGAATCATCACCGCCAGACGATTCTCGATCCGTTAGCCGACTTTTTCAATATGACTCGCGTCGAATTGCTCATGGCGATGCAGCGGAATAATTACTCCATGTCGGTGACGAATCTCTTTCGCTTAGGCGTCCTCAGTTTCAGAGACTTCCTGTATGATGTTGGGGAAATTTCGCTCAGACTTCCCGAAAATTTGCTCTACGATTTGCGCTATCTCCGCCAGGTGGATTCCTCGCTGGTCTTTTTGGAAGAAACAGTGGACAATCACATCAAAATTTTTCAACAGGATGGCGTGTACTACCGTGAAGATTTTTCGATTCCCTCGGAGACGCGCGCCGTCAAAGTGATGTTAGCCGATGATTCGCGCTATGTCCGCGCGTCATTAACGAAAGCGATCAAACAAATCGGCGGCGAGGTGATTGCCGAAGCGACGACCGGCAGCGAAGTTATCGAAAAATTTGCCTTTTTGCGCCCGGACATCGTGACAATGGATTTATCCATGCCGGGCGTCAGCGGCCTGGAAGCGATCAAAATCCTGCTGCAAATAGACCCGAATCTCACGATTATCGTTGTCAGCGGCACAGACCTTCAGGAAGTACGCGAAGAGGTCTTCAATCTTGGAGTGAAAATGTTCATTACCAAGCCGTTCGATCCGTCGCATGTGGCCGAAATTTTTCAGCAGCATCTCGCGGCAGCGAGATAGATATTCGTCAGTTGTCACACAGCACGTTTATCCACAACAATCGGCTGCTTTTTCCCTTTGACGTCAGCCGCCAGCAAACCGTCTTCCATAAACGTCACCTTGGCCGACACGCCCAAAGTGCTTTCAATACGTTGCGCCAAACGATTCCGCAGATGTTCCAGCGTCTTAATTTCATCTATGTAGCCGTGATTTGCGGCAATTGCCACGCAGACTTCCAGGGTGTCGAGGTCATCCTGCCGGTCGAGCACGATCTTGCAGTGCGGTGTAATGCCTTCTTCACCGAGAATCGCATCATAAATCTGCGACGGGAAAAATTTCGCGCCGCGCATGATAATCATATCGTCCGTCCGGCCATGCACCCGGCTCATTTTGACGAACGTCCGCCCACATTCGCAGCCGCTGCCCATCAAACAGGCTCGGTCGCCCGTTCGATAACGGATCAGCGGGAACGCCTCTTTCGTGATCGTTGTGAACACAAGTTCGCCTTCTTCGCCTATCTTCGCAGACTGAAACGTCGTCGGATTGATGACTTCCACAATAAAATGATCCTCGTTGACATGCAGACCGCACCGCTGCTGGCACTCGCCCGCCACGCCGGGTCCGATGATTTCGGTCAGGCCATAATTGTCATAGGCCGTGATGCGGAACGTTTGTTCGATTTCAGCGCGAACCTTTTCGCTCCAGGGCTCCGAGCCTAAAATGGCGCAGCGCAATGATAATTGTTCGGGATGAATCCCCGCCGTTTTAAAGAGATGGCACAATGCAAGCGTCGTAGATGGAGCGCACAATAAGGCCGACGTTTTGAAATCCTTCATGATGAGAATCTGGTCTTTCAGATTGTCATGCGATGACGCCGGAATGACCGACGCACCAAGTTTTTCCGCGCCAAAATGATAGCCGAGTCCGCCGGTAAACAGACTGTAAGTAAACGCAATCTGCACGACATCATGTTCCGTCAGCCCCGCCGCGACGAGTTGTCGCGCCACCAATTCCGACCAGTGCAGAATATCGTTTTTCGAGTAGCCCACGACAATCGGCCTGCCGGTCGTGCCGGAACTGGCGTGAATACGGACGACATCGCGCAGCGGCAGCGCGAACATGTCATACGGATAACTTGCCCGCAAATCATCTTTCGTTGTGAATGGCAGGCGCTTCAAATCATCAAGCGTGCGAATATTTTCGATTTCGACGTGATGCGCATCAAGCGCCTGTTTGTAAAACGCGACATTGCGATAGACCCGGTTGAGCGTCGTTTGCAGGCGTTCGATCTGCAACTGCGCCAAATCGTCCCGCGACATCGTTTCGTATTGCCGATTGTAGATCATTAAGAGAGAAGCAAATAGAACACTGATTGTGCTGATTGGGCTGATTTTCACTGATCAACAATCAAAATAAATCAGTGAACATCACGTTCATCAGTCCAATCAGTGTTCTATTTGTTTATTCGTTAATCCGCTGATAATCTTTGCCCAAATACGCCCGTTGCACGTCGGTATTGTTCAATAATTCCTGCGCCGTGCCTTCGATGACAATCGAGCCGGTTTCCATGACGTAGCCGCGATCCGCGATGCCTAACACCGCTTTCGAATTTTGCTCCACGATTAACACTGTCCGCCCATCGTCGCGCAGCGTGCTGATGGCGCGGAAAATCTCTTTGACGATCAGCGGCGCAAGTCCCATTGACGGCTCATCTAACATGATGAACGCCGGTTTGGACATCAGAGCGCGGCCAATCGCCAGCATCTGCTGCTCTCCGCCGGAGAGCGTTCCGGCGAATTGATGGCTGCGCTGCTGCAAAATCGGAAACATGGCGTAAATTTTTCGGAGTTCCTCATAAATTGCCGCGCCTGCGCGTCGGCGAAATTGGGTGTACGCGCCTAACAGGAGATTTTCTTCCACCGTCATCGGGGCGAACACCTGCCGCCCTTCGGGGACTAATGCGCAGCCCAACGCGACGATTTTGTGCGCCGGAACGCCGCGAATCGCGCTATTATCGAAGATGATTTCGCCTGCCCAGGGACGCATGATGCTGCTGATGCTGTGCAGCAGCGTGGTTTTGCCCGCGCCGTTCGCGCCGATAATCCCCACGATTTCGCCCGGATTGACATGTAGCGACACATTTTTCAACACGCGCAATTTGCCGTAGCCTGAATCCAGATTGCGAATTTTAAGCATGATCATCCCCCAAATAGACGCGAATAACCTCCGGGTGCTTTTGAATCTCGCGCGGTTTGCCTTCAGCAATGACCTGTCCGAACGACAGCGCGACTAACTCGTCGCAAATCGTCATCACGAGCGACATGTCATGCTCGACCAACAAGATTGTAATCCCCAGCGCTTTGATCTTCAAAATTAATTCGCCGAGTTGATCGGTTTCGTGCATGTTCAGCCCAGCAGCGGGTTCGTCGAGCAGCAGCAGTTTCGGCTCGCCCGCGAGCGCCCGCGCCATTTCCACATGCCGCTGCTGCCCGAATGCCAAGCTTTGCGCGTCAACGTGCGCTAAATGCGCAATGCCGAGCAAATCGAGCATCGCCATCGCCTGTTCGCGAATCTGCCGTTCTTCCTTCCAGGTACGAGGCAAATTGAAAATTCCAGCGGCGAACCCGGCCTGACTTCTAACGTGCCTGCCCATCATGACATTTTCCAGCACCGTCATTTTGGCAAACAATTTGATATTTTGGAACGTCCGAAAGATGCCGCATTTGGCGATCTGATGCGGTGGAAGATTCCGAATCGGCTGACCGCCAAACAGGACTTCCCCCGAATCCGAGGGAATCGTACCGGAAATCAGATTGAAAAGCGTGGTTTTCCCCGCGCCGTTCGGGCCGATCAAACCTTTGATCGTGCCGGATTCGACCGAAAAACTCACGTTATTGACGGCATGAACGCCGCCGAACCGACGATTGAGATGCGCAACCTCAAGCAGTGGCATACGATTTACTCGCTTGTGATATTATCCTCTTGCAATTCTTCCCACACGACTTTCTCGTAAATCTCACGCAGCGCGAGGTCGCATTCTAACGAAAACAGCCGGATCGTATCGTCCAGACCGCGTGCGACCGTATAACGCCAGGTTTTTTCATTTTCTTTGAAAAACGCCTCGATTTGCGGCTCGTCCTGATAAATCAGCACGTATTCCCGCAACGACGGCAGCGTCCGGTACGCGGCGAATTTTTTGTTCCGGTCGAATGCTTCGGTTGCGGGCGAAAGAACTTCGACAATCAGCATCGGGTTCACAATCGTATCCGTGCGATTCTTCGCAAATTCGACCGCGCCGCAAACGACCATCGCATCGGGATAAAAATACTGCTTGCTGCGCAGAATTTCGACTTTGACATTGCTTTCGAGGCCGATGCACTCTTTTTTTGCCGTGATTTCACGAATCGCCCAATTCAGATTCACGCAGATCACGCTATGACGAACGCTGCCGCCAGCCATTGCGAAAATGTCGCCGCCTCGAACGCCTTCGCCGTTCATTGGGATAATTTGGCCATTAATGTATTCGCTTTTGAACGACGCCTTTTCCTCGCGGGCAAGATATTCTCCCGGCGAGTATATACGTTTTTTGGTGGAGGCTTGAGAACGCTTCCCGCGCACCTCGACGCGAAAATCGTTACCTGGCAATATCTGATCTTGATTATTTTCAATAACATTGCTCGTTTTTTTTCTCATACGTTTCCTCTATTTTTCCAGAATATCGGCAACTTCCACGTCCGTTTCACCAAAATTCCTTGCGGCGCGAAAAGCATCATCACGACCAGAATCAGGCCGAAGACGGCGTCGTCATACGAACCGAAATAGCCGCGCAGCGAGAGGAAATTCAAGACCATGCTGGTCAGAATCGCGCCCCAGAGATTCGCCATGCCGCCGACCGCCACAATCGCGACATAGCGCACGGATTTCATCGTTGCGGCTTCCGACGGACCGACGCCGCCGTTGTAATGTGTCAGAAAAATTCCGGCAAGCGCGGCAATGATTGCGCTAATGACGAATAGATTGAGCTTGTACCGCGCCGTATCCACGCCCATCGTGGCGGCGGCTTCTTCGTTGCCATGAATCGAACGCAAGGCGCGTCCGACGCGAGAATGGACGAGATTGCGCATCAGCAGGGCGCACAGCAGCACCAATCCGTAGGCGATATAAAAGTTCGAAATCCGCGCATTCATCTCGCCGTTGACGCTCAAACCGGGAACAAGCTGAAACGCCGGAACGCCGGAAATGCCGTCCGCGCCGCCTAAAAACGAACTGCCGACGATGATTTTTGAAATAATCGAACCGAAGCCAAGCGTCGCCATTGCGAGATAATGCCCTTTCAAGCGCAAGACCGGAATGCCAATGAAATAGGCGATCACGGCGGTCAGCAGCAGTGCGGCGACGCAGGCAATCCAGGGGTTCAGTCGCACGAGTTCGTCGCCATACAGGTCTTTACTGACGATGAGTCCGCCGATATGTGCCAGTAAACCTCCTGCCGCCCCCTGACGCAGGCCGGAACAATCGGCAGTCGTCAATGCCGCCGAGCAATATGCGCCGATAGCGAAAAATCCGGCGTGTCCGAGCGAAATCTGTCCGGCGTAGCCCATCAGCAGGCACAAACCGATGACGACAAGCGTGTAATACGCCGACATCGTCAACTGCGTCAGATAAAACACTTTGCCCGCCGCCGTCACGCCAAGCTGTAGGCCGATGCCGAGCAGCGCAATGATGAAAATCGGGAAATACCGTTTGAGCGTCGTCATACCGAAATGTCAGAACTCCTTTAATGCGCCAGCGTCTTTATTCCCGAAAATCCCGGCAGGTTTGAAAAAGAGAATCGCTAACAACGCCGAAATCGCAATGACATCTTTGTACGCCACTGGCAGCAGGCTGATGCTGAGGGCTTCGATCAAGCCTAAAATCAGGCCAGCCGCCACCGCCGCCATGCTGTTGCCGATCCCGCCGAGAATTGCGACGGTAAAGCCTTTGATCGCGAGCGGCATACCGGATTCGTAGTGCGTCTGCGTCAGCGGCGAAATCACGCAGCCCGCCAACGCGCCAATCGCCGCGCTCAACATAAACGAAAACGTGACCATATTTTTCGAGTTGATACCGCACAGCATCGCAGCGGTACGGTTCGCGGAGCAGGCTCGCATCGAGCGGCCAATCAGCGTATATTTGAAAAACACGGCCAGCAGCGCGACTATTGCGGCGCAGACGCCAAGCACCCAGAGCACTTGCGGCGAAATATGCGCCCCGAACATCGCGATGGACGAGGTTTCGTTGCCGGTGAAATAGCGCAGCGAGCGGACTTTTTCATCCCAGATATGCAGCGCCGCCTCGCGCAGCAGAATCGAAACGCCGATGGTGATGATAATCATCCGCAAGACAGACGCGCCTTTCAGCCAGCGGATACAAGCGATTTCCACCAACGCTCCAACGACAGCCGTCATCGCGACCGCGCAGATGATGGCCGCGCCCAACGGCATGAACGGCGAGAACGAAATGGCGATCATCGCGCCCAACATTACGAATTCGCCCTGCGCGAAATTGATGATGCCGGTGGTATTGTAAATGATGTTGAATCCGATGGCGACAATGGCGTAAATGCTGCCGCTGGTGATGCCAGAAAGGACGTATTGGAGGAACAGTTCGAATGTCATGCGACCAAACTCGCCAATGTTCCCAGAGGTTGAAACCTCTGTCTGTATTCCATCGCCCTTTCAGGGCGAATAGCTACCGCGAAGCGGCAACGGAATACAGCCAGAGGTTTCAACCTCTGAAAAACGAATGACCGATGAAAACTATTTGCCGTACACGGCGAATTTGCCATCTTTGACCGTCAGCATCTCGAAAGCGTCCATGCCGAGGCCGTTATGATCGGTTGGCGAAAAGTTAAAGACACCCGCCGTGCCGACGAAGCCTTGCAGATTTTCCAGCGCGGCGCGAGCCTTTTCCTTATCTGCGCCGCCGATTTCAATGGCTTTGACCAGCACCATCAACGCATCATAACCATGACCGCCGAACGTGCTGACTTCTTCCTGATATTTGGCTTCATAATCTTTTTTGTATTTCTCCAACACAGCTTTCTGCGGATGATCTTGCGCTAATGAATCCACGACCAACAGGCGGCCAGCCGGGAAAATAATCCCTTCGGCGGCTTCGCCCGCTTCTTTGACATACATGATGTTGCCGAAGCCGTGACTCTGGAAGAGCGGAATCGTCAGGCCGATCTGCCGCATGTTTTTCGCTAAAATCGCCTGCGCCGGTTCGATAGACCAGTTGACGACTGCGCCGACGTCGGCAGCTTTCACTTTGGTCAAGACGCCGGTCAAATCCGTCGCGTCTTTTTCATACTCTTCGCTCAATGCGATTTCGATGTCGTATTCCGGCGCGATTTTCGTCAATTGGTCTTTGCCGAGCTTGCCGAAGCCCGTATTGCTCGATGTGACGGCGATTTTCGAGATATTCATTTGTTGCAGCGTCATAAAAATCTTGCGGGCGGCGTCGCTGTCTTTTTGCGGGGATTTGAACACATACGGCGATAATGGATTGACAATCGCTTCAGCAGCGGCGCAGGAAACCAGCAGCGTTTTGCTGCCATCGGCCAGCGCCTTGATTTGCATCGTTTCGCCGCTGGTGCTCGGCCCGATAATCGCAAACACTTGCTCTTCTTCGATCAACTGCTTCGCAAACGACACCGCTTTTTCCGGGTTGCCCTGCGAATCTTTCACAATCAAGACGATTTTGTCGCCATTGATGCCACCATTGGCGTTAATTTCGTCCACCAACATCTGGGCGGTCTTTTGTTCCGGCGCTCCTAAAAACGACGCTGGGCCGGTCACGGCGAAAATCGCGCCAATTTTAACATCGGCGGCTTGAGCGCCTGATAATCCCGAAACGAAAAGCATCATTGCCACAACGATTCCAGTCAGTATTCGCGTACGCATAGTACCTCCTTGTTTTCTGTGCGTAAAATTTCATCGAATCAGTAAAGACGACGCCATTCATCTCCGACGAATGGTTGGGAGTTTCGTGTCAATCGAGAAGCTTTTTGTCAAGGAAAAAATAGAACGCGGCGGTTCGGGCGTTTTCGCGATTGCAGCGTCGAAAAACGCGCTGTTTCCCTTACCAGAACGGTTCTCAAATTTCGCTTGACAAGACATGCTGAAAGACGCTGATTGTTTTCGTTCATTCAATGCCCAAAAACCTTCTTTAATGCGGAACGCGCAATTATGAAAAAAGAGATGCTTCAAGAGCAGGCGGAACGCTATCAATCGGTCATCGCCGCAATGATCGAAGGCGTGGTCGTGCAATTGGCCGATGGTTCGATTGTCGAGAGCAACGAGAGCGCCGAACGGATTTTAGGGCTGACGCGCGATCAGATGATGGGGCGCACGTCAATGGATGCGAGATGGTATGCCATCCATGAAGACGGTTCGCCGTTCCCTGGCGACACGCACCCCACGATGACGGCGTTGCGCACTGGAGAACCAAGCCAGAACATCGTCATGGGCGTCCATAAACCCGCCGGAAACTTGACCTGGATTTCGATCAACGCCCTGCCGATGTTTCATTCCGGTGAAACCGCGCCGTATGCCGTCATCGCGACCTTTCACGATATTACAGATCGCAAACGGGCGGAACAAGAGATTCAAGAGCGAGAAGCGGCGCTATCAGCCATGAGTCAGGCGTCGCACGATGCGCTCATCACGATTGACTCGACAGGTCGGATTCTGTTCTGGAATCCTGCCGCAGAGCGCACCTTCGGCTATATGCGCGACGAAGCGGTCGGCTGTGATTTGCATGAGTTGCTGTCAAGCGCGCAAGACCAGGAACACGCTCATAAAGGGCTGCGTTCTTTCGCGCAATCAGGCAAAGGGCCGATCATGGAACGCACGCGGGAAGTGATGGCGCGACATAAAGATGGTCATTTTTTCCCGGTCGAACTCTCCGTCGCCTCATTCCGATTGAACAGCGAATGGCTGGCGGTCGGAAGCGTGCGCGATATTACCGCCCGAAAAGAGGCCGAACGCCGACTTCAGGAGTTGGCAACGCTTGACGGATTGACTGGAATTTTCAACCGCCGGTATTTTTTAGAATTATCAGGGCAGGAATTCAAACGCTGCCGCCGCTATCATCGCCCGTTATCCCTGATTATGTTCGATATAGACCATTTTAAGCAGATCAATGACACCTATGGTCATGACATTGGCGATGTGGTTTTACAAAGAGTGACGCAAACCGGACGCGCGATTTTGCGGGAGGCCGATATTTTCGGACGGATCGGCGGCGAGGAATTTGCCATTATCCTCCCGGAGACCAATCTGATTTCCGCCACTCAGGTTGCAGAACGTCTGCGCTGTGAAATCAGCGCGTTAAACATGATGTCGCAGAAAGCGGCCATACAGATCACAAGCAGTTTCGGCGTCGTAGCGATGAATCGCGAGAGTCATACGGTCGAATTGCTTTTGAAATATGCGGATCAAGCGCTCTATCAGGCGAAAAACAATGGAAGAAATCGCGTAGAGGCATTGAACAAATTTCCCGAACTCTGAAAATATTTATCATTTTTTTGAATGAAGCTCTTGACATTTTCAGGCAGACTTTCTATATAATGTGACATGATGTAAGTGGAATGATTTGCGACCTATTGCAACCACTGTAAAAAATGCTAAAACGTCTCTGAATTTCTCCAAAATGAGGCATTTCTTAGCAGCTTTCCCAGTTGTCGTCGCACAATCTCCCAACTTATTTCATCGTTAATTACCAATCATCATAATTTCACACTATATGTCAAGATTGACGATTTCTCCGTCTTTGTTGACATCCTTTTCAAGGGAGAAGTCAGAATGAGTAAACTCGATCAGCAATTGCATTTGGAAACCTTAGCGTTACATGGCGGCCAGGACGCCGACCCCACTACTGGCTCGCGAGCGGTGCCGATATATCAAACGACATCATATCTGTTCAACGACAGCGATCACGCCGCGCGGCTGTTCGGTCTGCAAGAATTCGGCAACATCTACACCCGGCTCATGAATCCGACGACCGACGTGCTGGAAAAACGAATAGCCCTGTTAGACGGCGGCGTCGGCGCGTTAGCGGTGGCGAGCGGCCAATCGGCGATTACATTGGCGCTACTGAATATCGCCCGCGCCGGGGACGAAATCGTCTCTGCCGACAATCTCTACGGCGGCACGTACACGCTGTTTCATTATACCTTTGCGCGGCTCGGCATCACGGTGAAGTTCGTGCCGTCCGACGACCTCGACGCCTTCCGCAAGGCGATTACATCGAAAACCAAAGCGATTTACGCCGAAAGCATCGGCAACCCGAAATTGAATGTCGCCGATCTCGAAGCATTGGCGAAGATCGCGCATGACAACGGCATTCCGCTCGTCGTGGATAACACGGTCGCGCCGTATTTATTGCGCCCGATTGAGTTCGGCGCAGACATCATCGTCTATTCTGCCACGAAATTCATCGGCGGGCATGGCACATCGCTTGGCGGTCTGATCGTGGATTCCGGTAAATTCGACTGGACGAACGGCAAATTCCCGCTGATTGCCGATCCCGACCCAAGTTATCATGGCATCAATTTCGTCGAGGCGCTCAAACCGTTCGGCAATATCGCTTATATCACCAAAGCCCGCGTCACGCTGCTACGCGACCTCGGACCCGCGCTGTCGCCGTTCAACGCCTTTCAATTCCTGCAAGGATTAGAAACGCTACACCTCCGCATGCCGCGCCATTGCGAAAATGCCCTGGCAGTCGCGAAATTCCTCCAGACGCATCCGAAAGCGCAATGGGTCAATTATCCTGGTTTAGAAAGCAGCCCGGAACAGGCTCGCGTCAAAAAATATCTGCCCAACGGCGCGGGCGCGATCATTGGCTTCGGCATCAAAGGCGGGATAGACGCCGGGAAGAAATTCATCAATTCCTTACAACTGATTTCACATCTCGCGAATATCGGCGACGCGAAAACGCTGGCGATTCATCCGGCTTCCACCACGCATCAGCAGCTTTCGCCGGAAGAGCAGCTTGCCACCGGCGTCACGCCCGATTTTATCCGCCTCTCAATCGGCATCGAGCATATTAACGACATCATCGCCGATTTGAAACAGGCATTGGATCAGGCGTAAATTTTCGCCGTAGAGACGCATGGACGTTTAGAGACGCACGGCTGTATAGACGTACGGTCATGTAGAGACGCACGGCCGTGCGTCTCTACAGTTAAAAACCAGGAGGAAGATTCTTGTGACGGATAAAAGCAGCGTTGGCCTTGTCGAAACGCAATATTTCACCTTTGCCGAATTACCGCTCGAAAGCGGCGAAAAATTCGGTCCGATTACCATTGCGTATGAAACGTATGGCGCGCTCAACGCAGATAAATCGAATGCTATTTTACTCTTGCACGCCTTTTCCGGCGACGCCCATGCCGCCGGATTTCATGAAGGGGATAAAAAGCCGGGCTGGTGGGACGACCTGATCGGCCCCGGCAAGGCGTTCGATACGAACCAGTATTTCGTGATTTGCTCCAATGTGCTTGGCGGATGCAAAGGCTCGACCGGCCCGTCCAGCATCGATCCGGCCACGCAAAAGCCGTATGGATTGACGTTCCCGCTGATTACTATCGAAGATATGGTGAGTTGCCAGAAACGGTTGATCGAACATCTCGGCATTGCGCAATTGCTTTCAGTCGTAGGCGGTTCGATGGGCGGAATGCAAGTGTTAGGCTGGTTGACGATGTTCCCGGAGATGCTGCGCAGCGCGATCCCGATTGCGACGACCATCAAACATTCGCCGCAGCAAATCGCGTTCAACGAAGTCGGGCGGCAGGCGATTATGGCCGATCCGCACTGGAACGCCGGCGATTATTACGGCGGAACGCTGCCAGCCAAAGGGCTGGCGGTGGCTCGCATGATCGGGCATATCACGTATATGAGCGACGCCTCGATGGAAGAAAAATTCGGCAGACAGCGAAAAATGGCCGGAAAACCGTTCAAATTCACGACTGATTTCGAAGTCGAGGGGTATTTGAATTATCGCGGCGACGCCTTTGTCAAACGGTTCGACGCCAACTCATACCTGTATATTTCCAAAGCAATGGATCATTTCGACGCCTCGAATGGCAAGCCGTTTCAGAAAGCGATCAGCGGCCTGAATGCGAAACTGTTGGTGTTAGCGTTCGAATCGGATTGGCTCTATCCGGCGTATCAATCGCAGGAGATCGTCAAAGCCTGCAAACGCGCCGGACTTGAGGCCACGTATTGCCAGATTGATTCCACCTATGGTCATGATGCCTTTCTGCTCGAAGTGGACGAAGAAACCCATTTGATTTCCCATTTTCTGAAGCGGGTCTTTCAGAATGGTTGAATTTCAGCGCTGTCAGGGTTTTAAACCCTGACAGCGCTGAGAATAGAGGAAACGCATGACAGAACACTCTACAATCGAGACAACGAACGGAACGAGCATTCTCCGTCCTGATCATCAGGTGATCGTAGATATGGTCGCTCCGAAATCGTCAGTGCTGGATTTAGGCTGCGGCACAGGCGAGCTTTTGCTGACGCTGATCAAAGAAAGGCAGGTGCGGGGGCAAGGGATTGAAATTGACGAGCAGGCGATTTACAAATGTGTCGCCAAAGGCTTGAATGTGCTGCAAGACGATATTGATCCCGGCCTCTCGGATTACGAAGATCAATCCTTTGATTACGTTATCCTCAACCAGAGCTTGCAGCAAATCGAGCATTTCGATACCGTCTTGAAAGACGCGCTGCGGGTCGGCAGAAAGGTGATCGTCGGTTTTCCGAATTTTGCCTATATTCGGGCGCGGGTGCAGCTTTTTTTCTTGGGAAAAGCGCCGGTTACGCCATCTTTGCCGTATCTCTGGTACGATAGCCCGAACCTGCATTTTCTCAGCATTTCGGATTTTCGGGATTACTGCTGGGCGCAGAATATTCTGATTGAAAAAAGCGTGTACATCGGCAAACGCGGAAGCGTGAAACACTTCCCGAACCTTTTCGCCAATCTCGGCCTGTTCCTGATTTCGAAGCCATAACCGTCAGCGCATCACGTATTGGCGCGTCCATAACGCATGGCAGGCAGAAATTCATGAAAGTTGTTCCCATTCTTCAACGGAAATATGCCTGCCGATGCCTTCTTCGATCTCTTTCAACAGCATTTTGACTTGCGCCACCGAATATTCCCGATTGCTCGGAAGCGTCAGCGTATAGGTTCCCAAACGCATATACGCATGGTTTCCTCCCCGTTCAGGCGCGTCAAACCCCAACATGCGCAATTTTTTGATAAATGCTTTCCGTGTGCACGGCGTCCATTTACCCATGAAGTGCGACCTTCTTTGCGCGTGGCGCTGATTGATTCAAATTGATGTTTCCGAACACGGGCAGCGCGTCTCCATGCCGTAATTTGACGATAATCCAGCCTTCTAAGGCTTCGCGCAAGGTTTTCTGACACTCATAGAGCGTATCGCCGAACGCAAGCGCCCCGGGGCAAGCCGGAATTTTGCCGCTGAACGTGCCATCTTCCAGCGTGGCGTACACCGCAGTTTTCATGGCGTGACGAAAATATTTGGTTAACATGTTTCTCTCACTGTTTGTTTCGAACGTGTTGCGTGTTCACTCAAAAGAAAACGAATTCATTCCTTATTATACAAGTCAGACGCGATTGTCAAGCAGAATGTGGCGGGGCGCGGCACTCGCAAGGCGGAAAACGCAGTCAGACGAACGAACCGCGTCTGACTGCCTGGAAATTCGACACGACGCAGACCGTTTTCGTCTCGCCGCCGAACACGAACGCGGCGTCAATCGGCCACCATTTTTCCGTGCCGCCCGCGTCGAGCTTGCGCAGATAATGCGTCGCCTGATGCTGCATGGAGGTCTCGATATTCGCCGGTTTTGCGGCAAATGCGAGGCCTTCGGTGTAGGTGACGCAGACGCTCTCCAGGACAGCCGTCACGCCATCAACGGTGGTCAAGCCGATTTCCCATTTCGTCGGCGTGGTCGTGTCCACGAAGAGCACAAAGCGCCCGCCGCCCTTGACGGCGTATTCGACTTTGACTGCGCCGATGGCCGGCAGATTGACCATGAAATAGGTGTTGTTGTTGACATACTGCCCGCCCCAGGTGGTGACGTCCGGGCTGCCGATGATGAAATTCTCGCTGTCGAATGCGGTGAGGGTCTGGTCTGGCGTAGTGGGTGAATCGGTGTCGCGGTGGCAGCTAATTAACGCCCCCCCGCGAGAATAACCAACAGGGCTATCAGCCAGAACGACCTACTACGAAGGTTCTTCATACGATACTCCTCCTCATTGAAGATGTGTTTTATCTCAGGCGCGGAACGATGGTCGGCATGGCTGCTGCGCCCGTTCGCAATCATGTTGCGTCATTCGTTTTTTCCACTTCTATGATCTGTCAAGAGCGGGTATGAAAAAAAAATAAAAAAAGCTGTCAGACACTTCAACGGTGTCTGACAGCGATGCTTTCGCTATCAACGCTGCGCTTCGACGAGGGCGAAACTTCAGTTTCGCCCTACGCGGGAGGTCTTACCAGAGGCGGAGTTTGCCTTCCAGGATTTCCCCTTTTTCTTCTTTCGGTTCAATCGGCAGCGAGCAGCCGCCGCTGACTTTGACGACGAGTTCTTCGTCTTTATTGTAGCCGGCTTCGCAGCGAATGCTGAAGCTCGATTTTTCGCCGGTGCGCCCGACGTTTTCAATAATCTTCGGGACGAGTTCGTTGGCGGTTTCGTAAATCATTTCGAACACGCGGCTGGTATCGCCTTCCATCTGTTCCGGGTTAATCGTCACTGTACTGGCCATGTTCTGTTCCGCGCTCCGGGCTTCTCAGCCGCGCCTTCCGCGCTGCCGCAAACACTGAGTCGGATTCTCCGTTGTGTGTGATTCAATATTTTTGACCCACCCGTGCCCCTCCGATTAGAGGAATTTTTAGAGTAGGTCTTTCAGCAGGTCTTCCGCTTCTTTGTCGTAATCAACTTCTGTTTGCCCGCGCATCCCTTTACTCAAGCCAATCATGCGCTGCGCGTAAAGTTTGGCGGTCAATTCCAACGTTTCGATATCGCTGAACGGGCTGTGTTTAATGACATCGTTCAATGTCTCATGTTGGTTGACCAGCCGTAGAATTTTCGCTTCTTTCTCGGAAATATTTTCCTGTCCGGTCACGGAAATCACATCTATATACGCATTCAAGGACGGGAATTCATCCATGAATTTGTTGAATTTCGCTAAAATATCAATTCCTTCCACAAAGATACTTTCGATATTTTTCTTGATATTGCGTTTTTGCGGGGCAACATCGGCGAAAAATTTGCAATACCCTTCTTTCCAGGTGAGCAGGCGATAGACCGCGCCTAGTCCTTCCAGGCTTTCGACGGTGGCAAACGTAATGTTGCCATGCTCCATAAACACTTCGCCTTCGCGGTCGTCCCACTTCGCGGTCAAATGTCCGTCGCGCCGAATCAGCACGAGAATCTGCACCAATTCGCCCATGCTGATGGTATCCAGACCAGTTTCCAATGACGCGTCGATCTCATGTTCGATCTCGTCCTGGTCATCATCTTTGGCAACCATCGCAGATTTTTTGATAACGCTGAGCGTCTGCGACGCGCATAATTTTGCAATCAGTTCCAGCGCATGCAGACGGCTGTACGGAGAGCGTTTCAAGACGTCGCGCACAGCAACCGGTCGAGAGATGAGTTGAAGGATCGCGCGAACTTCATCGTTGAATTGCGGATCGTCGAATTTGCCCTTGAACGTCAATCTGTCATCAAGCTGCGGTCCGCGGCTCAACAGATATTTAAAACGGTCAACCTGGCTCGAAAGGCCGATGAATAAGCTTTCCATCCCGATGTGGATATTCTGATCCGCCAGCGTTGTCGCCGGATCGTATTGAAAGATGCCGGAGGTCTTCAGCGCTAAGGAATAGAGAGCGTCTTCGCCTCGCAGACGTCCGTCTTCAGCCGCAACCACTGTGCCGCGCTTCAAATAGATTGCGCCGCGCAATCCTTCCGCTGTCACGGTGATTCGCCCGCTTTTTCCAATCAGCGATAATGCCTTGACCACATCAGCTATTTCGATTTTCGATAAATCGCCTTTCACGACAACGCCTCCCCTCGTGTTGTTTTCCGCTTATCAAGAGCCTTTCACCTTTTCTTCAAGGAAGGTTCTCAAATCAGTTCCTTATAATGAAAGCCGCAAAAACAGGTCAAGGAAAAAGCCTGTTTCTTTGAAAAAGTTTGACGCGGCCTTGCGTTTTAGATTGACTCGGAGTGCGAACGCTCTGCGTTAACCGCGAAAGCAGAGCGTTGAGACTCCGTTCGACCATGTTACCGCATCTCATGCTGCGTCAGGGAGCAAAAGGCCAAAATGCCCGCTAACAGGTAACTGACCAGAATAGACGTGCCGCCGTAGCTGACGAATGGAAGCGTGATCCCGGTCATCAGGCTGAAATTGGTCACGCCGCCGATATTGATCATGGCCTGAAAAAAGAGAACAAGCGTGCAGCCCAAGGCGAGCCTCAGCCGAAACCATGACCATTCTTCGTTCCAGGTCGCGTCGTATTTGGTCGCGACCGCAATCCGAATTCCCTGCCAGAGAAACAGCGCGTAGGTCAGGATAATCAGCAGTCCGCCCGCTAACCCTAATTCATGAACAATCAGCGTAAAAATAAAATCGTGCTGCACTTCGGACGCAAAAAATTCGGGATGCCCCGCGCCAAAGCCCATGCCCCAAAGTCCTGCCGCCTTCATCGCCCAGAGCGAGCGCACTAATTGTTCGCCTTTGGTATAGAGCCAGGGGTTCTGCCAGATATTGATACGGTCAATGATAATCGTGGCGGAACGCGGTACGATGGCGCTGATATATGGGAAAAATTGGTTGTAGGCGAGAATCGTGCCAAGAAAAATCAGCAGCAGCATGCCGACTTCCAGCAGGCGCGATGTGCCGACGAAAAACATGCAGACAATCAGCATGGAATAGAGCATCAACGGGCCGAAATCTTTTTGCAGCACATACCCGCCGAACGGCAGCGCCAGCGTCAGCAGCGGCGGAATCAAGAACGCGATCCGACTGGAAATCGGTTCGTCCCACGCGCCGATTTTCTGGCGATAGCGCGTCAAATGATGCGTCAGATAGACGACCAATGTCATTTTGACGAATTCGCTCGGCTGCACCTGAATCGCGCCGAGGCTCATCCGCATGCCCGCGCCGAACGCCAACGGAATCGCCAGCAGAATCAGCGTCAAAATAAGCCAGAGATGATACGACAGCTTGCGCTGCACACATGCGAGGTACAGCAGATGCCCCACCCAGACGTTGATTTTGGATTGCCCGATCAGTTCCAGCCGGTCGCCATGCACATCGAGCAAAAAGTAGAGTTTCGTCAGCCAGACCGCGCCGAACAGCAGCATCAGCCCCATAATCGTAAAAATAATCTGCTTGGGAAACTCCGTGCCGACGATTTTCGCCGACGACAAGCTCAGGCGGTACAACATCAGAAAACCGGTCTGCGCCAGCATCAGCACAAGCGGAAAGAGCGCAATATTGCGCCCGTTGACATGCTTGGCGAACATCAGGCCGATCACGCCGAAGAGCGCTAAGACGATGACGCCTGACTCGCGGTCGTGCTCGAAACCGCCGAGCGCATGATAACCCAGCGCAAACAGACCGCCGACAATGCCGAACATCATCGCGTACACGGCTAACGCGCCGAATCGTCCTTTCTTTTCAGGAATCGTCCAGACAATCGTCACAAAGGCAACGAACAGGCCAACGGTATATAGCAGCAGATACCAGAGATGCGAAGGGTACGCGGAAAACAGATTCATACGTATTTTCAACCCTGCCAGGGTTCGAAACCCTGACAGGGTTATTTTTTAGGCTTCATAACTATCAGGAATGACGATGGACGAACCGGGACCACGATATTCGAGTTCCACCGGGCCGACCAGAATGCGATCCCAGCGCAGGAGAATTTCGGACGGGATGTTGTCGCGCGGCAAATCCGGGCGCACTTGCGGCAAGTCTGCCCGCAATAGCCCATCTGACGAGACGATAAAGGTCGAATTACTTTGACTGATATTCTTTACCGCCGCGACGCGGCCTTCGGCGAGAGACAGCAGGACGTGACTGCCGGAAACATGCAAATCCTGGGAAATCGCGATGAAGTCGTCGCTCCGGTCATCCGGTTCGATTCGGCCTAACGTATAGCTTTTCCCTTTCGACAGATCGCGCAATGGATGAATCGGGCGTTTCGATTCCGCGCTCAACGTCAGCTTGGCAAAATACGAAGGCGGTAAGTCTTTTCGCACGACTTTCATCTGCGCGTCCCCCATCGTAAACGTATCGCCGGAAGCGATTTGATGCTTTTTGGTCACTTTTTTATCACCGACATACAGCGGCGGCGTATCTTTGCCGCGTTCCACGTACAACACGCCGTCCGTGATGGACAGACGCATGGCGTTATGCGGCAGCGAGGGTTCTTCAAGGAACAAATATTCCGTGTATCCCGGACGTTTGTTCAGACCAGAGATGATCAGCGTTTTGCGAAACAACGGAAAGCGTCTGGAACGCTGGCCGGGCGTGGAGACTTCCAACACCGCCAACGGCACATCCTGGCGTTTGCCGAGTTTTTCATACAGAAATCGAATGTTGCCGATCTCTAATGTATCGCCTTCACCGGCGAGCTTGATGTCCGTCTCATCGTCTATTTCCAGGTCGTTCACCTTCACCGGCAGCGGCATTACGGTATGGAGTTTGCGGAAATAATATTCGCCGTCTTTGAAGCTGAGACGGGCGGGCGTACCGATATTTTTGACGCCGGGCAGCGGAATGTATTGCGCGTCTTTCAGGCCGGTGATGATGGTGTCCTGCTCGGCAAAAAAGATGGTGGGGTAGTGATACGTTTTTTTCACAGCGTCCGGGCGGCGCAAAATGTAGTAGCCCGTTTCCACGAGGCGATAACGCGAGGCCATTTCCCCGGCTTCCGTCAATTCTCTGGGCACAAGAAACTGAAAGCGTTTGATCTGCCCTTTATAGCGGGCAACAATGTAATTTTTATCCTGAAGCAGTTGATACTGGCGGCCAATTTGGATCCGTTCGTTTTCGGTCTGAAAGATTTCCGTCACCGCGTCGCGTTCTTTGGCGATCTGGTAAATAAAAAAATTGCCGTTCTGGACGGACAGCCCGAAATGTTCCTCCGCCAAATCCGGCATGTAGTAATCGGCGGTCATTTCGTCGCTGCCGACGACATATTCCTGCTGATGATTCAAGCATTCCAACTCCACGCCGCTGCTGTCCGGCCCAATTTCCATGAGCCTGCCGATGATAAACGCGTCGTCCGGCACACGCTCTTTCAGTCGCAGCGAAAATTGCGTCGGTTTCAATTTCATCGAAGGGAGCAGATTGACAATCAAGCCTTCCTGATGGTCGCGCGGATCGAATTCGGCGTGGCCTTCCACAAGCTGCATGTATTTATCGTTGAGGGCGCGAATCAGGTCTTGAATCGTCTTGTGCGTTTTGCGGATTTTCGTGCTTAATTCCAGGCCGAGAAAGAGATCAACTTCATTGGACAGACGATAATAGACGGAATCCCGCGTCTCGTCTTCCTGACGCTGCACGACCGCCACCGCCCGTTCTTGCAGCAAACGTTCTTTCAACCCCTTATCCCACATGACCAGGCCGACTTCGTAGATGCTTTTGATCAAATCCCGCGCACTCAGCTTGAACACCGCTTCACGCACAACCGGTTTCTTTTTTCCGAATAACATAACGCCTTTTCTCCCTTCACGACGACACACGACACGCTGACAATACGAATAATGCGACTTTCCGATGCGTTATAGTCGAATCGGGCGAGTTCGTCAAGCGTTTTTTTGCAGTTGTCAAGGAATTTCCTGTTATTGTTCGATAGAACTTAATGAACGTCAATTGAGTGGAGAGAAAAATCTTTCGCGTGAGGGAAGCGTGTCGAATAGCTGTTCGACACGCTCTGGATGAAATGGTTTCGGAAGAACTGTTCTTGAGCAGCCGTTCTAATTATGCACACGCTGACCGCGAATAGGCTCGCCGCGAGACATGTGCGTTCCATTGGCGACATAGTTCGTAAATTGGATTGGTAAACCGTCGCCGCTGAATGGAGTCGGTGTATTCTGAAGGTGATAATGCAGATGCGGTAAATCCGACGCGCCGCTGTTGCCGCACTGCCCCAACTTCTGACCAGCCACGACGCGGTCGCCGGGCTGCGCTGTCACCGTGCCTTGCTGGAAATGCGCTAACAACGAGTATTCGCCGTTTTCATGATCGATAATCACATGATTACCTAACGGCTGCGCAAAATTATTCTGTCCTGGCATATTATCCGGGATGGATGATTCTGCCGCAACGATAACGCCGCTGCCCGGCGCGACAATTGTTTTGCCAAATGCGTAATGGTGAGCGTTCTGGCTGCCATCGCCTGAGAAATAACCATTTTCGACAACAAAAAAGTCGTAAGCAAACCGTTGATCGCCAACCTCAGCATGATAATTTTCCCAGGTTGACCGTCCGCCCCACACAACCGCCCATTCCTCGTCAAATGGCAGACGCAGTTCCGTCTTCGTTTGATATTCAAGATAGGCGCTCGGCGCTTCCTGCGGCAATTCCCGGAAATCTAAACTGATAATAGCATTTGACGAATCCAAAAACCATTCAAACGACACCAATTCGTGATTATTCGCATACGTCGCCACTCGCTCATACTGGGAGACATTCCCCATCTTGAACAGCCGTTCGCCTTTCGTCGCTGTTTGCTGCCCATATATCTGTTTTGCCTCTTCTGAGATCGCCTGAAAATTTTCAATGCTTTCGAATGTATTTTCAAATTCCTCTGCTGCGTGATTCCATATTTGCTGATATTCGCCGGCATTCCACCATTTCATATAATCGCGCCCGGCGCTTAACGCAGATTGGCTGTCGCCGGGAGACGTCGGATTATCATTGCTGCACGATGCTAAAAAACCAACGAAAAAAACAAGATTGAAGGTGAATATCGTTCTCAATGTCTGACCCGAACTTTTTCGTGTTGTCATCCCTTGTATGCTTACGTTTCAACATGATGACAGCATCCTCTGAAACGCAAGCATTCCTTTCAGTTTCATCAATATTCTCTATTTCGAACATTCAGCGCGTTGAAGATGCGTTCCTCAACATGGCTGTAGAATATACGAATAAGAAGAATTCGTCAATCGGTCAAGTGGATGATTTGAGTGTTGAAATGACTCCGACTTCAGGACATCATCCTGATAGACAGCAGGCCAATCGCCTGTATATTGGGTGAATTGAGATGAACGATTTTTTTCTGGACGATTGAATGATTTGCACGGTTTACCTATTGGAAGCGTCAATTTCAGAAGATGTTGAGATCGAGGTTGATTGGTTGGCTACAAAGGTGATTAACTCATACCGATTTTTCACGCCGAATTTTTCATAAATATTGCTGAGATGTGATTTGACCGTGCTGACAGAAATGAACAGCGTTTCAGCAATTTCGGAATTATTGCGCCCTTGCAAAACTAACAAAATCAATTCTCTTTCGCGTGGAGAGAGTCCATAGCGCTCAAAGACATCCTTTTCAGGAATGATGGGAGTTCGCATTTTCTCCAGCCCTTTCTCAGGCAATTGGATCATATCTGTTTCTAGACGCGGCATCATTGCGCCGGTGTTAGAAGAAAATAACGCGCGTTTGACAAAATAATGCGTCAGCAGAATTGTCTCACCCATGTAAATTAGCGGATAATATGATAGCGATGACTCTGTCGTTTCTTCCAAAAGGGCTTCGATAAACATGGCGGGAAGGGCGATCATGCCAAAAACCAGAAAACGCCTGACCGCCGCCCGTTCGACCGAAGAAATAATTGTTTTATAGCGTGTTATCCCAATACTCAAGATATAGATCATTGCCATGCTGCCGATATGATCGTTGAGAAACACCACGATTGCGCTAAATAGGCTATTTGACCAAACAAATACGACGAGATGCAGCGCCAAATTTTCGAGAAGCAAGATGCCTCCGCTGATTGCCGCATGGCAAGCGATCTTGGGAACAGAGAAAAAATGAAGGCAAAACACAATGAACGCAAACACCGCCAAATAGCTCACAATAAATTCATTCGCATACATGAGATTTTCGATTACATCGGACAAGCGCCCTCTCTCATGCTGCGCGAGGTCTGCGACATAGCCTAACCATACCTGCATCACAATAAACGCCGTTAACATCACCTGAAAATAGCCATAATACGCCAGTGTTTCCTCTCTGGTTTTCAGATAGGCGACCGCCAACATCCCAAGAGAGATTACGCCGCAAGAATAGGCGATAAAAAAATAGAGGACATATTCGATCATAACGAAGCGATTCCATGAGCGACGTCAATACGTTATTTTTTTAGGTAATCCGGGCGATAAAAACATATTTTTACAAATAGATGCAGCAGACAGCAACGAACATGGGCTAAAAGAGGAAGTTCGTCAAGCGTTTTTTGGTCGTCTCACGGAATTTACTTGCGTGAAGCGGCAGAAAGCGCCTGTAAAGCAATCACATCGTAACTTTTCTCTAAAAATGATTGACAGGAAATTCAAACGCACATGTTATCTCTCCTGATAACAGATTCGCGTCTGTGAAACATGCGGATTCAGCGACGAAAAGAACCAATATTTTACTCATTTCAACTGAAGAAAGGAGCATCGTTATGGAAACAAGCGCCAGAGAAGAACGCAAAAAAAAGGTCGTTGAGGTGTTGAATAAGGCGAGAGCGATGGAATTGTTAGCAATTCATCAATACATGAATCAGCACTATAATTTGGACGACATGGATTATGGCGAATTCGCGGTGAAAATGAAGCTGATCGCGATTGACGAAATGCGCCATTCGGAACAATTTGCGGAACGCATCAAAGAATTAGGCGGCGAACCGACTACCGAACCTTCGGGAAACGTTCAAAAACGCCAGCCCGTCGAAGCAATTTATCCGTTCGACGCAAACGCTGAAGACGATACGATTGACGCTTACAACCAATTTGCGTCGGTCTGCCGCGAAAACGGCGACAGCATCAGCACGAAGTTGTTCGAAGCGATTATTGACGAAGAACAACTGCATTACAACTATTTCGATAATATTCGCGAGCATATCGAACAGCTTGGCAGCACCTATTTGGCGCAAATCGCAGGGACGCCGTCATCAACCGGTTTAGCGCCGAGCGGCTTTGTCGTCAGCGCAGGCGGCGCGGCGTAATCGCCCTGACGCTGAGGAGCAAGACCATGCCGGTAAAGTCCGAGAGATAACACGGATTTTACCGGCGTTTTCTTTCCCACGATGTGAATTTATCGTACGCGCACGGATGATTTTTATCGGCAAGACGGACAATATCGTTCGTTTTATCAATCAGAATGACTCCTTTTTTCTCAAGGGAACTGATGGTTGCAGCAAGATATTCTTTAACAGCATTAGAATATTTATAAACGCCGTCATGTTCTTTTAACGTATAAATCAGTATACCAATTGCATTGCGCGTTTCCGTATTTTTTCATCGGGGCGTAAATCCGACGAGATCAATCGGATTCATCTTCGTCTGTCCAAGCCGGCGTTTCATCGAGATGCGTCGAAAGCAGCCGCGCCACATAGTCATTTCGCCTCAGTCCGTATTGTTCAGCCCGATCTGTCAATGCATCCCATTTTGCGTATGGCAATGTCACTGACATCTTTTTGGTCACGCTGATAATCTCGTCATCGTCTTCGAATGCGCCTGCTGTCGAATTTTGAGATGGTTTGCCGATAAACACCCAGATCAATGCAATAATAGAAACCAAAATCACAGCAATCGAGCCATCAAAGGTAATTTCCGGCGACATAAAGAGCCTTCCTTTCTCAATTTCAGGAGCGATGTTTACCGCGTCAACGAATCTTGGGTCATCTATAAAAAACCCAGTCAGGGTTCGAAACCCTGACTGGGTTGATGCGTTCATGTTACGAGGATTCTTCGGAGGAATCTACTTCGAAAATCGGGCCGATGTTGCCCGCGCTCATCAAGTCAGTGCGGATTTTGCCTCGAATCTTCGCTTTCTTGCCGTCTTGAAACAGGCTTTCGTCGCCGATCAGCTCGAACGATTGTCCGTCGCCGGTCAATATCTCCCAGCAGCCCATCCCGATGTCGCGAAACTTCACAATGCCATCCAATGTTTTTTTCATGATGATTTCCCTGTCAACACTGCCATCACAAAGCAAATCGCCGCGTTAATCAGCAGCCACGCTTTATCCAGCAGGAACGTTCCCGGAATAAACGACACATTCGCCAATGAAAACACATCTACCGCTAAATGCGCGGCCATGCCGACCGCCACGCCGACCGCAATCGCCTTGAAGAATTTCGTGTGGTGGAAGATCACGACCAGCACCACCGGAATCAATGCGCTGTGCAGGAACGGATTCAAAAATGTCGCAAACGAGCCGAACAACGCCTGGTCCAGATGCGGCAGCGGCGAACTGAGCAGATGCAAGACCGAGCGCGGCACACCCGGAATGTTCAGCATTTCGACGAAAAACAGGCCGCTCGACGTTAAGAACATCGCCAACGAAAAGAGGAACGAGAAGAGCGGGCCGTAACCATCCGACCGTTTGGCAAGTTTGAAATAATAAATCGCAAAACCGACGCCTGCGAGAAAATAAAGCAGGCTGGTTTTGATGCTGAATGTCGCAGACACCTCGCCGGATGCCATTTCCGCGCCGTCCGCCGTGTCGCCGCTTGCTGCTTCGACCGCAGCCGCAGCGTTCAGAATCCCCGCGCCATATTTCGACGCATCATTCTTTTTCGTCGCGGAACTCAGTAAGACTTTTTCCACTGCCGCCGGGTCTTTCACGCCGGACGAAACGATCAACGCCGCCACGCCCGCCACATGCGGCGAAGCCATTGACGTGCCCTGAAAAAATTCATAGCTGTCTTCGGTTGGTTTCATGCGGCCAATCGTGTTTTGCAGAATGCCATGCTCGCGATTCGCGCTGGTGTCGCCCCCCGGCGCGGCAATATCCGTGCCGCTGCCGTAGTTGGAATACGGCGCTAATTCGCCAGTCGGGCCGACGCTGGACACGCCAATGGCAAACGGATACGCGGCAGGATAACTGACACCATTGCGCCGCTCATTTCCGGCGGCGCAGATGACGGTCACGCCTTTTTTATGGGCATACGCCACCGCGTCTTTCATTAGTTTGCTTTCGCCGCCGCCGCCGAGACTCATGTTAATGACATTCGCGCCGTGATCTGCCGCAAAGCGGATCGCTTCCGCGATGTCGGCGATGTTGCCGTAGCCTTGTTTATTCAAGACGCGCAACGGCATGATTTTCGCTTTCGGCGCAATGCCGACGACGCCGATTTTGTTATTGGTGGATTGCGCAATGGTTCCGGCGACATGCGTCCCGTGTCCGTTGTCATCGTTGGCGTGTTCGTCATCGTCAACGAAATCGTATCCTTTGACGAATTTGGTCTGCGCTAAATCCGGCACGCGATGATATTGCCCCTTCTTGTCTTTATAATCTTCCGACGCCACGCCGGTATCAATCACCGCCACGACCGCGCCGTCGCCGTCAGCCTGTTTCCAGGCGTCTTCGACGCCGATCATCTGCATATTCCACTGTTTGTCGTACATCGGGTCATTCGGTTTGCCGTAGGCTTCGTAGAGATAATTCGGCTCGGCGTATTCAATCAAGGCGTCATCAGTCAGCAGTTGCAGAAATTTGGTCAGGTCTTCGCCAGATTTGCCTTCAGGAAGAGCAAAACGCATCAATTTATCTTCTTTGGAAAAAATACTGTTATATTCGAGCGAAATGCCATACAGAGAAGCGATCTGCTGAATGGCCTCCTGCGCCGCTTGATCCTCAAGATTGACGATAATTTCGCTATATGGCTGCTCGGCAGAAGCCACTTGTGTCATGCCGAATAAACAGACAAACAACAGCAGCCAGCCTTTCAATCTATATCGTTTCATAATAGTCTCCTTGTGGTTGGAGGTGTTATCTTGTATAGATACTGCATTGTATCTTTTCAATAAAGATGTGGATAATGACGCCGTCAAACATTTTTTTACAGACCTCACAGATTTTTAAAACCTGTGAGGTCTGCATCACCGCAAGCGCTTCGAAAAGTGTCTTTGATTACAAGATAGGTAGGATGGCGAGATTGTCAATATCTCGGCTATTGAAATACCAAGATCGTCGAAGTCTGATTGATATGGCCGATATATTGCTCGCCATAGGTGCTGAAGCCGATGGTCGGAATATCGGCGAATAACTGTCCATACGCCTCAGTCAACCCCTTTTCCTCCAATTCCAACGTGCGCAGAATGCAATGAAAATTAATGATGCCGGAAATATTGCCTAATTCCGCCTGTTTCGAACGGATCGCTTCTCTGCTATCGGCAATAATGTCTGTGGAGACTAACAGATTCAACTCCATGCCGTCCTTAATCTGGCAATAAAAACGGATGCGATCTCCCACAATCGCCTGCGGGCTGCGAACATACGGCTCGTCGCCGATCATCAATCCGACCGGAAAGCGCGAGAAGGCTTCCGCAAGATGTTCGACCGACGTGCCAATCGCTTCCGCATACGCCTGCAATGCGGGTTTATGATTGAATTCAAGCACTTCGCGCGCGGATTCATCCACTTTCGTTGCCAAGAGCGTCTGTTTCAGCGGGCAGAAGCTTTGCGTTTTAATCACGTCGAACCCGACCGTCGGCTTGATTAAGGCCAATAACGCCGCATTCTCATACGCGCGGCCATTGGCGTACACATACGTCTTTTGAAATTGCAAGTCATCTCCGGCAGACCCGCCGATGAACGTCAGATTGGTCGAATCGCCGATCTTTTCCATGATGCGCTCTTCTTGGAGGCTCAGGCCGTCAATCAAAATGATGCCGACATATTCTTGATAATTCATCTCCGCTATCGGCATGCCGTAATACGTCTCAATACGGTGCAACACGTCGGAAATCCGATAATCGCCGGACAGATTTTCCACCATTTCCACACACACGTCGTCAATCACATCAAGATCGAACAACATCAATACGACCGAATGTTTCAGCATTTTTCCAGAGACAATTTCCCCGGCAGAAGAACAGCCGAACATCGGCGTCGCAGGAAAAAGCTGCTGCATCTGGCGGCTCAACTCGCGCGCTTCGAACTGCGATGATGCAAAATAGAGACCCATTGCCGGCGCTGCCGCGCGTGTTTGCGTCTGGAAATCGCGAATCACTCCCTCAATCGTCGGCTGAGTCGAATAGACAACTGTCATTCCCATAACGTATTCCCCCTCGCTTTCAAGGCATGTTCAGATAGTGACTCCAAAATCTTTGGCAATGAGTCGGAGCTTTTCGATGACAATCGGATCGTCTTCGGAGTGCTGATCATAACGTTTGACATTGATCCCTTTGAGCGCCAATTTTGCCTGCATCAAATACGTCAAGGACTGATCTCCTTTGGCTTTTTGCTGAATAATCGAATCAATCATTTTTTTGATTTGTCCTGCCATATCGCTCTCCCTTGTGGGCAGCAAACGTCTCTTCTGCGAAATTGTCATAATGTCAGGCGACTCATATCGCGAATGTAATCAGAGCGTTTGTCGAACAATTCTTTATGACATCACGAATTACGACGATGCATTCCTGACGAACTTTTAAGAAACGATAGCAGAATCTCCCCGAAACGGTCAAGGAAAAAGAACTCTTCCGCTATTTCCTTGACATTCTCACCGGTTCTACGATATTGTTCCTGCATTACTCCATTCTGTTGCAGTCATCCATCAATTATGAAACGATTTTCGCTGAAATTCCGTGTACCCTGGCTCAATATTTCCGAAGACCAGAAGACAACATTGCTCGTGCTCTGGGGAATCGTATTTGTCGCCGTCGCCGTCAGCGCGATCATCTCCGCAGTCGCCCTGAATGCGGCAATGCAAGAGACATCGTCGCTACTGCGGTTTATTTGGCTGCAAATCGGGGGATTTCTCTTGCTGGGATGCGCTGTCAGTCTGCTCTTTCTGCGTTGGTCGCGCCAGGCGTTCGATGTTTTGCGCGATATGCGGCGCGTATCGGCGTTGGTAATTGCGAAGGACATCAGTTCCAATGCCATCGCATTATCTGGAAAAGGGGAGATCGCGCAATTCACCCAGCAGTTTCATGCCATTATTGCTTCGCTGCAAAGACTGGGAGGACAGATTTACCATGCAGAAGCGCTGATCGCCACGGTAACGGAAGAGTTGCTGCACAATTCGGAGCAATTGGCCGCTTCAATCGAACAGCAATCGTCATCAATCGCCGAAACCTCGATGAACATGGAAAGCGTGGCACAAACATCGCAGCAGATTTCCAAAAACACCGATATTGTCGTGCAAATCGCTGAAAAGACTCGCATTGACGCTCAAAAAGGCATGGACATCGCGGAACAGGCGTTGCAAAAAATGCGCGATATTCAGGATTCGAATCGCACGGATACTGAGTATATCCATCAGCTTGAGCAAAAATCGAAAGAGATTTCCAAAATCATGGATGCCATCGTTTCTATCGCGGATCAGACCAAACTGATCGCCTTCAATGCGTCATTGGAAGCCGCTGGCGCAGGCGCAGCAGGCCGAAGATTCGGCGTGGTTGCTAAAGAAATCCGTGTTCTTGCTGATCATGTGATCAACTCGACCGATACAATTCGCAAAACGATCAGCGATATTCAGGTCACCATAAAAAATTTAGTCATCTCATCCGAAGCCAGCACGGACAACATCACGCAAGGCGCGGAACACACAATTCGCACGACGGAATGGCTGCAAGACATTCTCTCCGGCACGACGCAGACGACCAGAATCGCCCAGCGCATCTCGCGGTCGCTGCTCAAGCAGCAGTTAGCCAGCGAAGAAATCTCCGCCGCGCTCAAAGAATTAGTCACCAATACAGATGAATTTATCAATACCAGTACCAAAACGCATCACGTCTTAGACCGATTAGAGGCATTAACCAAAGAATTAGATACGTTGATCAGCGAATTCAAGCTGTAACTCCCCGTATTGTTCCTTATGCGCGCTCGCCTGTCTTCACTGTTGCCCGCCATCGGATTAACGCTCGCCATGCTGATCTGGGGCAGTTCCTACGTCGCGATGAAAGTCGCGCTGCAAGCCTACGATCCGTCTGTGATCCTGTTTGCGCGAATGGCGATTGCATCGGTCTTGTTTTTGTTGAGATGGAGAATACTGCGCTTTCCTTCGTATAAACAGGACTGGAAATGGCTGCTGCTGTTAGGATTATGCGAACCCTGCTTCTATCTGACGTGCGAAGCACATGCGCTTGTTTACACGACCTCATCGCAGGCAGGTCTCATCACCGCCCTGCTGCCAGTGTTTGTGACCATCGCCGCCCACGTCTTTTTTCACGAAAAAATTGGAATGCGTATGCTTGTCGGATTTATCGTCGCGCTTGGCGGCATCGTCGTATTGAGCATTCGAACCGGCGCCTCGCAGCAAGCGCCGAATCCGCTGTTAGGCAATGCATTGCAGTTGATCGCGATGTGCTGGGCAACAGGTTACACGATGCTTGTCAAACGCTTAGGAGCGCAGTATTCTGCGGTCGCGCTGTCCGCGTTTCAGATGTTTATGGGCACGCTCTTTTTCGCGCCAACCTTATTGCTGCCATCAACCAGCCTACCGACCGCCTTCCCTGCGATTCCCACACTGGCCGTGATCTATCTTGGCGGCTGCGTCACCGTCCTGGCCTATAGTTTTTATAACCATGCCCTGCGCCACCTCTCCGCCACAAAAGCCTCGGCGTCAATCAATCTGATACCGGTCTTTGCGCTGTTCTTTGGCTGGTTGCTGCTGGACGAACGGCTGTCGCAGCGGCAATGGTACGGCATCGGCTTAGTCGTCATCGGCATCGCGCTTTCCTCGTTCAGCGCAAGAGAGATACGGCATGAAACGCCGGGCATATAAACCGCAAGGACAGCCAACGCGAGGGAAAACCGCGTGTAATCGGCTGCGACGGGTAGATATGTTCCTGATGGCATACGAACCCGGCTTATTACGCCGACGCAGCGGGGCATTCGAGCGCGCGTATTTTGTGGATGTCGGGTATGGCGCAACGCCGATGACGACGTTAGAAAGCGCGGAACGGTTTCGGCGTTCGAATCCGGCTCTGCCGGTGTTAGGCGTGGAAATAGACCCGGAACGAGTCGCGGCAGCGCGTCCATATCAAAATGAACACACCTTTTTCCGATTAGGCGGCTTTAATCTCCCGTTACAAACTTGGACGGACGGCGAACCGGAGCGTGTGCGGCTGATTCGCGCTTTTAACGTGCTGCGGCAATATGACGAATGCGCTGTCAGCGAGGCGTATGCCATGCTCGCTGAATCTGTCCTGCCCGGCGGCATGATGATCGAAGGCACGTCCGATCCGTTTGGCCGCGTCTGGGTTGCCAATCTCTTGCGCAAACCAGCGCTACCAGATAGCAATAGCTCGTGGACGCCAGAAGCGCTTGTGTTCAGCACGAATTTTCGTACTGGTTTTGATCCGGCTCAATTTCAAGCGGTACTGCCCAAAAATTACATCCACCGCGTTGTGCCGGGGGAACGGATTTATGATTTTTTTCAAGAGTGGAAACAAGCGATGCTTACGACCGCGCCCTTTCGTGTCTGGGGCTTGCGGCAGTGGTTTATTGCCAGCGCTTACGCGCTTGCCGAAAGAGGATACAAGTTGCGTTTATGGGGAAAGTGGCTTTCTCGCGGTTGGTTGATCTGGGAACTGTAATAATTCCCATTGCCTTCGAATAGATCGTAAATGGTAGGGCGAAACTGTTGTTTCGCCCTTGACGAAACAACAGTTTCGTCATACGATTGATGATCGTTTGAAACACAATTTGGTATTATGACAACTTGAAACTTCACTGATTTCTAAAATTTTTGAAAAAAGAACTTGACAGAATATTAGAATATTCTTATATTGTATTTTGGAGTGAGCATTATGAAATATGAACAAGAGATTCAACAAGCGGTTCGATGCCTGAAAGCCTTATCGCATCCCACACGGTTAGGAATTTTGTATCTGCTGCAAGACGGCGAGAAAACGGTTTGCGATCTTCAACACGCGTTAGGCGGAACGCAATCGAATATGTCGCAGCATCTTGGCATTATGCGAGAACGGGACGTGCTTTCCACGCGTAAAGAATCGAATCTTGTCTATTACGGAATCAAGAATCAGGATGTGTTCGAACTTCTCGATGTGTTTCAGCGCGTGTTTTGCAAACACCAGACGCAGCCCTTTGAGGATGAAGATATCCAGACGTTACCGACTGACGTTCCATGAACGAGAGGCGCGTCATGACGACATGAATGATGCAGCCACGCATGTCATCATGCTGTTGCGCCTGAAAAGTATGCCAATTTACGAATATGCCTGTTCTGCCTGCCATCATCGTTTTTCTGTCCTGCAACGCCTCGGCGAGGGAAATGAACACCTTTCGTGCGAGAAATGCGGCGCGCCGAAACCGACGAAACAATTTTCGACGTTTGCTTCAGCAAACTCCGACAGCGCGTCGTCTGCCTCCAGCAGTGCGCCAGCAGGTTCGCGTTTCACCTGAGCGGGGTCATGTTAACCAGTAAAACCGGTGGTTTTACCAGCCAGTCTTCTCTAAGGAGCCTATTATGTTTGACGGATTGCTGCCAATTATTTTTATTATCGCGTATTTCGTGCTGATGCGCTACGTGCTGCCGAAATTCGGCGTTTCGACCTGAATGTCGGCATCCTGCGCTGTCGAGGATCGACAGCCTCATCCGAACACAACGAACGATACTGAAAACCAGAACTCATAAACGAATATCAAAGGAGTCGTCATCACGCATTCTGTCCACAGGGTACGTGTTATCCAACGGAATGCGTGTCGTACGCAGAAAATTATGACAGACATGCTGCTTGTTTCATGCCCGCAATGCCAGGCTCAGAATCGCATTCCTGCTGATAAAATCGGCCATCAGGCGAAATGCGGGAAATGCGGCGCATCATTCACTGCAACAGAAGGCGTTTCCGCTTCGCCAATTCATGTGACCGATCAGTCGTTTCAACAGGATGTATTGAATGCCTCGCTGCCAGTGGTTGTGGATTTTTGGGCGCCGTGGTGCGGGCCGTGCAAGATGATTGCGCCAGTGCTGGAAGAATTAGCGCAAGAATACGCGGGGAAGGTCAAAATCGCGAAAATCAATACGGACGAAAATCAGCAGACCGCGTCGCAATACCGAGTACAAGGTATTCCCACGCTGTTGTTCATCAAAAACGGACAGGTCATTGATCAACTTGTCGGGGCTGTGCCAAAGCCAACGTTAAAAACCAAGATTCAGGCGTTGCTGTAACATAATACAAAAGCCGCCAACATCGCTGCTGGCGGCTTCACCCCTCGGAATTTCCTTAAGAAATCCGTAATATATCTGCGGTAATTCCGACGCGAAACAGTTCGCTCTGTATCTGACGCGCCAATGTTTCAGGAATGCCGCGAAGAGACAGCGCATACGTGGACTGCTGAATGGTCGTCATCTCTGTGCGCACTGGCAGACGCCATCCCGGAAATGCCTGATAGAGTTTGCTGATCTGACGATCAACATTTTCACGATTCGTATAGACTCCGACCTGGATGGAGTACATTCCCTGCGCCGGATAGACGGAGTATGCGATCTTTTGAGGGCGTAAATATGTCCGCGCCCAATTATCGGCTTCGGCTTTTTGCACGAAATACCCGATAGACACTCGATACGCCTGCTGCGGATACGCATTTCCCTTTTGTTCTGCCAACTGTACGCCTAAACGGCTCATTGCCTTCCGAATCTGCGGGAGTTGCGAACTTAAAATCGGCGTGGTCGTCGAAATCGCATAATTCCCTTTCGGAATGACCGGAGTCGTTACTGGAGTCGGCGTCGCCTGAGGAGGTGTTGTCGGCGCTGGTGTCGGTGTTGCCACCGGTTCGATTTCAATGCCTTGAATTTCTGACGTGCCTTCTGTTGGCGGATTTACTGGCGTTGTATCTGCGGGTTCTCCCACAACAGTGCGTGGTTCGCGTGTGGCATTCGATGGACGCTCAACCGGACGTTCTGCCACGCTTCTATCGGCGACTGCGGCGTCCGGCTGAATCTCTTCGACGGCCTCTGTCGGCGTTTCTTCGTCAATTGAAACTTCCACTTCAGGATTTGCTTCTTCATTTACCTCTGGAAAGGTTGTTTCATCCGTTGTTGCCGGAGCATCGGGCGCGGTTTGGTCCACAGCAGCGTCAGGCGCAACATCAGTTGCCGGCGACGTTTCAGGCACATCGAGCGCATCATCCCCGATTGCTGTTTGCGTCACTGTGGGTTCAGGCGCATTCAACTTATTCCAATAAATGACTCCGCCAACAATTCCTCCTACTAATACAAGAAGGGCAAGCAGACCAATTACAATTTTTCCAATCATTGTTTCTTCTCCTCTGTAAAACGTATGCTCTCACCGAATTATAGAATAATACATGTGTATAGAGATGTGCCAACACGGTCATCTCATCCGACTGCAAAAGAGAATACACAAGAAGCGAGCGTTTGTCAACTTTTTTTTCATGAGGATTCAAAAAGATTCGCGCGATTCCTTGTCGTTTTTCTCGAAGAGAAGGTTTGGATTCTTCAGAAAGAAATTACTACTTGACAGAATTTTACAGGCTCTCTATACTGCCGCTGCTTTTGATGAAAGTGCTTATATCTCTTTATTTTTATTAGGTTTACAGGTGTTTTAAGTGAGATAGAGCGAGGAGTTGTTCCACAAAATCTATTGGTGATTTTCATTATTTTAGCGAAGGAGAAGAGCAGTGAAAAGAACATATCAGCCATCAAATATTGTGAGAAAACGGGTGCATGGATTTCGCGAACGCATGAGTACGAAAGCTGGGCGTTTAGTGTTGAAAAGACGGCGCGCGAAAGGTCGGAAACGTTTGACCGTGTAGTGTCGCGGCGATCTATGGCTGCGACGTTTCCGAAAAATGAACATATACGCCGAAAGCAAGATTTTCAACGCGTATATCAGGGGGGGAAGAAGATCATATCTTCTTCTTTCATCCTCTTTTATTATCCTGAGCCTGAGCGGCGTTATCGCCGTTTAGGGATTACTGCCAGCAGAAAAGTTGGGAATGCCGTGAAGCGAAATCGCTGTAAGCGTCTTGTGCGTGAAGTTTTTCGCCAGAATAAAGACCTGTTCCCTCAGGACGCCGATATTGTGATTGTAGTTGCGCGCACAATGACAGAAAAATGTTATCGCGATGTCCTGGAAGAAGTCTGCCGCGTATTACAGCATTCGTAAGGCATTCTCGGTGTTTTTTTTCACGCGATCCTGCATGAATCTGCCCGATAATCATGCGATTTATCCTTATAGT
>CAZRSF010000013.1:0-95446 GCA_964602655.1 uncultured Candidatus Moduliflexus sp.
AAGGCGAAACTGTTGTTTCGCCCTCGCCGAAACGCAGTTTCGGCGTACAATGTGAAATAACGTGTAGACATTGTACGCAGTTTCGGCGTACAATGTCTACACGTTATTTCTGCGACGCTCCTAAACGCTCGGATCGCCAGCATCTTACAGGCGACATCCTTTCCTGCCTGATTTCATTCCTCATTTTACAGAAAGCTTGACAAGATTTTCTGCCTTTTATCTATCGTACCTTGAAATATGCCAAGATGTCTCGCATGAAAAATACGAGAACGGTCAGACACGTCGAACGTGTCTGACCGTTTATAATTAAGGAGCATAATGTATGAAGAATTCACGGAAACTCAATACCGCGTTAGCATATTTGTTGTTACTGAGCCTGCTGTTTGCTGTTGTGTTCGGGGTCTGCCGTCCCGCCATACATGGGCTGACCGGCTATTACTACGATAACACGACCTGGAGCGCTCCGGCGCATGCCACCGGACTTGACACGGATTTTTCGACGGAGACGCTGAAAGCGATCCGCGAAAAATTGCCGCAAAACATCTATTCGGTGGAATGGAAAGGGTCGTTTGTCGCGCCTGAAACCGGTTGGTACGTCTTTTCCACCGAATCGGACGACGGCTCGCTCGTGCATGTCGGCGATTCGATGGTCGTGGATAACGGCGGGCCGCACGGCTTGCAAGCACGCGATGGCAGAATTCATTTGATCGAAGGCGTCCATCCCTTCCGCATTCGCTTCGAGCAGCACGGCGGATTTGCCGCGATCAACGTGCTATACGGCAGAGAACCGCTGTCGGGAATGCCGCTGGATGCGAAAATGCTGCTGCCGGAAGGCACGAGCCTCGAACGCTTCTGGATATACCGGCAGGCGCAGGCTGCGTTGCCCTATTTAATCGGTCTTTGGGGATTGGCACTGCTCTGGCTTGCCTTCACATCATTTCGCGCGTTTCGTTCCGCTCGCAAAGAGATGTTCGCCCGCCATGCCCACCGATCCAAGGGCGTGATCACGATTCTCGGCGCAACATTACATCGCGCCATTGTCCAGCCGCTCGCGTTCATCGCCGAGAACATTGCGCGTCCGGACGTCTATTCGTGGATCATCGTCGCCATCTATTCTTCGATTATTTTCGTGACGCTTTCCTATGCCCGCGCCTTTTCCACGTTCATGATCGACCGTTTCGGCAATGATATTTTTTCGCAAATTACCGTTGTTACGCTGTTAGTCGCCGCGGTGTTCCTGCTTCTGTATTTATTACGTGTCAAAACGCATCTCGTCTCGCGCTTTGTCGCGTTTCTGGGCATTGTCGCGCTCTATGCCTTTTTTCTGCACGAACCGCTGCGAGTGAATTTATACGCGGCGTTGCGCTGGTTCGGCCTGAACACGGCCTTTCTCGAAGCATTGGAAATCTTCCCGATCTATGCGGGCGAAAAAATCCATTTTCTCGAATACGGCTTTTTGGGCTTGCTGCTCTGCAAAACGCTGAGTTACCGCATCAAAGACCGCAGCGCCTACTGGCTTGCGTTGTTGATCGTCTATCTGATCGGCATGACCGACGAAGGGATTCAATGGGCGCTGCCGAGCCGCGTCGGCGAGTATCGCGACATCTGGATGAATATTACCTCCGGCGGTTTAGCGATTTTGTCGGTGTTTTGGGTAATTCGTCCTCGCGCGTTTCAGGGGCGCTTCCATTTCGCGTCGCTACGCCCGATTTGTTACACGCTGGCGGCAGCGCTTATCTATACCGGTATCTTTTTACAGTTCGTGCATGGCTTCGGCCACAAAATTTTCATGCCGGACAGCGGCTCGGAGTTTGTGTCGTCGTTTACGGAAAGCCAGTTGAGCGATCTGGATCAGCGCATTATTCAGCGTTACGAAAGCAAGCCCGCCGAGGATATTCCGTACAGCGCGTTGGAAAAATACAATTACGAAGCCGGGCGCCATCATTATCTCCGCAACCGCTACAATCAAAAAGAACAATTTTTCGAGAGTTACTGCGAACAGGAAATTCTCAAAACCTATTACCGCTCCACGCTTCGCAAAGGGATTGTCCAGCTTTTCGAGTATGACTCGGACACATTTCAGGTGACGCCCGATCCCAACGCTTCTGTGTTTTATCGCAGCGCGGGGCACGAACTTGCGATTCTGGCATTCGGCCCGCGAATGATGTGGCTGATTGTCGGACTGAGCGCCGCGCTGCTCTGTCTGTTTGCCACGTTTCTGCCGATTTCCGAGGAAGCGCGGGCGCATTTCTGGTCGCCGCGCGTCGGGCGCGACAGCCGCCGCCGTTTCGAGACGATGGTGTTGCGTCCGCTGTTTTTCGTCGCGTTTTTAGCGATTCTCGGATCGCATTTTTACGCGGCGACGCGCAGCCAGAAGCCCCAATATACCAATCTGCTGATTTTAACCGTTGATAGCGCGCAGCCCGATTATTGGAGCGCGTATGGCTATCCGAAACGCACCACGCCGTTTGCCGAGCAGCTTGCGGCGCAAGGAACAATCTTTACCAACGCCATTGCGCCATCTTCCTGGACGATTCCGAGCCTCGCGTCATTGATGACCGGCGTTAACCCGAACGTGCACGGCATCGAGAATCGCGGTCAATTGATGGACGCCCGCATTCCGACGCTGTTCGAAGCGCTGGAGCAGCGCGGCTACGCCATCGGCGATACCAGTTATGTCATGACCGAGCCGTCCATGAACACCGTCTTCAAGAAAACCGAGATTTCGCCGGACGTGGCGCTGTCGGAAGGCCGTTCCGAAGAATCGTATCTGCTATCCTGGATGGAAAAACACCGCGCCGAGCCATTTTTCGCCTGGGTGCATTTCCACACGTCGCATCTGCCGTATCGCGCCACGCCGCCGTACAATAAGCTCTTTTTGGAAGGGATCGACCCGGCGGTGTTGCAAGACCAGCAGATGCAATTCGTCAAAAACAACCTGATTGTGCGGAAAGGGGAAATCGAATTCGACCCGGAGCGCCATACCGACGCGATTCGCGCGTTATACGCCCAAACACTGCGCCAACAGGATGCCAAAATCGGCAAAGTCTTGATGAAGCTCGATGAATTGGGGCTGCGGGAAAATACGCTGATTGTCATTACGGCGGATCACGGCGACGAATTGATGGAACACGGTTTTATCGGTCATGCGTCCACCTCGTGGGATACCACCGTGTACGACGATCTGCTGAACATTCCCATGTTCTACGTTCTGCCAGGCAAACTGCCGCAGGGCAAACGGATTGACACGCAGGTGCGCACGATTGACGTGATGCCGACCGTGCTGGATATTCTGGGCGTTCCGTTCGATAAACCGATTCAGGGCAAATCGTACGCCGGCTTGATGACCGGAAAAAACAGCGAGTTCGAGGAAACCGCATTTTCCGAAACCACGCCCTGCGGCTATAGCTGCCCGTCGCGGCTGGCAAACAACCGACTGCGGTCGGTGCGGACGAATGATTGGAAATTTATTTCGATTTATCACGACGACACGAAGCAAACGACGGAAGAACTCTACAACCTCAAAGAAGACCGCGCCGAAGCGAAGAACGTATTAGCGGAGAACGCGCCGATTGCGGGCTTATTCCGGGAAGAAATGCAGCGTTGGATGGACGAGCCGAAGCAATTTCCTTATCAAGTTGTGAAGACAGAACAGAAGCATTATTTGGACGCCGACGTCGAAGTGCGTCCGATTGTGACCTTTCCGAAAGTCGGCACGGTCATGACGCCGAAAACTTACGAAAAACGCATTTTAGTCTCCTGGATCGGCGACAAAACCGGGAAGTATGTGATCGAGTATGAAGTCGGTGAAGGTGGGTATCACATGACCGGCGAATTGGAAGCAGTCGGCACGGAACAATGGTTCGGCCCGTTCCCGGAAGACATATGGCAGGCGCTGCCGCTCTACAATCCCTGGCGTTTCCGCATCGTCCCGAAAGACTATCCGCAATATCCCAGCGAATGGATTACATTCGAGATGAAGAATGAGTAACGCTTTCGGCACCGCGACGTAATCAGAACTCCAAGGTCTCAAAGACCTCGGAGTTCATTGGATTTTTTAGGCGTTCGCGGTAAATAACACGAGCACCCTAAATCAGCCCTTTGCGGGCAGCGCGGATATAATTCATGCCGAATTGGTCTTCCCCTAACAGAAACGCTTTTGCCAATCGAAAGCCTTCACTGTCTGTATCAAGCGCGCTCAGGGCTTCAGCGTTGATATGGCGAGGGTCAACGATGCCTGCGTCACAACCGTTTTCCATGCAAAGGCGGGTAAATACGGCGTTCAACAGTTTTCGATTCGGCACACCGAAAGAAATATTGCTTAAACCCGGCGCAATATGAATTTCCTGCCCGTATTTTTGACGAAGTTGCGAGATTGTTTCTAATGCTTTTTTTCCGTTAGACGTGTCAACAGAAACCGGAAAGACAAGCGGGTCTAAGTACATCTCGGCATATTCAAATCCAGCGGCAAGAAGCTTCGGAATCAATACATCGAAATTGTGCAGACGTTCTTCAACGGTGGCGGGCATCGTTTCGCCGCCGGTTGCTCCGGCAATCACGACGGCCCCTGCGTCATGCGCCACTGAAATCGCGGCTTGTCGCTCTAATGAGACGGAATTCACCATCGGTTTTCCACGAGTCGCGTCGCAGACGTCAAGCCCGGCTTTCAGCAGGTCAAGTTCCGACGAATCAATACTTAACGGCAAAGAGCAGGCATCTTGAATCACGCGAACCGTCCACTGTAATGCTCGCGCTTTTTCAGCCGGATTCGTGCTGTATTCATCAACATTGATGTCTAAAAATGTCGCGCCGTTCGCTTCTTGCGCCGCTGCCGTCTGGCGCAGATAAGCGCGCGCAATCGCTTTGACATTGTCGTCGCCATACATCCCCTGTCTGATGGCGACGGCAATATGTTTCACCTTCCGGCCTTTATTCCACTCTTCGAATTCGGTCGCCTCCGCAGGAACCGGAAGCGCCTGCCGAACCTTTCCATCGCTAAACACAATTGATAGGGTTCCGTCCTCCTGCGTTGCCACAAATGTGCCATCTATCTTTAATGTTCTGCTGCAATGAATATTTTCGCCAATCGCGATCATGCTTTTCCTCCCTCTTCAAGTAAGATTAAGAACAGTTCAGGATGAAAATCAGCAGCGATGGTGTCAAGAAAATTCTGGTTTCACCACTTTCTGGCGCATATTCGCTGCGCTGTAAAATTCTTCGACACATTTCATGAAGTCAATAATCCTTTCTAATCAGGCATCGCAAAGAAACTATGAAAATATATGTCGAGAATCTTGACAAAATCCGGCAATAGATAGATATTGTTTTATAAGAATTCGTAGAACTTATAAAATTCAAGTTTTTATAAGTCATGATATACATTGAAGATGTCACATTTTTCTTATGAAGACTCTCATAAGAGAACTTAATGGCATTTATATTGCAGTGTATAAATGGTAAGATGATAAAGCCAAACCCATTGTGAGGTGGGGACGGAAAGCCACGGGTCTTGTATTCAAGACAGCCGGGTTGCCTGGAGGAAGTAGCCCGTCAAGACTTCTATTATAGGGATACACTCACAGGTCGAATTTTTTGAGTCTGTATATCCTTATTCAATAATAACAGCTACTTTCTTCTGGTAAACTCTTTACCAGCAGAACGAGGCATAAGCAAAAGGAGCATTTTACGTATGAAAAAAATAGCGAGCATCTGTTTCATTATGATAGCAGCGTCAATAACGTTGATTCAAGATGCAGGAGCATATAGTGTAACCTTAAAAGATTTTGAAGAACGAGACACTGAGGTCACGTTAAATATCACCCAAACCTCAACGTCGAAAGTTCAGGTAAGTGCTCAAGTCTCTTCTGGCATCGCAGATATTCAGGGATTGTTTTTCAATTTTACTGACATTTTTACGGCAAACGATTTGAAAGTTGTCGGAAGCAATATTACTGAATTTGCTTATAGAAATGACGGATTGCAAGGGATCAAAAATGGTCCGACAATGAAGGGGACAGGCTCAACGTTTGATTTAGGGCTTGCAATCGGCACCGCTGGCATAGGGAAAGATGATATTCGTACAACCAGCTTTACGATTGAATCCTTATCAGGAAAAGCGGTTGCGTTTACAGGCGACTTTGGCGCTCGATTAACAAGCGTTGGCACAAATCGCCAGGACAGTCGTAAATTGATTGGCTCGATCAAACCGCCAGTTGTTCCTATCGTCGTTCCACCAACAGCCGTACCAGAGCCAACGACATTATTGCTTGTCGGCATCGGAATTCTTGGATTGGCCAGTTTACGAAAAAAGATGGTTCGATAAATTTAAGCAGAAAAAGCAACCATACAGGCAGAAGAGATATATTTCTTCTGCCTTTTTTATTTTCTTTCGCCCACCAGCGCTCAACTCTGATAACACGATATTTGTAAGGCATCACGCTAATACCTTTTTACACACAGCGCGTTCTATCCGGTTTCCTGGCTGGAAATAGCCTCTTTACTAAAGGCAATTAGCAGATACGCGGCCATCCCTCCCGAAATTCATTGCCATATTATTTTTTTCATTTTTCGTATTGTGATGTTGGACAAAAATTGCCCCATAGCAGATATGTAAAATAACATTTTTGTTTTAATTTTCTACTGTTCATACAAATTTGAACATATCCTTATGTTGCCATAACCGCTGAGTTCCATATTATATCAAGCATCTGGAGAGAATTCATCACAAAATTATGTGTTGGCATATACCGTGCAATTAGTAAAGATGTCGTTGCTACAAAAACATTACCTCCCTCCAAAAAAGTGCAAAAGGACATTCAGCATGGAGTAGGTCTCCTCGCGAGAATGAAATTTTGCACTTTTTTTTTCTTGACATCTACCCTGATTCTCCAGTAAGTTTCTTGTTTGTAGAAACATTTTGAAAATAGCCTCTTTTTCGGGTGTTGTTGTTAGAATGTATAGGAGGTAGAATTAGTAACATTTTTAGCTATGTGAATAAGATTACGTTTATATTGTGGATTTTCGTGCCTGTTATTGCCTGATAACACGCTGAAGAGACTCCGATAAAAGTAACTCTGTTCACTTGGTCAGCAGGAGATTGAGGTTTTGGCAAAAGGTGTGGTAAAATGGTTTAACGATCAGAAAGGATTCGGGTTCATTGAACAGGAAAATGGCGAGGATTTATTTGTCCATTATTCCTCAGTGATAGGCGATGGATTTAAAAGTTTGGCGGAAGGCGATGAAGTGACGTTTGAGATCGGAGAAGGACAGAAGGGACCGGCGGCAAAAAATGTGGTGAAGGTGAAGGGCAAATAAGCTCTTTATTCGATCATTTGAGGCATCTCGTAAATCGCGTGTTTATGAGATGCTTTTTTCTTTCAACAGGAGGAGATTTGTGAAATATCTTATTTTACTTGGAATCGTAACAATCATCTGCGGAATCAACAAATTGTCCTGGGCGGAAACAAAGTCTCCCCGGGTGAGATTCACCACGAATCACGGCGATATCGTATTGCAATTGGATGCACAGGCTGCGCCGAAAACGGTCGAAAATTTTCTCGGTTATGTTCGCGACGGATTTTTTGATGGCACAATCTTCCATCGCGTCATTAAAAATTTCATGATTCAGGGTGGTGGATTTACCTCTGACATGAAACAAAAGGCGACCAACGCTCCGATCACGAATGAAGCCGATAATTCGCTGAAAAATGATGTTGGCACGATTGCCATGGCACGTACCAGCGATCCGCACTCTGCCAGCAGTCAATTTTTCATCAATACGGTCAACAATGACTTTCTGAACCATAAAGGCAAGACACCGCAAGGCTGGGGCTATTGCGTGTTCGGCAAGGTTGTCGAGGGCATGGAAGCGGTCAAAGCGATTGAAGCCGTCGCCACCACTAATCGCGGCGGTCATCAAGACGTACCGGTCGAGCCGGTAATGATCGAGCGTGCCGTGATCGAAGAAGAAAAATAACACAAGACGATTTGCGCCCAATATGCTTGCATATCGGGCGCAATCTGTTCAATCGTCTCTCTTTTTTGCCTCAATCCATAGTCGATCCATTTCCTCTGGAGCCATCTCTTTCCACTCTTTTCCTGTCGCTTGCATGACCTGCTCAATAGATGTAAACCGTCGAGTAAACTTACTAATGGCTTTGCGCAACGCATTTTCCGGATTCACCTTCAAAAAGCGGGAAATGCTGACCAGCACAAACAGCAGATCGCCGAATTCATCTTCAATCTCGTCAATATCGCCATGTTTATACGCCTGACGAAGCTCAGAAAATTCCTCATCGAGTTTTTCTAAAATCTGTTGAAAATTTTCCCACTCAAAACCAACGTGAGACGCTTTCGATTGCAGCCGGTGCGCTCGAAGCAATGACGGCAGTTCCTTCGGAACACCGTCTAACACAGATGTTCGTTCCACTTTTTTTTCAATTTGTTTGATTTGTTCCCAATTCACCAGCACGTCTTCCGCGTTTTTTACTTTCACATCGCCAAAGACGTGCGGATGCCGCCGAATCATTTTCGCATACACCGTTTCTATAATATCATAGACATCGCCGTTCCCTTCTTCGCCCAGTAATTGAGCGTAAAAGACAATTTGGAACAGTAAATCACCCAGTTCTTCCTTCAAATTCTCCGAAGACCTTTCATCTACGGCTTCGAGGACTTCGTAGGCTTCTTCGATGACATACGGTTTCAGCGTATCGTATGTTTGCTTTCGATCCCAGGGACATCCTTGTTCGCTCCGCAAGGTCGCCATTAAGTCAATTAAATCTTCAAGCGTGACTTTTTTGTGAGTTGTTGATATTTTCATATTATTTTCCCTCATTTTTTATTTTTCTTTCATCCCTTCGGATAACAGTTTGTCAAAGTTTCCTATGAATGCATCGTTCGTTCAATAACAAATAGATTCGTACAGAAATGTCATTTTTAGGAATACCATTGTTGTCAAGAATCTTTTTGGCACCAATCGAGAATTCTTCTGGCATTCAAAAAACAGTGCTACAGATGTTCACCTCTCAATATTGCCGACTATCATGCCATTTCCAATAATATCAATGCATGACGGTTAGCACTTGACAAATTTTGCGGAGAAAATTTAAATGCTACTTTGTTACGCAGATGCGCGTATCACTTAATTTTTCCTTGCTTACAGGAGACATTTTTGACAATCAGAAGATTTACCCTGAAAAATTTTCCCTTTCCAATAATGTCTATTGAATAGATTTGTTGCTCGATGAATGATAGTTCGACAGGTTCACCGTGACCGGCGCGTTTTTTAGGACATCTCGTTGTTGAGCAACAACTCTCATGATTGATGCTTATGAATTCTCAAATAAAATCGCCATTCGTATCGAAACAATGGTTGTTATTTTTCATCTGTGGGATATGCGTGATATTGCTTGGCCTGGTAGGATGTAAAGGCGTCACGGATAACCCCACAAGCCCGGCATTGGATGAAACGCCAACGGCACCCAAGCCAAATATCTCCACAACTCCGACTCCTGGAAAAGACGAGCTGCCGACGCCGCTCCCGAATTCAAGCAGTTGTGATAATTATTCGGATCGCCCGACAGATAAAAATCTACGGACATTATCTCTTGATGGAAGTGCGTTGCGCGTGGTCATGGATTGTGCCGGAGATGTTGACTGGTTTACCATTCAACTTTCCACACAACCAGCCAAATTAAAAATTGCCTTAACTGATATGTCGGAAGAAAGCGATTTTGATCTGGTCGTGTATGATTCGGCAGTGAAAGAATTAAAAGATGGACGCAGTTCGCGTTCAGGCAATAGCGATGAAGAACTCTCATTGACTGTTAATGATTCATTGCTCTATGTTCAAGTCTATGCGTTCAGCAAGCGCGGCGAAGCGTTGTTAACGGTCACAACACTCAATAATAGCACATCCGTGCTCACGCCAACGCCGACTCCAACGCCAATCGGAGGAATAACACCGACGCCGACGCCTGAAATCAATCAATTAACGTATGAGCAATTGCTTCACTCAAAATTCTGGCAATTTCCGCGAGGAACGAATTCCGCGCTGCTTGAACGATCAATTGAGACGATCCAGACGAAAACAGTTTCCTGTAAACAATCTGGCGTCAAAGATGCGGTGATCACAGGTGAATTGACGATTGGCAATTATGCCCACGTCGAACGAGACCTGCTGAAATCAGTAGATTACGTGGATGGCTGGGCATTGGTCGTCTTTAACGGATCGGAACAATTTTTAGATGTTCTGAATCTGACAACGCGCTTGAACATTTCTTCGAAGAATCTGGAAATGGTGGTGAATATTCCCACTGAAGTCAACCGAGAAGATGCGGATGAGTTTTCCATTAAATCAGAGGGAGAAGTCGTGTATTATCTGGCGCACTCCTATGGAGACTTAGCGCAAAGCAGTTCCAAAGATGTCAGAATTTCTTCGGGCGTTGTGGGAAAACTCAATGATATTCTGTTCGAACAAACGGCTGAAGTCGAGTGGCAATTCGAAGGGAAAGACGGGTTCATCTGCTACGGAAGCGAAGAAGGAAAAACGATAGCAGATTTCGAATTAGGCAATTTCCTCTCTTTTCAAGAGTAGTTCTAAAAAATGCCCGGCCAGGACGCTCTGTGCCGGGCACACTCATTTTATTCGCATCGAAATGTCCGATTGAACGTCTTGATGCTTAACGTTCCTTTCAACAACTCCTCTAACGCTCGGTTCTTTTTCCCGGATTCAAGCATCCCGACCGCGCATTCGAAAGAGCGTCCGTCAAGTTCTCCCGAATCGAACCAATGCGCCAATTGTTGAATCTGCGTTTCGACCGTTTTTGCCTTAAACGCCTCTGCATTCATCGTTAAGGCAATCCCGGCAGAAAAGTCGCCTTGTATCTTCGGCGTTTGCTCGTTCCCTTCCGAACGCGCTTTCTCTTGTACCTGGCGCTTCACAAAATCCCAGATTTCTTCCACCTCGATATAGCCGTCCTCATTGCGATCAGCCTTGCCTTTCAAGCCGTCCAGCAAATAGTACGTGAAGACACCATGTTTATATTCCTCCAATTCTAACGACAGCTCTTTCCCGTTCGACGCGCTGATGATCACGCGTCCTTCTCCTGTGAATTTCTCCCAGGGAACTTCTGTTGGAAGACTTCGGCTTTGATGTGTCCGTTTGACCGTCGCCGCGCTATAGCACGAATCGAGAAACGTCACCAATTGTCGTGAGGAAATCCGATCCAACATATCCGCAATATCGTTGCTATTCAGCGCGGTGGAGAGCAAATCGTCAATATCCGCGTCGTATGTGACCCAATAGGTTTGATCTTCTTCTTGCGCGCCATGCCCCGAATAGTAAATGATTACGGTATCATCCTCAGTCGCCTTGCGTCTCAGGCCATTCAACGCCTTTTTGATATTGGCGGTCGTCGCCTGTTCGCTTAATAACAACTGCACATTTTCTGTCGGAATTGCGCCATACATCGGGTCTGTGAACACATCATACAATCCCTGCGCGTCATTCACCGTATAACTCAAATTCAATCGCGCATCCTGATACGCGCCGATGCCAATGATCACGGCATAACGTTGTCCCGGAATGACAGAGACAGACGCGACTTCAGCAACCGCTTTCCTGTCGGTTTCTGTTCGCGCAATCGTCATCTCTTGCGTCGCCACATTCCCTTGCCGATCAATCGCCTCGATCTGAATTCGATTGTTTCCAGGTTCTAACGCAACGGATTGCTGGAACGCCAATGTTGTCTGTTGTTCTTCATTGGCTGATGACTCCGCCGAGGAAAGAATCAATCCCTTCGCATCGTCGCGTCCGACAGAGACGCGTACCAATTCCATACCGCCATCATCATTTGCCACGCCGGAAATCGTAAGTTCCTGCGCCTCCGTTTTTTCAGGAATGATCGAGGCGAGTGTAATCGTCGGAATGGTCGAATCCTCCGTTTCTACAGGCAGAACTGGAGTCGGTGTCGGCGTTTTTTGACGAGGTGAAACCGGGGTTGGCGTCGCTTTTTTGGGAACTGGCGTTGCCGTGGCTTTCGCAACAACCGTTTCGCCAGAACGATTTCTGACAATCGAAAATTGTTCGACAGCCGCCTGGTCATTCAGATCTATCGCTTCCACCGTGACGTTATTTTGCCCGAAATCCAACGGAACGCCGATCCAAAAATCTTCTTGTTGCCGTTTGTTCATCTCAAAGTGTGAGGTCGTGACGACACCGTGATTTTCCACGCTGATTTTGATCTCCCTGACTCCGGCAGCGCTATTGGCAATCCCTTTCAGATCGAGCATTTTTTCCTCAATTTGTTCCGGCAGCGGCGATGTCAATGTCAGTTCCGGCGCGGCGTTCTCCATCTGCGTCGGTTCCGGAGTCGGCGTTTCGACCTTCGGCGTTAACACGGCATATTTCGAGGCAATATCCAAGCAATCCTTGACAGGTTTTCCCGGCTCGATCCCCTTGTCTTGAGCTAATTGACAGTAGGTAAACGCCTGTTCCATATCGCCGATGGCAAGCGAGGCGATTCCGATTCCTAAATACGGATAATACGCCGTATAACGCATGCCATAATTTTTCTTTTTCGACGAAACGGGATCGTCCTCAATCGCTTTCAGATAGAACTCAATCGCGCGTTCCCACTCTTTACGATCAGATGCTCGCTGCGCTTCGGTATAATATTCATACCATTTCGGCGCCGCCCACGCGACATCGTGAGCCATCACGCAGAATACGATTCCGAACACAAGTAAACGTATTGTTCTATGTAACATACCTTCCACCTTCTTTTCTCTGATTGTGTTTAAGAGAAACGAACGTATTTCGTCTCTCCACAGACGCTCCTACTTATTATTTGACGGTTGGTACAATATTTTTTCTGTTAATTCCGTGACCATATCGGGAATTTTTTCTTCCCCGTCGCCCTTGACGTTGTCGCCTGTTTTTGCCACGCCAGTCTCGACATCAATCAGCCTGGCATTGATCGTATAGACCGTTCCGGTTTTGATGATACTTCCGATAATCACAAATTGCGCGCCTGTCAGCTTACCGATCTCCACCGCTGTATTCGAATCTACCGCTCCGGTCAGTTGGAGTTGCTGTTCCTGAAGCACTTGCTCCACCATGCCGCGCTCGATGACGACAAAATCGCCGAACCCGGCAAGTTCGGTGCGGAAAAGTTCGGAAACAGCTTCCCCGAAGTCTTCAGCGACCATTAATCCTTGAAAATTCAACACCGCAATTTTCGCGCCCGGCTCGATCACAGGTTGAGACGGTGGCACGTCAACTGTCGTGTCTTGCTCAAGGGATTCCGGCGATGGTTTCAACGCATCATCAGACTTTTGTTCACTGATGTTGAGACAGCGAACAATCATAAATTTCGGTTCCACGCCATATTCTTTCGCCTGCTCACAGGCTTTACGCGATTCTTCATCGTTTCCAAGCTGGCGATATGCTCGCGCTAACGCAAGATACGGAAAATATTGAATCGGTTTCAGCTTTCCGGGAATTCTTTTGAACCGTGCGGGTTGCGGTTCTTTTTCTATCGCCTTTTGCAACAACGTGACCGCGCTCTCCCAATTTTTTTGCTGAGCGGCCTTCTCGGCATTCATATAATATTCATGCCACGGCATCTCTTTTTCTGCCGCATCGGATACGCAGGCGATCCCAACGCACAAACAGGCAGCCATGCTGATATTTCGCATGAAGGACAGGGCGATACGTCGAATTCTCATAACTGCTCCGTTGTTTACATCAACCAATTCATTCAATGTTGACGATTTACTTATCAATAGATTCGAGCCCAAAGAAAAGTCAAGTGAACAACCCAAAATTCACAAATTATTTTCCTATAACAAAAAACGCCGGACTCTGATGAAAGAATCCGGCGTTTGGAAGAAACGAATACGAACGACTGTTATGGCTGCGCGACGACCCGGTCATCCTCTTCTATGCTCATTCCGGGAGTTAAGGAGTCGATTTCTCCGAGAGAAAACCCTTCCTGAACGTCAGTGACGCGAATTTTTCCGACCAATTGATCTCCTCGATACACATCCAACATCATTCCAGATTGAATCCCATCAGATCGAGTGAGATTGATTGAAATTTGCTGATCACGCTTCAGGACAACATACCCTTCGCGAACCACTTGTGATGGCGGCGTTACGGCGCTTTTCTCAGAAGCAGGGGTTGGTTCGGATGGTTGAGAAACAGGCAGTGAAATATTGGTCACGCCAAGCTCTTCCAGATGCTTCCGCGCTTTTTCAGTCTCTTTATGGGACGGAAATTGCTGCGCCATGCGAGAAAAGGCGTCTTTGGCCTGTTCTGCTTGATCCAATTTCAGATAATTTTCTCCTAACATCAACAGGGCGTCAGCAAGAAAAGCGGATTCGGGAAAACGCTCGATTAAATAGTGTAATCTGGCATTCGACGACTCATATCGCTTTTCGATTCGATAAAAACGGGCGACAAGATATTCGTGTTCCGCTAATTTATCATGAACCTCTCGAATCTTTGCCTGCGTCTTTTCGACAACCGCCTGATTCTCAGGATAATTTTCCAATACGGTCTGGAGTTCGGTCAAGGCCTCATTGATGTCGGTTTGATCTCGCTCCGGGCCAAGCGCTTCTTGAAACCGACAGACGCCTAACTTATATTGGGCTTCCGCCGCCATCGGATCGTTTGGAAAAAAGGTCAGAAAGCTGATATATTCCGCCGCAGCGTCTTCATATTGCTTTAACGCAAAATAGCATTCTCCCGCATAAAATCGCGTGATTCCCGCAGAATCGCTGCGGATGAAATGATCCTTAATGTATAAAAAATGCCCTAAAGCCTTTTCATACTCCCCCTGCTCGTAATACGCATTCGCTTGCGCAAGCAGTTCTGTTTCCGAGCCTTTAAGCGTTTCCGGGATTTCCACCGACGGCGCGCATGCTGTCAGCCCAATCAATGTGAATAATCCGATCCCCAACAAGAAGCATCTTCTATATATCGTGTGCATACTCATACGCATCTGAAAAATGAAAACGGCACAATCCGATAAAGCACAGGACTGCGCCGATCTTCTCAAGCTCTCCTTCTGACATGTTTATTGACGTTCTGCTTCCAACACAGCTTTTAACTGAAGAAATGCGCCTTCCTGTATCCGCACCTCTTCAACATAGTTTCGGTAGCCCGGCTTGGTGACTCGCACCGTATAATTGCCAGGTTCTTTATTCAAAATCACCGGGGTATAGCCCATATCTTCGCCATTCAACCAGACCTTCGCGTGCGATGGTTCGGATTCGATACGAAACTCCACGACCACTGGGTCAAGATCGCGATGGATATTTTTGGTGATATTATCTTCAATGACCACATCCTCGCTCAATTCGCGATATTTTTTCCCGCGAATCGTCAGGCGATATTTCCCAGGCTTCTTTTCAAGCGGCAGCGGGGTTTCTCCCATATACACATCATCAAGATGCACTTCAGCGCCCGGCGGGTTCGTGGTGATCTTCAGTCCCCCGACTCGTTCGACCAAATCTTCGGTAATCTGGAGCGTTTCATCTGCTGCAATCGTCGCCTGAATAATCTTATCGCGGAATCCCTCCTTTTTCAGCGTAATCACATAGACCCCGACCGGCTTATCATGCGTAAACGGCGAGGTGCCCAACAAATCGTCTCCAATATACGCCTTTGCGGCTGGCGGCGTCGTTTCAATGACAATTTTTCCAATCTGGCGCACTAAATCGGCATCAACATTCTGAACTTTCGATGCTTCAATCACAATATCCTCTTCATACGTATAAAAATGCTCTTTTTCAACCTTGACAACGTATTTTCCAGGAGAAAGCTGGACATCGAATGGCGTGACCTGCCCCTGCCGAAGCCCATCGAGATACACCGTTGCGCCGGACGGCGTGCTTGAAATCTTCACATTTCCATATTCTTTCGATAATTTCGCCTGAATCATTGCCGTTTGATTTTTTTCGACAGAAATTCGGCGAGCGTAGGTCTGAAATCCTGATAATACGACTTTGACGTCATACGTTCCATGCGAGAACGCTTTTTTAAAAGGGGTTTGGCCGATGAGCGCGCTATCTACATAGACCGACGCGCCATCAGGGGACGATTCGACCGATAAGACGCCTTCATTGGAAAACATCGTGGAAAATTGCCGGAAAAAGCTTCCGGCTGATGCCCACAAACTATCCAACGGTAACACCTGTGTAAGAATTGCTCCGATACAAAAGAGGACGAACAGAATAGAAACAACCGAAAGCACCTTTTTCATCATAATGGCTATACCTGCTGATAGGTTATCCGATCGAGCGTCTCGACAGTGTCATCAATGGCCTCGCTAAGATTCATCACTGTTTGATACACCAGGCTTAATTCATCAGAGCCTTCATGTATTTCTGAAAAACTGAGACGAATAATCGAGAGGTGAACTTCCCGAAGCGAGGTCAGAATATTGGTCAATTTCGATTGCACGTACTCTTTCCCTCGTAAAATTTCTTCCTGACTTTTGAGCTGCTTAGCAAGAGAATCTCGCGTTCTGATCCATTCGGATCGAATGAAATCATCAGCCGCATCGCGTTCGATCTTTTGTTGATAATGCTGCAAAATCATGTTCGTGCGATCCATATCGTCATGACATCGCAACCCGTGATCAATCGCCTGCGCCTTACGAGTCAGCAACACAATCTTTTCCATCAACGCCTGAATCGCCGGCAGTACATCGCCGAAAGACTCGATGAACAGGCCGCTTCGATCGAGAATCGCCACTTTGATTTCTCGATAGATGTCCATAGACTGAGATAACACGCGAGCATACTGATGATCCATCTGAGTTCTGGCGTCAGAGAAGACCTCTTCAATGGCATCATACTGCGTATCGAGCAATCGGGTCAACTTTCGAGACAAGGCAGCGGCCACCCGCGCGTCAGAAAGCGTAATGGCGATTGAAAGCGCAACCCCAAAAACCAGAAACCACGGCTGCACCACAATACTGGCAACAATCGCGACGCAAAAGACGACACCCGCCCATTTCAGGCTGGAAAATAAGTCTAACACCGCCTTCTCGCTCGGCGCGTCATCAATGATCTGATACTGTTGCAACTCAAGCTCTTGCGTATTCATGCTGCTTAACTAACCACTATTTCAGACGTTTGTCAAGAAAAAATACACGATTTTAACAGGCAGGCCACGATTATCAAGAGGAACATTTGCGATGCGACCACAATGTAAAATACTGATTCGAGTCAAGATGTTTTGCGCGCCTTAAAAAAATTTTCCCGCATGTGCTGTCAAACCCTGGCAAGGTTCATGAAAATCATCACACTGCCACCCCTCATGAATATGCTGAACCTCTGCGGCGGTCAACACTGTCCCCTCCCAGGGCGCATCGAGAATCGTGTATTGATGCCCCTGTCCGAAATACCAGGGATCGGAGTTGTCAGCGGGATAACGAATCGGCTCGATCGGACGATTTTTGCCGATTTGTTGGCGCTTACGGATTTCATGTTGTTCCAAAAGCTGTCCCAATCCATTCAAATCCGTGCCACAATCGGGATCGACGCGAATGATAAACCGATTTTTCTCTGCGGATGACAGATCAAGCGTCATAAAACGATAGCGCGGCTCGCCCTGTTCAGTCAATTCGGTCTTGGCCCAAAGTTTGTAAAAAATACTCTGCGGATGATCCAGCCACAGCCCTTTCACCGGCTCAGGAACGCCATTGATTCTGGCGACATACACGTGACTGCGCCGCGCCACATCGTCCTGATACCGCCGCTGATCATCCTGAATCAACAGACGTTCTTCGGGAAACCACGCCGGACGCGACTCGAAAATGCGCGACAAATCCGCCGTCGGCGTCGCTTCTAAGAGGTAGAGTGCGGCGTCAATCACACGCAAGCCCGCTTCAAGGAGACGCCAATCAGTCGAACGATTGCCGAACACATCAGCAACGCGCCGCTGATGCGCGATAAATACGCCGATGAGCGAATCACCCAACCGCTCCGGGTTCGGAATTCGTCCTTGATCGATCAGGCTGTCATACGCTGCCAGCGTCTTGAGCAAATTGTGACGCGGACGCTTGCCCAGCAATTCATACGCCGCGTACAGCGTGGCCGCGCAATCCAGATCGGGCTGCGTGTGCAGCCGAAATTCAATCTGCGAGAGCGGGATGTCGTGAAGATGCTCGATCAGCAGTTCCGGCTGAGACAGCAGCAATTCGCAGGCACTATGAATCTCATGCCCGCCGAAATGATGGTCAATAATTCCGGGCTGCCGCGCATTGCCGGTGTCAAGGTACACAACAGCGCGTTCGGGCGCGGCGACGAACCCCATCGGCACGAAGTCCACCCACGAGCGCAGCAACGGACTCAGCGCAAACAGATGGACGGGTTGCGCGATATTTCGCATGGCGTGGCAGCCGACATCCCGCACGGAAAAATTGATGCCGTCCGGCGCAGTCCAGAGTTCAGGCTCATCGCCGCCAAAACAGGTTTCGGAGATAATCACGTCGCCGGGCAGGTCTTTCGACGACGATTCGATCCGCGCCGCCAAATTGATCGTATTCCCTAACACGGTCAGATGACAACGCGCCAACCCGCCAAGATACCCTAACGCCACCGGCCCCTGGTTGATGCCGACGCCAACGCGAATTTCCGGCAGCCCGGCCTGAACGGAAAGCGCGTTATGCGCATGAATACGGAACATGGCGCGAATCGTCGCCCTGAGAATCTCAAGAATTCGCGCTTGCTGCCCGTGAAACATGTTGAACACGACGATAATGCAATCCCCCACGAATTCGAGGATCGTGCCGCCTGCCTGCTCCAATTCTTCGTGCATGATTTTGAAGATCGGATTCAGCAGATCGAAAATTTCTTCCGGCGAGCAGCCTTCGCTTAATGTCGAAAATTTTCTGACATCCAACACCAAAATAATCGCCTCGTTCTGCGTCACGACTTCCGGGTCGAACGGGCGCTTGTTCGTCACGGCGTCCAAGACCTGTTTGCCCAATAAGCGGCTCATGACGTAGTGAAAATTTTTGACCGCCGCTTTCTGTTTGAGAATCGTTTCGAAATCGTACAACGGGCGCGGCAATTCCCAGCGGGCGAGGCAATCGGCGTAGCGTTCGATGATCTCCGGCGTCAATTCGTCAATCGCGTTCGGATGGCAAAAGGCGCGGCGGATGTCGCAAAGCAGGCCGAAATCGTCGGCAAGATGATTCGCGGCGGCATCGCGCCGAGGCTCGCTTTGCGCCGCAGGACGCCATTCCACGCCAAGAAACAGCGGGCATGGCTCGCCGATTTCGCGCTGTTCGATACGCTGCCCCGCTCGCATTCTCTGCGCCCATTCGACTAAAAATTCGACTGCGCCGCGCCATTCCGGAGGGGCGTTCTGCGCAAACGTTTCGAGGCGTTCCGGCGGAACGTCGCTTTCGCCGGAAAGCAGGTCGAACAGATGCCGCGCAAACGTGGCGCGAAACCATTCCTGCGGAAAATCATGCGCGGCGGCGGTCTCCTGCCATTGTCGCGCAAACGTCGCCGCCAGGCGTAAATTGCGATTCGAGATCGCCGCGCTCGTCAACGCCCAAAGCCCCAACACCTCGTCAATCGGCGTCAATGCGAAATCGTTCTGACTCTGCAAGCCGCTGACGACGTTTTTGATGCCCAAATCAATGCTATGAAAACCGATTTGCGCGATGCCGCGATATAAGGCCGCGATGCGCCATGACTCGTTATGGCTGCATTTGAACGCATAGAGAATATGCGTCACCGCGAACGCCTGCTGCAACGCGCCTGCATCGCCGACTTTGAAGAGCAAGCGGCAGATTTCCGATAACACCCAGACCGGGCGCGGATGATGCTGCAAGTCGGCATACGAGAAATCCGCGAGCGTCTTCAAATCGAACATGTGCTGCGATGCCGAATGAAGGCGTTCCGGCGCGATATGCGTCAGCAGTTCTCGAATCAACGCTTGCAAATGCTCGCGAACGTCTGCGACTGTCCGCGCCTGCTCGAAACGTGTGATAAACATATCGAATTTATTCCTCCGCCGCTTCCAAAAAGAAGCGCCGCCGCTGCTCATCGCTCAAACGGCGCGGCGCGACCGCGTTCGCATAGTCAATCAATTCCTGATTTGTCAAAAAGACGCGCCATGCCGCCGCGCTGCCATCTGGCGACGCAGTCACGATGCGCTGCCCGTCTGAACTGAACGCGGCATAAATCATTTTTCCAGTGCGCCTCGGAAAAATCGCCAGCGTCTTTCCGCTTGAGACATCCCACATCCGCGCCGTCTCATCTTCGGAAACCGTGACGATTCGTTTCCCGTCGAATCTGAAGGCGGCGTGAATTACACCACGTTCGTGACCGCGAAATTCCATCAGCGCCTCGCCGACAGCGACATCCCACAGCCGCGCCGTTTTATCGGCGGAGGCCGTCACGATGCGCTTGCCATCCGGGCTGAACGCCGCAGATTTGATTTCTCCCGTATGCCCGCTCAATTCAACGAGTTCCTCGCCGGTCGCCGCGTCGGTCATAAGCGCGATTTCTCCTCGAAGCACAAGACGTTTCTTGCCATCGGGGCTGGTCATCGAAGCCGCAACGTTTTCGACAGGTTCGGTCGAATTTGTCACAAGCAAACTCCGTTCCATCTCCCAAACTCGCGCCGTCTTATCCCATGACGCCGTGACAATCCGCGTTCCATCCGGGCTGAATGCCGCATATCCGATGCGGTCGTCGTGTCCGAGCAAACGTCCCAGCAGATCGCCGTTCGCCGCATTCCAAACCCGCGCGAAATGATCGGCGGAGGCGGTCACGATGCGAGTGCCGTCGCGGCTGAATGCCGCATGTTCCACCCAGCCCTCATGATTCAACACCGCCAACGAGTTTCCGGTTTCGGCATTCCAGAGCCGCGCCGTCTTATCCCGCGAGGCCGTGACGACGCGCGTTCCGTCCGGGCTGAATTCAGCATGAAGCACGGCGTCGCGATGTCCGTTCAACGTTATCAGCGCCGCGCCGGTCGCTGCGTCGTAGATTCGTGCCGCGCCATCCCAGGACGCCGTCACGATGCGCGAACCGTCCGCGCTGAACGCCGCCTGTTCGATTCCGGCGGAATGCCCTGCTGAAACGAATAATTCGCGGCCTGTTTCTGTGTCAGAAATCCGCGCCGCATTATCGGCTGAGATTGTCGCGATTGTTGCGCCGTCCGGGCTGAATGCCGCATATTTCACGCCGTTCGCCTGACCGTCGAATACGGACGCTTCTTTGCCGGAATTTGCGTCCCAAAGCTTCATGGTTTTATTCGACAGCACCGCCAGAATTCGTGTGCCGTCCGGGCTGAATGTCGCCTGCGTAATCGCGTTGGGAGCGGTTTTCAACAACAGCGAACGCTTGCCGCGCAGCCCGCCCGTTTCAGCATCTATCGAAATTTCCCAGACTTGCGCCTGTTCGAGGCAGACGGTCAGCAGGCGCGTTCCGTCCGGGCTGAACATGGCCTGACTGACTCGCGAAAGATGCTCATCCAGGACGAGGCGTTCTTGCAATTCGACCAGCCCATCGTATAATTGTACTTCCGCTTCCGACACATACGGCTTTTCCGGCGGATTTATCCGTTTCGGCAACGCTTCCAACGCTAAGAGCACGGCATTGCCGTACTGTTGTTTTTCGTTCTCCTGTCGCGCCAAATCCGTCAGAAACAGCGATTGCGTCCGCAAGGCGTTCTGCCGCTGGCGCTCGGCGTCACGGTATTTCACATAGCTCAGGATGCCTAAGCCGGACACCACGATCAACACGGTCAGCAACGACGCGAAAAGCGCGGTCAAAATGCGGCGTCTGGCGCGAGTGAACGCGGCGCGGCTTTTGCCGATGAATTCGACGATCTGCGGTTCGAATCTCAGGCGCGGCAGATACGGCGCGACATATTCCAGCGCGGCGCTATCGAGCAGCGTCCCGTGCGATTGATATTCTTTGTAGCGGTTTTCCACCATTTGCAACGCTTCCAGCACGTCTTTTTCCAGTGCAGTCATCCGTGCGAAAATATGCTGCGCAAGGCTGTCGTGACGGAGTTCGTAGCCGCTGGCATCCTCGCGTTCCCGCAAAATCCGCACCGTTACGAAATGATTGATCATATCCGTCACTTGCGCCGTATCCGCCGGAGTTCCCATACTATTCAATAACGTCACAACGTCAGGCACAGCAACCGTTTTTTTCGTCCCTTCCGGCGTGATCAGCGTTTTCAAAACCGCTTCGCCCATCTCGGCCTGCGTTCCCATCGCAGCAATCTGCTCTTCGAGAAAACCGGCCAGCACATTGCCCAACGAGCCTAATGCAATCACGTCGTCCCGCGTCAGACTGAGTTCTTCCGTTTCAGCGCGGCGGGCGGCGTGGTGATATAATTTATCCAGAACGACTTGCAGCCAGGTCAATTCGACTGCGCCCGCCGCTTCGCAGCCCAATCTGGCGAGAATATCGTCGGCCACGCCCGTTTCGAGCCGAATGCCGCAGACGTGGCACGGCTCGCTGATCGCGGTCAGCGCGTTGATGCGGTTCATCCGTTCGACACGCAAACGATTGGCAAATAATTGCGGTATCATCTGCTCTAACGCGGTAAGTTCGGCGAGATATTCTTCGCGAATGCAAAGAATGACGCGGCATTCCAGCGACGCCTCCGACAGCGCGGCTAAGATGGCGGCAAAACGCTGTTGTTCCGAAGACGAACCGAACAAGAAAAGTTCCTCGAACTGATCGAAAATCAGAAAAATCGGTTTGAAATAATCGAGGTAAAGCGAGCGGACGGCCTGCACGAATACCGCAATCTCTTGATCGGGCGGCGTTTCAGCGGTAATCGCAGGGAGCGGCGTCATGGCGTATTTGTTCGATTCCCGCATAAACGATTGCAGCATATCGCCATTGTGGCGGATGAAGATCGGCAGCGCGTCCGCCTCGCCCAATCGGTTCGATAGGCCGCATTGAATGACGCTCGTTTTCCCGACGCCGGATTGCCCGTACACGAGCAGCAATTTGCTGTAAAAGACCCGCGAATAGAGTTCTTCGATCTCGGCTTCCCGCCCGAAAAAAATCTCGGCATCCTCTTTGGCGTAGGCGTCTAAAAATTTGAATGGCTCTTTCGGATTCATGGCGATTTCGCGCGAACCCTGCCAGGGTTCACAACCCTGGCAGGGTTGTTTTTATGCAGTTCCTCCGCCGAAATAGGCAAAATATTCGTCGAACTCTTCGGCCAGAATATTATAATATGACAGGCTGCGCAGGTCGCATTTTTCGCGCGCCTCCGTGCCGACGTAATGAATCACGCCATGTTCGCGCTTGCTGTACAAAAAGATGTCTTTGCGGAGGTTTTTGATTTTTTCGGGCGTATCCAGAATTTCCGTATGCGTGTCCACGATAAACGGCGACAGATTCAGGTAGTCGGCGGGCGCGTCTTTCAGCGTTTTGACGAACAGCACGGAACGATTGTCGGAGCAGGTGTCGTATGCGCGGCGTTTTCCGGCAAAATCGGAGGTGATGTTATTCAAGACCGTAATATCGTGATCATAGGTAATCGGCTTGCGTTTGCGCTTATTGACGTGAATGTCGGTAATTGTCACCAACGGATATTTGCTGAGAAAGCAGAGATCGATCAGCATATCCGTGAGCGTTTCCTGATACTCATAACAGCGGGTTTCGATGTCTTCATCGCTGAGATTGACGAGATAATGGGCGATTTCATTGCGAATCGGCAGCCAGGGTTGAAGTTTTCGGGCGAATTTTTTGGAAAAGACGATTTCCATTTCCTCGACAAACGGGGCAATCTTATTCTCTTCTAATACCGATCCGAGCGATTGAATCAGCCAGACATAGGTGCCGAGCGCGGGCGCTCCGAAACGTGAGGCAAAATTGCCGGTCAAATCGTTCGGCAGGGTGAGTTGGCGCGAGTGATGTTCTTCCATCACCTGCACCAAGAGAATAAAGGAAAGAAACTGCACCATCCGTTCGACCGTTTTGAGGATTTGATCGAGGCGTCCCCGGTTTTGCTCATGCAGGCCGGCTGAAAAAAGGCGGCGTAACTCCACGCCGAGCGGCCAGGGGAAACTGCTGATGATTTCTGCGCCAAGCTGGCGGAATTCCGGCTCTTCGTCGTCGTCTTCCGGCAGCAGCATCGCTAACTTCGGCTTATATTCCACCAATTTACGAAACACCGGCAGAATCATTTTTTCGTTGATGACCATAGCGAACCCTCCTTATCACATTAGACACGATTACGCCGCGAAATTTAACGAAAGGTCAAGATTTTTTGCAACATCTCAAAAGTTTTCTTGATCTTTCAAGACGTTTCCAGTTTCTTGGGCAAGAACTTGCTACGATTTTTCTTCCAGCGGTTAAAACCGCTGGCTTTATTTCTTTGCCCTTCCAGGGCAACGCCTGCCGCAAAGCGGCCGTGGAATACGGACGGCGGTTTCAATCGCTGGGAATTCGGCAAAAGGAGATAAACATTTATGAATCTTTCTGAAAAACTCACGAAAGGGGCAGGAATTGCGTTTGCGTATGCGGGCGGCGTGGCGGCGCTCTGGCTCGGCGGATTATGCACGCTGCTTTCGTTGATTATCTGGGGCATTGCGGGATTCAGTCTTCCGCTTGCCGTGTTTTTAGGCATTTTCGGCCTTGCGCCGCTCGGCACGGGGTTCTGGCTGTTCAAGCGCGGAAAAGTGCTGCGCGATATTTTAAAAGTCAAATTGCAAAAAGAAACCGTTCGAAAATTAGCGTTTCAAAAGCACGGTCGCTTAACGCCGAAAGATTTGGCAAAAGCGCAGGGCTGGGGCGAAGAAAAAGCCCTGAATATGCTGAAAAATTTAGCGGCGGAAGACCCGGAACGGATGACGTTGCAGCTTGATTACGACTCCGGCGAAATTTATTTCGATTTCAGCGACATTCTCCAAACGATTGAAGCGCGAAAACAGTATCAGGCGCTGCCGCTCTCGAATACGCTCGGCGAAAAAGCGGTGGACATCGCCATGATTCTCGGCAAAACGATAGATACGTTTCAAGACTACGTGGAAATGACGCGGGAAACCGCCTCGCATCAGCAGCATGAAAAGCGAGAGGAACGCTACCGCGCCAAAATCGAACGCTTTTTGGATGAAATCGAAGAACTCAAAAGCCAGACCGTTGATTGAGCTAATTTTCTTGACAAAACGAAATGCTGATAACGTGGTATCGCCTGAATTGTGAAGCTTAGAAGCGTAGATATTATGACTATAACAGGGGGAAAATATGAATGACATTAAAATCGGCGTGATTGGCGGCAGTGGGTTGTATGAAATGGACACCTTGACCAATGTCGAGGAAGTTGCGGTGGAAACGCCGTTCGGCGCTCCGTCGGATCGGTATATTGTCGGCACGTTGGAAGGCGTGCGCGTGGCGTTCCTGCCGCGTCACGGACGCGGCCACCGTTTCAGCCCATCGGAATTGAATTTCCGGGCGAATATTTACGGCTTCAAACAACTCGGCGTGGAGCATATCATTTCCGTCAGCGCGGTCGGCAGCCTGAAAGAGCATATTCACCCGCTGAACGTGGTGATTCCCGACCAATTTTTCGACCGCACGAAGGGGCGCGTCAGTACGTTTTTCGGCGAAGGACTTGTGGCGCATGTCGCCTTTGCCGATCCGGTCTGCCCGTGCCTGTCCGACTTGCTGTATCAAGCGACTGTTGAGCAAGGCGCAACGGTACATAAAGGCGGCACATATCTCTGCATGGAAGGCCCGGCCTTTTCCACCAGAGCGGAGTCGAACGTCTATCGTCAATGGGGCATGGATATTATCGGCATGACGAACCTGCAAGAAGCGAAATTAGCGCGGGAAGCCGAAATCTGTTATGCCACGATGGCGATGGTCACGGATTACGACTGCTGGCACGAAGAAGAAGAAGATGTCACGGTTGAGGCGATTATCGCGAATTTGAACCAGAACGCAGCGTTAGCGAAACAGGTCATTCAAACTGTCGTGCCGCGCATCTCCGGCGAACGCGCGTGCATCTGCGGCAGCGCCCTGAAATATGCACTGCTGACGAATCCGGCAGTTGTTCCCGCTGTGACCCGCCAGAAACTTGACCTGCTGGTCGGCAAATATCTGAAATAGCCATATTCGAGAGTTAAAGACCACAATTTCCCAGACTCAGGAGTGCAAAAGCTTGCTTTTGCCGCAAAAGCAAGCTTTTGCACTCCTGAAATTTTAACAGAGATGATGAAAAATTACGATGTATTCGGCATGTGTAATGCCCTGATCGATATTCAAGCGTTTGTTGACGATACCTTTTTAGCCAGCATCGGCGTCAACAAGGGAATTATGCACCTGATTGACGAAGAGCGTTCCCGCTCGATTCTCAAGCGGCTCGAACATATTCCGCAGGAAATGCTGCCGGGCGGCAGCGGCGCGAACAGCATGAGCGCCGTCGCCTTTTTGGGCGGGCATCCGATTTATACCGGAGTGGTGTCGCAAGATCAATATGGTCGCACCTATGACGAGAAATTGAGCGCATACGGCGTAAAAACCTTGCTGCGCTGGGTGGACTACGGGTTAACCGGCAGTTCGATTATCCTCACCACACCGGATGCGGAACGCACGATGAACACGCATCTCGGCGTTTCGCGGGAATTCGAGATCGCCGATATCGATCTTGATTTGCTCAAGCAATCCCGCATTTTCCATGTCACCGGCTATATGTGGGACACCGACAAGCAGAAAGCCGCCGCGATTCATGCGATGGAACATGCCAAACGCTGGGGGCTGAAAGTCAGTTTCGATCTCTCCGATCCGTTTCTGATCGAGCGGAATCGCGGCGAATTTCCGCATATTATCAAGGAATATGTGGACATCGTCTTCGGTAACGCGCAGGAAGTCATGATGCTCACGGACATCGAATCGCCATTGGATGCGGGCAAAGAAATTCAAAAAATGAGTGAAATTGTCGCAGTGAAAATCGGCAAAGACGGCTCGTATATCATTTCCGACACGACCGAGAAAGTGCCGGGATTTCCTGTCAGCGCGGTAGATACGACGGGCGCAGGCGACGTGTATGCCGGGGGCTTTCTGTTCGCGTATTGCCGCAATATGCCGTTAGCCGAATGTGGACGGATCGGAAATTATATTGCCTCAAAAATCGTCACCGTCAAAGGTTTGGGGTTCCATTTGCTCGATAAAGACAAGATTCGTCAGGAATTAGGGCTTTCCTGATATTTTTCTGTTGACTCTTTCTCGACGTTCGGGTATAACATGAACAACTGTTGTAATCGAGAAAAGAGGGGAACCTACCACGTGAAAAATTGCGCTGACTATTTTTCGGAGGAATGAGCGTCCGCAGAGAACGCTTGGCGCGTTGCCTGCGCGGCGCTGAAAATGTATGAGGAAATATGTCTTCTGGCTTGTGCTTATCTGTCTGTGTTTCAGCGTTCATGCGTCCGCTCAAACCACTATTCCCGCCGGGATCATCTTCGAAGCCTTGCCGGGAAGCAACACCACCATCGGCGTTCTCAATACCAGCAATGCCGGGCCGCAGTGGTTTCTGCTGAAGGGGGAAGGCAACCAGCATATCGGCTCGATTTCGCCGGGATTCAACATTATCACGAATCTGAAATCCTCTGAAAACGGCCAGTATCTTGCGGTCATGTCAATCGGAGAAGGCCATCCGGTGATTGATGTGATTGACGCGAACCAATTACTGCTGAAAAAGACCTACCAGGTCGTGCAGCATCTTGACCCGTATCCCGGAACGATTTTGTTGGATGTCTGGAATGGGATGACGCTTCAAGTAAAAAGCGATATGCTCCTGACCGAGCGCGATCCGAAAACGGGGCGCGTCCCGTCCGACATGACGCTTTCATGGCAAGAAACGTTTTCGTTGAATGTCGTGACCGGGCAGATTTCCGGCGTATCCGAAGGCGCGAAAAATCCGGCGGAACATTATACCAAAATCCTAATGGATGCCAACGCCAGCGATGCGGCGAAAGACGTCGCGCTCGGCAAATTAATGGCACTGCATTCGGAAGAGTTGACAACGCAATATCTGCTCAAAGTGCTGGATCAGGAAAAAGACCCGAAACGGATCAATCGGCTGTTAGACCTGCTCAACAAAATACGGGAATAGATGCGCCTGCCGGATGACATAGACGCCTATCTTGCTTCGCAGGAAGCGCGATTTTCCGACCTCATCCCACATGCGGAAAAAATCATTCGCTGGGCTGATTCAGCGCAGAAACAACAGACGCCGCTCGCGGTTGTGTATCTTCATGGATTTTCGGCGTGTCGTCAAGAAACGGCTCCGCTCTCCGACCTTGTTGCCGGAGAGTTCGGAGCCAATTTGTTTTATACGCGGCTGACAGGACATGGTCAACACGCTTCAGCATTGGGAAAAGCCACCGCCGCCGACTGGCTCGATGACGCTATCGAGGCGCTGAATATCGGGCAGCGTATCGGCAAAAAAATTCTGATTATTGCGACATCAACCGGTGCAACACTTGCAACCTGGCTCGCAGCCAATAACCATGCCGACGAGGTGCTGGCATATATCCTGATTTCTCCGAATTTCATGCCCGCTAAATTCGCAGCGCGCTTGCTGACGATGCCGTTTGCCCGCTTTTTTGTTCCGCTGCTGTTCGGAAAAACCTGGAAATGGACGCCAGTCAATCAACTTCACAGCCAATATTGGACGCAAGATTATCCGATGGTTGCAAACATTGCCATGATGCAGCTTGTGCGATTGGCGCGTCGAGCCAATGTTGAAAACATCCACACGCCCGCGCTCTTTTTTCTCTCGCCGAATGATAAAATCGTTCGCCCAGCAGCCACGGAAAAGGTATTTGCCCGATTCGGTTCGCGCACCAAACAGAAAATCTACATCACAAACTCGCAAGACCCCCGCGAACATGTGCTTGCCGGAGACATCTTCTCACCCAACACGACGCAGGACATTGCGAAAAAAATTATTTCATTTATCAAACAATTACAACCCGATTGCAGCAACTCACAGGGAGCATAATAAATCTGCGTTGATATTTGTTCTACGCTATGTTAGAAGTGCAAAAGCTTGCTGTTGCACTCCTGATAAACATTCTCAACTCAGATTTATTGTGAAAAATTATGCCCGTTTCAACCAAAGCGCAGGACATTCCGCCGTTTATCGTGATGGATGTGCTGGAACGCGCCCAGCAGATCGAACGCGATCCCCAGAAACACGTCATTCATTTAGAAATCGGCGAGCCGGATTTCGATACGCCCGATTGCGTCATCGAAGCAGGCGTCAAGGCGATGCGCGACGCCAAGACGCATTATACCCACAGCCTCGGTTTACTGGAACTGCGCGAAGCGATTGTCGAGCATTACGCCGCTGAATACGGCGTTGCCATTTCGCCGGAGCAGATTCTCGTCGCATCCGGCACGTCTCCGGCGATGCTGCTGCTCTTCGCGGCGCTGCTGAACGCGGGCGACGAAATCATCCTGTCGAATCCGAGTTACGCCTGTTATCCGAACTTCATCAAGCTGATGAATGGCGTTCCCGCGTATGTAGATGTCTATGAAGAAGACGGCTTTCAATACACTGTCGAAGGGATTCGAAAAAAGCTCTCTGAACGCGCAAAAGGGATATTGATCAATTCGCCCTCCAATCCGACCGGCAACCTGCTGTCGCCGGACGTGATGCGCCGGATCGCCGAACTGCCGCCGTACATCATCTCGGACGAGATTTATCATGGCCTCGTGTATGAAGGCCGGGCGCATTCGATGTTGGAATTCACCGACCGCGCCTTCGTGCTGAACGGCTTTTCCAAGCTGTACGCCATGACCGGCTGGCGGCTCGGCTACATGATCGCGCCGAAAGAATTTGTCAGGCCGCTGCAAAAATTGCAGCAAAATCTCTTTATCTGCGCCAACAGTTTCGTGCAATGGGGCGGCATCGCCGCGCTCAGAGAAGCAAAAGCCGAGACTAAACGTATGAGGGCGATTTATAATGAACGCCGCACGTACCTGATTCCGCGCCTGCGCGAAATCGGCTTCGGCGTCGCGGTCGAGCCGACCGGCGCGTTTTACGTCTTCGCCAATGCGAAGAAATTCGGCGCGGACAGCTACAAACTCGCGTTCGACATTCTTGAACATGCGGGCGTTGCCGTCACGCCCGGCATTGATTTCGGCAGCAACGGCGAAGGCTACATCCGATTTTCGTATGCCAATTCGCTGGAAAATATTGCGGAAGGACTGCGTCGGATCGACCGCTACCTCAATCATGGCGAGGCGTTTTTCTCTTGACATGCGCAGCGTTGACGCCAATATCGTGTTACGCTATATCCTGAACGATCATCCGCAATTATCGCAACAGGCGGCTGAGATTCTTGAACGACAAATGGTCATTGTGCCAATGGAAGTCGTTTGCGAAGTTGTCTTCGTGTTGCAAAAAGTGTATCGCGTCAGCCGCGACGAGCTTCGCAAAAAACTTTGCGATCTTCTGGACGAATCATTGTTCTCTGTCGAAAAGCCAGATGTTCTCCGGCAAGCGTTATAGGCGTACGCCACAAGTTCGCTTGACACGGAAATATCTACAACGTCAGCCAAAACATGATGAGTCGCCGTCAGACACCTTCAAAGTGTCTGACGGCTTGAAAACGAAAGGAAGGAAAATATGACAATGGTACGCGAAATAGTCATACCCCACGCCCGCGAATACGTGGTACGCATTCCGAGCGAATATCTCAACCGGCAGGTCGAAATTTTAGTGCTGCCCTTCGATGAACGACCGGCAACATCGCCGGAACACCGGACGCTCGAATTGACGACGTTTCGCTGCGGCGGGACGCATCGAGAATTTTCGAGGGGGGACGCGTATCGTGAAACCCTCTAAAATTTTTCTGGATACGAACGGCTCTTGACGCGATACAAGATATATAACAATTTTTGGAGGATCGGAGAAAAAGAACATGACGACACCGGCAAAAACCGCCACCTACGCCCAATGTGAGTATTACGGCTTTTGACATACGCCCAAGGCTTACGCCAAAACGAAGATGAAGTGAGGCAGTTAACGAAATAAGAAGGAGGTCGAATGTTTTATACAATCAAAGCCATGATTTATCAGGGTGAAGAATCCGGGTTTGTCGCTGAATGCGTCGAATTGCCAGTCATCACGCAGGGCGCGACGCTGGACGACGTCATCCGTAATTTGCGCGAGGCGCTTGCGCTCCATTTGGAAGGGGAAAATTTGCAAGATTTAGGGTTTGTCGCCCGTCCGCCCATTTCAGTCAATTTCGAGATGGAGCCGATTTATGCCTAAGCTCAAGCGATTAAGCGGGAAAGACGTGATCGCGATCCTGAAACGCTTTCATTTTGTGGTCGAATCGCAAAAAGGAAGCCATGTGAAATTGGGGCGGCTGCTGTCATCAGGGGAGCATCAGACGCTCACGATTCCGAATCATGCGGAATTGGATACAGGAACATGCCGGGCAATTTTGCGTCAGGCCAGCCGCTATATTCCGTATGAAGAAATCGCGCCGTATTTTTTTAGCCTTTAAGCCAATAAAGTCAGCGGTTTTACGGCAGGCTTCAAGAAATCGGAAGACGAATATTTCCGCCTGCAAAGCGAGGATGAAGTCAGGCAGTTGACAAAGTAAATGCTCAAAGGTGTCAGATACCTTGAAGGTGTCTGACAACTTGCGGAGGATGAAACCAATGGAATTCGTGATTGAAGGTATCTTAACGCTGACGCTCGTGATTTATATCGCGTCGCCGCTATTGATGCGGGATCGCTGGCAGACGCTTACGGAACAGAACGAGGAATCTCATGAAATGTAGAATCAGCATGACGTTGCTTTTGCTGCTTTTGAGCGCAGTCGCGGGATTCGCGCAGATCGCCGACACTTCTTCGCCGCCATCGGAATCAACGGTGACGTTCGAGAACTGGAAACTGCCGGAAGAATACGAACAAGAACTCCTGATCTGGTTCGCCATGCTCGCGCTCGCCTTATTGTTCGCCACCGGCCTGTACCTCGCGCGGCAGCGGCAATTCTCGCCGGAAGCCGCCGCGCAGTTGCTCGGTCAGTTGCAACCGGAACGCGAACGTCTTGCGCAAGAAGCCGCGCAGCGCGAACAGGCGGCAACACAACTCAAGGAATTGACTCGATTGTGCAATCGCCTGTCATCGAACTCGACCAGATAAGCAAGCGTTACGGCAAACTCGACGCGTTATGGAATGTGAGTTTTTCCATTCCATCAGGGAGTTTTCTGACGATTTTCGGGCCGAACGGGTCGGGCAAAACCACGCTGATTCGCATTCTCGCCACGCTGCTTCGCCCGACCTCCGGGACGGCGCGGATTGTGGGGCACGATCCAGTTCAGCAGAGCGGCGACGTTCGAAAAAGCATCGGCGTCGTGTTGCACCAATCGCTGTTGTACGATACGCTGACGGCGCGGGAAAATCTGTCATTTTACGGCAAGATGTTCGGCGTCTCCGCCTTGAACGAGCGCATTGACCATCTGCTGGACGCCGTCGGATTGACCGCCCGCGCCGATGACATCGTCCGAACGTTTTCGCGCGGGATGCAGCAACGGATTGCGATTGCCCGCGCCTTATTGCACGACCCGCAGCTTTTGCTGCTGGACGAGGCGTTTTCTGGTTTGGACGCGCACGCCGTCACAACATTGCGCCGACTTTTACAACAATTTCACCGGGAAGGCCGAGCTATCGCGCTGACCACGCATCATTATCAATTGGGGATCGAGCTTGCGACTCATGCCGCGCTGTTAGTGAACGGCGGTTTGCGTTATTTCGGCGATCCCGGCGGCATGGCGGCAGTCATCGCCGCGACGAACGCTCTGACGCATCAGGACGCCGCGCCATGAATATCTCCTCGATTGCAGCCATCTTCTTGAAAGACCTGATGACGGAAAAACGCGCGAAAGAACTGTTTCCGCAGATGCTCGCGTTTGCCGTCTTGATTCTCGTCATCTTTCAGATCACGCTGCAAATCGGAGTGCCTGTTCAGGACGTGCTGCCCGGCATTTTATGGGTCGCGCTCACCTTCGCGGGGATGTTGGGGCTGAATCATTCGTTGACCGTCGAACGCGAAAATGAATGCTTTTCGGGGCTGCGGCTCTGCCCGGTCTCTCGCAGCGCGATTTTTCTCGGCAAGATGGCGGGCAACTGGTTTTTTCTGCTGCTGATGGCCGCCGTTGTCTTTCCCGTGATTGTGATATTATTTAACTTGACGCCGGGATGGTATTTCGTTCTCTTGGGCGTCGTTGTCGTGTTAGGTTCGTTCGGATTCGCCGGGATCGGCACCTTGTTCGCGATGATGTCCGCGCAAACGCGCATCCGCGAGGTGTTGCTGCCGATGCTCGTGTTTCCCGTGCTCATTCCGCTGCTGATTGCGGCAGTCAACACGACGGCGAAAATTCTTGCGCAGGTTCCCATACAGGAATTGTGGTTCGGATTGAAGTTTCTTGCGGTATTCGACGCGGTGTTTGTGGGAATCGCGCTGCTCGCCGCAGAATTTGTCATTGAAAGCGAGTGAGAAACGATGGAACAACCTGGGAAAATCTGTATTTCTTCCGTGCTGTGCTGGATCACGTCCATCATGATGGCGGTCGCGCTGTACATGGTGTTTATTTACGCGCCGGAAGAAAAAACAATGGGCGTTGTGCAGCGGATTTTTTATTTCCATGTCTCCTCCGCCTGGATCGCGTTTCTCGCCTTTTTTATCGTCATGGTCTCGAGCGTCGGCTTTTTGCTCACGCGAAAAGCGCGCTGGGATATTTTGGCGCATGCGTCCGCCGAAATCGGGACGCTATTCTGCTCGTTCGTCATGCTGACCGGGCCGCTCTGGGCGAAACCGGTCTGGAACGTCTGGTGGACATGGGATATGCGTTTGACGACGACGCTCGTCCTCTGGCTGATGTATGCGGGCTATTTGATGCTGCGCAGATATTCGGAGGGCGAACGCGGCGCGGTACATGCGGCGGTCTTTGGCATTATCGCCTTTCTTGACGTGCCGTTCGTCTATTTCTCGGTGCAATGGTGGCGCGGGATGCATCCCGGCGCCGTTGTGACATCGAAAAACGGCGGCCTTGCCCCGGAAATGCTGACCACCTTATTTGTTTGCCTCGTGACCTTCTTGTTCTTATTCCTATATCTGCTGCAACATCGCGTAGCCATTACAAAGATGGAAGCAGATATTGACAAAATCTATCGCTCGTTAAACGAACATCATGTGCATAAAGGGTTTTTAGTCGAAAACGAAAATTTCGTGATTGAAGAATATCATGTAGATTATAATCGAGGGAGAAAAAAGTCATGAAATATTTTTTCTTATTTACCGCGTATGTGTTGATTTGGGCGGGTTTAGCGTGGTATATGTCCACGCTGTCGAAAAAACAACAACTCTTGCGGGATGAAATCTACATCCTCAAAAATCGTCTGCGCGTGAGAGAATAGCCATATTGACAACGCTGTCAGGCACTTCGAACGTGTCTGACAGCTCTCTTCCTATAAATACTGCGTCAACCCGCGCCGCTGGAGTTCATCCACCATTTCTTTGACTTTCTGCGCATAATCGCGATGGCAGACTAACACGGTCTCCCGGACTTTCACGACGACCAAATCATTCACTCCGACCAGCGAAATCAAGCCGTCATCCGCATAGGCGATATTATTTCGGCTTTCCAGCGCTACCACGTTGCCTTTGAGCGTATTCCCTTCATGATTCGTATCCCAGACTTCCGGCAGCGCCGCCCATGAGCCGACGTCATTCCAGGCAAATGTCGCCGGGATGACAAAGGTGGATTCCGCTTTTTCCATGATGCCGTAGTCAATCGAAACCGGCTTCAATTCGGCAAACACGTCTGCAATCATGCGCCGCTCGTCCGATGTGCCGATGGCCGCTTTGATGCGCATCAAACCTTGATGCAATTCCGGCAAAAAGCGTTCGATGGCGCGGAGCAGCGTGGAGACTTTCCAGATAAACATCCCACTGTTCCAGTAATATTCGCCGGATTCGAGAAACATCTGCGCGGTGTCGGCGTCGGGTTTTTCCGTAAACCGACGCACGGCATATACGCCGTCTCGATGCTGCCCTCCACGCTGAATATAGCCGAAACCGGTTTCTGGCGCGGTCGGATGAATGCCGAACGTCACGAAATGTTCCCCCGCTGACGCGACCTCGACGGCGACGTTCAGCAAGCGCGTCAATTCTTCCCGCTCGCGAATCACGTGATCGGCGGGAAGCACGAGCATACAGGCGTCGGGGTCGTCAATATACAGCGCCGCCAAACCGACGCATGGCGCGGTATTTCTCCCCACTGGCTCCAACACGATATTTCGAGTAGGAACGTCAGAGAGTTGTTCGCAAATCTGTTGATAGATATTCTCGCCGGTCACGACCAGCACTCGTTCAGGGGGAATAAGCGGGGCAATGCGCTCGACGGTGTCCTGAAGCAAACTTTTTTGATGGAAAAATTCCCAGAGTTGTTTCGGCATATTTTCCCGGCTTTGCGGCCAAAGCCGGGTTCCCTTGCCTCCAGCCATAATCACGGCATGAATCATACGGCGCTCCTCTGTCGCGACTCGCCGCGATTCCCGATGCAGATAGACAGCAATTTACTCGTCGTCATTTTCGCCATAGCGGTAATTATATTCGTCGAAACGTTCGTCTTCTTCTTCTTCCCCGACGTCATCATAGTCGTCTTCTTCATCATATTCCTCTTCATCTTCAGTCTGTTCGTAATTTTCGTCTTCCACTTCTTGAAGATGCTGATCAATATCCGTCGCCAATTCTAAGCACAAATCGCGAATATCTTCCAGGCGATTCGGCGAACGGAGTAATAATTCTGATAAACGCTCCATTTTGCCGCTGATTTCAACTCGCATCATAACTTCACCCTCCATAGCTGTCCCCATGACTGTCCCGCGCGCCGAAACAACGCTTCCGACGCGTCGAGAAATCATACTGCATCATTCGGCGCATGTTGAGAATTTTCAGAAACGCAACCGTGTGTTTACGCCGAAAACAACACGTTCACCACATGGCTGAAAACCGGCCGAACGGGTCAGAAATTTTCTTGAAACTCCCCATAGATACGGGGTCTTTCGTCGCCAAACACCGTTAGTATTTGCGAGAAAATCCTGTCAAGAAAATATTTCTCATGGCAAAGAGAGTTCTTCAACAAAATGAATATCGCCGAAAAGGCGCGGCTCTCTGGCCAATCCATTGCCACCCGAACCGCCGAACCAATTGATAAAGGTCTCGCGCCCGCTGCCGTCATCTTCATACCAGGCCAGAGAACAGCCGAACCAGCCCGGCAGCGCAGGGCGCAGCGGCTCAAGTTCCGCCCAGGGAATCGCGAGTTCATACTGGATGCCGTCAGGCATCGGCTTCGATGCGATTCGAATTGACGTGTTCCCTGCCGCATGCGCGAACGTCGCCTGCTTGCGACGAATCACCGGGCCAGCGGCGCTCATGCCGATGTCGAATGTATGAATCTGGCGCAAATCGCGCGGAATCGGCAAAATGGACGCATCCGCCGTGTCGGGCAGCGGGTCGATCTGAAGGCTCAATGTATCGCCGTCCCAAAATGATCCCAAGGTCTGCTGCGGCATAACGTGGTCGTCAAAGACGCGCGTCGCGACGTATAAGAATTCGTCATCCCATAGCATCTGCCAGGCCGCGCTGAAATCGTCATTGCTCGTCCACTGCATTTCACCGCCGTAATCTTTGGCAAAAAAGGTCAGGCCGTTCAGCCGGTTGGCCGGATTGACAAAGAGCGGCGCAGCATGCTGCCAGTCGCCCAAATCGCCATCAATAACAAGCGGCGTTTTGGCTTTCACCGCAGGCCGAAACGCAAATCCGCGTCCCTGCCGCGCTTCGAGACCAGATTTCTCGCGCACAAGCGCTTCGACGAAGTAGCCCTCACCGACGCCGAATGTGACGAGATAACCGGAATGCGGCAAATAATGCGTGAGCCGCATGGCGCCGCCTTCCAACGGCTGCGCTTGCTGGACGAATCGCTGCAAGTTCGCATCAACTGTTTCGACAAGATATTCTTGCGCCTGTTCGGGCATTCCGGTCATGGTAAAATCATACGAGCCAGATGCGCCGGGCGCAAGCGAGAACGTCTGTTTCAGCGGCGCAACCTGCACCCAGCCCGATGGATTCAACCAAACGTCGCCTTCGCGAGGCTCTGAAGAATGATTGGTGATGCGAACTTGAAGCGTCGGCGCGTCGGCGGAAGCCGCTGTTTTCAATACAGGTCGCAGCCGAACGTCGAGCGGCGGAAGATCGCGGACTGACGCCGTTGTCGAGGCCAGGACATGATCTTGAGACACAAATTCGGCGACGACGTTCAGGTCGGTCTGGCGTCCCAACTCGACCTGTTCATAATAGGCGTTCCGCTTGATGCCTTCAGGGATGGAAATTTCATACATGACGTCCGCGCCACGCTGCCGGCTCAATAGAATTTCATGTTCGTCCAATTCCATTTTTTTCGCCAACAGCGATCCCATCGGATCGTGATACTGAACTCTATAGTTGACGATTTCCAGGCCATCCGGCTGCGTCAGGCGAAGTTCGCCGCGCAACGCGACATCGCTCGCATTATACAGACGATACGTCAACGTCGCAGTTTTGGCAACGCCGGATTTTACCTCAATCAGTCGCGGTTCGACGGTCAGCAGCGGCTCGTCAACAGAAATGGCAAGCTGCGCGATCTCATCGTCCGTCATGTCCGGCAGCAAAAAATAGTGTGGTTCCGGCGAAAGATTCAGGTGCGCTTCGCCGTTGTATTGATGAAGCAGCCCTTCTTCGCCAAGCATATTGACGACTGAAATCGGCGCAGCGCTCACGCCGTTCGGCAGGCGCAATGCGGCTTCTTGATGACCGAAAACGGTCCACGCGACAAGCAGCGTATCGGCAACCCCTTGTGATTGTTTTCGCTGATAGACTTGACAGAACACGTTCGCATCGCCTGCGTCCAGCGTTTTCACCAATTTTCTGTCCTCTAACATGCGCGTCATTGTGGCATACGCCGGCAGCAGCGGCAGTGGCGTCAGATCGTACCGAAACATCGAGCTGCGTCCCAGCGACATGGAATGCCCGTAATTTTTCGAGAGCGGCGTCCGCCCTGTGTAAATATTCGTGCCGGGAATCATCCGGTTCATGCCCGACGCAAGACCGAATAGATGATGCCGAATGCTGTAGGCCGCGATTTGCTCTTGCGCCACACCCGTGTTCTGCCATTCGCCGCGATCCAGATTCAGATGTTCGAAATACGCCCATTCCACATTCCAGAGTTCGGTTTGCGGCGCACCATGCGCCGCAAACAACGTGCGCAACGCGGCGGCGTCCTCGTCCAATCCGGCATATTCCGGCGGCGTCGGCGTGTTGTAGGACATCGCTGCGACTGCGTCGAAAAACGGCGTTCCGCTGCCGATTGCCTGTAATAACTGCCGCACATACGCGACATTAAACCACGCCATGCCGCCGACGACCGTCTTCGCGTCCGGCGCGGCCTGCTTGACGATTTCGGAAAACCGACGCATGTTGGCGGCGAAAAGCTGCGCTGGAACGCGCAAATCCGTTTCCCAAAAGTTGGAAAAGATTCGTTGTCCAGCCTGAAGATACGGCTGAATCTGTTGCCGCAGTTTTTCCTCTTCCGCTGGCTTTCCCTGCGGCAACGTCCAGATCATCGGTATCACGTCGAACGCGCCGGTCTGGAACAGATGCAATCGCTCTAATTCCGGGAACATCACGATCAGTTTGACGCCGAGTTTTTCATAGAATTCCACCATCTCGCGCCCCGGCTGATCCCAGTACATCATGCCGAACGGCGAATCCGGCTTGCGTCCAATAGTATTCGGAACAATGATCGCCGCCGCGCTATAGCCGTGATAGACAGGCGTTTCCTGCTCGCGCAGCGTGTACTCCATCACTACGTATCGCGCGGTTTTCGACGGGATCGTGGTGGTTTGCTGCTGCGTGGCGTGGGCGGGAATCGAAAACGCCAGCGTGTCGCGCAGCAGCGCATTCCCTTGATAATCGGACGCGAAGACATCCAATTGGTACGTTTTGGCAGACGCGGAAAAATTGTGAACAACGACATCAAACGATAGCGGGTCTTGCGGCGAAAAGACGTGATATTTCTGCGTTCCGCGCACTTCGACCGGAGGCCGCCGGATGAGCGTGCGTCCGAACCAGACATTACCGCCATTTGCGCCGAATTCGATGTTGGAGATCATCCGTTCCGTTCCGCACAAGCCGAGATCGACAAGACTGACTGTCAGCGTATGCCAGCCGCTTTTTTGCGGAAACTGTCCGGCGTAAAAATTTGCCGGACGATTATCGGTCATCATCACCGTCTCCGGCTGCTGCGTCCAACGCGCCTGCGCCAAAATCGGTTCGCTTCTCGGCGTCCCGACATGCGCGGTTTCGATCCGAAGCCAGACCTGCGCCGGGAGTTGCTCTTCAGGAAAATAGACCTCTTGAATCAGCGAACCATTGACGGGAAGAATATGAGGCAGGACGCCATTTACTCGATGCCCCTGAGCGTCAGCCGCGTAGTGCAACCGCGTCGCGCTGCCAGTCGCCGGATTCGTCAGTAGAGATGACCATTGCCAGTTTTCAGATGGGTGAAAATAGGGTGGAAGCGGATCGTCAACAATCGCCGTTTCCGCCGTCATTTCCGCGTTCGCGTCCCAGAGATTCATCCATTTGAGCGCAAGCATCCGCTTTGCCAGCGCCGCCTGTCTGCCGGGCTCGGCTTCTTGCGCATATCTTGCCTGGACATGCTTGAGCAGGTCTTGTTCGGAAATCAGGGCAGGATCAAACACGCCATGCTGCTCAAAACGGTTGAGTATCTCGTCAAGCGTGGGATTGGCAGCGGCGCATGGCGAAAAACTCAGGAGCAAGAGCGCTACGTTGCATATAAGCCGTAGATGACAGGATATTCTCGTTGGACGACTCACTCTTATCGCAGATTTTACGGGCATGGTAGTGAAAATATTCATAGGGGCGTTCGATTGAATACCCCTATGAATTACTATTCGACATCAGGGTTGATTTGATTCGGAAGGCCAAACGCTTTTTGACTGCCGGAGCCACATAAATTCCCTTGCGTGGAAAATGTCGAGCGCGCAACTGCCGAACCAGCGGAGGTATGCACGACATAACGCGATTCCCAAACGCATTCGGCGCTGACATACGGGCAACTGCCGCAGGGGTTGACTTCGTTCATCCACTCTCGCACTAAGGCGGTTTGCCCTGGCGCAACGCTCGCCACGCCATCCGGCGCAAACCCGCCGCTCCGTCCGGACACACAGCTTCCCGCAGGTTTATCTTTGATCAAGACGACTTCATATTCAATCGTTCCAAGCAGAATTTCGGCAGCGGTATTATTTTTAACTGTCAGTTGATTCACGACAGACGCGCCGCAACTCGTCTGCACAGCGGGAGTTTTCGTCACCTGCGCGATCACATTTTTGGTCTGATCATCAACCGAACCCCACGAACTTCCGTCATTCTCATTGCCGCCGCCGCTGCCCAACGCGATTGCCGCGCCTGCCGCAGCCCCGGCGCCAAGTCCAAGCCCGACCAACGTTTTTTTGCCGAATCCGCCTGATTTTTTGGCGATTTTTACCGAATGTTCTGTTTCGGCAGATTCATCGGTCAGCAATGCGATCTCCTCGGCATTTTCGAGCAATGACGGCGTATCGGATGCCATATCCCAGATCACATTATTTCCGCCAAAGCCAATCTCAGAGGATAGCGTTTCCTCGGCAAGCACGATAATCTCTTGCGATGTCTGCGCTTGCCGATATTGCGGGCAAGACTTTTCTTCGTCAACCGGCGCGGAAAAGCGTTCGGTTTTCACAGCCCGCCCGCTATCGTCCAACACGAGCAGCAAATAATCAATGATGGTTGTGTCAGGCTTCGGAGATGGCAACACGGCCAGATATTTCCCGGAAACCTCCACCGGAAGGCGCATAAAGTAATACGCATCCGTCTGCGACGATTTGAAATAGACGCGCACCTCAGCAGGCGGCGCAGGCGCAAGCGCTTCGAACGCAATCGCGACCGGCGATCCTTCAACAGCGCATAATAACGGCGTATGCCGAATCTGAACGGCGGTTTCCGCTCTCAGCGCTACGGGGACGATTGAGATAAGTCCGACAAGCATTCCGACAACATAATATTTCAGGCGTTTCATGTGTATCCTCCACATTTCAGGCCGGACAGGCTGAAAAATTCGTAGGCGTCTCCACGAATTCGCTTGATCTCGGCAAAAATTTCTACCACTATTGAGAAATCAATCAATTTCTTCTTGACGAAGTTTTGCGAGGCTATCAATCAGAACCTACGAAATTTAATCAAGAAGAAAGTGTCACAGAAACAGAAAGCGCGTGAAGGTCGCAAGTTCGAAGAAAAAAATCATTCTTTCTCAGATTTTCTCCTTTACAATAGCGCGCGCAAGAGATAGGCGACAATTCAGGAGGAATATTATGAAATTATACCGATGGCTCTGTGTATCCGGGATGGTGTTATGCGTCGGCTGCGGTCCGACGGTTCAGGAACAACGCCAAAAAGCCGAGGCCAATTACAAAATCGGCGAAGCTGAAATGAGGTCAGGCAATTATTCGGAAGCGATCAAATTTCTGAAAGATGCCCAGAAAGACAATCCGAATGACGCCAAAATTTATAACGCGCTCGGCTGTATTTATATTGAATACCACCAATATGACGAGGCGATCTCAATGTTTGAGAGAACTATCCGACTTGATCCGAACCTGCCGGATGCGCATAATTCGCTTGGCACGGTGTACGCAAGACTTGAGCGATGGGATCAAGCGATTGCCGAATTCAATAAGGCGTTAAACGACCCTTTGTATCAAACTCCTGAATTAGCCCACTATAACTTAGGATTGGCACTGATGGAAAAAGGCGACCATATCAATGCGGTCAAAGAATTCCATTCCACCATCGAAATCCGACCGAATTTCGGCCAGGCGTTGAATCAATACGGCATTGCACTGTACCGGATGAATCGGAACCAGGAAGCAATCAAACGCTTCAAACAGGCGATTGACGTGTCTCCTGATTTTATCGATCCGTATGTCAATCTTGGATTGGTGTATATGAAACAGGGCAAACGCGACGACGCTATTGCGCAGTTCAAGTCCGTGCTTGGTCGCTCGACTGACGAAAAAATACGATCAGAAACAGAACGTTATCTGGAAATGTTGGAATAGTTATGACACGAAAAGGAACGATCCGGTTACATCCGCTATGCTGCCTGGTTGCTGGATTGCTGCTGACAACCGCGCTGGTGATGAACGCTTTCGCAGCGAATACGGAAGAAGATGCCTATACCATTGCCGTTGGTTTATATAATGATGGCTTGATAGACCTCGCACGCGACCAGTTTCAGCAATTTCTCACGCAATTTCCCCAGAGTCCTCAGTCGCCGTTCGTCCAGTTTTTGTTAGGGGAATGCGACTATCGCCAGAAAAAATACGATTCCGCGATTCAGCAATATCAACGCGGGCTGACAGATTATCCTGGCAACATTTACAGCGATCAGATGCTATATAAAACCGGACGCGCGTATTTTCTCTTGAAGAACTATTCTGCCACCCAAACAGTTTTCCAGGAATTCATTACGGGGCATCCGCAGAGCAAGCAGCTTCCTGATGCCTACTACTGGTTAGGCGAAGCGTATTTTCAGCGCGGAAAATATGAAGACGCGGCAGCGATGTATGCGGAAATCATGACGAAATTTCCGACCTATTCGTTGCTCGATTACGCCTACTACTCTTCCGGTTGGTGCTTTCTCAACCTTCAGCGCTACCCTGAAGCGTTAGCGCAATTCCGGCGCGTCCTGGCCGACTTTCCTGACAGCGATGTGATTCCGTCCGCGCGGATGAATATTGCCCGTACACTCTTTCTTTCAGGCCAATATCAGGAAGCGTCGCAAGCATACGCCGAACTTCTCGATACCGGTACGGCAGAAAATGCGCAAGAAGCCGCGTTCTGGCTGGCAGAAAGTTTCTTTTATCTCAAAGACTATCCGCAGGCGATAACGTATTATCAACGCTTTCTGGACGATCCTTTGCCAAAAGAATACGCTGATAATGCCGCATACGGATTGGCATGGAGCCTGCTGTACGCCAATCGAAATCAAGACGCGATCACCCAATTTCAGGCATTTTTGGAACACTATCCGAGCAGCGATCTTGTTCCGTCTGCGCTTTCGCAGGCCGGAACGCTGTTACTGCAACAGCAGCAAATCGCTGAGGGAACGCGCATGTTCGAAGAATATCTCCGCCGTTATCCCGACACCGCCGAGAGCGACGACGTCCGCTTCCGGCTTGGCGAAGCGTATTTCGATCAGGCCGATTATGAGAAGGCGCGCGCGCAATTTTCAGCGATTCTTGCCCGCCAGAATCCGCAGTATGCCGCATCAGCCGCGTTTATGCTCGGCGATTGCTTCTACACGGAGGCGCAATATCAAGAGGCCGCTCAATACTATGAACAGGCGGTCGCTTTGGCACAGCAGGGAATTGATAGCTCGGCTGCCAACCCCGAACGTCAGCAGGATGCGCGTAAAATCCTTCAGGACGGACATTTTCGTCTTGGTCTCAGCGCAATTCATCTCCAGGATTACGCCAAAACGATTGCCACGCTTTCACCGCTGCTCAATGAACAACCGCCGCTGCCGTATCTCGATCAGGTCTTATTTTGGCTGGCTGAAGCGTCGTTCCGACAGAAGCAGTACGCCGACGCCATCAATCATTATCAACAGGTCTTGCAGCGTTTTCCCGATAGTTCGCTTCATACGGAATCGCTCAATGGCCTGGCGTGGTGTTACTACAATCAGAGCAACTGGACAGAAGCAGCCAACGCGTTTACGCAGGTATATGAAAACGATCCGCAGGGAGATTTCGCGTTAGACGCGTTATTTCAGGCTGGCGAAAGCTTGATGAACGCGGAGGATTATGCCGGAGCAGAAGCGTTATATCAGCGCATCCAGCAGACACATCCGAATAGCGAGTTGGCGTATCAAGCGCAATTACGACTTGGGCAGGCCTATTATCAGCGCGGAGAGCTTGACAAAGCGATTGCTCTGCTTCGACAGCCGTTAGCGAATCTGCCTGAAGACACCACTGTTTCAGCCCAATTAAGCATAGATGCCCACACGCTGTTAGGTATTGCCTACATCAAAAAGCAGAATTTTCCGGCAGCCATCGAGCAATTCGACGCCGCGCTCGCCAGCTCTGACGATCCGGTAAAAATATCCCGGCTTCTCAGCTATTTGGCTGATGCGTCCTATCAGGCAGGCGAATATCAAACGGCGCAAGCGGCATATACCCGAATTCTCGACGAATTTCCTTCCTCGGATGAGGCGTTTGATGCGCGGTATGGCCGCCTGCTAACGCGCCTGCAACTTGGAGAATTCGACTTGTATGTCACAGAATCGGAACAATTTCTCCACGCAGCACAGGCCGTCAATCATCCTCATACGCCGGACGCGCTCTATCAATTGGGCGAATACTATGTGACACAGCAGCAATACGATCAGGCCATTGTGTTATTCCGGCGGTTTCTCGATACCTATCCGACACATGAATTAGCGGCGGCCAGCCGATATGGCATCGGCTGGTGTTATACCAAACAAGACGCGCTTCCCCAGGCGACTGCCGAATTCCAAGCGTTGCTGACCCGATTTCCGCAAAGTAAATATGCCCCGGACGCGCTCTATGCTATCGCCACATCTCAATTGAAAGAAAAGCGGTACGCCGAGGCGATTGCCTCATATAATACGATCCTTCAAGAATATCAGGATTACGCGCTGAATGACCGCGTGTTGCTGAATCTTGCGACAGCGATGGTGAATACGGGCGATACGGCCACTGCGATCCAAAAATTGCAAGAATCGCTGCAACGTTACCCGAATCAATCCAATATCGGAGAAACGTATTTGACGCTGGGCTATGCCTTTGCCCGTCAACGAAATTGCGCGCAGGCCGTTCCGATGTTCGGACAGGTCGTCGCCAGCGCCAAATCGTCGTTGGCCGCCGAAGCCCAGTTTCGTATCGGCGAATGTTATGCCGAATTGCAGGAACGAGACAAAGCGATTATGGATTATATGAAAGTCGTGTATCTCTATCCGGATCAAGTATCCTGGGTGACAAACGCGCAATATAAAGCCGCGTTGATTTATGAGGAACTCGGCAAAGAAGAGGATGCGCTCACGCTGTATCAAAAAATTCTTGAGACGAGTCAGGATGCCGATCTCATCGAAAAAGCCCGTCAGCGGATGCTGGCTTTGCGCCGGGAATTACCAGAGACAACGGAATGAAGGCCATTCTGCGTGGGATGCTTCTCTTTACAGCGTATTGGACTCTCTTCTACGCTTTCATCGAGCCATGTCAGGCGGCATCGAATGTGTTGCAGCGTCGTTTTGGCGCGCCCTATTCTTCTGACATTCCATTCCTCGCGTTTCCCCGTCATCAATATGCTAACTCCGATATTTCTTCTGACAACGCAGCCTCTGCCCAAAAAATTTTGTATGTTCCTGGCGGCATCATGCGCGGATCGTTTACGTCATCCGTGCCTCAAAAAATTCGCCCCACGCTTTCCCGCGCAGTAAGCCGCAGGAAATTGCGCCCGGAAGACCGCCCCCCAAAAGGCAATACCGGCATTACTCTCGATTTGGATGCCGGTTATGGCAATGGCGGTACGTTTATCAGCCGCCTCCAGCACGGCACGCAATTCAAAGGCGCGCATTATACGCTGTCAGGACATGTGGAATACACAGAAGGCTCGATACACCCCCAGCAAGAACAGGTGCTTACCGGCGAGGGATCGTTTGATGTCGATCTATCAAAACGCAGCGAGCTTCGCCTGAACGGATCGTATTTTTTCAGTGACCGCGAATTACCGCAATTTTCAGATCAATCGAGGCAAAAAAAATCTGCGATTCAGGCAGTGGCGCACTTGCGCGTGAATCCGACGGCTGAAAGCCCGATGACGTTCACGTTCGGCTGGGAGCATAACACGTTTGCCGATTATACTGGCCAGGAATTTTTCGCCAATCGTTATCGCAGCGCTCTGGTCGCGAAATATTTGTGGGGACGAAACGACACCGTCACACTTCAAGGTTCAGGCATCATTGAACATGTGAATGAAGACGAACAGAATTCGGAAATGACCGTCATCGCCGATACCACGCTCATCAACACGTTCGTCTGGCGCGATACGCTCGTCATTGAAGTCGGCGGTCGTTTTGCCTATTTTCATACCGCTGAACACAACGACACAATCTCCCTGCTCGCCCCTCTTGCAAAACTTCGCGTTCGTTTAGGGGAAACAACCACGCTGTATGCCACATATCAACCGGCGCTGGTGACACCGCTTTTTTCAGACTTATACATCAACACGCTGTATGCCTCGGTCAATTCGAATTTGTACGCCGAAACCATGCGTCATGCCATCGAATTCGGCATTCAGCAGCGATTCGGGAAGGCGGTCGCTTCGAATATCGCCGCGTTTTATCAAGAACGAGAACATCCGATTGCGTTGTCTGATGAGAATCTTGACTATCTGTTAAGCTATACGCAAGGAGAGACGGCGCAAATGTTCGGCATGAAAGTCGGCGTACAAATTCATTTTCTCGAGCAGTTCGTTCATGCGCTGTCATACACGTATGCTGATTATGGCGTGGTTTCGCCTTCCGAAGAAGACGCATATACCGACGTCCTCCCGTATCAGCCACATCACTCTATTCAGGCCAATTTGTCGTGGCTCGCGCCGCAAGGCTTTGAAATGGATATCTCCGGAATGTATATCAGCGCGCAATATCGAAACTGGCAGAACGCCGATGCGAGAATCGGCGGACGGTTTCTGGTGAATATATCGTTCTCGCAGATGATTACGGAATGGGCGCAAGTGTACGCGCGAGTCAGAAACCTTACAGATACGGCAGGTTATGAAATCAGTCCCATCCTGGATAATGCAGAGGTGACTTCCTCGCGTATGCTGTTAGGCGGAATTCGGCTGCGATTTTAAGAAGAGAAGTCGTCGCCTGCAAAGCAGACGACGACGTATTGTGAACGATTAGTAATTTTTCGGGAAGGAATTGTCGTTGCTATACCCATACGGGGAGACAGGCGCAGTCGGATAGGTCGAATAACATGAACTGCCGCCGTCCCATGAAGGAGTCGTCGGGTACATCGGTTGCTGCTGCTGATAGCATGGATTCTGATTCTGGTACTGATAGCCTCCACCCAGGCCGCACCGATTTCTCCAGCGCCAGGCTTTTTGCGCCGATTCCGATCTCGGATAGTACGACAGGAGCATATTCAACGCCTGACATCCGGCGGCTTGCTGGTTCATCGAAAAGTAGCATAACGCTGTTTTCAGCAATGAATCCGGCACCTTATTCGCGCGAGGATACTGGGCAGGGATTTGCTGAAAATACGCCAACGCTACGCTATATTGCCGCATAGCATAATAGCATTCGCCAGTCCAATACAGTGCGTTATCCGCTAAACTCGATTGCGGATAATACTGCATAAAGGCTTGAAAGACCTGAATCGCCTCATAATACCGCCGCGCTTTAACTAATTGCAGGCCTTGTTGATAAAAGCACTGCGGATTTTGTCCATAATTCTGGACGGCTGGCTGACACGGCGTAAAGGTCGGCACAGGCGTCAAATACTGCTGCGGCGAATATGGTTGTTCATATATTTGCGGCTGCATCGGCTGTTGATACTGCATCGGCTGCTGATAATAGTATTGAGCAAATGCCGATGTTCCGGCAAACACCATCATACCAACCACAACTGCCATCATCACATACATTCTTGCATTTTTCATCATGGAAAGCTCCTTTCTTCTTTCTAACTTAGAGAAACAACGAACAACAGATACGACATCCTCACAGTCAAGAGAATATATCTATTTTCAGAAGAATGTCAATAAAAATTTCTACTCCTAAATAAAACTCTGCGACATTCTGCGCGAACAAGGGCAATTTCTTCAACAACTCGCACTGACGCGGATGATTGTGGCAATTTCGCAGAAAAAAAGTTGACGAAAGCCATATTCTTCGACTGTTTGGCGAGCACGATGTTAGACGACGCGGGAATTACAGCAACTTTAACATAGAAACGACAGGATGATTCAGTCGTAACGCTTGAACAGGGCATGACAGCGATACGATATGAATACGACTGACAACAAACTCGTATGGCCTTGCAATTCGGACAGATTATCAGTCAATTAGCGCAAGTCAATATTGCTCTTTGGCATGAAGAGGATAAGGCGCGTTCCCATGACGATCAGGCGGTGGCTCAGGCGAAACGCCGCATAGATCAGTTGAATCAGCAACGGAACGATTTGATCGAAACAATTGATGAGATCGCCATCACGCTTTCGACGCAACAATAAGGCAGAATTCGCACGGAGGATTCAGTCCACCTCTTGCCCTTCCTGGAGGGGAATCAGCGGAAGGACGAAATCAAGTTATCATGGCAGAAACGCTGGGAAGTTTAACCGATAAAATTACCATTCTTGAACTGAAACGCTATTATATGCAGCGGCAAACCGAACGAGACGACGCCAGCGATGCGCACCGACAGCAATGCCGCGAAAAACTTGCGGTGTTGACAGAGCAACGCGACGATTTGATTCTGGAGATCAATCAACTGTTCGAGGCCGTCATAACGGGGGAAAAACGGCTGAAAGTCTATCGCCAATTCAAAATGTATAATGATCCTACCTATCGAATTCCGCGCCCGGAACGAACGTAACAGGCTGCGCGTCGGCGGCTTCCGTTTATGGGATTTCGTACTCCTTCAATTTATACATCAACGCGCGATGGCTGATTTCCAGAAGTTTTGCGGCATGTGTCCGATTATTGTTGGTATGCGCGAGTGCGCGTGTAATCAGTAATCGCTCCGTCATTACGGTCACATCACGCAGCACTGTTTTGAGCGACAGGAGCGATTCCGGAATGGTCAACGCGATATCGGATTGCGTTTTGCGTAATTCTTCCGGTAGATATTCCATTGTAATAACCATTCCCTCGGTCATCACAACAGCTCGTTCCATGACGTTCTCTAATTCGCGGACATTACCGCGCCATTCGTATTCCAATAACAATCTCATCGCTTCCGGGGCGATGTCGCGAATCTGTTTCCCGGTTTCCGCGGTGAATTTTTTTAAAAAATGCCGGACAAGCAATGCGATGTCTTCACGCCGTTCTCGCAACGGCGGCAGATGAATCGGCACGACGTTCAACCGGTAAAACAGGTCTTCCCGAAAGATGCCGTCTTTGACGGCTTCGGTGAGATTGCGAGACGTCGCAGCAATCACGCGCACATCCACGGTGACGGTGCGGGTATCGCCGACCTTGCGAATTTCGCTTTCTTGCAGGAACCGCAGTAATTTGACCTGAAGCGCGACCGGGAGTTCGCCGATTTCATCCAGAAACAGCGTGCCTTGATGCGCCTGCAAAATCAGGCCGGAATGATGGCTGATCGCGCCAGTAAACGCGCCTTTGATATGCCCGAACAATTCGCTTTCCAGCAGTTCGTGCGGAATGGCCGCGCAATTGACCGCGACAAAGGGAGCGTCGCGCCGGTTGCCGACGTAATGCACGGCTCTGGCGACGAGTTCTTTACCCGTGCCGCTTTCGCCGGTCACAAGCACGGTGGTTTTATAATCTGAAATTTTTTGAATTTTTTTGAAAATATCCTGCATCCCCGCACTTTTTCCGATAATATTTTCGAAGTGATATTTTTTTTCGACCTCCTGGCGGAGAAATTGATTTTCCAAACGCAACCGCTCGCGTTCTTCCGCTTTTTTCAATGTCAGCAGAATTTCATCCTGTTTGAAGGGTTTCATCACATAGTCGTACGCGCCCTGTTTCATGGCCTGAATCGCCGTATCCATCGAGCCGAACGCCGAAATCATGATGACCGGAATATTCGGAGAGGATTCGATGACAGAGGCTAACACATCCAACCCGCTCACTTTCGGCATTTTAATATCGCAGATCACGAAATCGAAATGCCCCTGATGGACTTTCTGAATGCCTTCTTCGCCGTCTGCGGCCTGTTCGACCTGATAGCCCTCATCTTCCAAAATGAGTTGCAGCATATAACGAATATTTTCTTCATCATCAATCACTAATACGCGTTTTTGTTCCATACGTTGTTGCATTGCTCCCTTTAGATAGCCTCTGGCTCAGACGATTCCTGCTTGGCGTCTTTTTTTCTCGACGGGGGCAGCACAATTAACGCCTCTGTGCCGCGTCCGACCTGGCTTGTGATCTCGATTTCTCCGTGGAATGATTCAATAATCCGATGACATAACGACAGCCCTAATCCCATCCCCTTTCCCGGCTCTTTGGTCGTAAAGAACGGATCGAACACGCTTGGAAGAATTTCCTCCGGGATGCCGCAGCCAGTATCAGCGATCTGAATGGCGATCACTTCCGAGCCGCCAATCATGGTCGCGGATTCGCGAATTCGTCGTGACGTTGAAATCGTAATTTTACCAGCGGTTTCGATGGCGTCAATACTATTTTGAATGATATTCGAACACACCGCCTGGAGTTTGTTCGCATCTACGTCGGCCAGCATCGGAAATTCGGTCAAATGAAGCTGGAATTCGATCTGCTTTTCTCTGACGGATGGAAATTGCGCCATCATTTTTTGTACGACCTGATTCACATCTATTTTTTGGATATTCAGCGTATGCGGGCGCGAAAAAGTCACTAATTCTTGAATGATTCCCCGAATGCGTTCGATTTCGCGGACGATTCGCGGTAGGAGATCGGCGCGTTTTTTTTCGTCCACCTTTCCTTTTTGCAAGACTTCGACATATCCCAATACCGCGCTGAGCGGATTGCCGATTTCATGGGCGATTCCTGCGGATAAATAGCCTAAGGAGGCAAGCTTTTCGGAGAGATACAATTCTTTCCGCGTTCGCCGCAGTTGCAGGTGCGCTTCCTCCACGGCAACGACATATTCTTCGACCTGCTGCTGTTTTGCGGCGAGGCGTTGAGAAAATCTCAGGATAATCGACATGATGGCTAAGAGCATCATTCCAGCAATCGCCACAACTGTCAGATAGAGCGTAATATGCATGATATTCATATAACGCTCTACTGTATAAGTCCATTTATAGATGCCGCGCAACGTGTATTCTGAGGCACCAAGAGACATCGGCAGCGTAATCAGACATCCGCCGGAAGCACGTCCGCTGTTATCAGGGCGATGATCATCGCTATCGTTTGTAGATTCCGATAAAAAAAGGCTCGTGACGATGGATGAAAAATGCGGAGCTTCTATTGCCCATACGATGCGTCCTTCTCTGTCATAGATGCTTAATTCAATCAGCAGCAGCGCATCCTGAAAAAATGCCGAACAAAGCGCTTCCAATTCTGCTGCCATATTCCTTTCGGTATATTCACTCGCCAAAATCCGCTGCCGAAGCATTTCCAATTCTGCGTGATGCGCCCGATATTCCTCTCTCATCCGTATCTGATAACGTTGCTGGCTCAACAGAAATATCAGCACATTTGTCATAACGACCGCAAGTAAAATCAGGGCGATGACTTGTTTCGATAACGAAGAAAACCATGGAAAAAACGACTTGCCAGCCATAATCAACGCCTATTCTTTAAGAAATCAAAATTATTATTGACAATTGACATAATTTATAAAAAAAATGTTGCATAAAATATCCCCTTTTACTCTAATGAAGCAGAGTGGATACGTTCGGGGGCTGACATCCTCATCTGCATGACACGGTTTCCGCGATGTCCGAAAGATGCCCGCGTGTCGAGTATCTTCGTGACTTTATAGACGTTACGTAAACAAATTTTTATTTGTCAACAACAAAGAGCATAAAAGACGCGGTTTATAGAAGAAACGCGCGTTGTTACGCCCCACATCGTGCGAATCGTTCGCAAAAGATTCGGAATCACACTTCCAGTAAAGCTTATGAACTTTATGCGTAAAGGTAAGTGAACGCTTATGATAGACATCAAATGCCCAACATGTTCAACGCAATACCGAATCAGTGATTCACAAATAGCACACGTCACCAAACTACGATGCAAGAAATGCAATACTGTCTTCCATTTGCAGGATCAATTAAACCCGTTAGAACAAGAACACTCAGCGGATGCGCATTCTGCATCAGATGCCGCAACGTTAGCATTTGATTTGTCGAAAATTCAGTTAGAGTATCCTCAACCTGAGACAGACGAAGAGACATCCCTGCATGTCAACGTAGGCGAGATGAATTTCGATGCTGCCCCTGCTTCCAACGCTTCGAACTCTCAATTAGATGATGTTTTCGGCTCGTTTTTTCCAGGAACGACAGCCCCCTCAGAAACAGAAGAAGACGTTGAAATCGAAGATCATATCAGCGCTCCGCTTCAACAATCAGGTTTGGACGGTACCCAATTTTCCTCCTTCTCTTTTTCGTTTGATCAGGAGGAAGGCGGAGGACAAGACCTTTCAGATGCGCCGACAATGGATTTTTCTTTTAGCGCCGCCATCCCTGAAACTTCAGAGGAAGAAGAGGAGGAATCTGGCGAGAATGTCGAAGAAGGAGGGCAAGAGGAACAGCCTGACGGGCAGAACTTAGACCTTTCGTTAGGGGCGGTAGAAATTGCTGGCGATCTGACGGGAGAATTGCCCGTCACATTTGACAATCAGGCGGAAGAAGCCGCATTTCCTTCTTATGGCTCAGAAGACGCTGTTTCCGATGAATATGCCGCGTTAGCAGAAGAACTCTCGACCTGCTGCATTGACAGCCTGGCAATGGGATTACCGCGATGCGAATTATGTGGCAAAGACCTTAAAGGGAAAGACCCGCGAGCAGCACAAGAGCTTCAAAAACGCCGGCGGCAGCAATTGAAACAAGAACTCAGCGGTGGAAACGTTCAAGTCGGATTTGCAGATGAGCAGACTGGAGAAGCCCATGTTCGTCATATTCACGTAACTGAAGATTTTTCTGATGTTGAAAAAGCCCTGGATGACTTAGCCAGCGGAACATTTCATCATACGCTGAAGAAAAAAGAAGCAAAAAAACATCTTCAAAAAACGTTCCGGCAGCTTGTCGCAGGAGCCATCGGCCTTGTCGTGCTTGTCGGCATTGTGTTTGTCTTTTTGCTGCCCTCCCAACACGAAAAACTCGAAGCGCGTTATAATGAAATCATGGGACAGGAAGAAATAGACCCTAAAACATTGGTTCAACTCTTTTTTGACGCGATCATCGCGAAAGATCAGGACATCTTCAGCCGGGTATCCGCGTTGCAGGCTCTCCCAGCCTATTCCTCCGCTAAAATCATGACCGTTGGAGAGGAATACGAAAATATGTCAATCGGCGCTCCAGGGAAGAAAAAACTATCGTTGGAAAAAGACATCGCCGATCTTGAAACACAAATTCAAGGGAAATCTGCTTTAGTGCAAGAATATAGCGCCAAAAACCTTTCTCCTACCATATTAGAAGAAAAGATCGCTTCTGATGAACAAAAGCTCGCAGATTTGAAACAAGAGTTTGCCGAAAAGGATGCGGAGAATAGAAAAAAGAATGATCGCCTGCAAACAGAGTTACAGGATATTGATCGAGACCTGAAGAAAGCTCGCGACGATGCCAGAAAATATATTGATAAAACCGATGACGTAGGAAAAGCGATCTATAACAGGGCCGTAACGAATCAGCGGTTTTTAAATGAGAAAAAAGATAAACTTTTGATACAGTTTCGTGAAGAACAGCAGAAATATCAACAACTTCATAATGAGTTGGAAGGAGAATATCAGCCACAGTTTCTTCGATTAGAAGAGCGTTTAGCCACAGAAAGGGCGTTATTAAAAGAAGCGAAGCAACTTCTGGATAAGAAAAATTCGCCTGTCGTGCTTCTTACGAAAGAAATTGAGCGTTTATCTCACACGCAAACGGCTAAAAAGGAGGAGCTTGAGCAAGTCACAGCACAATTATCGCAAGCGCTCGTATTCTTTGCCAATCAACCGGATTATCAAGATATTGTGAATCAGCAGCAAGATTGTGAATTTTCTCATGTCAGTAAAAATGTTGCTGTCGCTGTAAAAGGTGAAGACAATCAAGAGCAGCAAATATCTGTCGTCCTGAAGCGGTATGAGGCGGTCACTCCAGATAAAAAGACCTTTCGAAGTCCCTGGCTTGTGGAAAAAATTGCGCAGTGAGACAAAAATTAGGGCAGCACTTCTTAGTTGACGAGAGCGTTCGAGAACGCATCCTGATGTCAGCCGATATTCATCAAACGGATATTGTGCTCGAAGTTGGTCCCGGGCAAGGGGTACTGACAAGACTCTTAGCTCGCCAGGCAAAAGCAGTTATTGCCGTCGAGTTCGATCAGAACTTGATTGAGATATTACAAGGCATTTTTGGGAATTCACCTCATGTTCACATCATGCATGGAGATGCCCGGCATCTGAACTATCAGACAGTCGTTGGCGACTATCTTTCGTCATCCTCAATTCAGCAACGAGTCAAAGTCGTCGCGAATCTTCCGTACTACGCTGCGACGACGATTGTTCTCTCATTGTTTCAATTTCCTCACATCATTGACTCATGTACGCTGATGTTCCAAAAAGAAGTCGCTGAACGCATTACTGCGCCTCCCGGCAGTAAAACGTATGGTTCGCTTTCCGTGATCTGTCAATATTACAGCAATGTACGTTACGGCTTTACCGTTCCGCCATCAGCATTTCGTCCCGCTCCTAAAGTCGAATCCGCTGTTATTCATCTGAACGTGTATCCACATCCGCCGATTCATGTTCAGGATGAAACATTTTTCCTACAGCTTGTCAAAAACGCCTTTCTGACCCGTCGCAAGATGCTCAAAAATGCTCTCATCAGAAATATGACCGGCGCCACATGTCTTCCTATACATATACATGATGCCTTTGCTTATCTTGATCTTCCCGAACACGTTCGCGCAGAAGATTTGTCAGTGCAAGAATTTGCAGATTTAAGCAACCTGCTATTCTCCTATCAGGCAGCATAAAAAAAAACAACACCCCGTCAGGATGACCTGAACGGGGTGGAAAATGTTCTTCTTGAAATTGGGACTATTTCGTCACGCGTTCGATATACTCTCCTGTGCGTGTATCAACTTTGACAACATCTCCGATATTCAGAAACAGCGGAACCTGAACAGTTGCTCCCGTTTCCAAGTTCGCCGTTTTTGTTCCGCCAGAAGCGGTGTCTCCGCGAAGCCCAGGGTCTGTCTGCGCTATTTTTAAGTTCACGAACGTCGGTGGCTCAACTCCAATCGGTCGTTCATTATAAAACAACATTGTTACAACAATATTTTCTTGCAAGTAATTTTTGCAATTGCCTAATTGATCTTCGGTCAGGAATAACTGCTCATACGTCTCCGTGTCCATAAAGTGATATTCGCCATCGCTCGCATATAAATACTGCATCTGTTTTTCTTCGAGATGCGGTTTTCCTACTTTTTCACCTGACCGAAATGTTTTTTCCAACACGCTTCCCGATAACAAACTTTTCATCTTCGTTCGAACAAAAGCTCCGCCTTTGCCAGGTTTCACATGTTGAAATTCCACAATAATAAAAGGCTCATTGTCTATCTCGATTTTTAAACCATTTCTGAATTGATTTGTTCCGTACATACGTAATTCGTTCAAAACCTCATAATGCATACCATGTAAAAGAAGAAAGGATCATAAAGCCATTTCCCCTTTCGCTTCATGATCCAAGACTTCGCATTCGTACATCATACACATTACACAGCTAATGTTATTCTCGTCCTTCTATATAGGCTTGTAAGGCTTTTGTTTCCTCCAATACCTGTCTAATTGTTTTATTTGCCGAATCGTTTTTGAGGAGTTTTTGATAAATCGTCATCGCCTCTTCGAAAAGGTCTTGTTTGATATATAACTCGGCCAATGAAGTAGATGGAAGTTCTCCTTCTTCCCCGATATTTTCACTTTCGAATTCCTCGATAATCGCCTCTTCTTCACCAACCTCCTCAAGTTCCTCTTCTTCAGCCATTTCGATGTCAGCAATGGCTTCTTCCTCTTCTAAGCGCGTCTCCGTCGCATCAGCATCTTCGATAATTCCAACTGATGGGCTATCTTTAAGCAACTCTTGTTCGAAGACATCAAAATCAAAATCTTGAAAGACATCGCCTTCTGCCACCTCTTCAGTCTCTTCTTCACTACCGGCAATGCCGAAATCCTGAAAGATTGAAGACTTCTCTTCCGCGTCTTCTTCAATCTCTTCGATCATCTCAGCATCTTCAACAGGCAGCGATTCAGACCCTTCTTCTAATTCGATGTCCTCCGAAAATTCTTCAATCTCTTCTTCTGTCTCGAACTCCTCTGGAAGATCTTCGATTTCTTCCTCTACATCCTCGATTTCCTCAGGCAATTCTTCAATTCCTTCATCTGCGTCGATATCCTCAGAAAATTCCTCGATTTCTTCAGGAAATTCTTCAATCTCAACGGCCTCTTCAACATCTGTCAGTTCCTCCATGCCGGGAACGCCGTCAAGATCAATCATTCCTTCAAGATCGTTTTCATCGGTTTCGAGCAATTCGGGTATCTCTTCTTCATCCGTCAGTTCGCTTTCTTCAATCGCCTCTTCCGACTCCAACAAGCCCATCAATTCATCTAACTCGCCCTCATTGCTTTCGTCAAGTCCATTATCGCTGTCTGAGGTATATTTACTGTCTGACAACTCCTGAAAAATTTGTGACACTAATTCATCTTCAGTTTCAACAATTTCCTCAAGCATTTCCTCTTCTTCGACTTCTTCAGCAGGCTCTTCTTCAACTTCTTCGATTTCCTCAAAATCTTCTGAACTTACCTCTTCGATCTCGTCCTCAATTTCTTCGATATCCTCAATGTCTTCCTCTGGCTCAATGGCTGGTTCTTCTTCAAGAATATCCTCTATCGGCTCGAACTCGCCGATATCTTCCGGCATTTCTGGCTCCACAATGTCTTCTTCGATTTCTTCAAGTTCTTCCTCTTCCAAATCAGTAATTTCCTCAAGCTCTTCATTTTCTTCGAATTCGCCGAATTCATCTGCTGGCGATACGGCAATCGTTGCCGCAGCAGCGGGAACTGGTTTAGGGGCAGACCGTGGCGGAATCACAGCCGTTCCTGCGCCATACAGGACGAAAAGATCACGACCAAGCAGCTTGCCGATATAATCCAGCATCACTTTGCATTCAGGATCATCCGGCTTGATGCGATAGGCGAAACCGAAACGTTCCGCCGCTTTTTCGGAATCCTGCTTCTGCATCGCGATCTCACCTAAAAGCTTGTACGCCACGAAATTCCCGGTATCCTGTCGAATAACCTCTTCGAATTCACGAGTGGCATCCTCAACCTGACCTTGCGTCAAATAGACTCGCGCCATAGCCAGACGCGCCTCAACATACGCCGGGTGACGGGTTAATCCATCCCGCAGAATTTTCGTGGCCTCTTCAGCGACGCCTAACTTGCGATACAATTCCGCCAGCGTCAGAAATTCCCGCGAATTCGGGTCTTTCTGCATGATATCTTTATATCTGTCAATCTGAGCTAACAGCTCTTGATCTAATGACATAGTTCGTTATTACCCCTTTTTCAGGCTGACCGTTCCCTTTGTTCTGCTCTTTTTCAACGATACTATAAAAACTGCTTGCAGAACAATGGGCGACTTGTTCTGCAAGCGCAATCTTCTCTTTATGGCGTCGTAAAAACAGCATTTACCGTCGTAGCCGCAGAAACCGTCACAGTGCAGAGCGGAACAGTTCCGGTGCATGCTCCGCTCCATGCGCTGAAACTCGAGCCACTCGCAGCTGTTGCTGTCAATGTTACGCTTGTACTTGCCGTGAATGTCTCGCTACAATCCGTACCGCAGCTTATCCCTGTCGGAGCACTCGTCACCGTGCCAGAACCAGTTTTATTCACTGTCAATGTATAATTTGCTGCTGGGGTCGTGGTTGCTGCTGGGGTTGGCGTAGCCTCTGGCGGAGTTTCCGTTACGATGATATAGGCCGTATCAGTATCACAATATTGTACTTGTTGTGGAACAATACTGTATGTACAGGCAGTAATTGTCGCGGCATGCGTTCCAATTGAAAGCGTTCCTAAACCACACACAATTGGATCTTCTTTTCCAAAAACTCCACGATTTTTGGCATCGGTCGTTGTCGTTGCAAACCCATTGCATGCGCCAGAAAATTCGACCCTTACTCCAGCAAGGGCTTCATCTCCTGTCGCGTCCCACACATTTCCAGAAATGTTAATTGTAACAATTTCAGTACTTCTCCCGGTTTTAATATCCGCCGGAACATAGTTAATGTCCGGCTTGACGTCAACCAAAATTCCTGCCACATCGTTCCCAGGTTTTCCTGGTCCAGGCAGTACATGTATCACTGTTTTCGCTTGCAATGATGTCATCAAATCCCGCACGGATACTGTCGCGCTAATCACTGCGCTTCCGGCGCGGTCGGCATAATAATAGAGGGAGACGGAACCATTTTTGTTCGTCAGTGCTGTCGCCGTTGTCGAAGCGGCATCTCTTGTGGGAGGCACTGGATTATTACTCAAATACCCTAATTCTGATGTAAATTCAATCGTAAAATTTTCAACCGAGCCGCCGGACGCATCTTTCAACGTGGCGATAATCGTAGAATAATCGCCTAAATTCGCATAAATACTTGACGGAGACGCCGACAGTTCCAATGTATATGGCCAAGCGGAACTTGGCTTACCGCCAGGCGTAAACGTGACAGGCTTCGACACGACAAGATCAGCAGTGCTATCTTCATCAACATCGATCTCAGCGCGAACAACACCCTGCCCGGATCGCATACCATAAAAACGCTTGGTTGCAACGCCGTTTTGATCGGTAACGCCCTCAGCTTCGCTGACAAACATCCCTGAATCAGGTTCATAAAACCATCCATAAAGCTTATCGGCAGTATATTTGATAGTATAGCCAGAGACTGGAAGGCCAGAAGTATTGGACAACGTCACAGTAATTGTGCTGTAATTTGTCGCGTCCGCCGGAACGCTCTCAGGGTCTGCCTTCATTGAAAGCGTAAACGTACCTGCCGTAGATTTCGGACCATACGGAATCGGGCTATATCCGCTTGTCCCTGATGGTGTTGACGATTGACCGCTATCGTCATTCAATTTGCCGCATCCTGCTAACACGCCAATGACAATGCCGATTCCAAGAATACCGATCAATCCATACAAGAAGAGATTGTTCTTCTTTATGAAACCATATTGCTTTTTCATGTTTGTCGTCTCCTTTGAATACATCGAGACCCCGACCTCTCTGTCACGATGCGCGTTTTCTAGAACAATTCAATCAAGCTTATCGGTCCGAATGCCACAGACCCGCATTCGGACCGCCTTCGAATGAGTCATAATCGCTTATGACTCACCGACTCTCCATTCTTATCGTGAATTAGTATGCAAATGAGGCGTCTGCTGCATCCTGATTTTCTGGAGACACCACATTCCTATCAAGAATTCTCGGCGTCAGGAACACCAGCAATTCATTCTGATTTGAGGCATTTGGATTCGTTGATTTGAACAGATGTCCCAAAATCGGAATTTTATGCAAAAACGGCACGCCGGTAAAATAACTCCCTTCGCTTGTGATGAAGATACCGCCGACAACAACAGTTCCTCCGTCCTTCACCGTCACCTGACTGGTAAGAGTTTCTCCGGAGGTTGCTAAACTTGTCAAGCTGCTGGAAACGAATCTCGTATTGCTCACCTGAACGACCATCGTAATATACCCGTCATTCGAAATACGCGGCGTCACACTTAACGAGAGCGGAGCGCTTATTGTCGTCGCTTCGACATCAGTAGATGGAATCGTTCTCGACTGGACCGAAGAAACCTGCGCAGGAACATTATCCTGCGTGAAAATTTTCGGCTGCGACAATGTCTTCGCTTTATTATCGATTTCGGCGGCATCAATTTTCGCAAAGAGCGTAAAGACATCATCAATACTCCCGAACCGCAACCACCCAGTCGTGAACGGCGGGTCTCCTTCGGACGACAACCCAGGCAGATTGACCGCAAACCCTGAAGCCTCGCCTTCCGCATCCGTCTGATTTACGGTATACGGAAATCGAAAATCAAGCGCATTGCCATGTTGCGGATCGACATTAAAGTTTCCGGCCCAGCGGATGCCCAATTCTTTCGAATAATTCGTCTGTAAGGTCACGATTTTCGCCTCAATCATGACCTGTGGCGTCCGCCGATCTAATGTCGCCACGATCTCTTCGATTTTTTTGATATTCTCCGACGTATCCTGCACGATCAACGTTTTCGTACGCAAGTCAACCGTAATCGTGCCACGGCGAGCCTGCGTCTGCTGCTGATTTTGCGCATTGGCGCCTTCGAAATACTCATCAATCAAACCAACAATCGCTGCCGGATCGGCGAAGTTAATCGCGATCAATCTCGTTTCCAACGGCTCCAATTGTTCTTGAAGTGCCCGAGCTTGAAGCACTTGCTGTTGCTCGTTAAGCCGCTGCGTAATTTCTCCCTGAAACACACTCGCTTGAGCCACGCGCAGAATATTGCCTTCGATTTCAACACTCAAGCTATTCATCTTCAGAATAATATCCAACGCCTGATCCCATGGAATATTGGTAAGATGCACCGTGACAGTTCCTGTCACTTGCGGATGAACGACCAAATTCAAACCGCTGACTTCGGCAATCACCTGAAGTACGTCTAAAATATCGGCTTCCTGAAAATGCAGAGAAATCAATTGCCCCTTATACTCTTTTTCAGAACCGGTTTTGGGCGCTCGAATTGTCGGCTCATCTGCGGTTCCAGATTCTGCAGATTGCGTTCCTTGCCCGGTTAATGCAGATTCAACGCCGGTTGTTAAAGAAACATCTGCCGTATTCTGTCCCTGCGCCATCTCGTCTTTTGTAAAAACGGACTCGCCTTGCAAATCAATAATAAGCTTCCCCGCATCCGTTGATACCTGATGTTTGACCGGGCGCACTAAATCAACCAATACCCTGACGATATTATCCGTTCCTTGCGGCGAGCGGCGGAGTTGAAACACTCTGGCTTGTTTTACGGAACTGGTCGCATCATCAGAAAGTACCATTTTTTCGTTTCCCGGAGGCAGATCGCTTTGCTTTAAATCAATCGTCAACCGAGCTGGCATTTGCGTCCGTTTAATCTCAAACTCAGGAATCCGCGTCGCAGTCACCACAATACGCGTATTCCCATCAACCTTCGTCATTTGGATATCATGAATGACAGATGCCCCTGCGGCTGTTGTCGCGCCTGAAGGCATTGGCGATACGCTTCCAACGTTTGTTGGCGGTGCGGCAATCTCCAATATCGGCGCGCCATTTTGCGCAACAGGTTGAATCAATGTTGGCTCTGTTGACATTGTTGAAAGCGGTTTGACACCTACGTTCGTCTGCGCGACGGAAGATAATTCTTCGAATCCAGGAGGAAGCGTTCCTTCTGGTGACGCAGAAATATCGACCTCTTTGACAGGCAAGTCAAAATCAATAAATAAGCGATTGGCATCACTGAACACCTGATACGGAACAAGGCGCGCAATCGCAATTTCAAGTCGCGAATTCGTCGCCATCCCGTCAGAAAACTGAAATGGCGTAATGCGCATGACAGGAAACGCATTATCAAAGGCAAGTTCTGACACCTGAGAGGTATCAATATTGGGAAGGTCTAATACCAGCCTCAGCGGGTCTGCCAACTTAAATGCCGTATACGATAATTCCGAATTTGCTTCTACAGTCACGCGCATTTTCCCAACTAACTGTTCCGCCCAAATACGCGATACCCTTGTTGTAGTTGGCGTCGCTGCCGGTTGACTGGATGTAGACTGAACGGTCTGAGCATCAGGATTCGCGCATCCGACCAGGAACAATCCGACGATGCCCCACAGAGCAAAGAACCACAAAAATTCTCGTCTCATTCTTATCTCTCCTCTTCAATAGGGTTAAGGTAGAGTGGCGTCTCGACTTCTTCGACTTTTCCGCTCTCATACCGTATAATCTCTCGCACCACAACCGCATTGTCTGTGATCGAGATCACCTCTCCTTCATGCGTCCCAACAAGCGTCCCAACATTGACAGTATATGATTTTCCGTCTGGCGCAATGACCCTGGCATAATCGCCAAAACTTCCCATCACAATTCCAGTAATCTTTAACTGGTTCACCTCAAATTTTTGAAGAGGCATTTTTTGCTCGTCCTCATCAGGCGGCAAAACAGGGTCGATATCCTCAGCAATGACATCCTTAATCAACGGGTCGAACGGCTCTCGACGCCCGGTCGGATCGTATTCGTAGCCAGGCGGCGTCGGCACAGCCTCTGCCTCTACGGACGCTTGCTCTTCTACCGCAGCTTGAGGTTCGGGAGGTTCTGTTTTTTCAATTTTTTCCGGGGCAACCTCCTCTAACGGAGCTTGTTCGCCACATCCGGAAAGGGCTGTGATGATGATAACCCCGACAATCAACACCGTTCCTTTTCGCCAATCTCTTTTATGCGTATTGAATGTTCTCATTCGTCCATCCACGATGTTTCAAATTTCAGATATGAGACTTCGCGTTTACCTTACCAAGCCTTATATCCGAACAGCCCACCTTCATAACAAATATACGCCAATGCATTCACCAATAAATACTTACTGTGGCGGCGTTTCAGCCTCCTGTGGCGGCGTTTCAGCGTCAACCGGCACTTCCTGGGGCGCCTGCCGGAACGTCACCGCAGTGCAGGCGATATTCAAAGCATTTTTTACCGGTTCCGGCACAATCCTAATATCCCGCAACGTGACGATACGTTCCATTTTACTAATCACGTCAGCAAATGTCGCCAAATTATGATACCCGCCGACAACATTAATCTCTACGGGAACTTCGCTATAAAATTCCTGAGGAGCTTCTCCTGAAGGCTTAAACAACGATATCGTCAATCCGGCGTCAATAACCGATTCGTTAATCTGATCCAACAAATTCGGAATCTCCCTTCCTTCAGGAAGTTTTTTCAACGCATCTTTCAACTTCATATCCACTTGACGAAGTTCTTCCTTGAATTCATCGTAGCGAGCGGCAAACGCTTCGGCTTTTTGCAGTTCCACTTGCAGAGTTTGCAACTGCTCCTCCAATGCGGCAATTTCCTCGGCTTTTTTCGTATAAACACCATAATAAAATGCAACACCAAGAGCAATCACAATTCCGAACACAATTCCGTATTTATACTTTGCCGGAAATTCAATAAACTTATCCAATCCGCTCTTTTTCTTGTCCATACCCTTCTCCTCTGCCGTTACCACGCCCCAATACGTGAGCTTATCCGTTAGACTAACCGGTTACTCGCCCGCTGCCGCCGGAGTTTCCTGACCAGCCTCTCCTTGAGTTGGAATCAAATCCTGAGGAGCGACTAACTGCATTTTTAGCTCAAAATCTCGCACGGTCTGCGTACCAACAAGCTTGCTTTGCGAAACCACAAGCTCGATATTCGTAAAAAGCTCGGATTCGTCCAAATTCCGCATATAATCCGATACGACTGGATTGGAAAGCGCGCTGCCATTAACCGACAGCACATCAGCTTGCTGCGTAAATGAGGTCAACCACAAATCGTCTTCAAGCGTTAAATAGACCTCGTCTAACATACGCACAGGAAGTTTCTGATCCTTCTCCAATTTGGCAATAACTGCTAACTTCTGTTCGAGCGCCAAACGTTGCGCCTCGAACTTGTTGATTTCATCAATAATTTTTTGCAACTCTTGCAACCGCGCCTGAGTATCAGCGATGTCCTGGTTTTTTTGCACGATCACGCCATTCAGATAACTCCAGTAAAAACCGATCCCCGCCACAGTCAAAAGTAACATCAGCGACATCAGGACGATTTGTTGAACGAAACCAACACGCTTGCGCGCCTCCTTAGGAAGTAAATTGATTTTAATCATTGGGTCTCCAACCTCCTCAAGGCCAATCCGATAGCTACTGCGGCCTGCGGCGCGATGCTTTCGATATAATCTTTATCAAACTTGCGAGGCACCTTAATATTCCGAAACGGATTAAAAATCTCGACTTCGACCCCAAGCTTTTCTTCGAAGAACCGATCAATTCCACCAAATAACGAGCAGCCGCCAGAAAGATACAATTTATCTACAGCGACATCCATCGTAGACGCTCGAAAAAAATCGAACGAGCGTTGAATTTCCACTGCAATGTCATCGGAGACCGTATTCACGATTGCCAACACATCATCCTGAGAGATGTCTTCAATCAATTGTCCGCGTTTCAAACGTTCCGCCACATCGAAACTGACATTGAACTCTTTTTGAATGGCTTCCGTATACTGATCGCCGCCGATGGAAATATCGCGCACAAAGCTGGAAACGCCATCCTGCAAGATATTGATATTCATCGTGCTCGCGCCAATGTCCACAAGCCCGACAACGAGGTCAGGTTCGACTTCATAATTCAATTCATACGCATTTTCAAGCGCAAACGCATCCACATCAACGACAATAGGATCAAGCTTCGCTTCGCGAATAAGCTGAATATGTTCTTCCACCTTCTCTTTTTTCACCGCGACCAACAAAATCGCCATCTCGCCAGACTCTAAAGACTCATCCGATTCCAGAATCTGAAAATCAACGTTGACATCCTCGATATCGAATGGGATATACTGCTGAGCTTCAGTCTCAATCGCTCCCTCCAATTCTTGACGAGACATATCGGCCACGATAATTTTCTTCACAATGACGGAGTGTCCGGCCACAGAAATCGCGGCATATTTCCCCTTGACCTTAAACTCTTTGATCGCCTGCTTAATCGTATCCACCACGACTTCGGCATCCATAATAGCGCCGTCCACAATCACTTCCGGAGCAAGAGGCAGCATCCCAAACGTTTTCAATTCTGTCCCTTTTTTGGATTGCTGCAATTGGACGACCTTAATAGAGCTGGCGCCAATATCAAGTCCTAACACCTGCTTGCTATTTCCGAACATAATTTTTTCACTTCTTCCCTGTAAGAAATTGAGAGAATATTCCCCGATATTCCGGGAAATTCTACGAGTCCTTCGCCGAATTGCAAAGTAAACTAACATAGGAGATCGCCGCTGTCAAGTAAAAAAAGAAAAAAATATACGAGGGAGAAGGAAATGTCAGCGGTGTGTCTTCTGCATTTTACAAGACGCCTCAGGAACTCCTGACAACATGTCCCCTCCTAAAAACAGTCGTTTTCGGGCGAATCTGTCAGTAAGAGCGAGAGCCATGCCAAATAATGCTTGACATTTTCTCACCCCAAACAGAGTGACCATCCGTAGCGAACACGTCTCTATTCCATCCATCCGAACCCAGAACTTATGATACACTCTATTTCCGAGCACACACAAGACGTTCATCCGACACTATCGGCGCATTGCCAGACATTACGGGCATTGAGCGTGTGGGGAGTGTGTTGTTTCGCGCCGATATCCATCGCCTTCACGCACATGTGCTTAGGGCTTTTGCTGGGAACATATCTCCTGGAAATCATCTTAACCAGGAAGCTTTCTCTGCCGTTTCGCTCTTCGTTCCATCACGCGTTATTCGCATACATTCTTCTCACGATTGCGCTGGCTCCATTCGCCATTAATGCTCGTAAAAGCATCGTTTCGTTAACAAACCTTGCAGACATCGGCATCTTTTTTCTGCTCTACCTTGCCTTGCGCGAGAAGACGCAAATCACACGCGCAATACATATATTAATGATCAGCATCACGATCTGCGCAGCGTATGGCATCATTCAGCACTATTTAGAAGTAGATGTGTTTCATTTCGGTCGCCCGATCAGTTTTCTCAAACATTTGAATGACGATTTGAAGGCGCCTGTAAGAATCGCAGGTTTTTCTTCCTACATGACATTTGCCGGACAGCTTGGCATGGCGCTTCCTGTGCTGACCGCCTACGCGCTTTGCAGCGCCAATCGAAATGTGCGGAGCCGCTGGATCGCCGCGTTGCTGGTCTGCGGGATCGCGCTGGTATGGACATACACCAGAAGCGCGTGGTTAGGCGCGTTGCTGGCGCTGATTGTGATTGGATACATACAAAAAGGAACGCGAGTATTGATTCCGATATTCTTCCTCTTTCTTCTCTTTGCAGGCATGGTGTTCGCGCAACAGCATCGGGAAAAACAACGCGAGGAACAAGTGGAGCAGTATCGGCAGCGTTGGACAGAAGAGACCTCGTCAGGCGCGCAGAGCCAGCCGGAGAATCCAGCGGCCTCACCGCGCGCCTCGTCTCGATTGATAGACCGTTTCGCCAGTATTTTCAGCACGAACGAAAATCAGGAGCGGCTCTATACCTGGATCAGTTCTCTCAGAATGGTCAACGACCACCTGTTCACCGGGATCGGGCATGGTAATTATTCAACACTCTGTCAGCAATATCGAACGCCATATCAGGACTTCACGTTTACCAGCCGCGCCCATGCGCATAATAACCTATTGCAGGTCGCTGTTGTGGGAGGCATTCCGCTGTTGGCCTGCTTCGTCTGGGTGTGGGTTGTCCTGTTTCGTTCTCTCTATTGCGCCTATCAAGAGAGCAAACGCGCCGAGGCCGACGTCCAGGCCATCACACTCGGCGTTTTTGGCGCGGCAGTTGCCTTTTTTGCGCAGGGGATGTTCGAATATAATTTCGGCGATTCCGAAGTCGTGACGATGCTGTGGCTGCTGACCGCATGCGCCTTACGGCTGCGCGAGTTCTCCGTCCCCAAACTCTCGTAGCCACTGGCGAAACACCTCTACCTGGCGCGAACCGTATTTGGCAAGACTTTGCTGAACATCGCCAACAGATGCCTCGCGCCACAGTCGCTCCGGGTGTTTGCTATAAAACAAATCTGCCCATCCGATAATGCGTTCTTCCAGACTTTCCGGCGTCAAGTCTCTTGCAGGCAGCGGCAACCCCTGAGCAATAATTTCTTCCCGTGTAATGCCGACCCCAATATGACGTTCCGCCACTAACGCATGGAAGGTCAACCCTTCGTCTTCCAGCATCGCCCTGCCGAATGGGGCATGGCAGACATACGGATGCTGTTCCGCCGTCGGCGAGCAATAGGGCGCGACTCTGACGACGCCAATATCATGCAGCATCGCGGCTTCCTCGATAAAGCGGCATTGGGAATGCGACAATCCGAGACGCGAGGCAATCCGCAGCGCTTTCGCCGTGACAAGCGCGACATGCGGCAGATAAATCTGATACAGCGGGGAATTTGGCGGGATATATTTGTGAATGATTCGAAAATAATCTACGTCAGACATGGCGCATAAACAGACAACGGCCTCCGAAACAACTGATTCGGAGGCCGTTGACAATCCTTGATCAATCCAACCAATTCTTCAGCTTATCTTCAATCACGCGCTTGGCGTTTCCGGCAGGCACGCCAATCATTTGATCTCTGGCTTCCCCGTCTTTGAAAAAGATCAGCGTCGGAATGCTTGTCACGCCATACCGGCTGGCAATACCGGGATTTTCGTCCACATTCAACTTGCCGATGACTGCCTTCCCCTGATAATCCGCCGCCAGTTCTTCGACGACCGGCGCAACCATGCGGCACGGCGCACACCACGGCGCCCATAAATCAACCAGCGCCGGAACGCTGGCCTTCAAAATCATTTCTTCGAAATTCGCATCGTTTAACGTAAGCATAACATCGCTCATAGCTGACGACTCCTTCTATAAAAAATAACGTTCACCGTATGTTCCGAAAATCAACCCAACCGATAACCTTCTCCATGCTTGTCTTCTACACATTGCAACACGCCTCCTCCTGCGCCCCATGATGTCATAGATGCGTCGCGCTTTGCAATGGCAGCATAATAAAGAAGGTTCACCTATTACTACTGCCTTTTCAGAAGATGTCAAGAGAAAAAAGGAACTGCATCGGAAATCGCCGTCAATTTTATGAGTTTCTGCGAGCTTGCGCCGCCATCGCATCCTGCATCTGAACGACCTGCGCGTGATGCTCATGCAAGCGTTTATGCAGTTCTTCGAAATGTTCCGTCAATTGATGAAATTGGAATTTCGCTTCGCCGAATGTCTCATTCATGCCCGTCGCTAAAAGGCGCAGCCCATTCTGCTCGTCGAAAACGAAGCGTTTCATTTCATGAATCAGCGACGTTTGCAGCGTAAACGATTCTAATAATTGCTGGTGAATTTCCATATCTTTTTCAATCGGGGCTTGCAAACGATGCTGGATCACCTGGAAAAATTGCTCGAAGTTCGAGGACAACATTGTCAAAAATTCCTGCGATTTCGTCGTGCTCTGTGCCAGCATGGCATGTTCCCGCTGAATTGAAACCGAGAGTTCTTGCAGTGCCGTCCGATTCTGTTCCCAGACGCCGTGCATCTGTTCCACGACTGTGCCGATCTGGCTCAACCGCTCTTCGGAACGCTCGATATAGCCCTGCGTCAAATCGAGACTGGCGGTCATCGTCTCTTGATTTTTTTCGAAATGCGCTAACGCCTCCGAAAATTGCCGGACGCCAGAGGCAATCGCTTGCTGACTGCTGATTAAGCGGTCGCCATCATCCTGAAAATTGCTGAGAAATCCGCCGAACGCCTGGACGGTTTGCGTAAAGGTCTGCTGACCTTCTCGCACTCCTTCAGACGCCTGCTTCAGATATTCGCCAGTGATCTTCAGATTTTCCGAACTTCCGCCAATCGTCGCCCGCATGACTTCTTCAAGCGCGGCGCGAATTTCTGCCGTCAGCGTCACCGGAATCGTTTGCAGAATTTCTACCGCCTGTGACGGCGCATCTTGCTGAGTTTTCTCGCGGAATCGCCAAAAAATCGGCAGGATGTCTTCTGTCGTAATCTGTTCGATACGGTTGATCAAATACGCTTGTTTCGTGCCAAGCACGATATTCAGATACCCTAAGACCAAATAGGCCGCAATCCCGCCGATACTCGTGCCGAACGCTTTATCCAGGCCACCGAGCGTCTGCTGCATATCCGTAAACAGCGCATTGAAATCAATCGTCTGCTTTTGCATAAAAAAATGCTGAAGATACTGCACGGCCTGCACTAATCCTAAAAATGTCCCTAACAGGCCGAGCATGACTAAAATCCCGGCGATATAACGCACGCGACTTCCTTTGACATCTTCCTGCTGAACAAGCAGACGAGACAGCGCGTCCTGATCGGGCAGCATTCCCGACAACGTCATATTCGACAGCCGCGAAAGTCGCGTCTTCATCAGTGATGGCGGCACGATGGCAAAATGTTCGTCAACCATTTTCCGCCATCCCTGCTCAAGCGCTTCAGGCGACAAGGTATGTCGCTGTTGCAGGAGGCGCGTCGTTGCCGCGCGAAACGGCGAGAGCTGCGTCTCAAGAAGCGTCACGCATTCATCTTCCTTGTGCAGTCCGCGCAAATGAAAGATCACGATTCCGCTTCCAATAAAAAATAAAATGAGGATCAGCGCGCTGATTTCCCAATTATATGAGGTAAACACATAACCCCATGCCCAAAAGCAACAGAGCAGAATGATATAAGCAATCGTCGTCAGAATGACTTCACTAAAAAAGAACCCCTGTTTTTTCATACATTGCGCTCGTAAGAGAATTCGACAGGTCGCCCGACAACTCTGCGCCAGCCATGCGCTGACGATCATGCCGCGATTCGAGAGGCGGAGAAAAAGGATACAACAATTTTCAGAAAGGTATTATGGAGGGCAATTCGGCGTCAAGAATTATGTTGATTTTCAAAGAGAAACTTCGAACGAAAGGCGACCTCACAGGTTGTCGAAACCTGTGAGGTCTGGTAAAACACATTACATTTCGCCATACGGCATTTTGGGCGTTTTGCCCAATAACCGCGCATAGACGGTCAATGCGCCGCGATGGTGCGCGGTGTGGTCAACAATGCCATTGATCACGACAAATTTCGGCGCACCGTGATAAATCGGATCGTTCGGCGGGAACGATGCGACCAGCTCATCTATGGAAAGCGACTGAATCTTCTGAATGGCCGCATCGAACGCCTGCTGAAAATGTCGAATCGCCTTATTGAACGAGGTCGCCTTTTTGAGTTCTGCCATGTGCGCCTCGAAATTCGAATCAAACCCTTCCGGGCGAAAGGCGCCTTCCATAAACCAATCAACCGTCTGCGCCGCATGTTCCACCTGCTGCGCGACCGTATAGGTCTCTTTCGTCGGAGCAAAACCGGAATCTTCTTCTGTCAAACAACTCACGCTATTCGAAAAAAACTGCCGTGTCGCTTTTAATTGTTCAATCAAGCCCTCTTTCATGGTGAGACCCTCCAATTCATGATCATATATTCGAACTACTGGTGATTACGTCGTCTGAATCCGATATATTGAGAGAGCTTTTGTCAAGAAGATATTCGCATTTTCTTCATATTGTGTTTGCCATGCGTCATTAACAGCATCTTTTCGCAAAATTTTTTTCTTGACTTTCTTGACGAATGCGCTGACTCGAATATGAGCAAATCCGAGATGGTTGACTTGCATAAACTGACACTGTTGGAGGCGACGTATGATTTTCGAACAATTTACGACATTTCATCCGGTATTTCAGGCGTTTTTAGCCACTTGTTTCACCTGGTTCGTCACAGCACTTGGAGCGGCGATGGTCTTTTTTTTCAAAGAAATCAGCCGGAAAGCATTGGATGGCATGTTAGGCTTTGCGGCAGGCGTGATGATTGCCGCGAGCTTCTGGTCGCTGTTGAATCCTGCTATCGAACTCTCCGAAGAAATGGGCATCATTCCCTGGATTCCTCCATTGGTCGGCTTCCTTGCAGGAGGAGCAGCCCTCAGAATCATTGATAAAATATTGCCGCATTTACATCCAGGATTGGCTCTCTCTGAAGCCGAAGGCGTCAAAACTCATTGGCGCAAAAGTATTTTATTAGTTTTGGCGATTACTCTGCACAATTTCCCAGAAGGATTGGCGGTGGGCGTGGCGTTCGGCGCAGTCGCAGCCGGCATTCCGTCAGCGTCGCTGGCGGGCGCGATTGCCCTGGCGATTGGCATCGGCTTGCAAAATTTCCCGGAAGGCACGGCCGTCTCTGTACCGTTGCGGCGTTCCGGTTTAACTCGATGGAAGAGCTTCTGGTACGGACAACTTTCCGGCGCGGTCGAACCGATTGGCGGCGTGATCGGCGCGGTCGCCGTCATCGCGATGCGCCCGCTGTTGCCATATACGCTGGCGTTTGCCGCTGGCGCAATGATTTTTGTGGTGGTCGAAGACGCTATCCCGGAATCGCAACTCTCTGGCAATACCGATATTGCCACATTAGGCGCGATGTTAGGGTTTGCGGCGATGATGACCTTAGATGTGGCCTTAGGATAAATAAAGAAAGGAATAATCTTTAGGGTAACGGGCAAAGGAGTCTTCGCCCGTAATTATTCAACAATGACACCTTGGCAGAATCAGGCTTGGCCTACTTGTGGCGATACAATTCCCAGCGCAGGTATTTGGTCACAGCTTCTTCGAGCACGTCGGCGTAATGCGTACGGGTCATGGCGACGTGATGTTCGAATCCGGCTGACACACAGCTTGCGCAGATTCGGAAGCCGAATTAAAAAATCCGCGCGTTCCCACAATAACATCGCAGACCTCACAGGTTTCGAACACCTGTGAGGTCTTTTTTATTTTAACGACAAGGATGCATGTAAGAAAGGATATATTCACCCATCATCCCTTCTTACACGCATCCTTGTCGTTCCTTGCACGGCCATTCCAAAAAATATTTTCCGCATGACGAAAACCCTCAAAATTTTCCTCTTTCCTTCTGAATGTCAGCAAACATGTTAATCGCCGATTTTATCGAACAGAGTTTTTCTCGTAAGTCGAAACTACAGTTTCGACCTACACCCTTCAGGAGGAACACCTATGTCATACGCATCGAAAGACACCATGTTATCCAATTCACCAACAGTTTTCGAAAAACTGACCACACCCAATTACGGTCCATTATTGTTGCGAACGCCGCAAAAACTCTTCGAAAAAATTCAGGCCGAAGAAGATTTGGATGCGCAGATTCAGTATTTTGCGCTGTATGCGTTACTCTTCTCAACGATTTACGGATTTTTATTGGGGATGTACGCGGGCGGATTTCAGATTCTCGCCAGCATGATCAAGATTCCGATGTTGTTTTTCGGAACGCTGTTGCTCTGCCTGCCATCATTATACGTGTTTAACGTCTTGTTAGGATCGCAGCTTTCGTTCCGGCAAACGCTCACTATTCTGTTGGCTTCGACATATCTGATGAGCTCGATTCTGGCCTCATTCGCGCCAATTCTCTTCTTTTTCATCTTAACGACCTCGGATCGCCCGTTTGTCTCGCTTGCGACCTTCGGCACATGCAGTATCGCGGGGCTGTTTGCCGTAATGTTCGTCTGGAAAGCGATGCGCTTTTTAGCAGAGAAAAATGAGACGCAGAGCAATGTCCGCGTCCTGCTGATCTGGTCGCTGATTTACGCCATTGTCGGCACGCAGTTTGCCTGGGGCTTGCGCCCGTTTATCGGACAAAAAGGAGTCTTTATCCTATTCCGAGCGCTTGAAGGCAATATTTATATCGCCGTGTTCAAACTCATTAAGACGCTTATTCTGAATGCGTAAATCCTGTTGTTTCCCAGCCGGGGCGCAGGGTTATGATGTTTTCCTTAAAATACCTGTCATTGTGAGCGCTTTTCAGCGAAGCCATCTCGTCGAATTCAGGGATGGCTTCGTCGTTGTCACTCCTCGCAATGACAGGTTTTTTAAGGAGAACGTCACAGCCCGACCTGAAAAAATATGACGACACATGTAAAGACCCAATTATTGCGAATATACCGGCGTCACCGCCTTCTCACGCGCCGCCTGCATCCATTCTGGCATAAATATTTTCGGTGGGCTTCCACTCTCAGCATCCTGTCCTTTCTGGTTGTCGGATATACGCTGTTTGAGCCGTACTGGTTGAAAGTTACCACAATCCCGCTCGCAAGCGCGGACATTCCACCTGGCTTCGACGGCGTGAAAATCGTCTTTCTCACAGATATTCATTATCGCCGGATTACCGCGTCTCACCTGCAAAAGGTGGTGAACATCGTCAACGCGCTGCAACCGGATATCGTGCTGTTCGGCGGCGATTATTATCAATGGAAGACGAAATATATCGAATCCTGTTTCGCTGAGTTAGCGAAAATTAACGCGCCATTGGGCAAATTCGGCGTATTCGGCAATCACGATGATTGGAAAGATTTTTTAACGATTGCGACTCCGGCCAGACTTCGCGCCGGAATTCAGCCGTTGGATAATCAGGCGTTCTGGGTGACGAAAGGCAGCGACCGCATTAAAATCGGCGGCGTCGGGGATTGGCTCGAATCGTCGCAAGACCTGCGGCCTACCGTGCAGGATGCGACCGAAGACGATTTCGCGCTGCTCGTGTCGCATAATCCCGAATACGCCGAATCCATCCGCACCCGTAAGGTTGATCTCGTACTCAGCGGGCATACGCATGGCGGACAGATGACGCTGTTCGGACTCTGGGCGCCCGCGCCATTTATGCACTATGGCTTGAAATATAAACGCGGCCTCGTTCACGCGCCATATACGGATGTGCTGATCAGCAACGGCATCGGCACAAGCGGGACGCCGGTCAGATTTTGCGCCCGCCCGGAAATCGTGCTGTTGACCTTGCAACGCCAGCAGCAACAGTAACCCCACGCCCGGAGTTTCAATCAAATATTCTCCGTTAGCAAGAAACAACGATGAACTGCGCGAGTGTTCTCCACCGTTTTTCAATGACGCCAACCGTTCACGCCTTACGACATCACATTGACGGTCAAATTCAGACAGTTCATCGGAATATCGCCTGAGAGATATTGACGCCCGCCAACCGTTATTCCAGGATGCCTCTTGTCACAGAACAGACTATTTGATTCACATTTCACTACGGAGAACTTTCTATGAATATACGTGTAACAATGCCTCGCTCATTTGCTTATTCACTGTTAATTTGTGTTGTCGTACTGTCGGGAGTTTCGTCCCAGGTTATCGCGCAGCCCGAACTGCCGGAAGGCGTTCCATTGATGAGCCTTGAGCTTTCCGGCGAATATCTGCCAGAGGTTTCTGTTATTGATACCGACGCCTCTTCTTCGCTGATGCGAGCGGCGCTCAATGCCTCATTCGCAACCCTGAATTTCGGCTATATTCGAGACGATTATCAGTGGGACGCTCCCAAATCCCTCCCATTCGGAAACGGCGCGGATGATCCCTGGAAGATGTTGCAGACGCTCGCGTTCGACGGCGTGTATGGCGGTGGCCTCAACGAGAAATGGGCGTATTTTATGTACGCAAATGGCAGCATGGCGTTCGAAGACGAGATTGGCAGCGCCTATCGCGTCGCGACAATTGGCGGCGGAGCGCAATATGCATGGTATCAAAATTTGCAGTTGTTCCTCGGCGCAGGCGCGATGTACGACGATATGGAAGAGGCTGTTTTTGATGGCTTCGAGCATCTGATGCCATATCCCGTCGGCGGATTTCGCTGGAATCAGTATCCGAATTCCGGCCTGGCCGTCTCCGTCATATTGCCGCAAGAAGCGAAACTCAGCTATCGCGCGGAAGATCAAACAATCGCGGCTTCTATCGCCACAAATTGGAGCTTAGGCCTCACCGCCAATCTTTCCTATCAGTTGTCCCAGCTTATCGGGATAGAATTGAACGGCGAAATCGGCGCAGGAGATACCTATCGTTTAGCCGACGACAGCAAAGTGCTGGCTCAACGAACGGGAACGAAATATTTCAGCAGCGAATACAATGTGATCGAGGCGGCCATGACGTATCAGGCGACGCCGCAATTCTCGCTGAAAGCCGGCCCGTATTATACCTTCGGAAGAACATTAGAGATCGTAGATAATTGCAATGAACGTCTCGCTGACGTAGATGCCGACGACGCAATCGGCGGCAAATTTTCTATCGCGTTCGAATTTTAACAAGGAGAAATCAACTATGAAAAAATCATTCTGCGCCGTGATGATCAGTATTTTATGCCTGCTGCCAGTCGTTATTTCAGCGGAAACAAATGAATTTACGCTTGCCGGAACCGTGTCGTTCAGCAAAACCGGAGATATTTACATTGAGTTTCTGACTCCGCCGAAAGACGAAAAAACGGCGCAAGACAACCCTAACATTCCGTCAGGATTGCAAATTCATGTCGGCGAGGCGGAAGTCAAAACGAAAAAAGTCGCGTTTACATTCGAACATGTTCCCGCTGGCACGTATGGCCTCCAGGCGTTTCAGGATGTCAACGGAAACGGTCAATTGGATTTCGGCAAACTGGGACCAAAAGAACCCTGGGGATTTTATCGAAACGTGCGCCCGCTTTTCCGAGGGCCGAAATTCGAAGAGATCGCGTTTGATGTAAAGGAAGATATGACGATTGAATTGAAGGTGAAATAGCGGCAGATTTCCGCCCAAAACGATTGAAAATCAAGCCAGAGGCGCACAACCTCTGGCTGAAAAACCGAGGACATTGATGAACATGAAAACCTTTTTCACACGGGCATGGAACGGCGCAGCGGTTGCGGTGATGGCGGGAGCGATCTTGATTGCGCTGGTTTCGGCATGGTATTCCTTCCGCGTCGGCGGCTGGCGGGAATTGACCATCGGCAGTCTGGCGTTTTTGATGATCGGCTTGCTCGTCGGAGCGCTTGTTCCGCTCGGATTGCGACTGCTGAATCGCCTGCCTGCGGCATATCTCTGGGCGTTGGCCTGCCTGTTCGGCGGCTCGATGGTTCATGTCATGACAACGAACGCCGCCAACGGCGTGTTGGTCGTCGTCTTCGGCATGGCGGTCGCGCTATCGCTGACGGGCGCGGGCCTTGCCGCAAAACGCCGTGTTATCGGGATGATTGGCTTGACGCTGGGGATCGCGCTGTTGATTGCGGGGGCAATATACCTGCATGTCGAAGGCTTTTCCGAACCAGCGTTCGATGAGGCGCGTTGGCAGCCATCCGATTTTGCCGCGCCGTTGACGCTCCCGAATCCATCGCAGCCGGGAACATTTGCGGTCAAGACGCTCTGCTATGGCAGCGGCACGGATCGGCATCGCCTTGAATACGGGCGTGACGCCGCGATTCGAACGCAACCGGTTGACGGCTCGGCGCTGGTGCAGAGTTGGTCTGGACTGCGAACAAAATTCTGGGGTTTTGGCCCGGACAAGATGCCGTTGAACGCGCGCGTCTGGTATCCCGACGGCGAGGGCGCGTTTCCATTAGCGTTAATCGTGCATGGCGACGCCCGCATGGAAGCCTTTTCCGATACCGGGTACGCCTATCTCGGCGAATTACTCGCCAGTCACGGCATCATTGCGGTTTCGGTGGATGAAAACTTTTTGAATTATTCCGTGTTCGCCGATCTGCTGTTTTTCAATGCACTCATCGAGGAGAACGACGCGCGAGGCTGGCTGCTATTAGAGCATTTGCGGAATTGGCGCGAGTGGAATCAAACGCCCGGCAATCTATTTTATCAAAAAACGGATATGGAACGGATCGCGCTGATCGGCCACTCTCGCGGCGGACAGGCGGTTTCCATCGCGGCGGCATTCAATCGCCTGCCATGCAATCCGGATCATTGCCAGATGCGTTTTAACTATCAATTCGGCATTCGTTCCATCATCGCGATTGCGCCGGTTGACTGGCAATATCTGCCGACAGGCAAGCCTGTTCCACTGGAAAATCTTAATTATCTCACCTTGCAAGGTTCGCATGATATGGACGTGACTTCATTCGCCGGGGCGCGGCAATATGACCGGGTTGCGTTTACCGATGGTAATTTCTGGCTTAAGTCGGCGGTCTATATCGCGAATGCCAATCACGGCCAGTTCAACAGCGCATGGGGACGGCGCAGCGATCAACGCGAGCCGGTCAACGCGCTATATGATTTGAAGCAGCTTCTTCCGGCGAGCAAACAGCAACAGATCGCCAGCGTCTATATTTCCGCCTTTTTGGAGGAGACGCTGCTCGAACGCGACGAATATCGTCCGTTATTCCGCGACGCCCGCGCCGGGGCGGAATGGCTGCCGCGCACGGCGTACCTGACGCAATATGCTGATTCGGCAATGCAGCCGCTCGCCAATTACGACGAAGATATTGATGCGCAGACCGCCACGCTGCCCGGCGGAATGTTGACAGCGGAAGGGCTGGCGGACTGGCATGAAACGCGGGTCGCGTTGAAAGACGACGAACGCGAAACCAACGCGGTCGTTCTCGGTTGGGACACCGCTGCGCCTCCGGCGAGTTACACGTTGACTCTGCCGGAACGCGGTTGCCGCGCCACGCTGAAATCGGCGTTGATGTTTGCGCTCGCCGCCGCGAACGAGCAAACCGAGCCGGTTGATTGGACGGTTTCCGTCGCCGACAAAGCCGGGAATATCGCCAGTTTGCCGATCAGCCGATATGCGCCGCTGTTTCCGCAAATTCAGGCGCAATTGACGAAGGCGCGATTTATGAGCGCGTTGCCGCTTTCTGAGCCGATCTTCCAAACCTATACGTTCCCGTTCGACGCATTTATCGCGCGAAACCCGCTGTTCGATCCGACTCAGTTGGCGCAGGTATGTTTTACATTTGACCGGACGCCAGCAGGAGAAATACTGCTGGATGATGTGGCAATCGGCCAACCATAATGTTCTCGCGGATGCGACAACATTCCGCGTGTTCATCGTGTCTTCGCCGCTATTATGTCGTATCGCGTTATTCACAATCATTGAACAGAAACCTCACAGGTCTCCGAGACCTGTGAGGTTTTCCAAAAAACTGTTATGCGTGGATTATTATTAGGATTCGCCAATGGCACGGTCTGTCTGGCGTATTGCGCGCCGGTGTTAGTGCCCTATCTGCTCGGCGAAGGAACGTCATGGCGGCGCAATGCGCTGACCGTGCTGCAATTTCTCAGCGGACGTCTGGCCGGGTATCTCGTCTTTGCGGTGGGCGCGTGGCTGACTGGCAGCTTTTTGCTCTCTGATGCGGTTCTGCGGGAGTTGCTTATCGGCGTCGCGGATGTCGGTTTAGGCGGCTTATTGCTGCTGTCCACGCTCAGGAAGCCGCACGAGCGCTGCGCAGCCAATGCCGCGCATGGATTGTTAGACACGGTGCGCCGCCGCTGGCCGGGACTGCTGCCGATCTGCTTCGGCCTATTGACCGGCGTGAATCTCTGTCCGCCGTTTGTGTTGATCTTTACCGAAGCGGCGAATACGCCTGATTTGCTCCACAGTATCGGATTTTTCTGGATGTTTTTTCTGGGCACGTCGTTGTATTTTCTCCCCCTGCCATTATTAGGGATTCTTAAACATCATGCCGCCTTGCAAACCGTCGGCAAGCTCTCGGCGCTCCTGATGGCCGGGTATTATATCGTTGTCGGCGGGTTGATCGTTGGAGGCCACCTTGTATGAAACTTGAGACTGTCACACCCCTTCAATCGGAGTCGCCTTTAAAACGTGGGTTCAAAGCGTTTTTGCTGGCGCTGCCGATGGTATTATTGACATTTGTGCCAATGACAGGGCTGAATTTTTCTCGCGATCCCGCGCAATTTATCCCGACATTCGCGCCGTATCTTCTCGCCAATATCCTGTTTTTCGCGATGATGTACACGCGCCAAACCGACAAATTCCGCGCCGTGTTTTTTGTGTTGATGGCCGTCACATTTCCGCTCGACTTTATTCTGGGACTGTATGAAACGCGCGGCCATTTCATGACCGTGACGTATGAAGATATGGCGCAGGGCGCGGTGCCGTTCTGCCATGTCGTGATTCCGCAGGTTCTTATTCCTGCGATTTTTAAGGGTGAAATCCCCTTTCCTGGGACGCTGTCGAAAGCCAGTCATAGTATCGTCAGCATGATTGTGATGTGGTTAGGCGTGACGCTGGTATTAGGGCGGGGAACGTGCAGTTGGTTCTGTTTTTGGGGCGGCTGGGAAGATGGCTGCTCGCGCATCTGCAAAAAACCGGCGATTCGACACATTGATCGGAAGTGGACGTACCTGCCGTTCGCGATCTTGCTGACCGTCGCGCTGCTGTCCGCCGTGACGCTCTCCGCGCAATATTGCTGGTGGCTCTGCCCGTTCAAGGCCGTCTCGGAATTTGTCGAAGTTTCGTCGGTGAAAGTCGTGCTGCAAACCATTATTTTTGCGGCGTTGTTTGGCGGCTTAGTCGTCGTGCTGCCGATCTTGACCAAACGCCGGACGCAATGCTCGTTCCTGTGCCCGCTCGGCGCGATGCAATCGGCCTTGAATGTGGTCACGCCTTTTGATATGCGGATTGCGACGGACAAATGCGTCAATTGCAAACGCTGTATTCAGGCATGCCCGATGTTTGCGCTGACCGAGGAAAGTTTGGAGATCGGGCGTCCCGCGATGACGTGCGTCCGCTGCGGCAAGTGCGTGGATGTCTGCCCCAAAGGCGCAATCACGTATCACGTCAAAGGCACGCCCGTCAAAGGGCGCAGCGAATTGGCGCGGCTGTTGTTTCTGTATCCCGCGTTTGTCGTGTTAGCGATTCTCGGCGGCGGATTTATCGGCAGCGCGTTGGGACGCCTGCTGTTATTGGTCACGACGGGCAGTATTCTTCAGTAAACATTCGAAGGGGCAACCCTGCCAGGGTTCCAAACCCTTGCAGGGTGACGTCAATACGATATGAAAATTTTCAGAAGTATTTTAGGCTATCTGTGGGCTGGTCTGAGCTTGCCGATTATTGTGATGACGTTCATGCAGATGGACTTGTGGGAAGAACGATTAGTGACCGCGACCGGCTGGAAAGTCAGCGAGCGCTGGACGGGCGGAGAAATTATCGAAACGATTCCGCATGAGGGTTATCAGACCGCGATTCATCGCCCGGTGTTCGATGGGTTATTTTGGGAACGACGCACGGGTTTTGTCCAGATTGACTGGCAGGCAGCGCCGACCTTGCCGGACACGCTGACCGAAGAGTTCGACATCGAACATGACGGTCAGCCGGATTTTCAGATGACATTGAATACCATCACGAATGACGCGCAACTGACCGCGTTGCAGCCGAAGATCAAAGCGTTGACGAAAGATGGTGTGTTAGTATTCGCACAATCCCGGAGTGTCCGGGTACAGTTGCAGAATCAACGGCGCGCAAAATAGTTTTTGCGCCAGCCATCACGTCTGAACGTGAAGGAAAATATATGCGTATTCTGATCAAAGCTTTTCTCTCTACTCTGATCGCCAAAAAAGCCCGCACCGCGCTGGTGTTGTTTTCCATTGCGGTATCGGCGGCGATTATGTTCGCCAATGAAAGTTTTTCCCGCATCGTCGCGCAGCGGTTTTATGAGGCGGATGTGCGCTGGAGCGGCGTGTCGGATTTCTGCCTTGAAACCAAAGAGGCCGTTGGCGCTCCCGAATGGCTTGATCCGGCGAAACTGTCAGGATATGGGGATGCCTTTGCGTATGCCTACCAGATGATCCGCGTGCCGGCGTTGTATCTACCGAGCGTGGAAAATATGCGCTATTTCACCATGCTCGGCGCGGATATTGACGAGTTCAACCAGCACAACCCGGTCACATTGCAACAAGGCGATTGGGACGATTGGACAGGTTCGAAAGTCATTATCGGGAAAACGTATGCCGACCTCTACCATCTGAAGGTGGGCGATGTCATGCGGCTGGAACTGAATAATATCGCCTATGATTTCACCATCGCAGGCGTTAGCGCTCCGACTGGTCTGTTTTTGCGAGAACTCGCGGATGGCGGTTTTCTCCTGACGCCGAAAACGACGCTCGCCCAGATCGCTAAGGGCAATTGTAATCTGATGTTTCTCCGGTTACGCGACCGCGCCCAACGCACCGCCGTAAAAGACCGCCTGACGGCTGACTTTGCCGAATACAAAGTGAGTTATGGGATCGACGATGATGTCATCGCCGCAGAAACTCAGAATTATGTGCTGCCGTTTCGCGTGTCGGCGACGGCCGTGATGTTTATGTGCATGTTTATCATCTTTACGGCCTTCAATCTGATGACGATGGAACGCATCCCGCTCATCGGTACGTTACGCAGTATCGGCTGTCCCCGGCGGCGCATCAACGCCATCCTGATTGCTGAAAGCGCCGGACTGGGCGCGCTCGGCGGATTGCTCGGCTGCGTGCTCGGCGTCGGCGTGCTGCAATATATCAAAGCGCAGTATTTCGCCGGGGAAGAGGTTACGGCGCAGGCCACAGCCATTTTTGGCGCGCACGCTGCGCTGATGGCCGTAGGCGCGGCGGTGCTCATCACCACCGCCAGCGCGATTCTCCCGATCCTGCGCTTCACGCGGACGCCGATTAAAAATATCATTCTCAACGATCTGGCGACTGGCACGCGGCGGACTTCCCGGCGCTGGATCATCGGCATCATCTTGTTGGCCGCTTGTGCGGGCATACCGCCATTCTTAGGCCACAATTTCACCGCGATGATTATCGGGAACATCCTGGCAACCGGGGCGTTAGTCGGCTTAGTGCTGATCGTCCCGATGTGTACGGCGCTCATAGTGCGCATAGTCGAGCAGATGCCGTGGCTGCGCCAGGAGATCGTCTTAGGTGTGCGCAATCTCCGCGACAACAGCAGCCTGCGGCAGAATATCCAGTTATTTGCCGCCGCAATCGCCATTGTCGCCTTTATGGCGTCCATCTTCAATACCATGGAGGCTGATTTACTCAAGGCGTATGAACGGGATATCCATTATGACGTGGCGATGATCCTGCGCCACACGGATCACGCGACGTTGGCGCGGCTCGCGCAGGTTGACGGCGTAACGGCGTATGCCGGCAGTTATCAGACGGAAAGCGCGATTGTGAATCACGGCACTTTTTTAAACGCACTGGTCGGCATTGAAAACGCCGATATTTTCACGTTTGAGTCGGTGGGGCGACTCGCCGCCAATCAACACGCCCTGTCAAGCTTGAACGATGGGAAAAACATCATTACCACCAATGTGCTGAAAGATAAATTGGGCTTACGCCTCGGCGATCCGCTCGTGCTCGAGTTCGGCAACAACCAAGTGGCCTATACGATTACCGGTTTTGTCGAAACCAATCAGGGGATCGGGCATGTTGGCTACATCTCGGCCAGCAATTTCAAGGCCGAATCAGGCGTCACCACATACGATCTGCTGTTTGTCAAAGCCTCCGCCCCGGCGGACGTTGTCAAGAATAACATCCTACGCGCCTTGTCCCGCGAGGTGTTGCGGATTCTCACGATAGACGAGATCAAGACGGCCAATGCGGACAAGGTGATCGCCATATTCAAGGCCATTAATAGTTACGCACAGATCGCCTTATTGGTTGGGATCATCGGCATTATCAACAACCTGATCGCCAGTTTTCTGACCCGCAAGCGCAGCTTTGCCATGTATCGCTGCGTCGGCATGAGCAAACACAGTCTGAATCGCATGCTCATCACCGAAGCCGTGACAATGGGCGCGTTTGGGGTCGGTTTAGGGCTTATATGCGCGCTGATCATGTCCGCCACCATTCCGGTGATGGTTGGCGTATTTTGGGGTAACGTGACCGTGCAACTGGCGATCCGTGAAATGGTGATCATGGGCGTGCTAGGAATCCTCGCGATGCTGGCAATCTCAGTTGTTCCCATCGCGCGTAGCCATCAACTCAATCTGATCGAAACGATCAAATACGAATAACGGAGTAGAATGAACGATGCCACCGATTATTGAAGTCAACAATGTATCGAAATCCTTTCAACTGGCCGAGACAACGCTGGATGTTCTGAAAAACATTTCGCTGGAGGTGACGCAGGGCGAGTTTATCTCCATTATGGGGCCGTCCGGCTCCGGGAAAAGTACCCTGCTCTATCTGATGGGGGGGCTGGACAAGGTCAGCCAGGGCACGATTCGTCTGAATGGAGTTGACATGCAGCAACTCAACGATGCCGCCGAAAGCCGGATGCGCCGCAATGACATCGGGTTTGTCTTTCAAGCCTATAATTTGATTGATAATCTGACGTTGGAAGAGAATATTCTTTTACCGGCGTTATTGGAAGGCAATCCGAAGAAACAGGCGATCCTGAAAGCCGAGGCGCTCATGGAGGGCGTGGGACTGCTGAAACGCCGCCGCCATACCCCGAAGGAACTATCCGGCGGCGAACAGCAGCGCACCGCGATTGCCCGCGCGTTAATCAACGATCCTAAAATTCTCTTTGCCGATGAACCGATCGGCAATCTGGACAGCAAAAACGGCAGAGAGATTTTAGAACTTTTACAACGCATCAACCGCGAAAAAGGTATCACGATCCTGATGGTGACGCACTCGGAAGAATCAACCCGCTATGCCAGGCGATTGATCCGTCTGAAAGACGGCGAAATGGTATGAAACAATGCTGACGAATAGCAAAAAAATTCCAACCAGCGTACTCGTGATTGTGTTACTCACTTTGCTCATTCAGTTGAGCGCGAATCTCGGTTTCTTTGGGTATGGCTACTCCGGCGACGAACTGTATTACTTGGCGTGCGCCGATCATCTCGATCTCGGCTATGTGGATCATCCGCCGTTCTCGATCTGGGTGCTGGCGGGATGGCGATGGCTGTTCGGCGATTCGTTGTTTTTGATTCGGATTCTGCCTGCATTCGCCGGATTCGCCGTCATTCTGGTAACGTGGCAGATGACCTGCGTGTTGGGCGGCGGACTCTGGGCGCAGCGCATCGCCGCCCTGGCCTCCGCCTGCGCTCCGATTTTTCGGATTCTCAGCAGTTTCTATTCGATGAATGCCTGGGAAATCTTGCTCTGGAGTGTGAGCTTCTTTGCCTTGATTCGGCTGTTACAAGGAGGTTCGCCCCGATGGTGGGGCGTATTGGGAATTACGCTCGGCCTGAGCGTACTGAATAAACACACCGCCGGAATCATCGTGTTGCCCATTGTGTTCGCGCTTTTGGCCTCGCCCGCTCGTCGGCATTTGACCGGGAAATGGCCGTGGTTGGGGGGCTGTATCGCCAGCGTGATCCTTTTGCCGAATCTGCTGTGGCAAATCTGGCAGGGTTTTCCGTCCCTGGAATTTTATCGAAACGCCCAACTGCTCAAAAATGTGCCGTTGCATCCTGCGCAAGTGTTGCTTGATCAAATTTTGGTCATGCATCCGCTCGTATTTCCCATTTGGGGTGCGGGCATTCTGTGGTATTTGTTGGCGCCCGCGGCGAAGCCCGTGCGCGCGGTCGGTTGGATTTACCTCTTCTTGCTGACGACCATGCTCGTGGCGCATTCGAGTCGTCCGGATCGGATCGCCGGAAGTTACCCGATGCTGCTGGCCGGTGGTGCGGTTGGCCTCGAATACTGGCTGCGCGCCCGGTGGTCGCCGGACTGCTTGCATCGCTGGACAACCGCCTATATCGCGGCGCTGCTGCTTGTCGAGGTGTTGCTTCTGCCTGTCACGCTCCCGATTGTGCCGCCGGCGCTTACTGCCCAATGGGGTCTGGCGGGGTTGGTCAAACAGACGGAAAAAGGCAGCGCCCCGGCGGTCCCGCAGTACTTATCGGATCGGTTGAATTGGGAGCCTGTATTGGCGGCAGTTACGACTGCATATCACCGTCTTACGCCGAAAGATCGGCATAAGGCAGTGATTTATGCTGGAAATTACAGTGAAGCCAGCGCAATCAACTTTTTCGGAAAAACCCGGGGATTGCCCAGAGCGATCACCGCGCACAATAATTATTATCTCTGGGGGCCAGGCTCAGCCAGCGGCGAGGTCGTGATTTTCATCAATCTTTCCTCAACGCCGTTCGCGCCGTACTTTGCTGAGATACATCACGCCGGGGAGGTGGCGTGTGCCTATTGCTCCGATAAGGGGAAGGCTGTGTTTGTCGTCCGCCAGATCAAGTCGTCACTTGCGACTATTTGGCCAGCTTTGAAAGAGTATAAGTAAAGGTTTCGTAAGAGGCCAATCGGTTAGTTTAATGAATGATGCTATATCAGGAGAATAAATTATGAAAAAATTGACCCTATTGATTAGAATGATGCTGATTGTGGCGTGGATGCTGAGTCTAAATTTAGGCTGTTCGTCTCTGAACTCAAAAAATATCTCCGGATCAGGCAAACTGCTCCAGGTTCCGTATGAATTCAAGGATTTCAAGCGTCTGACATTCTCGAACTTATTTCAGGTGAAACTCTCTCAGGCGGCGAATTATCGCATTGAGGTGACGGTTGATGACAATATCGAGCAGTACCTCGATGTGACTCAACAGGGCAGCGAATTGCGCTTTTCGCTCGATTCAGGTCATAGTTTCCGACAGATCACTCTGAATGTCAACATTGCCATGCCTGACTTAGAACGCCTGCGGATCGAGGATGTTTCCAGCGCCGAAATCATGAATTTTACCGTTGGCTCAGCCCTTGAGTTAATCGTATCAGACACCAGCGAAGTTTCTGGAACGGTTTCCGGGGCGCTCCATTGCACGGTTTCGGATGCCAGCGATGCGCGACTCAGCGGCAATGGCAGCCTGGAACTCACGGTTGACGACGCCAGCGACGCAGATTTGAGCCATTTCCAAGCCAGTCAGGCAATCGTTAGCGTGAGTGACGCAAGCTCCGCAAAAGTGAATGTCAGCACGACCATGCAGATCGCGCTGCGCGATGTTGCGACCCTGTATTATTATGGAAACCCGGCCATTACAGTAAGAGAGAACGACGACACATCAGAATTGAAACGCTTGGGCATGATGCCGTAGCCTCAGCAGTCAGTACCGAGGATAAAATCAAGGTAGCTATTCAGAAAAACGTCGTTCAATATTCCTTGACTTTTGATGATACCAGAATGTTGATCTGCCTGTTATGGGAATCGGCCTGAAGCATCAGGCGAATTGTGGGGACATAAAAAACAATGTTCGATAAATTCTTGATAATAAAGGAGAATGTATGAAAAAAATTAGTTGGTATATTACAGGAATCGCGCTGAATATCATGTTCTGGCTGCCGGTCGCGTATGCGACGCAAGGCGATGAGATTGTCGGCATGTGGATTACGGAGAACAAAGACTCACGGGTTGAAATTTATAAAGAGGGCGAACGGTATTTTGGCAAAATCGTTGCGCTTAAAAACCCAGAGGAACAAGATAACCTGGATGAAAAAAATCCAAATAAAGAGAAACGGTCTCAGCCGCTTATCGGATTGATCTTGATGTCGGAATTTGAATTTACCGGCGACAAGTGGGAAAATGGCAAAATTTACGATCCGGATAACGGAAAAACCTATCGTTGTAAAATATCGTTAGAAAAAGATGGCACGCTGCATGTGCGTGGGTATATTGGCGTGTCTGCGTTAGGACGAACGACCATCTGGGAAAATGCGCGCGTCTATTGGCAGCGGGAATTACAATTTCTGGGAATAGATGAACACAAATGAATCCATCAAAATCCATTTCTCACATCTTTTCCACTTACTGGTTTCGCATCGGCAGCATCGTGTTGGTCGGCGTGTTAATTCGGTTCATTATCGCCATCAGCTACGCCTTGATGGAAAGAGAACATGAGCGGATGGAACTCTCCGAATTTCCGAACGCCTGGACGGATTACCTTGTTTTCTGGGCGGCAGCAGCGGTCGTCTTAGAGCTTCTGCGCTGGCTGCATCGGCGCATAGATCGCCATCTTTTATGGGCGGTCAATCCGATGCGCCGTTTTTGCTGGCAATTAGGCTTAGATTTAGCGTGTACCTGCGTATTGACCTCTCTGCTGACCATCGCCATCAGCCGGGAAATTTACGGCGCTTCGCCATATCTTACCGGTGAGTGGGGATTTATAGGCCGTCAATTGTTCTTTGTCAATATTCCGATTCTGATTCTGGTGACGGCGATGGCCGGCATTGAATTAGGCGTTTTCCTTGTGCAGCAATGGCAGCAATCGCTCGTGGATGTGGAGCGATTCAAAAAAGATTCGATTGAAGCCAGATTTCATACGCTAAAGGGGCAGGTGAACCCGCATTTTCTTTTTAACACGCTGAACACGCTCTCTTCGCTGATTCATATTGATCAGGAGGCTGCCGCCACGTTTGTCCGGCAACTTGCGAAAGTCTATCGCGCCGTCTTAGACCATCACGAAAAAGAGGTCATTGATGTGACGACGGAGTTGGCGATTTTCGAAGCGTACCGCTATTTAGTCGAAACGCGCTTTCGCGAGAAATTGCGCCTGACGCTCGATATTCCTGAACGTCTTCATTCCTGCGGAATTCCGCCGTTGACGCTGCAAATGCTGCTTGAAAACGCGCTGAAGCATAACGTGATTTCTCAACAGCGTCCGCTGACGGTTCGCATTTTTACGGAAAATGACGCCTATCTTGTCGTCGAAAACGCGTTACAGCCAAAAATCGGCGACGACGACTCCCCGAAAATCGGCTTGACCAACCTTATCAGCCGGTACGCCTACGTCACTAACCGGCCAGTCATCATCGCGCCGACAGATACGACGTTTACTGTCAAAATTCCGCTGCTGCCGACCGCAGAACTTCCAGAACGCCTGACCGCGCAGTTGATGGAATCAAAGGACTGATCGCTATGAAAATTGTCATTATCGAAGACGAGCCGTTTGCGCAATTCGAATTGAAGCGGCTGTTAGATTTATGCGATATTGAGGTTGAGGTGATGGGTTGGCTCGATTCCATCGAAGAAAGCGTGCAATGGTTTCGCGAACATGACGCGCCGGAGTTGATTTTTATGGATATTCAGCTTGCAGATGGCGCGAGTTTCGAAATTTTCAAGCGTGTCGAAATCACCGCGCCGGTGATTTTCACGACCGCTTACGACGAATACGCGATCCAGGCGTTTAAGGTCAACAGCGTGGATTATCTGCTCAAACCCATCGAACTTGCCGATTTGCAAGCAAGCCTCCGCAAATACGAATCGCTGAAGCAGCAATATCGTCAGGAGCAGATCGCCTTTACGCAGGCGCAAATCGAGCGTTTGCTTGTGGCTCGCCATTCTCCGTACAAAACGCGCTTCGTTTCCAAACTCGGCGATCACCTCAAGTCTATTTCCATCGAAGAGGTCGCCTATTTTTACGCTGACGACAAACTCGTCTTTTTGGTCACGACGGATAACAAGGAATTGCCGATTGATTCCACGCTGAATGATGTCGCCGAAAAGGTCGATCCGGAGCAATTCTATCGCATCAATCGGACGTATTTGACGCGGATTACCGCGATTACGCAAGTCGTCAAACAGTTCGACGGACGGCTGAAAGTCGCGTTGACGCCTCCCGCCAAAGAACAGATTTTCGTCAGCCGTCAGAAATCCGCCGAATTCAGGCAGTGGCTTGATAGTTAAAACAGACGATGACTCAGCGCTCGCGACAGGAGCGCAAACGCCTGCTTTTGCCTGGTGTTTGCGCTCTGTATTTCAGATCAATCCAATAAGTACGTTTCCACCAGCGTGACAGCCGGTTCGCTTTCGTTAGGCGGGGTTTCATCGTCAATCGTGGTAACGCGATAATAATACCGTTTCTTTTCCTGCGCCGTCGCGTCTTCATACGTGGCGTTCAACACTGGCGCATTGTTGAGGCGTTCGAAGCCGCCGTCCTTCTGCTCGCTGCGATAGATATTGAATCCGGCAAAGTCGGCTGTCTGCGTCTGATTCCAGTGCAGATTGACCGCTTTCCCTAAGTACACGCCCACTAAACCGGTCGGCGCATTCGGCGGGACGGTATCGAGCGGCGTCACGGACACGCTCTCGGAAAGGTCTTGCGCGGAGGGTTTCGATGACGTCGAAGCGACTGCCTGAACCGCGTAAAAATACTGCTGTCCGTTGGTCAGATTTTGATCGATAAAATTCGTCTGACCGGCCTGAAGCGCAATCATCGGCGTCGTCGGATAATTTCCTGATGTAGTCGTCCGAAAGATGCGATACTCTGCAATACGACGCGCTTTCTGCCCACCTTTTGTCAATAACGGCGGATTCCAGGAGAGTTCAGCCGTTCGATCTCCGGGTTTCGCCTGAAGATCGCGCGGCGGCATTAACGGTTTGACCATATCAGCCGTAATTCCTGTCGAAAGAACGCTTTTCCGATTCTTGCGGTCAGTCATTTCAATCTGGTAGGTATAACGCGCCCCTTCTTCAAGGTTTGCCACCTTTTTGTCATCCTTCTCGCCGACTTCAATCGTTCCGGTGTCCGTAAACGCATACGAGCCGTCCGGTTGTCGCGCCTCTTTCGGCGATAACACCGCAAGTTCGATTGGCGCGCCGGAACTCGCCGCCTGAACGTCGGGAATCTTGTCATACGCCACGTCAAACACCATATTGGCCGTGCGTTGGCGTTCTTGGACATGCCGCGCAATCGTTCCGAGCGTAGGAAGAGACGACGATATCAGCGCGGAAAGCCGCGACGCGCTCTGGGCTTCGCTGCCGGCCACGTCAATAAAATCAATCGCAATCTGCCGGGACGCTCGATCAGCCGATTGCGGAAAAAACAGTCCGATTTGCGTCGCCGTTTTGATTTTCTTTTGCGTCGCTGTATTCAGATCGCCACTTTGTTGAAACACGCCCTGCAAATCAAGCTGATACGTTGCCCATTCAGGCGAACCCGTCAACGCAATCCGAATCGCCCCAGCTAATCGCTCTGGTGAAATCGTCTCGGCGGCTAACGAGGAGAGCGGATTTTCATGCAACAGAAGATAGGCGTCGCCGCGATAGGTCGTCTGCATTCTGATGCGGACGAATTGCGCGTCTTTGGCGACAAGCTGCTGTCCTGGCTTCGAAATCAGCAAGATCGGCGCGGTTCCTTGCGCATACAGGGCGCCATCGGCTGCGCCGAACAGACCAGTTCCGCGAGCCGTCCAGCCTTCTTCATCGTCTAAAAAAAGATACGGCGGCGCGTCATAGACCGCTGCCCGTTCAATCAACGACGGAACAAATTCCATGCTCTCTAAGGCAATTTCAGCGTTTTCAAATTCTGTTCCGCTCTTTTCGAACACAAGTCCGATCTGCTCGATTTTGCCTTTCCAGGCGGGCAAACTCTGCATATCAATCAGATACTCGGTCGCAGAAACCGATGTCTGCGTTTCAATCGGGAAGGCTCTGGTCTTGAGCGTATCGAACGCTTTCTGGAATGACACCGAAGACGTATGCACCGCTGGCTGGAACATGACATCAATGTTTTTATCCCAGTTCTTGTCAGCTTCCGTGATAAACGTAACATAGCCTTCCTGACAATTTTTCGTCCAGAGTTTCAGACGAAGATAGCGTAAGGTCGCCGCGTCAAGCGCTAATTTTTCGGGCGAATGGACGCGTAAAAACGTGTCTTTCGATTCTGTCCGCAACGTGCCGTTATACGGTTTCACCCGCAACGTCTCGCCGATTTCCTGCCACCCCTCAACACTTTGTGAAAACTGCCACGAATTTGCGGCGGGCGTCTGAAGTTGACGATAAATCGTAAACGAACGAATGTCGTCGGGACGGAGCGCTTTTTTCGTGTCATACTCAGCGGGCGGCGTCCATGATAACGTCACGCCCTGGTCGTGTAACTGCGCGCCGACATTGATGACCGGCAGCGGCTGCGGCACGACCGGCACGGATGGATCGCCTTTTTTCCCGCAGCCCGCCGCAAACAGCAACCCGCAGGCCATTAACACGCATCCTTGCAATCTTTTTTTCATGCGATTTATTTTCCTCCTGAGAAGCTTCAAAGCGCAGCTTTGACAGCGAAAGCTTCACTTTCGCACTCCTGAAATGTCATCACGCGATGCCTTGTTGGTTGCTTGATTCTAACGCCGCCAAATCTTCTTTGGCCTGGCGAATTGACGCCAACACATGTTGATAGGCCGTGCCGCCAGCGCTGTTTTTGCTGTTGACCGCCGCTTCCGGCAGCACGACCGTCAGCACCTCTTCGTCGAAATTCGGGGAAATCTGCTGATATTCGTCCAATGTCAACGAACGCAGCGTCTTGCCGTTTTTGATGCAATAGCGAACCAATTCTCCGACAACACCATGCGCGGTACGGAACGGCACGCCTTTGCGGACAAGGTAATCCGCCACTTCGGTCGCGGTCATGAAGCCTTGTTCCAAGGTTTCGGTCACGCGCTCGCGCTTGACCTGCATATCCCGCAGCATCGGCGGAAAAATGCGCAGCGCGATGTTCAGCGTGGCAATCGTATCGAACAGCGGCTCTTTGTCCTCCTGCATGTCGCGGTTATAGCTCAACGGCAGCGATTTCATGAGCGTCAACACCGCCATCAGGTTGCCGTACACGCGCCCGGTTTTGCCGCGAATCAATTCAGTCACGTCCGGGTTTTTTTTCTGCGGCATGATACTGCTGCCGGTGCAAAAGGCATCGCTCAGTTCGATAAAACCGAATTCGGACGACGACCAGAGGATCAATTCTTCGCAAAAACGGCTGAGGTGCATCATCAAAATTGCTGAGTGCGCGCAGAATTCCAGGACGAAATCCCGGTCGCTGACGCTGTCCAGACTGTTGGCCGAGACACGTTCGAAGCACAATTCCTGCGCCACCATTTCACGATTGATCGGATACGATGTTCCGGCTAATGCCGCCGAACCGAGCGGCAGTACATTGACACGAGCGCGGCATTGCGCGAAGCGTTCCCGGTCGCGTTTCAGCATTTCATAATAGGCTAACAAATGATGGCCGAGCATCACCGGTTGCGCCCGCTGCAAATGCGTATAGCCGGGGAAGAGTGTATCGGCGTACCGTTCCGCCAATTCCGTTAACGTGCGTTGAAACGTTGCAATCAGACCGCAGATATGATCAATTTCGTTGCGCAGATAGAGGCGGACATCCGTTACGACCTGGTCGTTGCGGCTTCTGGCGGTGTGCAGCTTGCGCCCCGGTTCGCCGATTTTCTGAATCAGCCGATGTTCGATATGTGTGTGAATATCTTCCAAATGAATGGTAAATCCCAATTTCCCGGCGGCGATTTCGTCGCGGATTTCATCCAGCCCTTTCAGGATGGCCTCCATCTCATCTTGCGTCAACACACCGCAGGTTGATAGCATTCTGGCGTGCGCCTTGCTGCCGAGAATATCCCATTCGTATAATTTGTGGTCGAACTGAATTGACGCAGAAAGCTCTTCGACAAGGGCGTCGGTCACTTCGATGAAACGCCCTCCCCAGGTTTTTTCCATGATGATAAAGACCGCCTACCTGTCTTGCGTGAATGGCGAGCCATTCGAAAAAGACGGGCGCGGAACATTAACGGTTTGTATTGAAACCACGAAACACACAAAATACACGAAAACATATATGATAGGTGGCCTCGTTTATCATTGAATTTTTCGTGTATTTTGTGTGTTTCGTGGTCGTATTCTGTTTCAAATATGCCCTAAAATGTGCCCCATCTTCTGCTTTTTGGTTTCCAGATAGCGCAAATTATTGGGGGACGGCGGAATTTCGAGCGGAACGCGTTCGACAATGCGAATGCCGTACCCTTCCAATCCGACGACTTTTGTCGGGTTATTGGTAATCAGGCGGATACTTTTTAAGCCTAAATCGGCTAACATCTGCGCGCCAACCCCGTAATCCCGCAAATCGGGTTCGAAGCCGAGTTCCACGTTCGCCTCGACCGTATCGCGGCCTTTCGCTTGTAATTCATACGCGCGAAGTTTATTGATCAGACCGATACCGCGTCCTTCCTGCCGGAGATAGAGCAGCACGCCAGTTCCTTCGGCTTCGATCATCTCCGCTGCCCGATGAAGTTGCAGGCCGCAATCGCAGAGATGCGAGCCGAACACGTCGCCGGTCAGGCATTCCGAATGGACGCGCACCAACACGTTTTCTGCCGCCTGAATATCGCCTTTGACCATCGCCACATGCTCGCGGCGATCAAGATCATTTTCATAGCCGATAAGGGTGAATTCGCCGAATTGATTGGGAAAGTTGACAGTAGCCATGCGCTTGACGAATGATTCGTTGCGCATTCGAAAACGAATCAGGTCGGCAATCGTGATGAGCTTGAGATTGAACCGTTCGGCAAAGGCGCATACATCAGCCCATTTCGCGACAGAGCCATCCTCATTCATGACGCCGCAAATGACGCCCGCAGGCACGCATCCGGCCAATCGAGCGAGATCAACCGCCGCTTCGGCATGGGCGGCGCGTTTCAAGACTCCGCCTGTTTTCGTTCGCAGCGGGAACACATGCCCCGGCAGGACAAAATCCTCTGCCGTGCTTTGCGGATCAATCAGGGCGCGGATCGTCGCCGTCCTATCGTTAACGGATTGGCCGCTGGTCACGCCGCGTTTCGCGTTGACTGAGACCGCCGCATCGCCGTCACCCGTCATCATTGGAATGCCGAGCGTCTGCAATCGTTCCGGCAGCAGCGCCACGCCAATCAGCCCGCGAGCGCTCGTCGCCAGCACATTGATTTTTTCAGGGGTAATATGTTCCGCAGCGCACGCCAATACCCCGACGCTTTCGGGCGATTGGTCATCGGCAATCAGCACGAAATTTCCCTGGCGCATCTCATCAATAGCACATTCTATTGAAACACCATTCACTTGCTGTTGACTCATCGAATATATTCGAAATCTTTCTTAGAGGCATCCCAGCGGGGCGTCTCGACGGAAGGATTTTGACTCCTTATTTACAGTGCTCGGACAGAATTATAATGATCTGCTCACGCTTCGACTTCGCTCAGAGTGACCGTCATGGTGAGCAGAGTCGAACCATAACATATAGCATTCATTTTATCCGAGTACCTATATTCAATCGGGACAATGTCCTGACTGCCAAATACAGTTGACCTCTTTATGGCGTGACGCAAATTTGTCAATAGTTTCTCTATTTCTGATGCCGAATTCCACATTGTGGCAAGGTGAGAGCAAGAGGGAGGCATGGCGTAAATTATTTATAGGCGCTTAACCACTCTTTCGCGGCCTCAAGAGTATCAAACGTTTTTAAATTGTCGCGGCGGGAGAAAAACAGAACGGCGTTAAAGATAATTTTCCGAACGCGTGAGATGCCGACTACCGCGCCCGCTTTCACATAGGGTTTGTTGTGCGCCACATATTCTTTGAGTGGGGAGGTCACATCCGAATCAAAATACGAATTGGTGAAATCGGATAACGTCAGCACAGAATTCAGCGGGCGGCTGGCAATGATCGGCTTCGCTTCGTCCATGACTGCCAGGAATTCATCGAGAGATTTGGTGGCTGAAAAATCAATGTACAGCAATTCGGCGTACTTATATTGAATAAATTGAACGTTGCCCATATAGCATTCTCCATTGTCATTTGCGGCAGCAACATCTTTTCTGTCACGATTGAATGTGAGAACCCAATATTTGGAACGCCGGTTTTGTCAACAGTTTTTACACGAGACCAATCGTTCCCCCCGTTGCAAATCGTTATAAAATCTGTGCAATCTGTGATTGATAACAATTCAGCGCTATGCGGCGGCGCTTTCTGGAAAGCGTTCTCGAATCGCTCGAATGGAATCAAGGCTGAGAAAAAAGGCGTCGATCATGTCAGGGTCGAAATGTCGGCCTGCGCCTTTTTCAAGCGTTTTCAAGACAGCATCTTCTTCCATAGCGTCGCGAAATGCGCGGCGGCAGGAGAGTGCGTCATAGACATCGGCAATCGCCACGACGCGCCCGAACGCCGGAATTTCGTGGAGCATTTTCGCGCCCTTGACAGTGTGCTGCTTAACGAGCGACAGGGGTTTTGCAACAAAATTTCCAGGAAATTTAGCGTAAACATCCCATTTAGAAGGGGTTTACAACCCTAAGCGCGGGAAAGTTCCTGCGTTGCCACTTTTGAAAGAAAAAAAATTTTTGCGCCGTTCGCGGATTCCGCTCGCATTTCATCCTGAGCAAAAAATGATCTTTCGCCGATATTCGTCTTGACATCTGCGATAGTGGCTTCTATGGGGTGATTCAGCGAATGATTTTTTAAGTTTATCCCGAAGGGATGTTTGTGAATAATCCGCCGATTTATCGGCAAAAACATGGAGGGAGCGCGTATGCAATGGAAAGGCGGCAGACGAAGCGATAATGTTGAGGATCGGCGCGGTATGACGCCGGGACGCATGGTCGGCGGCGGCGGCGTGGGAGTGATTGTGATTGCGTTGATTGCGATGTTTTTGGGAGTCGATCCGCGTCAAATTTTGAGCATCTTGAATCAAGGCGGGACGGAACAATCTGCGCCGCAAGCGCCGTCATCCGGAACGAGGCAGCCCCGCCCGGACGATGAATTAGCCGATTTTGTCTCGGTTGTCGTGGCGGACACGGAAGACGTGTGGAATGCGCTGTTTCAAAAGATGAATCAGACCTATCAAAAGCCGAAACTCGTCTTGTTTTCTGGCGCGGTGCAATCGGCCTGCGGATTTGCGCAGTCGGCAATGGGGCCGTTTTATTGCCCGGCAGACCAAAAAGTCTATATTGACCTCAGCTTTTATCAGGATTTGCGCGAACG
>CAZRSF010000014.1:0-92498 GCA_964602655.1 uncultured Candidatus Moduliflexus sp.
ATGATGTTGGAATATTTGGGCTGGCAAGAAGCGGCAGACATGATTGTCACAGCGATCACTCACGCGATCAAGCAGAAAACCGTCACCTACGATTTCGCCCGCATGATGGACGGCGCGACCGAAGTGAAATGCTCGGAATTCGGCGACGCGATTATTAAAAATTTATAGATTGATTCTAACGCAAGAGACGCAAGAGGCGCGAGAGCCGCAAGCACGTCGCCAGAAGGCGAACGTGTGCGGCGGTTGCGCCTGCTGTGTCGTTTGCGTTTTCTTGTAATGGAGCAGACAAAACGACAGGCAAAATTGATTCTTCAAGACGGCACGGTCTTCGAAGGCTACGCATTCGGCGCGATCAAACCGGTGTCCGGCGGCGTGGTCTTCAACACCGGCATGGTCGGCTATCCCGAAAGCCTGACCGATCCGTCGTATCGCGGGCAACTACTGACGATGACGTTTCCGCTGATGGGCAATTACGGCGTGCCCGGCGAAGAACGCGGCGAAGATGGGATGTTGAAATATTTCGAGTCGGAGCGCATTCAGGCCGAAGCGCTGATTGTCTCGGAATGCTGCGAACAGTATTCGCATTGGAATGGCAAAAAATCGCTGTCCGATTGGCTGAAAGAACAGAACGTGCCGGGACTCTCCGGCATTGACACGCGCGCCCTGACGAAGCGCCTGCGCGAGCATGGCGTCATGTTGGGGAAAATCATTTACGATGACGAGACGATGGATTTCGTGGATCACGATCTGCGCAACCTCGCCGCCGAAGTCAGCGTCAAAGAGCCGGTCGTGTACGGCAACGGCGCAAAGCGCGTCACGATTGTGGACTGCGGCGTCAAAAACAATATCATCCGCGCCCTGCTGCAACGCGATGTCACGGTCATTCGCTGCCCCTGGAACTACGATTTTCTGCAAGAAAAACCGGATGGCATCTTGCTGTCGAATGGCCCCGGCGACCCGAAAATGTGCGGCGAAACGATTGAAAACGTCAAACGCGCCCTGAAAAATCACACGCCGATCCTCGGCATCTGCCTCGGCTCGCAGATTCTCGGCCTGGCCGCCGGCGCGGACACGTACAAGCTGAAATACGGCCACCGCAGCCACAATCAGCCCTGCGTGGAAACCGGCACGAAACGCTGCTATATCACCGTGCAGAATCACGGCTACGCGGTGGACGCCGATCCGCTGCCGGAAGACTGGCGGCAGTGGTTTTATAACGATAACGACAAAACGAACGAAGGCATCATCCATATCTCGAAACCCTTTTTTGGAGCACAATTCCACCCCGAAGCCTCACCCGGCCCGGATGATACCGAATTTATTTTCGACATGTTCCTGCGAGCGATGTCATAATACGAACCGCAAAGACGCCAGGACGCAAAGAATGACTGTTCGAATATGGAATAATTCTCTTTGCGCCTTCGCGTCTTTGCGGTGAAACTCATGCGAAAACAATATACGAAAGTGCTGATTTTAGGTTCGGGGGCGCTGCGCATCGGACAGGCCGGAGAATTCGACTATTCCGGCAGTCAGGCGATCAAAGCCCTGAAAGAAGAAGGGATTGCGACGGTGTTGATCAATCCCAATATCGCGACGATCCAGACCTCGGATTATCTCGCGGATAAAGTCTATTTTTTGCCGGTTGACGCCTATTTTGTCGAAAAAGTCATCGAGAAAGAGCGTCCCGACGGCATTATGCTCGGCTTCGGCGGCCAGACCGCGCTGAATATCGGCCTGGAAGTGCATGACAGCGGCGTACTGGAAAAATATGGCGTGGACGTGCTCGGTTCGCCGGTTCAGGCGATTAAAAACACCGAAGACCGCGAACTGTTCGCCAACGTGTTGAAAGAAATCAACATGAAAATTCCCGCAAGCAAAGCGGTCGCTTCCGTTGAAGAAGCGGTGCAGGTCGCGGAAGAAATCGGATATCCGGTCATGGCGCGGATCGCCTATGCGCTCGGCGGGCTTGGCTCAGGCAGAGCGCGGAATCAAGAGGAACTCGTCGAATTGACGAAAAAGGCGTTTTCCTACAGCGATCAAATTTTGATCGAAGAATATCTCGACGGCTGGAAAGAACTGGAATACGAAGTCGTGCGGGATCGCTACAACAACTGCATCGTCGTCTGTTCGATGGAAAACGTTGACCCGATGGGGATTCACACCGGCGAAAGCATCGTCGTCGCGCCGGTGCAAACGCTCAGTTCCGCCGAAAATTTCAAGCTCCGCTCCATCGCGATTCAGGTCATCCGCCATCTCGGCATCATCGGCGAATGCAACATTCAGTACGCCTTCGACCCGGCATCCGAGGACTACCGAATTATCGAAGTGAACGCCCGTTTGAGCCGCAGTTCCGCGCTCGCGTCGAAAGCGACCGGCTATCCGCTCGCGTTTATCGCGTCGAAACTCGCCATCGGCTACAGCCTGAACGATGTCAAAAACATGGTGACACAGGAAACGTCAGCCTGTTTCGAGCCGGCGCTCGATTACATCGTGCTGAAATATCCGCGCTGGGATTTGAAAAAATTCACGAAAGTCAGCCTGCAACTCGGCTCGCAGATGAAATCCGTCGGCGAAGTCATGGCGATTGCCCGCAGCTACGAAGAAGTGCTGCAAAAGGCCGTGCGAATGCTCGACATCGGCATTCCCGGCATTGCGTGCCATCAGCAGAAATTCGACGATCTCGACCGCGAACTCAGCGAACCGACCGACCGGCGGATGTACGCGGTAGCGGAAGCGCTGCGGCGCGGCTATTCGGTCGAACGCATCTGCGACCTGTCGCGCATCACGCCCTGGTTCGTCTATAAGGTCAAAAACATCATAGACCTCGAAACCGAATTGTCGCAATACAGCTTGCAGGATATTCCGGTCGAAATGTTCAAGGACGCCAAACGCAAAGGCTTTTCCGATAAGCAGATCGCTTTGCTGACCAAACGATCTGAAAAAGAAGTGCGCGAGCATCGCAAAGCGCTCGGCATCGTGCCCTACGCCAAACAGATCGACACGCTGGCTGCCGAATATCCGGCCAAAACCAACTATATGTACATGACCTACAACGGCAGCGAAGACGATGCCGAGACGCCGACGCAGGAAAAACAGGTCGTCGTGTTGGGCGGCGGCGCGTACCGTATCGGCTCGTCCGTCGAATTCGACTGGTGCTGCGTCAACTCCGTCATCACGCTGCGCAAGCTGAACTACGGCACGATCATGATCAACTGCAACCCAGAAACGGTCAGCACGGATTACGACATCTGCGACAAGCTCTATTTCGAGGAAATTTCCTACGAGCGCGTCCTGGATATTTACGAAAAAGAGTCGCCGATGGGCGTGATTATCTCGATGGGCGGGCAGACGCCGAACAACCTCGCCATGCCGCTGTCGAAGGCGGGCGTCACGATTCTCGGCACGACGCCGGAGGATATAGATCGCGCCGAAAACCGGCACGTCTTTTCGCAACTGCTCGACACGCTCAAGGTGGATCAGCCGGAATGGAAAGAATTGACCAGTCTCGTGGCGGCGAAGCAATTCGCTCAGAAAGTCGGCTTTCCGGTGCTTGTGCGGCCAAGTTACGTGTTAAGCGGCGCGGCGATGAGCATTGCCGAAAGCGACGCGCAACTGGAAGAATATCTCGTCAAAGCGGCGGACATCAGCAAAGATTATCCGGTGGTTATCACCAAATTCATCACGAATGCGCGGGAAATCGAGATTGACGCGGTCGCGAAAGACGGCGTGATGTATTGTTCCGCCGTGTCCGAACATATCGAAAACGCAGGCGTGCATTCCGGCGACGCGAGCGTCGTGCTGCCGCCGCAGCGCACGTATTTGGAAACGATGCGGCGCGTCAAAATCATTGCGCGGAAAATCGCCGAGTCGCTGAAAATCACCGGCCCGTTCAACATTCAATTCCTCGCAAAAGACGGCGACGTGAAGGTCATCGAGTGCAATCTGCGGGCGTCGCGGAGTTTTCCGTTCGTCTCCAAAGTGTTCAGGATGAACTTTGTGGACGCTGCGACAAAGGTCATCATGGGGCATACCGTGCCGCCGTTCGACCGTTCCGCGTTCGATCTCGATTATGTCGGCATCAAATCGCCGCAATTCTCGTTCACGCGCCTGCAAGGCTCAGACCCGGTGTCGGGCGTGGAAATGGCATCCACCGGCGAAGTCGCCTGCCTCGGCGACGATTTTCATGAAGCGTTTTTGAAAAGCCTGCTCTCGGTCGGGTTCGTCCTGCCGAAGAAAAATATTCTGCTGTCAACCGGGCCGTTAGTCAGCAAAGCCGAGTTTCTTGAAAGCGCGCGCCTGCTCGCAAAGATGGGCTATGCGTTTTTCGCCACCGGCGGCACGGCGCAATTCATGCAGGATAACGGCTTTCACGTCACGACGCTGCGTTGGCCGTCGGAAAAAGCCGAGCCGAACACGTTGACCTACATCGCCGAGGGGAAAATCGATCTCGTCATCAACATTCCGAAAAATGAAGACCCGCAGGAATTGGAAAATGACTATATCATCCGGCGCAAAGCGGTGGATTTCAACGTGCCGCTCATTACGAATCTCCAGCTTGCGCAGCGTTTCGTCAAAGCGATCAACCAGACGTCGCTTGCCGATTTACAGGTCAAAAGCTGGGACGAGTACAAATAACAGGTAAATACCGTAGAGACGCACGGCCGTGCGTCTCTACAAACAGGATGTGGCTATGCGAAAACGATTCAACACGACCGGCGTTTGCATCCCGGAGCGGCATTACATGGCGGATACGTCCGCGAAAATCGCGGCGATCATGCGATTGGTCGAGGACGGCAGCTATTTCGTCATCAATCGTCCGCGTCAATACGGCAAAACCACCACGCTGTTTTTATTGGAACGGCAATTGCGTCAGAGTGCCGACTATCTGCCGATTCTCATCAGTTTCGAAGGTATCAGCACGGAAGCGTATCAAAGCGAGCAGCGCTTTTTAGAAGCGTGGTTTGCCGAATGCTCACGAATTTTCACGGTGTCAGGTCATCGAGAAATTGCGGAGACGATAGAACGCGACGCGGTTTCGATTACGTCTTTTACTCGGTTCAAGAGCTGGCTCACCAAACTTGTAATGATGACTCCGCGACGGATGGTGCTGATGATTGACGAGGTGGATAAAAGCGGCAATCATCAGTTGTTTCTCGATTTTTTGGGATTGCTCCGCGCCAAATACCTCGATGCGGCGCAGGGGCGCGACACGACGTTTTACAGCGTGATTTTGGCGGGCGTACATGACGTAAAAAGCCTGAAACTGAAACTCCGCCCTGAAGATCAGCGTCAATACAATAGCCCCTGGAATATCGCGATCAATTTTACGGTTGACATGAGTTTGTCACCGGCGGAAATCCGCACCATGCTGGCCGACTATTGCGCCGAATCCGGCGTAAAAATGGAGATTGACGAAATCGCCGACCATCTCCATTATTACACCTCCGGCTATCCGTTTTTAGTCAGCTCGATCTGCCAGATCCTCGATGAAGAACTTCGCCTCGACGCCTGGACGCCGGACGATGTGGAGGTCGCCGTCACCCGATTGTTAGCGCAGTCGAACACGAATTTCGAGCATCTGATCAAGCAATTGGAAAATTCGCCCGATTTATATAAATTGATTGAAGATATCGTGCTGTTCGATCAAACAATTCCATACAATGAAGACAACCTGCTGATTCATCTTGGCGGATTGTATGGCATGTTGGTTCGGCGCGGCAACGAAATCGTGATTCATAATCGCATTTATCGCGAGCGGATTTACAATTATCTTTCGACAAATTTGGCGTTGCGCGAAATGTCTGAAATGCGAAAAGCGCCGCAACTGCGCGATCAATTCCTGCGCCAGGATCAGACGCTCGACATGGAACGGGTCGTGCTGAAATTTCAGGAGTTCATGCGGCAGGAATACAGCCAGCGCGATACCGCCTTTTTAGAGCGCAACGGACGCCTGATTTTCCTCGCGTTTCTCAAGCCGATTCTGAACGGGCGCGGCTTCGACTTCAAAGAGCCGCAGATTTCGGAAGAAAAACGACTGGATGTCGTCGTGACGTTCGGGGCGCAGAAGGCGATTATCGAGTTGAAAATCTGGCGCGGAGCGGAGGCGCATCAGAAGGGAATCCGGAAGTTATGCGATTATCTCGACCGCGCAGGGTTACGGGACGGCTATCTCATTATCTTCGACTTTTCGCGCCAAACTCGCCAGACCGACAAGCAGGAACGCATCGAACTCGACGGTAAAACGATTTTCGCGGTATGGGTGTGATTTCAGGCGTTAAAAAACGTTCTTCTATCCATGGACAAAATCTTTCCCAATCCTTAAGGCGGCGCGCATGAACATCTCCCCACTGAATTTTTCGACGAAGTTGACGGCGCTTTTTCTGCTGCTTTCGATTATCCCGCTCATGTTCGTTGGGGCGATGGCGTATCGGAACAGCCGACGCCTCATTACAGAGAATATTCTGCATTATCTGACGGTGACGGCGATCCTGAAGACTGCCGAATTAGAGCAATGGCTCAATGATAAAAGACAGAGCGTCGAAGAGTTGGCGCAGCGCCCGCTCGTCAAACAGTATGCCGCCGCGCTCGCTGAATTTGCGCCGCAAGACCCGCCGTATGTATCATCCGCCTTCTCGCTGCTGCACGATCACCTTGAGCCGATTCTTGACTTAGAATCCTGGAAATCCCTGTTTCTGCTCGATGCCGCGACCGGCGACCTCCTGCTTTCGACAAGCGGAGCGGAACATTTGCCGTCGCATGACATCGCATTTGCGCTCTCCTGCAAGGAACAGACCTCGCTTGCTCCGCCGTATTATTCCGAGACGCTGCACCGTCCGATTATTACGATTGCCACGCCGGTCAAGACACGCGCCGGAAGGACGGCGGCCATTCTGGCAGGCGAAGTGGAGATGAATGCGATTCAGCAGATTTTAAAGCAGGGACAGGAGTTACGACAGACCGAAGAAACGTATCTGGTAAACAGCAAGCATGTCTTGATTTCGGAAAACCACCTTGCAGAAGCGTTTTCTGTAGGACAGACGCTCAGTTCATCAGGGGTTGACGCCTGCTCGGACGGAACGAGCGGGAACGGCTTCTACGCCGATTATCGCAGCATTCCCGTCGTCGGGGCGTATCGCTGGATCGAGGCGTTAGGAGGGTGCCTGCTGATCGAGATCGATCAGGCCGAAGCGTTTGCGCCGATTATCGCGTTGCGGTGGAATATCATGAAGATTGCGCTCGGTATCGCCGCCATTGCATCCCTCGCGGCGTTTTTCTTCGCCCGCAGAGTGACGACCCCGCTGTTACGCCTGATTCATGGCATCAAACAAATCGGGCTTGGCAATCTGGATGTGCGTCTGGCCGAAGATCGTCAGCCTGAAATTCGCCGGATTTCTCACGCATTCAACGACATGGCGCAGCAATTGAAAGTCGTGACGGCGTCCCGCGACGCGCTGAATCGCGAAATGGCCGAACGGATTCGCGCGGAAGGCTTGCTGCATCGGAGCGAAGAACGCTTCAAATCGCAATACCAATCCATTCCGATTCCCACGTTTACCTGGAAAAAGAGCGGCGGCGATTTCGTGCTGATTGACTTCAATCGCGCCGCAGACAGCCTGACACATGGCAAAGCCGCTTTTATGCTCGGCCAATTCGCCAGTGAGGTCTATCGCGATAGACCAGACATTTTAGCGGATGTGCGCCGCTGCTGGAGCGAACAGAATATCATTCGGCGCGAATTCCCGTATCAGGCGGACACGCTTGAGATTGACGGCTATTTTGCGTTCACGTTGGCCTGCGTCCCGCCGGATTTGATGATGCAGCACTCCGAGGACATCACGGAGCGCAAACACGCGGAGCAGCGCATTCAAGAAGCGCGCGATGCCGCAGAAACCGCCAATCGCGCCAAAACCGAATTCCTTGCCACGATGAGCCACGAATTACGCACGCCATTGAACGCGATTTTAGGCTACACCCAACTGCTGAAGAATGAAAAGGGACAAACCGAATTGATGCAACATGCGATTCAGACGATTCACAGCAGCGGCGAGCATTTATTGTTGATTATTAACGATTTGCTGGATTTGTCGAAAATCGAAGCCGGCAAAATGACGATGACCCGCAATGAAGTTCACCTGTTCGGCTTTCTGAAGGGGATTGAGGATATAATCCTTGTGAGAAGCCGCGAAAAAGGACTGACATTGTCATGCGAATTCGCGCCAGACCTGCCAAACGCCGTGTATATGGACGAACAGCGGCTGCGGCAGATTTTGTTGAATTTGTTAGGCAATGCGGTGAAATTTACGAAACAGGGACAGGTGACGTTTCGCGTCATGCGCAGCCTTGCGCCGGAGACGCCGGACGCGGAGCCTCTTCGCGCGCGCGAATACCAACAACTCCATTTTGAGGTGGAAGATACCGGAATCGGCATTCCTGCCAGCCATGTGCAGAAAATTTTCGAGCCGTTTCATCAGGTCGAGTCCTATTTGACGCACATCGCAGGCACAGGTTTGGGGCTGACCATCAGCCAGCGTTTGGCGAATATGATGGGCGCGAACATCGAAGTATCCAGCGTGCCGGATCGCGGGACGAAATTCTGGTTCGACCTCGCGCTGCCGGAAGTCATCCTCGCGCCGTCTCTGTCCCTGGCAAAGGCGCATACGCAATGCGACGCGAGCGATCAGACGCATAAAATTTTAGTGGTGGATGACGAAGAAACAAACCGTTTACTGCTGCTGAATATGTTGAGGCCGCTGGGGTTTGAGGTCTTCGAAGCCGCCGACGGACACGACGCGATTCATGTAGCCGAGACCGTCCAGCCGGAGATGATGTTGCTTGATCTGCTGATGCCGGTGCTGGACGGATTCGAGACCATGCGCCAGATTCGCGCCTTGCCCGGCCTGGAACAGATCATGGTGATTGCGCTTTCGGCGGACGCGCATGACGATGTCCGGCAGAGATGCCTGACCGCAGGCTGTCTCGCGTTTTTGACCAAACCCTTCAAGATTGAAGAACTGTTAGCCACGATCCGCCATCTGTTTTGTCTGCGCGAGGAACAAGCGCATCTTGCGGCATCGGCTGCCGAGGCCGCGCTTCCTTCGATAGAGATCATCATGGAACTATTGGAATTCGCGCAAATCGGCGATATTTTCGCCCTGAGAAAGCGATTACAGGCGCTCCGCCAGTCCGAAGCCGCTGCGCTGCCGTTTCTGACGAAACTCTATGGCTTCGCGAAGACCGCTGACATCGCGAAAATTCAGACGCTGCTGGCAGAGGCGTTGGCGCGCTCAACACCTGCGATATAGCAACACGATATCAGATGTGACCGGTCATGGTGAACGGAGTCGAACTTCGTACCGCCGACGTCCACGTCGGTGCGTCAAGAGAAGCCGACGGGGACGTCGGCGGTACAGCCAGAGAACTTGTAAAAATTACTGAATCAATGTACTACAAAGGAATATCTTATGATGCTCAAAAATAGTGTTCATGCGGTCGCCATTACGCATCTGAACGATGACGCGCAGGGAATCGGCGAGATAGAAGGACTCTCCGTCATCGTCGAAGGCGGTCTGCCCGGAGAAACGGTTGAAGTCAAAGCGATCAAAGTCAGCAAAACGTATGTGGTCGGCAAACTGCTGAAGATTCTGCGCCCGTCGCCGGATCGCGTGACGCCGTTTTGCCCGGTGTTCGAGCGCTGCGGCGGATGCAGCTTGCAGCACCTGTCATATCAGGCGCAATTAGCCTTGAAAACAGAGCATATCCGCGCACTCGCCGCGCAGTCGAATGCGCCGACGCCGATTGTTGTCCATGACACGCTCGGCATGACGCAGCCGCGCCACTTTCGCAATAAAGCGCAATATCCGGTAATGGAGCGCAACGGTGGCGTCGCGCTCGGTTTTTATGCCAGACATTCGCACACGTTGATCGAGCATACGACCTGCGGCGTGCAGGCCGAGACGATCAATCAGGCCAAAGAGATCGTTCAGAACTTCCTCAACACGCGCCGCATCAGCATCTACGACGAAACTCGGCATACCGGGCTTGTCCGTCATATCGCCATACGAGTCGGCATCCGCACCGGCGAACTGATTATTACGCTGGTCGTCAACGGCGACTACCTGCCGCATCAGAAAGACCTGATTCACGCGCTCGCCGTCGCAATGCCGAACCTTGCCGGGATTCTGCTGAGCATCAACCAGGAACAGACGAATATTATTCTCGGCGAGCAGACGGATTTGTTATATGGCGTGCCGCAGATTCGCGACAAACTCGGCGAATTCACATTTGCCATTTCACCGCTCGCGTTCTATCAGGTGAACCCGGCGCAAACCGACGTCATTTACGCGAAAGCCGTCGAATATGCGGAGCTGACCGGCAGCGAAACCGTGTTCGATCTCTATTCCGGCATCGGCGCGCTGTCGCTGTTTTTAGCGCGTCATGCGCGGCAGGTGTACGGCGTGGAAATCGTGGAAGACGCGGTGCGGGACGCGCTGGATAACGCCCGGCTGAACGATTGCAAAAACGTCGAATTTCTGCCCGGCGCGGCGGAAACCGTGATTCCAGACGTCGTGGAACAGGGGTTACGCGCCGATGTGGTCGTGCTCGATCCGCCGCGCAAAGGCTGCGACCCCGCCGTATTGGATACGATTATCCGCATGTCGCCGGAGCGTATTGTGTATGTTTCCTGTCATCCTGCCAGCCTGTTCCGCGATCTGCGCGCGCTTGTCGAACACGGCTACGCCGTCGCCGAGATTCAGCCAGTTGACATGTTTCCGCATACGCCGCACGTCGAATGTGTAGCGAAAATCGTTCGGAATCATCGCAATCATACATGAATCCTCCCTGCCAGGGTTCGACACCCTGGCAGGGCTACACCTGATAAGACTCAGGCCGACCAGATCGAGCGCATTTCCCACAAGTCGAACTGCGTCAGCGCGACCGCGCCGCCTTCGGCAAACAGCGTTATCTCGCAAGCGTCTTCAGGAAGCGCGACGATGCGTGTCACGCAGGCGCGGCCATCATTGACGAACACCTCCATCACGGAACGATCTACAAAAATATGCAGGGTCAGAATATTACGATTTTCCGCGAGCAGCAGCGGAAACGCGACTCCGGCGACATCAAGTTCGCCCCTGTCATAGCGGATCGCAATCGCCGGACGTTCTGCGTCGGCGCATCCGATCTTCAGGCCGAACAACCGGGCATCGCGCAGTTCGAATCGTCCCAAAAGCTCCGCTTGACGTCCCGGCATCTGCACGACAATCGGGCTGGCATCCGAGATGACGCCTGCCTCAACGCGGCGATGCTCGCCGCGCAACTGCTGCAATTCCGGGATCGGACGCTGCTGAAGGCGTCCATCGTCGCCAATGGAAAGTTCACGCGGCAGCGACAGACAGCCATTCCATCCGCGCGGCTGTTCGAAGCCCCGAATCCAGCCGACCAGAATCCATCGCCCGTTATCATCGCGATACATGTTCGTGGCGTAGAACTGCGTCGAATGATCGGCCTTGCCCTGGCATTCCGGCGTAAAGGTCAATGTGTCCAGATCGAATGCTCCGATGAAATAATCCACTGGCCCGTATGGCGAATCGAGCAGCACCCACTTGTTTTCGAGCGCGAAAAAATTCGGGCATTCGAGGCTGTGAAGGGTCGTATAGGGGTGACGGAACAAGACGCCCAGATAATGCCATGTCAACGCATCTTTTCCCTTTTCATACAACAGCGCGACCGAATCGCCCGCGATTTTTCCGCCTAACGTCATAAAGGTTCTCTCTCCGGCCTGAAAGACGAACGGATCGCGCCACTCTTCGACATGAACGCCGTGATGATCCGCCATCTTCAAGAAAGGATTGGCGGCGATTTTGTTCCACGCGATCCAATCCGCGTCTCCGACTGCCGCCCACTGTTCCGGCAATCTCTGGCCGATGCTGGTGTAAAACAGGATCGGTGTCTGCTGGTCGTCAAGATAGGCGCAGCCGGAAAAACAATGTTCTTCGCCCAATTCAGCGGAAGGCGTCAGGGCGATGGGGAGATGTTCCCAATGCGTCAAATCGCGACTGCGGGCGTGTCCCCAGTGCATCGTGCCCCAGTGCGCCTGATAGGGGTTGAATTGATAAAACAGGTGATAGAAGCCATTATGATACATCGTGCCGTTCGGATCATTCATCCACTGCGCCGGAGCGCGGAAATGAAACATCGGGCGAGATTGGTCTTGTTCGGCCTGCTGTATGGCCGAGGCAAGATGTTCGTTCAGCGTACCGTTTTCAGGAGCGATGATTGACATGGTTGTTGTTTCTGGCTCGGCGTATCGGCAGCGCCGCAAGCCGAGGCCATTCCTTAATTGTCTGCCGTTCGTGGTGAGCCTGTCGAACCACGAAACGCCCTTCGGCAGGCTCAGGGCGAACGGAATGTTCAGCAGATTTACTTATAATTACTTAAACAGATCATAGGGACAAAAACCATCACTTTCCCATTCCGGCGAAATCTTCAACAAAATAAGATTGTACGGGTAGAAAAAAAGAACGGCGTCGGCTATTTCTCGGCGTCCTCACTGTCTCAGTGCGAAATAATTACCAGAAATCGAAAAAGCTTGCTAATTTTATCAGACCTGCAAATCATATCTTTGAGCGTATATTGATTGAAGAAGAGACGACACTGTTTCAGTAATTTTTAGGTGCTCACCGGAGTGTCAACGCTCTGCGTTGACACTCCAGCATCATTCCTAAAAAATTACTGAAACGATGCATTACTCATTGAATCCTGCTGATAGAAGGAGAAACTCATGAACAAACTCTGGAAAATACTGCTGATTGTCCTCGCGCTCCATGCCGTGTTCATCACCGCCAATCCTGCGGACGCGGCGGACAAGAAAAAAATCGGCATCTGCTTCACCGCCGTCGGCCCCGGCGATTTGTCGTTTAATAACATGTTGTACAAAGGCTCGATTGAGTTGCAGGCGAAATACGACGTGGAATTCGTGTATCAAACCGTTGCCGCCGATACGGATGAAGAATTCGAACGCGCCTTGCGTATCCTGGCAGAACAGGAAAACGCGGAGATGGTGATGACGCTCGGTTTTCAGGCGCGAGCCGGACTGAATGCGGCGGCGAAAGCCTTTCCCGACACGCAATTTGTCTTGTTTGACATTGTGGCCGAACCTGCGCCGAATGTCAGTTCTGTCGTCTATGCGCAGCATGAAGGGGGCTTTATCGGCGGCGCATTAGCGGCGTATGTGACAAAAAGCAAAACGGTCGGATTCGTCGCGGGCGTGGATATTGATATTCTGAAAGCATACATCAGCGGCTTTCAGCAAGGGGTTGCGTATGTTGATCCCTCTGTGCGCGTGTTGGTGGAATATTGCACGTTGTTTCCCGATTTTTCCGGCTTCAGTTCGCCAGAAAAGGGGTATGCGATTGCCAGCAAGATGATCGAAGAGGGCGCGGATATTGTGCTTAATGGCGCTGGCGGTTCTGGCCCCGGCATTATTCAGGCCGCCGTCGAACATCAGAAATATGCTATCGGCACGGACGCCAATCAGGATTATCTCGCGCCGGGATTCGTCTTGACCAGCATTATGAAACGCCTCGACACCTCCATGCTGGATATCGGCGGGAAATTTATGCGTGGCGAGCTCGCCGGGAATACTGTCTATGAATATGCTTACAGCAACGGCGGCATCAGCCTGACGCCGATGGAATTTACCAGAAGCAAAATTCCGGCGGACGTCTTGGAAAAAGTGACAGTTATCGAACAAAAAATCATCAGCGGCGAGATTGTCGTCACCAATCTTTTAGCACAGCCGAAATAACCGGATTACTCTGTAAAGACGCCTCGCCGAGACGTCTCTACCAGAATTGAATGCGGAGAAACAACATCCATGTCTGACACGCCCCATCAAGATCAGCAGAAACACAAACGCCCCTGGAGTCTGTTTGTCAAATTCACATTGATCAGTTCGCTGACGCTGCTCGTCATTTTCTTCGTGAACGCCATTATCCTGATCGGTTTTCAGGAAAAATCGCTGATCGAACAAAAAGAAAAAAGCACGGAGATGTTGCTGAGGCAGGTCGCGGATATGAGCGCCACGCCGATCAAAGCGTTCACCTTTTTCGTGCTGAACGAAAACGTCCGCAAACTGCAATCTAATCCGGAAATCCTGTCGGTCACAATATTTGATCTCGCCGGACGGAAACTGACTCCCGACAGTATCGAAAAAACCGCGATTTCCGTATCACCGGAGTACTGGCTCGAAAAGCAGCAGACCTGCGTCTATGTCTTGCCCAACGGTATGCTTGAACCGGTGGGAAAAGTCGTCATGATTTTTTCGCTGGAATCGATCTCTCGCAGCGTACAGTACACCAGAGACGTGCTGATTGGCATGTCGCTCGTGATGATTGCGGTCGTTGGCGTCGGCGTAACGGTCATGGTGCGCCATATCATTATCAATCCGCTGCATGGCCTGACAGCAGCGGCGCAGCAGCTTTCTTCCGGCAATTTCGAGATTCCCAGCCTCCTGAAGTCGAACGATGAAATCGGATTTTTAGGCAAAACCTTCGTGCAGATGAGTCGGCGTCTGAAAGAAAATTTTGAGACCTTACGCGCCGAAATCGTCGAACGAGAGCGCATCGAAAAGGAATTGGAAGAGGAGCGCAACCTGCTGCGGACATTGATTGATACGCTGCCGGACTTTATCTATGTCAAAGATACCGCCTCGCGCTTTTTGCTCGGGAATTCACAGGTTTTGGCGTCGGCAAAAGTCTCGACGCTGGAAGAGATTATCGGCAAAACTGACCTTGAGGTGTTTCCAATCGAAGGGGCTCAGGCTGTGTACGATGCGGAACAACAGATCATTGCCACCGGACAGCCGATGATTAACCATGAAGAGGAAACGTATAGTTACCGTACCGGCGAAAAGATGTGGCTGCTGACCACGAAAGTGCCGTTCCGAGACAGCGACGGAGAGATTGCCGGATTGGTCGGCATGAGCCGCGATATTACCGAACTCAAACGCTCTGCCGAACTCTTGCTGCAATTGCGCAAAGCGGTCGAAACGCTGCCGCTTGGCGTCACGATTACCGATCTGCAAGGCACGATTATCTATATCAACCCGGCACAAGCCGCAATGCACGGGGACACGGTGCAAGAATTGCTTGGAAAAGATGTGCGTATTTTTGCGCCGTTGCAACAAGCGGCGAAACCGATGAATTTAGCGCGGATTTCGGAGTGGAAAGGCTCGGTGCATGAACACATCAATGTGCGCAAAGATGGGACGCGGTTTCCGGTCTGGCTGATTTCGGAAGTCGTGCGCAATCCCGACAGCGAGCCGATTGCGATTGTCACCACCTGCGAAGATATTACCGTCCGCAAGCAGGAAGAAGAGGAGTTGAAACGGTATCGCGACCTGCTTGAGGAACTTGTCAAAGAGCGTACCGCCGAACTGCGGACAGCGAACGCGGATTTACAGGCGGCGTTAGAGCATTTGAAGCAGACGCAATCGCAACTCATTCAGATCGAAAAAATGGCGGCGTTAGGCCAGTTAATCGCCGGAGTCGCGCATGAAATCAATACCCCGCTCGGCGCAATCAACGCCTCCATCGGAAATATTATCCGCGCCATGCAGGACGTGCTGGAACGTCTGCCCCAGCTTTGCCGCCTGCTGTCGCCGCAGGAACTCGGCGACATGTTCGAATTGGTGCGGCAGGCGTTACGAGATAATCAACCGCTGACCGCCAGAGAAGAACGCCAGATACGCCGGGCGCTGCAAGAGACGTTGGAACGCCATGTCATCATCGAGGCTGACACCATCGCCGACAACCTTGTGGATATGGGCTTGCGCGTGTCGGTTGAGCCATTCCTGCCGCTGCTGACTCATCCTTATGCCGCTGAAATTATGGAATCCGCCTATAATCTCGCGATTCAGCACCGTCACAGCGGCAATATCGTGATGGCGTTGGAGCGCGTCTCGAAAATCGTCTTTGCGTTGAAAAGTTACGCGCATTACGGCCAATCCGACGAAAAAGTCAGCGCCAACGTCGTTGACGGCATCGAATGCGTCCTGACGCTCTATCATAATCAATTGAAACACGATATTGAGGTCGTCAAACAGTATAGCGACGTTCCGGCCATCCCCTGCTATCCCGACGAACTGAATCAGGTTTGGACGAACCTGATTCATAACGCGATCCAGGCCATGCACGGCAAAGGGCGGCTGGACATTGCGGTGAAACCCGTAGAGACGCACACCGTAGAGACGCACGGCCGTGCGTCTCTACAAGGTGGCGTCGTCGTTGAAATCACCGATTCCGGCGGCGGCATTCCCGACCATGTCAAATCACGCATCTTCGAGCCGTTTTTCACGACGAAATCCGCGGGCGAAGGGAGCGGATTGGGGCTGGATATTTCGCGCAAAATCATTGAAAAACATCAGGGCAAGATCGAATTCGAAAGCCAGCCGGGACGCACGACGTTCCGCGTCTGGCTGCCGATTTCTTAGAGTCAGCCAAATACTTGCAAGCAGCATGATTCAGTTGCATTGACGCCACGAAAACCCTGGCAGAGTTGTGTTCAACATTAAGGAGTGTCAACGCGCTGCGTTGACGGATAGAGCTGCGCTCCGACACTCCAGAGCATTCACAATACGATGCGGGATCGAGTTTGCCCGGGAGAAGAGTATGAAAAAATTCGCATGGTTGCCCTTGATTTGCATATTCGGGCTTGCGCAGGCGACGTTAGCGCAAGACAGGGGCGCGATCATGGCGGCATGGGGGCTGGCAATCGGCGCGGCGTTGGTCGCGTTCCTCGGCGTCTCGCTCTTCTGGAATCGGCGCTTGGCGCGAGAGATTGCCGAACGCAAGCAGGTGGAAGCGACGTTACGAGAAAGCGAACTGAACTTCCGAACACTCACAGATTCGGGGCCGGCGCTCATCTGGACGTCCGGGAGCGATACGCGTTGCAACTATTTCAATACGCGCTGGTTCGAATTTACCGGGCGCTCGTTCGAACAAGAGGCGGGCAACGGCTGGACTGAAGGAGTGCATCCCGACGATTTTCAACACTGTCTGGATACGTATGTCGGCGCGTTCGAAAAACGCGAGCCATTCCGCATGGAGTATCGTCTGCGACGGCATGACGGCGAATTCCGCTGGCTGCAAAACGACGGCTGCCCGCGCGTGAACGCATCCGGCGAATTTATCGGATATATCGGGTATTGCGTGGACATCACCGAACGCAAACAGGCCGAGGAAGCGCTGCGCGGCAACGAACGCATCTTACACATCCAGAATGAGACCTTACAGTCGCTCAATGAAGAGTATCAGGCGATTAACGAAGAGCTCGCCCAGACGAACGACCACCTGACAGAAGCCACGCGCCGCTTGACCGAGAGCGAACAAAAATTTCGCGAGATTTTCAACAACGCCAATGATGCGATTTATCTTATGGAATTAAGCGCGGACGGTCTGCCGAGGCATTTCGTCGAAGTGAATGAGGTCGCCTGCGCGATGTTAGGTTATACCAGAGCAGAATTTCTCACGCTGTCGCCGAAAGAAATTAGCGTCGGAAATATTGCGCAAACATTGCCGCAGATGATGGAACCGCTGCTCGCGCAGAAACAGATGATCGTCCAGACCACGCACCGCGCGAAAGACGGCAGGCAGATTCCCGTTGAAATCAATTCCCATTTGGTGGAAATCATGGGGGACGCCAGAATCTTATCCGTCGCCCGCGACATCACCGAGCGCAAGCGGACTGAAGCCGCGTTGCGAGAATCGGAGCGCAAGTTGGATAGCATCTTACAGGGCATGGTGGATGGAGTCGTCATGACTGATCCGACAGGCCAGATTATCTATGCCAATCGCGGCGCGGATCGCATCTTGAACGTCCGCAGAGATGATCTGCTCAGCACCTATTATTACAGCCGCGCATGGCGGCAGGTTGACGAACACGGCCAGCCGTATCCGCACGAACGCTTACCGCTGGCTATCGCATTGGGAGAGCGGCGCTCGGTCGAATCGTTAGAGCATGGGATTATTGCGTCGAATGGGGAATGGAAATGGCTCTCTGTCAATGCCGTTCCGCTGATTGATGCAGACGGGCAACTGTATGGAGCGGCGGCGACTTTTCGCGATATGACCGCCCGCAAGCGAATGGAAACCGAATTGCGGGAAACCCGCGACTACTTAGAAAACTTGCTGAATTACGCCAACGCCCCGATCATCGTGTGGGATCCGCAGTTGCGCATCACCCGCTTTAACGCCGCCTTTGAGCGTCTCTCCGGCTATGCGGCGGACGAAGTGATCGGCGAAGATTTCTCTCTGCTGTTTCCGCTCGCCAGCCGCGCCGCGTCGCTCGCCAACATCACGCGCGCCGTGGGCGGCGAATACTGGGAGACGGTCGAAATCCCGATTCGACGCAAAGATGGCGGCATTCGATTAGTATTGTGGAATTCGGCCAATATTTATGACCAGAACCGCGTCACGCTGCAAGCGACGATTGCCCAGGGCATGGACATTACCGACCGCAAACACGCCGAAGAGGAACTGCTCCGCGCCAAAAATTCCGCCGAAGCCGCGAACCGCGCCAAAAGCCGCTTCTTAGCCAGCATGAGCCACGAACTGCGCACGCCGCTTAACGGAATTTTGGGCTATGCGCAAATCCTCACCCGCGATTCGGCGTTGACCGCCAAACAGCGCGAACAGATCCTCACTATCGAGCGCAGCGGTCAACATTTGCTGAATTTAATCAATGATATTCTCGATTTGGCGAAAGTGGAAGCGGGCAAACTCGATGTCATCGAAACCGATTTTGCGCTGCCGACGCTCTTGCAAGAGGTAGGGGCGTTAATTCAGATGCGCAGCGCGTCGAAAGGCGTGACGTTCCGGTTGGAATACACGACGCTGCCCACCGTCGTGCATGGCGCGGAACACCGCTTACGGCAAGTGCTGCTGAATTTGTTAGGCAATGCCGTCAAATTTACCGAGCGCGGGCAGATCACGCTGCGCGCCTCTGCGTTGTCGAAAATGACGGATTCCCCTCCTGAGATGGGCAAGGAGTGGGTTGCCGATTCAGATTCCCCTCCTGGGAGGGGCAAGGGGTGGGTTGCCGATTCCGCAGATAGCGCCGCCCTCGATACCCCCCCCCAACCCCTCCCAGGAGGGGAGTTCGCGGATTCGCCAGTGATTCGTTTCGAAGTGGAAGATACCGGCATAGGTATCGCGGCGGATGAATTAGCGAACATATTCGAGCCATTTCGTCAGGCCGGGACACAGGAATATCGCGTCCAGGGGGCGGGATTGGGGTTGGCGATCAGCCGGAATCTCGTGCGGCTGATGGGTAGCGAGTTGCAGGCGCGGAGCGAGACCGGCGTCGGCAGCGTGTTCTGGTTCGACCTGTCGCTAACGGAAATCGCCGCGCCGCCCGCGATAGCGTTGCCCTCGATAGCGCATATCAACGGCGTATTCGGGACACCGCCGACCATTTTGATTGTGGATGACGAAGCCGTCAATCGCGCCTATCTCCGCGACGCGCTGACCTCTGTCGGCATCCGCGTCATCGAAGCCGCCAACGGGCGCGAAGGGCTGACGTTAGCGCAAGAGTGCCATCCCCAGGCCGTCATCACGGATATCGTCATGCCGGAGATGGATGGCCTCGAATTGATTCGCCGTCTGCGCCAGACGCCGGAATTGCAAGCGATCATCATCATTACCGCCTCCGCCAGCGCCTACCCCGAAGATCAGCAGGCTTGCCGTGACGCGGGGAGTCAGGCGTTTTTGTCGAAACCGATTGATATCGAGCAATTATTTGCCCGTCTCCACGAATTGTTAGCCGTGCAATGGGTGTATCGAGAGGAATGTGAGGCTGCGAATACCGCGCCGAATATCGCCGATTTGGCGCGGCCTCCCGCCAGTGCGCTGGAAAGGCTGCTTGACTTAGCTCGAATGGGAGATATTCTGGAACTGCGGCAACAAATGGCGACGCTGGCAGAGGCGGAAGCGGAATGGCAGCCATTTCTCCAGCCCTTGCAGCAGCTCGCGCAGCAATTCAGGTTGGTTGATGTTCGCGTCCAATTAGAAGCGGCGCTATCGCAAGCGAACACGCCCGATCTTTCGCGTCTGCCTGCCAGCAAGTAATACCAATTGCCTTTTGAAAGATCATATTCGCGGTGTACGTCGAAACTACAGTTTCGACGTACAATTTACGATCTATTCGAAGGCAATTGGTATAAGTCGTGATTCTGCGTAGTTGTGTCAACCCTGACAGGGTTTCGAACCCTGTCAGGGTTATTTCAGAGAAAAGTGTCGCATAAAATTTTAAGTCATATAAATTATTTTATAGTTTAATAAAATTTTTATTGACAAAAATAATATAGGATATATTATTTATATATACACATTAAATTATGGAGGAACAGAATGATTGATATTCACACAATTTCGTTACGCGAGAGAAAACATGCTCAAACAAAAATCGCGTTGGCGAAAGAATTTAAGGATCGGTTAAAAACCAAACGCCTCTCAGAAATTTCTGTGAAGGAAATTTGCGAAACCATTCCGATTTCAGAAGTCACGTTTTACAATTATTTTCCGGAAAAGACAGACATCTTTATTTATATCATGCAGCTCTGGCATGTGGAAATGTTGTGGAAATTGGCGCAATGGGAAAAAAACAAAAGCAATATCGAAATTATCGAAACCTGGTTTGATTCGGTCAGTCAAGAAGCCGAAAATTATCCGGCAGGCATGAGTGAAGTCCTTTCGTTTATCTCGCAGCAGCGTTGCGAAGTGATATTTCCACCAATGAGCCTCGCAGAAAAAATATTAGCATTTCCGCAGTATGACGGAATTGAAGAAATTGATATCAGCGGAAGGCATGACAAAGAAGAGTCTATGCTGAAGCCATATATCGAAAAAGCGATTTCCTGCGGCGAATTGCCTGCGCAAACCGATGTGGAGGAACTTCACCGGATGTTAGATGCGATGTTTTTGGGCGGATTGATGACGCTTCATGACAAAGAATCAGGCGTACTCCGCTCAATATATAAGAAGATGCTGCAAATCTTGTGGCAAGGGTTAGGAGTAAACAAACAGGTCAGCGAGAAAACGTCATCATGATGAAACCACAGCGGGACCGAATACGACAGAATGAGATGTCGTGTTCCAACCACGTTGAGAAGCTTCAATAAAGGAGATTCGTATGAAAAAGAGAGATTTATCAGTCGTCGCAATCGTGTTATTGCTTGGTATCGGCGCGTTTACCGGATATTCATTATTTGCGTCTGAGCAGAATTCTGTAAAACAGCCGGAACAGCAAGCGCAGAGTATCGAAGATATTCAGGCGGCAGAAGGCAAGCCGGTCAGAGTGAGCCAAGTGACGCAGCAGGATATTACGATTACACAGACCTTTTACGGTTCGATCACACCGTATGCCGAGGCAAACGTGCAATGCAAATTCGGCGGAACCATCGTCATGTTGAAAGGTAAAGAAGGCGATAGCGTCACGGCAGGCGAACCCGTTGTCCAGTTCGATAAAAAAGATATCGAACTTCAGTTACAACAGGCGCAAGCGTCCAAAAATGCGGCATCCGAGGCGGTCAATCAGGCGGAATCGAATTTTGCGACCGTGAAAAAAACCGCGGAACGGAATCAAGAATTGTTCAAAGGCGGCTTCATTGCCCGACAGTCGTTAGATGAAATTCAGAATCAAGTCCAGTTAGCGCAAGCGACGGTTGCCAGCGCCAAAGAACAGGTCAAAACGGCTGAAGCGCAGATTCAACTGCTGCGCAACTCCATGAAGGATTTGACGATGACCGCGCCGATTGATGGAATTATTGATGAAAAGCATTTCAACGTGAATGAAATTCCGGCTTCTGGCGATGTCATCTATCATGTCGTGGATATTCGCCAGGTCTATGTGGACATCGAAGTCCCGGAAACGCATATTTCGCAGATTCGTGAAAACATGCCGATTGACGTGGTGATTGACTCGTTGAACGGGCAGCAGTTCAGCGGAGTCGTCGAACGGATCATCCCGACTGGAAATGCCGCGAACCGCAATTTCACGGCCAAAGTGTTAGTGCAAAATGCTGACTTGTCTATCAAACCGGGCATGTTTGCGCGAGCCAATGCGAAGGTCGAATCGTTTCCGAATGCGCTGATGCTCGATAAAAAGGCGCTGCTGAAGGAACTGGAGCAATACTACGTCTTCAAAGTGACCGACGGCCAGGCGCAGAAAGTGGCAGTAAATGTCAAATTCCGCGATGAAAACAGCGTGGGCGTCCTCTCGGATGAATTGACGCAGGCCGATCAGGTGGTTATCGAAGGCGCGCGCATGTTAGCCCAGAATGACCGCGTCAAGGTGCTGTAACCTCATTTGCCACAACTTGCCTGAACGCGCTTGTTGAGGACGTTCAGGCAGAAAACAACTCCTCTTTTCTGGCGTCTGCCAGTTTCGAATCCAACACGGTTTCAATGGAATGCGGGAAACGCCCGTATTTTGTCCGAAGCTCGAAAATATATGAATTTCGTTCGTTTGTTTACCCGTCGCCCGGTGACGACGATCATGCTGTGCGGCATGATGGTGATGTTTGGCGTCTATTCTTACTTTAAATTATCCAAAGATCAATTTCCGAAAATTGATGTTCCTTATGTCATTGTCACAACGATTTATCCGGGCGCTGGTCCGGAAGAAATCGAATCGCAGGTCACGAAAAAAATCGAAGAAGCGGTCGCTGGCGTCAGCGGATTGAAAAGCCAGGAATCCATCTCGCAAGAGAACCTCTCCATCATCGCGGCGGAGTTCGAATTATCCGTGAATGGCGACGACGCTGAAAGCGATACCCGGTCGAAAGTCGAACAAATCCTCAACGATCTGCCGGATGACGCGCAGAAGCCGGTGATTGCGCAATTCGATCTGAACGCCCTGCCGATTGCTCAGATTGCTGTCGTCGCCCCGCGTCCGGTGGAAGAAATCTATCAAGTCGTGGATGACAACATGATTGACCGGTTCATGCAGATTCAGGGATTGGCAAAGGTGCAGGTGTTCGGCGAGAAAGAACGCGAAATCGTGGTGTCGGTCTCCTCGAAAAAATTGGAGGCCTTCGGCTTAAGCATTCTCGATATTGATAACATGATCAGCTATTTTAACATGAAAATGCCTGCCGGTCGCGTGGTTGAAGGCGAACAGGAAATCAATATCAAGCTGCATGGCGAATTCCCCTCGTTAGACGCGCTGAAAACACTGGAAATTCCGACAAGCAACGGCGTGATTCGGCTGGCTGACGTGGCGACGATAGAAGATACCTTTCAGGACGTCCGCAATATGGCGAAAATGGACGGAAAGACCGCCGTCGGCCTCTCTTTGACGAAATCCGGCAGCGCCAATACGCTGGAAATCATGCAGGATGTCAAAAAATTGATTGCCAAACTCCAGGCGGAAATCCCGGCAGATTACCAGATCGTGCTGGCGAACGACAAATCCCAGATTATTCAGGATTCGATCAATGATGTGCTCTCCAACCTCGGCGTCGGCATTCTGCTGACAGCAGGCGTGTTGCTCCTCTTCCTGCAAAACGTCCGGCTGACGCTGATTGCGACCGTGACGCTGCCGGTCGCCGTGATTTCGACCTTTTCGTTGATGTATGCCTCCGGTTATACCGCCAACATGATGTCGTTGATGGCGATGGCGCTGTCAGTCGGCGTGCTCGTGGCGAACGCGATTGTTGTCCTGGAAAATATCCAGCGCCATCTCGTTGAAAATCATCTCTCTCCGCTTGACGCCGCAGAACAAGGCACGTCCGAAATCGTGATCGCGGTCGTCGGCTCGGCCTTGACCAACCTCGCGGTCTTTTTCCCGGTCGCCATGATGTCCAGCATGGTCGGGCGATTCTTCAAGGAATTCGGCATGACCACCGTGTTTGCAACCGTGATTTCGTTGTTTTTAGCCTTTACGCTGACGCCGATGTTGAGCGCCAAATGGCTGAAAGCGCAATCATTCGACACGAAAAAAGGTCTGTTTTCCTGGTTTACGCGCGGCTGGGATGCCATGTACGGCGTCTGCGAACGCGCCTATCGTTCGACGCTGCGCGTGTCGCTGCGATTTCGCTGGTTCACGGTACTCGGAATGTTGCTGCTCTTTGTCGGTTCATTTGTTTGTCTGAAATGGATCGGCGGCGAATTTATCACCAAGTCCGATCAAGGGCAGTTGAACGTGCAAATCGAAAAAGCGGTGGACGAATCGCTTGAGGGCACGAGCGATACGGTGCTTTTCATGGAAGAACGCCTGAAAGCGCTGCCGTATGTCGAGCAATTTTATACGGAAATCGGCGGCAGCGAAGACAGCACGAGCGGCGTGAATGAGGCCAAAATTACGGTCAAGCTCGTCAATCGCGAACAACGGCAGCAGAATACGAACCAGATCGCCGCTGAATTTCGCCGGATGTTCGCCGACATTCCGGGCGTCAAATTGACGATTCAACCGTTGGATACCACGCCAGGATCGGGCGAGAAGCCAGTACAATTGAATATTATCGGTCCGAATATAGACGACCTCTTTATCGTCACGGATCAGGCGATGGCCTTTATGAAAGCCGCGCCTGGCGCGGTGGACGTGGATATGAACTGGCGGCTCGGCAAACCGGAAGTCCGCGTGACGCCAGATAACCGGCGCTGCGCTGATTTCGGCGTCACGCCGGCGCAATTGGCCGCCATGTTGCGCGCGTCATATACCGGCAACGTCGGATCGGCCTATCGCGTGAACGGCGAAGAATACGACATTCGTGTCAAATTGTCGGAAGCAGATCGCGCCGACGCCTCGATGATTGGGTTCTTGCCGATTCAGACGCCGAAAGGCATGATCCGGCTGGAATCATTGGCGCACATCGAAATGCTCGAAGGGCCAAGCCGCATTTATCGTTCCGATCGGCAGCGTTCCGTCACCATCGGCGCAAACGTCGCGTCCGGCGGAAATGTCACGGCGATTACACAATCCGTCCAGGCGCAATTAGCGGCGCTGCAACTCCCGGCAGGCGTGACGGTCTCCTGGGAAGGCGACGCGGAAATGATGCAAGAAGCGTTCATAGACATGGCGACCGCGTTATTCCTTGCGGTGGCGTTGACCTTCATGCTGTTAGCGATTTTGCTGGAATCGGCGATTCACGCGCTGACGATTATGTCCACGATTCCATTGGCGCTCGTCGGCGTGTTCGCCTCGTTAGCGCTGACCGGGGCCACGCTGAATATCTTCTCGATGATGGGCGTGATTATGCTGGTCGGCATCGTGGTGAACAACGGTCTGCTGATTGTGGATTATGTGCAGGAATTGCGACGCAAAGGGGAGAACTGGCGCGACATTCTGCTGCAAGCGAGTGTCGTGAAACTGCGCCCGATTCTGATGACCAACGTCGCGATTATCGTCTCCATGATTCCGATGGCGCTCGGCATGGGGCAGGATGGCGAAATGCGCGCGCCGATGGCGATTGTCTCGATTGGCGGGCTGTTTTCGTCCACCTTCATGACGCTCTATCTCATACCGGTGTTGTATTCGCTCGTCGAAAGCATCCGGGAATTTTTCGCCCGGCGGCGCGCGGCGAAAGATGTTGTCGCCGCGCCACAAACAGCAAGTCTCGAAATTATGCCGGAAAATGGATAAGGCGAGATGACGCAGAAGAAAGACCTCACAGGTTTTCGAAACCTGTGAGGTTTGGGTTCGGCATTCCTTCCTGAAAAACAACTCTTCGTCATAGTCGGAATTTCCCCCCGCAAAATGCCACAAATTTGTCTTGACAATTTCACTATCTCATTTTTCAGATAAACTCCTGTTGTGAATTCTCTGAAAACCGGGAAGGAATGCGAAGTCGTGTATTTCATTCCCTCATGCACTTAACTTGTAGGAGGACTGTAAGTTATGAAAAAAGCGGTTGTTCTTCTTACCTTGCTTGTATTCGGATTGCTCCTGACATCAGCGTTTGCGGCAGATGATGAATGGGGCGTGATTACGATTCCGAAAGGTCAGACGATTCATCTTGGCTTCTCGGCAGCCCTGACGGGCGATTATGCCAATCTCGGCCTGGATGAACAAAATGGCGTGATGTTAGCGCTTGAAGACAAAAAGAGCGAAGTGCTCGGCTTCAAAGTCGAGTTGATGGTCGAAGACGACCAGTGCGAAGGCTCTCCGGCCATGGCAATTGCGGAAAAGTTCAGCGCAGACCCGCAATTTATCGGAATTATCGGCCACATGTGCAGCGGCAGCAGCATTCCGGCATCCAAAACCTTCGAAAAGAACGGATTCAGCATGATTTCTCCGTCCTCAACAGCGGCGGAATATACGGCGCGCGGCATGAAAAACGTGTTCCGCACCTGCTTTAACGACGCCGTACAGGGAACGGTTGCGGCGAAATATGCAGCGAACGTGTTGAAGATCAAAACGGCGGTCGTATTGCATGATAAAAGCCAGTATGGTCAGCCGATTGCCGAGAATTTCAAAACGACATTCGAAAGTCTCGGCGGCAAAGTGTTAGCGTTCGAAGGCGTCACCCGCGGCGAAAAAGATTATCGTCCGGTGTTGACGAAAATCAAACCGATGAATCCGCAAGCGGTATATTTCGGCGGCATGGCCGCTGAAGGCGCGTTAGTGGCGCGCCAGATGCGCGACGTCGGACTTGAAAAAGCGCTCTATATGAGCGATGACGGCTGCTACAGCGTGCCGGATTTCATCGAAGGCGCAGGCGATGCATCTGAAGGCGCGTATATCACGTTTGCCCGTCCGGCTGGCGAAGAATACAAAGCCTGGGAAGAAAAGTTCACCAAACGTTTCGGCAATCCGCCTGTCACATTTGCTCCGCAAGCGTATGATGCGGCCCTTGCCATCTTAATGGCAGTTGAAAAAGTGGGCACCGTCCAGGATGATGGCAGCCTTGTGATTGGCAAAAAAGCCTTGGCTGACGCGATTCGGGGCATAACATTCAAAGGCGCGACCGGCAATGTCGGCTTCGTCGAAACTGGCGATTCTCAAAGCGAAGTCGTGGTCTGGCAAGTCAAAGACAAACAATTTGTGATTGCTCCGGGACAAGAGTAATCGCGAAGAAGGCATGAAGCAAGACCGTAATGCGTAATGATTTGTCCCGCAAATCTTACGCATTACGTGTTTTTACGCATCCTGAACCCACGTGAAAATTATTAAATTACTATTGAGTTTCGTCGGGGCGTTTCTTCTACTGTTTGCGCTCCAATTCTATCGCCAATCGTCGGAACCGCGTTCCTTTATTTGGGAAACTGTCGAAGTCGAACAGGTTTTGGCAACGTTTGGGGCAAAAGATGTTTCCGTGTCTGAGAAGAACATTGTGACCTTCACTCTTGAACAAGGGAACGCGGCGTTGGATGGGTTGCAAGGAACCGTAGCGCTCTACCCCAGCGCCCCACTTGAACAAACTGTTGAGATTCCTCAGGGTCAGGAGTCACTTGAACCGAAGATATTTCGTAACGATCAGGGGCTGATTCAATTCGTGTTCAGCGATGGACAGCAGCAGTTGTTTCGCACCGCAGCCCAAGAACGGGCATTTTCCATGAAAAACGCTGCACGTCAGATTGTGTTGCAATTCATCAATGGCATCACGCTTGGCGGCGTCTATGCGCTCGTCGCTGTCGGATATACGCTCGTGTATGGCATTATGATGATGATCAATTTTGCGCACGGCGAAATCTTCATGTTTGGCGCGTATGGGGCGTTTTTTGCGTTTTCGGCGTTGGTAACGTCCGAAGAACTCAAATTACCGTGGGTGTTGGCATTTTTGGCGTCATTGTTGATCGCAATGGTCGTGTCTGCCGGCATCGGCCTGTCAGCCGAACGCGCGGCCTACCGCCCCTTGCGCAACGCGCCGCGTTTAACCCTGTTAATCAGCGCAATCGGCGCATCCATTTTTTTGCAAAACGTCATGATGCTGATTACATCCGGTCGCATCAAATATTACCCGAACCAGGCGCTTGTCAAAGGATCGATTCCTTTGCCTGGAGGCGTCTCGATTGAAAAAATCGGCGTACTCATCATTGCGCTTTCGATTGTCATGATGGCAGGATTATATCTCATCATCCAAAAAACCAAGATTGGCAAGGCGATCCGGGCGGTGGCCGAAGATCGCGATACGGCCTCGCTGATGGGAATCAATGTCAATCGAATTATTGTCACCACCTTTCTCTTAGGTTCGAGTATGGCTGGCGCAGGCGGCATCATGGTCGGGCTGCGAGATACGCAGATCAATCACATGATGGGCTTTCTGCCTGGCATGAAAGCATTCACTGCCGCAGTGCTCGGCGGTATCGGCAATATTCCCGGCGCGATGTTCGGCGGCTATTTTCTTGGCGTGGCGGAGGCGCTCGGCGCGCAATTCATGCCCGCCGAATATAAAGATGTCATTGCATTTACGCTGCTCGTGTTTATTCTCATCTTCCGTCCGACAGGCCTGATGGGAGAAGTTCTGGCAACCAAAAAAATGTAAGTCGTCATGCTCCATGCGTCACCTGCGGTACCTCGTTTCAGCAGGCGACGTGTTTAGTTTGACTTTCGTATGGCAGCAATAACTGAAAAATTAACGGAATTTCCTGTGATCAAAGCGTTTCACAGTCTTGATTACCGCATTCGCACTGCCATGTTTTTAGCGGTATTTATCGCGCTCCCCTGGCTGGTCGGCCCATATTGGACGCAGGTGCTGTTCAGCGTCGGGCTCTATGTCATGATGGGGATCGGCTTGAATGTCGCGGTCGGCTTTGCCGGATTGCTCGTGTTAGGATATGCCGCATTTTACGGAATCAGCGCGTACACTTACATGCTCCTGGTACGGGCGCTTGTTCCTGATCCGAGTCAGGGCTACACGAACTATTTTTGGATGCTGATCCCGATTTGCGTCTTTGTCGCGCTGATTGTCGGAGCGTTGTTAGGCATACCGGTATTACGGACACGCGGCGATTATTTAGCGATTGTGACGCTCGGTTTTGGTGAAATTACCCGATTAGTGCTCAACAATATGGACAGCGTGACCAACGGGCCGCAAGGCTTGACCGGCAAAGCGCCCGCGCTGTTTTCCCTGCAATTCAAAGAACCGATCCATTTCTATTATTTGATTTTAGTCGGCTGCGTGATTGCGATTTTTGTGGCGGATCGGTTGAATAACTCCCGGATGGGGCGCGCCTGGATCGCCATGCGGGAAGACGAAGATGTGGCGCGAGCGATGGGGATCAATGTGAATAAATACAAGCTGTTAGCCTTTGCCATCGGCGCATCGTTTGCCGGGGCCGGCGGCGCGATTTTTGCGGCGCGACAGGGCACGATTTTCCCCAGCGATTTTTCGCTGCTGGTCTCGATCAATGTGTTATGTTTGATTGTCATCGGCGGCATGGGAAGCATTCCGGGCGTCGTGCTCGGTTCGATTATTTTGATGGGATTGCCGGAAGCGTTGCGGGAAGTGCAGCAATATCGCTTGTTGGCGTATGGCTTTTTATTGATTATTATGATGCGGTTCCGACCTATGGGATTTATCCCCTCAGCACGCCGCAAATTGAAATTCGAACGAGGAGAATGACGCACGTATGGAACTGTTGAGAGCGCAACACCTCACCATGCGCTTTGGCGGGTTGATCGCCCTGCACGACTTGAATTTCGACATCGAACGCGGGCGCATCGTGAGTTTGATAGGACCGAATGGCGCGGGAAAAACGACCTTTTTTAATGTCGTCACCGGGTTTTATTCGCCGACAGAAAAAAGCAGTATCCAGTTCGACGGTAAAGAACTGGTTGGCATTAGACCCGAACAGATCACTTCCTGCGGCATTGCCAGAACATTCCAAAATATTCGCTTATTCGATAACATGACCGCATTGGAAAACGTGCTGGTCGGGCAGCACTGCCGGATGCGCGCTGGCACGTGGGGCGCGTTAATTCGAAATAAGACGACAATGATGGAAGAGCGGCGAGCGCATCAACGCGCCTACGAATTACTGAAACAGGTGAACTTACATGAGGCTGAAGACGCGCTGGCGAAAAATCTTCCGTATGGCGAGCAACGGCGTCTTGAGATTGCCAGAGCGCTTGGCACAGAGCCAAAACTGTTGCTATTGGACGAACCATCCGCTGGCATGAATCCGCAGGAGACCTTAGAATTAATCAAACTCATCGAACGCTTGAATAGAGACTTAGGCATTACAATCCTCCTGATTGAGCATGATATGCGCGTGGTAATGAATATTTCCCATAAGGTTGTCGTGCTGGATTACGGCAAAAAAATTGCGGAAGGAACGCCGGAGCAGATTCAGAAAAATGAAAGAGTGATTGAGGCGTATTTAGGGAGGAAACGATAACGCATGGCGAAGTTAGCAGTCAAAAATATTCATACGTTTTATGGCAATATCGAAGCCTTGAAAGGCGTTTCGCTCTTTGTCGAAGAAGGGGAAATCGTCACGTTGATCGGCAGTAATGGCGCCGGAAAAAGCACGACACTGAATAGCATCTGTGGCCTTTTGACGCCTCGCCAGGGGGAAATTTATTTGGAAGAACACCGTATAGATCGCCTCCCGGCGCATAATATTGTCACGCGAGGCATTTCGCAATCTCCGGAAGGCCGCAAAATCTTTTCGCGGCTGACAGTCATGGAGAATCTTGAAATGGGCGCGTATATCAGAAAAGACAGCGCGGCTGACATAAAACGGGATATCGAACATGTATTCGGTCTGTTTCCACGTTTACGCGAACGGGAATGGCAGGTGGCCGGGACATTATCCGGCGGCGAACAACAAATGCTCGCCATCGGTCGGGCGCTCATGTCCAAACCGCGCTTGCTGCTGCTTGACGAGCCGTCAATGGGATTAGCGCCACTGCTGGTAGATACCATCTTCGAGATTATCGAAACGATCAACAAACAGGGAATGACGATTTTGTTGGTGGAACAAAATGCCCTGGTTGCCTTATCGATTGCCCACCGCGGCTATGTGATGCAAGCCGGAGAAGTCGTACTCCACGATACCGCAAAGAATTTACAAGAAAATGAAATGGTACGCCGTCTGTATTTAGGAGAGGAAGGGTTGTAATTTCCCCCTTTTGCTCGCATAAAGCGAAAACGCCCTCTGGAATTTGCTTCCGGAGGGCGTTTTTCTTGTCACGGTTTCGATGGACTCGGCGGCGTCTTCGTCGGCTGCGGAGGCGGTGTCGGCTGCGGCGGCTGATACGGTTGCTGCGACTCTGGTTGAGGCGTAGCAGTCGGCTCTGGCGTCACCGTTGCTTTTGGTGTGGCCGTTGCTTCTGGCGTTGGCGTCTCTTCCATCGGAGTTTCTGATGGAACCAGCGTCGGAATTTCGGTCGGCCATGGTTCGATAGTCGGTATAATCTCGATACCACCGCCTTTTGGTCCTTGGCCTTTTGGTTTTTTTACTGATGGCGGTTCGACAGGGTTTTCTTGATCGGTCGAGAGTGTGCGCGGTTGTTCTTCTGGTTGTCGCAGCGTTCGACTTTCTCCTTGTTCAGCGGCAAGCCCGAACGGCACAGATTTGAATGAACCCAGCGGGACATCTTCTCCATTGATGATCACTTTGCCAACATGATTAAACACCATCAGAACATCCCCTTGTAATTCTCGCTGTTGGAAGGTGAACGCAGCTTTCGCGGCTTCGATTTGCAGCGCTCGTTCTGGCGAAATACCGATTGTGCCTTGTGAATTCGGTTGAATGAACACAAGCTGTGAACTCACGTCGCACATCACCGCAGAATCGCCTAAGTTTTCGATTTTCAGGAAATTATCATACAGGCCAATTAATGAAGAGATACCAGTAATAGCGTTTTCGCTGATCAAGGTAATTCGCCGCAACAGATTCTGCACGTTAACGCCGACGATTGCCCCAGGCGTGTTCAACACGAAATCCATCCCTTCTTCTCCATCAAGACGAGCGGCAACGCGAACTTCTCCCTGGCCGACCTGCTGAATATCTACTGCCCCTTGCTCTGCGATCACCAAATCGGGAACGCTTCCATCTTGAGATTTTTGGACAGTGGCTTGTGAAAATTTGACACCGACAACGACAATTCCCGTCTCAATTTCACAGAGACTTTGCGTCAACCCAAGTTTCGTAATTTTGGCGGTAATCGTGCCGAATGCCAGAGAAATTCGCGCGATTCTGCTTTTTTCAGCCTGAGAAATCTGAAGATCTTTCAAGACAATCTGTGTGGCTTCGCCAAGCCGAAGCAGGCTGCCGTCGTCAAACCACAATTCAGTCGAACTTCCAGACATCGTACGTATCTGATCTCCGGTCTTCAAAGAGGCATCAGCGGCTAAAGGCTGCCATGACATCTCTCCTGCCATCATAACCTCAATTGTTCCATTCATGTTTTGAGGAGTCAGCATAGCCTCAGCAGCCCCCGCTCCCAGTATACATACGAACCCTATCAGTCCAATGATTGCAACGCCCCAATGAGGCATGCGACACATAGCTCGAATAGTTGCCTTCATGGTATTCTCTCCCCTCAGAATCTCGCCGCTTTTCTGAGCAGTCGAAGTTTAATATTATGTGACTTAACATCAGGCAATAGACAATATCTTTCATCCTATACTCTTTTTTTTGCGAATTGTCAAGTAATTTTACAGCGCAAACGAGAAATGTGAAGAAATTTATCAGCCCCAATTCTGAATAGCACACTTTTTTCTTGACACTTCGCCGTTTTTATACTACATACGAAATTGGCTCATGAAGATTTTTTTGAATATTATGAATTCTTTTCTTGATGTAAGGGGGATATGGCAATGAAGATCGCACGGCAATCATGTGGCAATGTTCATTTGTTAACACATTTTCTGGTCGCCGGAATTGTGTTTTGCGCGATGATCACATCTTATGTGCCTGCCAACGGCATGTGGGTAGGCCAATCGCAAGTCAATCCGTTTATTCAAATCGAAGGAACGTATGAATCGAACATTTTCCAAACATATACGGATGAAGAAAGTGATTTTGTGACGGTTATCAGTCCTGGAATTCATTTTCAATATCCCACGGCAGAAGACGCTGAAATGAAATTCAGCGCAGATTATCGCGCCGATATTAAAATGTATGGAAATGATGGCGATTCGACGATTGACCCGGATGGAGAACTCAACACGATTGAACACCGTTTAGGCGCTGACCTCTTCTTTGATCTGGCTTCTGGCGTCGAACTGGCCGCCGGATACGCGTTCAATATCACGTCTGTTGCGCCTTCAGCGCCCGGAGATAAACGCGACCCATATAAAGAACACGATCTTTCCGGTTCGGTGGCGTACACGTATGCAGATACCTATAAAGTCGAATTTGCGTATGACGGCATGTTTCGCAGCTTTGACGATACTGAAAATACGGAAGATGATATTACGCAACATGATGCGCAGGTGATCGGTTTTTACAAACTTTCGCCCATGTTTTCCGTGCTGGCTGGCGGTAATTATGCGACGATAGATCGTGAACTTCCGTTTTTTGACAGTGATGAATTAAAAGGATATGGCGGGTTTGAGTATGAGATTACTGGCAAAACGACCGGGCGTCTGAAACTTGGTATGGTAACACGCCAATTCGATACGGAATTGATTGATGATCCGACCGATTTTTATGCCGATGGCGTCATCTCAAGCGAATATGCCGAAGGGAGCGTCATGAATTTTCGTTTGTTCAGAGAATATCATGACACATCAGCCACAGAACAAACCTCCGAGAACGGCGTCTATTATATCAGCTCTGGCATTGAGAGCGATATTCGCCACGCCATGCCGATGCTTCCGAATCTGTCACTGTTAGCCAATGTCGCATACAGCAAAGACATGTACGATGAAGATGTGAATAACCGCGAAGACAGCGCCTGGGAAATTGGAGCAGGGTTCGATTATAAGTTCTATAAATATATCACGCTTGGCGCAGGCTACCGCTATATTTCTGCGGATTCGAACATTGATGAGAATGATTATACCAATAGCCTCGCGACCATCAGGCTTCGAGGAATTTTGTAAGCAGAACGGTTTCCGAAGGGAGAGAACGGCCATGAATGTCGTATCGTGCGTATTGCTGCTGCGGAAAATGAGCGTATCCGTGTTGATCATGGTCTGCCTGTTGTGCTGGTCATTCATCGTGTACGCTCAGAATGATGATGCCAACAAAAATTACGTCATCGGATCAGAAGACGTGCTGGATATCAAAATCTGGGATCATGACGATCTCAGTCGCACTGTCACCGTGTCAGCAGACGGGTATTTTTCCTTCCCGCTGATCGGGCGACTCAAAGCCGGGGGATTGACGGTTCGCAGTCTTGAAACCAAGATCGCGCAATTATTGGATAAAGATTATATCGTCAATCCTCAGGTGACAATCACTGTCTCAGATTTCAAAAGTCAAAAAGTCTTCATTTTAGGCGAAGTCAAAAGTCCCGGCGCGTATTACCTTTCGAAAAATGATACATTGCTGGAAGTCATCTCCAAAGCAGGAGGCGTCACACCGAATGCCGGACGCGAAATTATTATCGCGCGTCCGAAAAATGGAACGGCCTCGCTACAACAGCCAGCTATTCTGGATAGTGAAAATAGTCAATTGCAGCATGTGAACTTGCAGGCATTGCTGGCCGGAGATATGCAGAAAAATGTCGCCGTCCAGGATAATGATACGATCTATGTGCCGAAAGCAAGCCAGTTTTCGGTGTTCGGCGAGGTGCAGAAGCCGGGATCATATTCATTAGAAAGCGAGACGACGATTCTGGAAGCGATCAGTATTGCTGGCGGCCCGACAGACAACGCCGATACGCAGAAATTGGAACTGTTGCGCAAAGAAGACGGGGATCAACGCAAAATCATTTTGAATATGAAAGAACTGCTGGCGGCCAGAACCGGCGACGAAGAATTCCTGATTCAAGACGGCGATGTCATCTATCAACCGCGCGCCGAATTTTTCTTTGTGATGGGTGAAGTGAATAAACCGGGTACGTATAAATTGGAAGAAGGAACAACCGTCACGAAAGCGATCTCTTTGGCCGGTGGGTTTACTGACAAAGCAGGTAAAAAGAAGATTAAAATTCTCCGCGAAAAAGACGGCAAACAGACCGAGCATCGCGCTGACCCGAACGAATTGCTGCAACCGCAAGACATTGTTCAGGTGCCGCAAAGCCTGTTCTAAACGAAAATCACAACATCGTTCTTTTGGTTTTTAAATAACGGCATTTCCTGAGTATTTATCAGGAAATGCCGTTATCATTTTGCGTATGCTACTGTGCGGATAAAATCGTTAGATCAACATCAGATCAACACACGAGTTGTCAATTTATCTTTCTTTCCAACCCCCTATAGATAACAAGTATTCCCCGTTTTAAGCGAATAGCTGATAAAAAAATATCGCATAAACTATTATAAAAAAAACACTTATAAAATCATACAGAGAAGACACTGAAAAATAAGGAGTTAGCATTAAACCCTTTCTTTACAACATGGTCGAACATAATCGGAAGTGATGAACACTTCCGAGATGCTCTCGCCGATTATGGGAGGCTACTGAAATGAAGTTCGACCATGTTGGCGATTTTCCTACTCAACGGCCTTTCTGGTTGTCTGGCGAGACGGAGCGATTCAAAACGATCTCGGGATCATGCTCCGGAAGTCCAGACGACCGGTTTGGTTCTTTCAGCCAATCAATGTGTTTTGATTTCCGTCCAGATCGTATCCCACAAACGTGTTTCTTTCCCCAAATCCTGCACATATTCCAATTTTGCGGCTAACTCTGGGGATAATGCCTCTACGGTTGCGCGCAACGCCGGGTCTAACAGCGGGTACGCGGCTTTGTTCGCGGATAAAAAAAAGACTTGGTTATGAATGCGAGCGTCCACTTCCGGCTGCAACAGGAAATTAATGAATTGATGGGCTAATTCCTTATTCTGCGCGGATACCGGTATCGCGAAATTGTCCAGAAACTTTGTGCTTCCTTCTTTGGGAATGACATATTTGATCGCCGGATTTTCTGACGCGGCGCGATAAATGTCGCCACTCCAATTATGCACGAGCCAGGCGTCGCCCGACAGCAGCAATTGTTCGGCCTGCCCCGCTAAATATGCTTTGACCAGCGGCTTCTGTTTGAGAAGCATCTCTTTGGCGCGTTGCAATTCATCGGGATTCTTCGTATTGATCGAACTTCCTGCCAATTTCAACGCGACGCCAAGCGTTTCGCGCACATCGTCAAGCATCACGATCCGACCGTCGTATTTCGGGTCGAACAGCACGTTCCAACTCTCCACCGGTTCGGTAATTTTGTCAGAACGATAACCGATGCCGACCGTTCCGAATGCAAACGGGATCGAATATTGATTGCCCGGATCGAACGCTTGATCCAAAAAAACAGGATCAAGATTCGCCATATTCGGCAATTTACTTTTATCGAGCGGCTCCAACAGCCCCAATTTACTCATAATTTCCACCATGTAATCCGACGGGAAAATCACGTCGAAGCCTGTTGCGCCAGCCTGAAGCTTGGCTAATAACGTTTCGTTGCTGTCATACACATCGTAATTCACTTTGACGTCGAACGCTTTCTCGAATTCCGGGATTGTTTGCTCGTCAATATAATCGTCCCAGTTATAGATATTCAATACCTGCTTCTCCGCCGCGTTTCCCATGATCGGCAGCGCCAACACCGCTAAAAGGCCGACAAACAACTTCGCGCATTTCTTCCGAATGTTCATGATATTTTGACGCTGGTCGCGCATACGATCAGCGACAGCCGAGCGCATCCACGAGGCGTTTTTGATGAAATCCAGTCAGATTTTCGACTCCTGGTGAGGTTGGTTTCGATACAACGTTTATTTTCGTTCCAGGCGAGCGACGATCACAACGGCAATAGTCGTCACCAGCAGAAAGATCGTGGAAATCGCATTCACCACAGGCGTGACGCCGAATTTGACCATCGAATAAATTTTCACCGGCAGCGTAGTGGAATTCGGCCCCTGCGTAAAAAACGTGATGACAAAATCATCAATCGAAAGCGTGAAACAGAGCAACGCGGAACTGATAATCCCCGGCGCAATCACGGGCAGCGTGACATAGAAAAATGTTTTGTAGCGGTTCGCGCCCAAATCCATCGAGGCTTCTTCCAGCGAACGATCAAAGCCGTGCAGCCGCGCCTGCACGATGATAATCACATACGACAGGCAAAAGGCGATATGCGCAATGGTAATCGTCGCCACGCCTAACGTTCTTTTCAATAACGCAAAAAATGACAGCAGCGACACGCCGACCACGATTTCCGGGATAATCACCGGCATATACACAATCCCTTTAAAAATCGCCTTCCCGCGAAACTGATATTTGTGCATCGCCAACGCCGCCATCGTGCCGATAATCGTCGAGCCTGCGGTTGTCAGAAAAGCGATCTCCAGACTGTTTTTCAAGGCGAGCATGATGGATTGGTCGTGGAATAATTTGATAAACCAATTGAAGGTGAATCCTTTCCAGACAATCCCGCTTTTCGCGGAATTAAAAGAAAAGATGATCAGAATAACGATAGGAAGATACAGGAAACAATACATCAAAATCGCCCAGGCCATCAATCCCCGGCGTTTATGCGCTAATGATTCCGTTGCAAGATGATGCGCCATATTATCCGATCAACTCCTCATTTCCGATAAATTTGAACGACAGCCCCAAACCGGCCAGTACAAACACCACCAGAATAAACGTGATCGCCGCGCCGAACGGCCAATCCCGCGCCGTCAAAAATTGGTTCGTGATGAGGTTGCCCACCAACACGGTTTTTGCGCCGCCAAGCAAATCCGGAATCACGAATTCGCCGATGGTCGGAATAAAGACCAGCATCACGCCAGCGGCAATACCGGGCGCGGTCAACGGCAGCGTCACATGCAGAAATGTCTTGATACGGTTTGCGCCCAAATCCATTGAGGCTTCCAGAAGAGACGGTTGCAGCTTTTCGAGCGAGGAATACAGCGGCAGCACCATAAACGGCAGGTAGCCGTACACCATGCCGATCATAACCGATTTCATCGTGTACAGCAAATTCAACGGCTGACGAATGACCCCAATGGAAAGCAACAGCGAATTGATCAATCCCTCTTCTTGAAGAATCACGATCCACGAATAGGTGCGAATCAGGAAGTTCGTCCAGAACGGAATGATCAGGAGAATCAGCAGCAGATTTTTCCAACGAGCCGGGGCAAAGGCGATAAAATAGGCGAGCGGATATCCGCAGACAAGACAAAACATCGTCGTAAACAGGGCGATGCCCAGCGACCGCCACAAAATTTTGACATACAGCGGATCAATCGCCCGCGTATAATTTTCCAGTGTTGCCGTCCATTCGACGCCGCCATAGACGCCGCGCAGGACGAAGCTATATGCCAGGATAATGCCGAGCGGCACAAGAAAAAAAAAGAAGAGCCAGAATCCGGCGGGAAACAGCAACGCCCACAATCCGAATGACTTTTTCATGACGGTTCCTCTTTGATCAGCGACGTGCTTTCCGGGTCCCAACTGATGAACACGTTGTCATACCAGGTAAATTTTTGTTTGGCGGTGTGTTGGAAGTTTTGCGCAAAGACTTGAAGCCGCGTGTTATTCGAGGGAATGCGGACAAAGTAGCGCGTGTCCGTGCCGACGTACATAATGTCTTCGATCTTGCCTTGCAGGACATTGGCGGCATGTTCGGGCTTTTCTTCTGAGATGATAAATTTTTCAGGTCGAATCACGACTGTCACCGCTTCGCCCGGCGACAATGCCAAATCGGACTTCACCCAAATATCTGCGCCCGGCGAGATAATGCGCTTCAAGCCGTTTTCACTGTTGCGATACGTACCAGCGATGAAATTGGACATCCCGATAAAGTCCGCCACGAACCGCGTCGCCGGAAATTCATAAATTTCTGTCGGCGTACCGATTTGTTCGACTTTGCCATGATTCATGACCGCGATTCGGTCGGAGATCGTCAACGCTTCCCGCTGGTCATGGGTCACGAAAATAAAGGTGATTTTGACCTGTTCCTGAAGGTCCACCAGTTCGATCTGCATCTGTTCTCGCAGCTTTTGATCTAACGCGCCAAGCGGTTCATCCAACAGCAGCACCGACGGATGATTCACTAAGGCGCGCGCCAACGCCACGCGCTGCTGCTGCCCGCCGCTGAGCTGCGTCGTTTTGCGATGTTCCAGACCGCTTAATTTCACGGTAGCCAACGCGTCTTGCACCGCTTCCGCAATTTTCACTTTCGGCGTCCGCTTCATTTTCAGGCCGTACGCAATATTGTTATAGACCGTCATGTGCGGAAACAGCGCATAATTCTGGAACACCATATTCACATCGCGTTTATATGGCGGAACGTCGGTAATATCCCTGTCATCTAACAGAATAGAACCGGATGTTGGGGTTTCAAGCCCGGCAATCATGCGCAGGAGCGTGGTTTTCCCGCAGCCGCTTGGCCCAAGCAGCGAAAAAAATTCTCCCTTTGCGATTCCAAATGAGACATTATCTACGGCAATTGTCTCCGCGCCGAACATTTTTGTCACATGACGTACTTCGACCGTATGCGCCATCTCTTTCTTCATCCTTCAGAAGGGCGATCATGACAAACAAGATCGCACAAAACCCTTGATATTACAATACATTACGAATTGTGCATTCTCATCGTGTCTCATAACGTTCTGTCAATAAAAAATCATGATGACGCAAGAATTTGTTGGAAAGAACGACAAGGACGACGATAAGCAAGAATGGAGCGTATTCGCATGTATTGGCTGAAAATGGCTTGACAAAAGAGACGTATTCCATTCTTATCCACCTGTCGCGAAAAATTCCTGTTAATCGCTTATTGGAGGAGATATGAACGATTTTTATCAAAAGAGATGCTGCTGGATCATCGGAGTTCTCATGCTGTGTTGGAGTCTTGCGTATGTGTCGGGCTGCTCGAAGGAACCGGCGACGCGGAGCAACGTCATGAAAGGCGATCTTTTGTACGCGGCCTGGAGCGGAAACGCCACCCAGGCAGAAGCGATTCTTGCAAAAGGGGGGGACGTGAACGCTCGCGATGAATACGAGGCGACACCGTTGATATATGCCGCTTTTCAGAATCAACCAGGCGTGATGGCTGTATTGCTGAAGCACAACGCGGATGCGAATGCGCAGGATCAAATACGAATTACCGCATTGATGCAGGCCGCGCGCTATAATAATTCGCCGGAATGCACTCAGTTGCTCTTGGCGTATCACGCCGATACAGAAATTCGCGACCGTTCCGGCAATACGGCCTTAATTTTCGCAGCATCCGGTGGAAACCCTCTGATTATTCGTCAATTGATAGCGCGCGGAGCAGCGATGAACGTTCAAAATTCAGGAGGATTGACTCCACTCATGGCGGCAGTTCGGCTGAAAAAATATGAGGTGGTTCGTCAACTCCTCGTCGCGGGAGCAGATGTCAGTCTGATGATGCTCGACGGCAACACGGCATGGGATATCGCAGAGGAAATAGGCCACGACGACATTCTTGCGCTGCTGAGGGTCTTTGGAGCAACAGAGCCGTTGCCATTCGGCCTGAACGCGTTGATGCGGTTATAAAAAAAGAGGCATCGGATTGCTCCGATGCCTAAACAGAGAAGATTTATGAGGTTGCTCGCTGCGAAAAGGTTTCGATCTCCGGTTTCGGCATATAATCTTCTTCCTCTAACATCTCAACCAACTTAGCATGATCTTTCCGCTGAATGACAAAATAGGTCGGCGCAACCTGGGCGATTAAGAATTTGGAAATCTTTTTCGATTCTTGCAATTCTTTGGCTAATGCCTCTGAATCGCATTTCAGCATGAGCGCATCCACAAAACTGATGCGGCCATACGTATTCGTCCATTCGCCGATCATGTCTTTCACGTTGTCAGGAATCGGATGCGCCGTATGCGTATCTAAAAAGTTCACGATTTCTTCGACGGACTTGCCTTCTTGCAACGTATGGTAAATAGATTGGCGCGATAACTTATAGACCACCTCGTCATTGATGCGCACAAGGTCGGCGATCTTTCCTAATTCCCAACGAATCGAGGGATCCAGATCCTTGGATGAGACCACTTCGAAATTCGGTTTGATTGAAAAGCGTTTTTCAACCTGTTTTGGAAACAGCGAAATATCATTGACCAACAGGGCTGTTCCTACGGTGCTGATGCGAATGCCCAATTCGTCGTCCTTTGCGTCGGGGTGTTGCGTTTGCTCGATTCCGCCGATATACATCAGCGCATTCAGAAAATTCGGATCACGCGGTTTCGAACTCTGTTTGAACCACTTATGCTCTGGCATCAACTCGTTAAAAATACGATCAATAGATGCAGAGGTCAGCCATTTTCCTTTGGGAATCGAGAGCAATATTCGCAGCAAGAGCTGCGCTTCGGCGGACGAACTCATGTACGCATCTTGCCAGAATTGGAAGATTTCTTTCATTTTAAAGAAATCAGGCTGTTCTAACCAACGTTCGACAATATCGGTGATCCGCAGATAATTCCCATCAATTTCCGTCAGCCCTTTGGCGTCGCAAAAACGATAGATAAACTCGAAGCGTGGCGGATAATACCCCTCTTCACGCTGCTCTTTTTCCATGTCTTCCAATGGAATTTCAGGCAATTCGAAAGAATCTAAAATGCGAAGTTGTGTGCGTTTGAAAATGACGAACTCTTGCGTTAATTTGACATTGTCTCGTTTTAAAAATGCTAAAAACGTAAAAATATCCCGAATGACGGCCAATCCGTCAAATCGTTTAGTGCGCGGCTGGCTTTGATAAAAATCTAACCGATCAAGGAGGTCCTGACCAATAATCTCCAACAAGGCTTCCGCCAAATCAAGCGGAATCGAATAGGTGCTGAACTCGTTTTCCTCAGATGCCGCAGAAATATACACAACTCCTCGCCCAACCAATGAATTCATGATGTTTTCCGGTTCGAATTCCTGGTGAGGAAACACGCGCCGTAATTCTTCATGGTATTTTTCAACCGTCATGCCAGCTTCTTCTTTGAAGAAAAGAATCATCATCACGCCAGCGGCCTGCACCTCAGACAACTCACTAAACAGCTTTTTCAAAAACCGGCGATCTCGAAATTTTTGTGTTAAGACTTCAATTAATCGGGCTTTCGAATAAAGATTACATTGCAGGCTATTTTCTAAGGTAATTGTCTGCGCGAGTTCGATTGGAATTTGCGATAAATATTCTTGCAGTTTAATATTTTGTCCTAAATTCAAAATCCGTCATGATCAGCAATCAGCGGCAAGAGACACACCACCCACTCTTACCGCTGGTTCTAATACATTCTTTTTTCCCGAACGATAACTAACCGGCTAATTAATACCACACCGTAATTCGACTGCCCGGATAGAGCAATGTCCCGGAGTCAAAATTATTCCACTGCTGTAACTGGCTCACGCTCACGCCAAAAGACGCGGCAATTTTACTCAACGAATCCCCGCGTTTGACACGATAGGTCCGCATTTTTTTATCAGAACTTGCTCCCTTTGCGCTTGCAACCTTTGTAGATTTCGCCGGGACTTTTATGATTTGTCCGATTTGGAGGCGGTTGGCTTTTTTTATCCGATTAAACGATTTCAGCGTCTCCACATCAACATGATACTGTTCAGCGATACTGGCTAACGTGTCCCCTTTCCGAATTGTATGCGAGATCGTCTTCTTTGTCGCTTTTGCTGTCTCAACACTTCTCTTTCCAGATGTGGGGATTTTTAATTTCTGTCCAACTTGTAATGATTTGACATTACGAATATTATTGGCGCGTCGAATATCCTCCACGCTGACTTTATATTTTTTCGCAATGGTCGAAGGGTTTTCTCCTTTTCGAACGCGATGGATAAGATATTCTTCCGAGGTCTTTGCGCGAGATTTTGACGGCGCAATTTCCGTCTTTTTCGCGACAACGGCTGGGGTTGCCATCTCTTCCGGTTCATCTGCCACCGAGGGTTCCATCTGCTGCGCAAGCACGACCGATTCGGTACTCTTCGGGATTCTCAACGCATATTTGCCAGAACCGGCAGGCGTTTTTCCCTGTTTTAATTCCGGGTTCAGATGGCGCAGTTCTTCATAACTGATCCCTAACTGCTTCGCGACGTGTTTTAAATCGCTTCCTCTTTTGACATCTACCACAACGGAGGAGACTGGCTGAATTTCAAGAGGCGACAGACCAAATTGTTCGGCATGTTTCGCAATAAAAATCGCCGCTTTGATTCGGGCGACATAGTGTTTCGCGCCACTTCCGAACGCTCTGGTTTCGGCTAATTCTTCGATATCGCGTGTGCGATGCCTCCCGATCGCGTTATGCACTTTATATTCCCCCATATAATAGCCGGCAAACGCCAATTCCCAATCTCCCAGCATCCCATACAGGTCTCCTAAATATTTTGCCGCTGCTTCGGACGCTTTTTTCGGATCGCGACGTTCATCTACGTAGGAATCGATCTGTAAATCGTAATTCTTCCCCGTTGAACGAACAAACTGCCATAAGCCAACGGCTCCGGCAGGAGAAACGGCATCCACTCTGAAATTGCTTTCAATCAGAGGAATAAATGTCAATTCGACAGGAAGTTTATTGGCTTTGAAAATCGGAAGGATCATCGGCAGGTATTCTGCGGCGCGTTCCATACCTTTGCGATACTGCGAATGGTCTTTCGTGAACTCTTTGACATACTTCATGACCAACTCATCAGACTCATCAATCGTAATTTCGCCTAATGTCCCTTCAGGGTTTTCGAAAATCGAGGTTGACGAGCTTTCCTCTTCAACGAGGAACTCCGGACGAGTTGTAGAAAGAAAAGCTTCAAGTTCATCGCTATTTTCGGCCTCTTCTCGCACGTCTTCTTTCGCAAGGCCTTCACGATAACGTTCTTCTAATTCAAGTTTATGAATCTGGGCAAACAGTTTATCATAGGTTTCGGTCAGCCGATAATGCGTCTCCGCATCCATATCGGCTTCAAGCAACATTTCCAATGCCTGATCGAATTGATGATGCGCTGACTCCCAACGATGATGTTTGTAATGTTCGACTCCTTCTTCGTAATAGGCTTCTGCCTGTTCGATAATCTCCTCAAGTTCGGTAACGGCGACCTGTTCATCCGTTACAGCGATTTGCTCCAATGCAACCTCTTTCGCGTCTTGCGATTGGCTGCATCCGCCCAACAACAAGACTCCCATCCAACAGCCATATAGCAAACATCCGATTCTTTTCTGTATCTTCATGCGGCATACTCCCTCGTAAATAGAAGGCACAAATCCCTTTATTCTGTTCCATACGAATCGTCTCCTTCCTCGTGATTATGATAGAGGTTGATAACGTTCCTCAGTATTTAAGAGATCCTGCCATGCTTTTTCATTTGCTCTTCGAACGTCTTTTGATACATAATATCCCATTCCCGCGAGCCTTCTGCAATATTACGTTTGTATGATTTCAAAATTCGGCGCACTTCCTGATCCACCTCCTCTTCAATTTGCAATTCGCCAATCATAAAATTAGCGATTTCCATGCGTAACGTATTTTTATCAACAAGCCAGGTGGCTCCTTCTGAGTTCTCCAGGGCGCTGACGATGAGATGCGACCAATGCATGAGCTTATCTCGGCTGACTCTCATAAAATCAAATTCCGCTCCTTCACTAATTTACGCTTCACCATTTGGAACATCTCATGATACTCAATATGCTGTTGCCGCATATATTGAGCATACCCCTCCAAAACTTTCCGAACTTCTTCGTCAAGGTCCTCTTCGACTTTCAAGTCAGCCAAAATAGCATTCGTAATTCTCGCCTGTACGCTTTTTGGATCTCCTTGAAGCCGAAGACAACTTTTCTGTATTAAATGGTGAAACAACCGCTCACCGAGCGATTCTACGTAATCCCGTCGCAATTTCATAGAGTCGAATATGTGTTCAGCATTGAAAAAGATGATAAAAATATTGAGAGCGCTATTTTGAACTATTACATGTATCATGTATCGGGTTATGCCGTCAAGAAAAAAATGGTTTGCCCTGTGACAGGAGTGAAATACGGAGAGATAAATGTTGAAAACTCTGAGGGAAATTTTCTGATGAACGTCATTTTTTATCCTGACGTTCATCAGGTATCTTCGAGATGTTGCCTTCTTACGATGCCATTTTTTTTCGAGTCGAACGAGATTTCGCCTTTTCTGGCGAACGTAACGATATTTTATGCTGTTTCCTGAGAAAAATTGGATTATCATGACGAAATTCATCCCAGACCTCGATACATTGATTCATATCACAGGCCGTTTGCATCCGCTGAACGGCATCATCCGTTAAGTTCTCGATCCAACCGGCATGAATCAAGCGTCCGATATCTCGCATTGCCATTTTTAATTCCTGCTGCTGGAGTCCCATAATTTGTATGGTTGGTTGGCCATATAACAACCCTCGTTTTATTTCAGTCCAGTTCATAGTCTCCTCCTTAATAATTATCACAATAAAATAAATACATTATACAAGTATAATAGGAATAAAAGACGAATATTTGCAAGTCTTTTTTGAATAATTTTACTCAGCACAATGATCTAATAGCATAAACATTATAAAAACAATAAGATGCATGGAATAAAAAATAATTCGCAGTTTACGATAAGCGCGCCGCTCGCTATAAACGCTTGACTGATTTCTTACGTGCAGAAATATTTTATTCCGAATCGCATACATAACTTGTAGAGTATGACGATGCAGATGATATGATGGCAAAAGGGAGCGAAGAGGAAGGGGTTACGCAAGACACTATCGAATTTAAGCAATCCCGAATCGCCAGGGATGTGTATATATGTAAAACCCGCGCGCTTTCAGAAAGCTGATGTAGGTGCAGTTCAGTCTGTCGGCGAATTGCAGCGCCAAATCAGTCGGCGCGGAGACCGACGCCACCACCGGAATCGCGATGCGTGCGGCTTTTTGCATCATTTCGAAACTGGCGCGACTGGAGAGCATGAGCAGTTTGTCATCAGTCGCAATATTGTTCAGCAGAATATGCCCGATCAGCTTATCCAATCCGTTATGCCGCCCGATGTCTTCCGCGCCAAACAGCGCGTTACCATGCGGATCGAATAACGCGGCTCCATGCGTGGCACCGCATTTTGCGCGTAACGTCTGACTCGCATCCAATTTTTCCGGGAACGACGCCACAATCGCCAGATCGAATCGTTGCTGCGAACGAATCGGCGGGATATTGCGCATCGCGTCGTCAAGAATCTGCGCTCGATTGAGCGAGCCGCTGGACGATTTGATTGCGCTGCCGCATTTTCCCTGTTTACCCGTAAACGAAGGAATCGTCAGGTCAACGCGCTGAATGAAAGGCGCATAGGCATTCGCATGACACGCAATGCCGGTCACATCGGCGGCAGATGCGATCAACTCGTCGGTAAAACAGAATCCGACCGCTAATTCGCGCTCTGCGCCGGGCGTTCGCATCAGCGTGACATACGACTCGCCGTTAATCCGTAACTCTAACGGAATCTCCTGACAAATCGGATTGTCAACTCGCGTTATTTCGCCGTTTTTTACCAGAATCGGCCTGTGCATCACAATCGGATCATGTTCGAAATTCATCATAAATTCAGGCATCACCCCGCGCCGCCGGTTGCTGGCAAGAAGAAAATACGATTGCTCGAAAAAATATTTGACAGCAATCTATCATATAAAAATAGAAGAGCCGCCATGAACCCGAAAGCAAAACGTTACACGACATTCAACGCCCATTTACGAGAACTGTTCGACGACAGAGTCTATAAAGTCTCGATTGATGCCGGATTCACTTGCCCGAACCGCGACGGCGCGAAAGGCAGCGGCGGCTGCGCCTATTGTTACGGCAACCGCGCGGAGACGAGTTTGATTGATATTCCGACGATGCAGGCGCATATCCGGCAGGGAGTCATCGCAGTCGGTCGAAAGTATAAGGCGACAAAATTTCTGATCTATTTCCAGTCCTACAGCAACACGTATGCGCCGGTCGAACAGCTTGCGGCGCTCTATCGCGCCGCGCTCGCCGAACCGGGCATTGTCGGCATGTCTATCGGTACGCGCCCGGATTGCGCGCCGGGCGACGTATTGGATATGCTGGAAGACATCGCGCGCGAAACATATCTGTGGCTCGAATACGGTGTGCAGTCCGTCCATGACGACACGCTCAGGCGCATCAAACGCGGCCACACATTCGCCGAATTCGCTGACGCGGTCGAACGAACCAAACAGCGACGCGGCATCAATATTTGCGCGCATGTGATTCTCGGCCTGCCCGGCGAAACGCGGGCGCAGATGATCGAAACCGCTCGAATTTTGTCGCAGATCGGCGTCAATGGCGTCAAAATTCATTCCGCGCACATTGTCAAAGACACCGAATGGGAAACCCTCTATCAGCGCGGCGAATTTCGTCCGATGGAACTGCCGGAATACGTCGAAACCGTCTGCGATTTTCTGGAACATCTCGCGCCGGACATCATCGTGCATCGTCTGATCGGCGACACGTTGCGCATCCGTTACGTCGCGCCGGAGTGGTGTCTGAACAAAAACGACTCACTGAAGGCGATTGACGCAGAACTCGAACGACGGGATTCGTGGCAGGGAAAACGCATAGAGCAAACCTAAATGATTTATACGCTTCGACACGCTCAGCGTACGGCCTTTCCCTGAGCGTGTCGAAGGGAGCGAGGCCACAACTCATTCAGGACTGCGATAGAACGCGGATGATACGTATGATGCTCGATATCTTGCTTGCTGTGTTACTTGATTGGCTGTTAGGCGACCCGCCCTCCTGGCCGCATCCGGTGAAATGGATGGGAACGCTGATCGCAAAAGAAGAGGCGTTCGTCAGACGCATCGCCCTAACCCGTCGCACCATGTTCTACGGCGGCGCGGCGATAGTCGTCTTCAACCTCTTGTTAGCATTCGGCCTGTCATTTGTGGCGCTTCACATTCTGAAACCGTTTCCAATAGCGTATCATGCCGTCAACATCTATCTGTTCTACGCCTGCCTCGCGGCGCGATGCCTGCGGGACGAGGCGCTGAACGTGTATCGAGCCTTCGATCAAAGCATCGAGACGGCGCGGCATCGGTTGTCATTTATCGTGGGGCGCGACACCGCGCAGCTTGACGAGGCAGAAATCGTGCGGGCGACGGTCGAGACGGTGGCCGAAAATACGTCGGACGGCGTGATTGCGCCGCTGCTCTACGCGATGATCGGCGGCGCGCCGCTGGCAGTTGCCTACAAAATGGTGAATACGATGGATTCCATGCTCGGCTATCTGAATGAAAAATATTGCGACATCGGTTATTTTCCCGCAAAAACAGATGATGTCTGGAATTTCGTTCCGGCGCGGCTGACCGGCGTGTTGATGCTTCTCGGCAGCCTATTTCGATTTGATGTGAAAAATGGCTGGCGCGTGATGCGGCGCGACCGGCGCAATCATAAAAGCCCGAATTGCGGCTATCCCGAAAGCGCGGTCGCGGGTTTGCTTGGCGTGCGGCTCGGCGGCGAAAATGTCTATTTCGGCGAGCGCGTCTGGAAACCGACGATTGGCGACGCGGCACGACCGCTCGAACGCGCCGATATTGCGCGGGCGATAGAAATCATGTTTCGCGCGGAGATTTTGGGAATGGGATTATATCTGCCGATTGCTACATTATTGAGTTATTGATTTGCCGATAATGCTCGCAGAACTGCTGTGGGCTCTTTCGCAACGATATTTAATAAGACGAGAGCTGGCCCGCGAGGAGTTCTATCGCCGCGTTCCCAATGTCGAAGCGTCCCTACGCTAATGCCAAAAGCTGACGCAAATTCTGTTTGACTCATGCCGACACGCTCTCGGACAGCTTTCACATCAACAGAAGAGAAGGTATGAACGACAGCCTGAATTGGCCTCCCTTTCGTATATTCAATGGCTTCTGTCAAGCCTTGTTTGATGCTTTCGAATGTGCTGCTCATAATAATTCCTACAATAGTCGTTCTCTAAAAAATGGTCAATCATTGCTGTTATGATGTCGCTGATAGTTATCAAGTAATTCTTCCACAAGTTTAGCTAACATATTTCGCTCAGCATGGCTTAAATTGGCTTTTTCTGATTTTCCAAAGATGGTCAGAAGAAATAGTGGATAACGCTCACTATGATAATAGTAAATGACGCGAACCCCGCCACTTTTTCCCATGCCGTCACGTTTCCAGCGCAGTTTCCGAATCCCTCCGGTTCCCTCAAGAATAACTCCAACATCTGGCTGGGCGGCGAGGTAACTTACTAATCGAGAACGCTCCTCTTCAGACAATAACTTCTGAGAGCGACGAAGATATTCTGGCAACTCAACAACTGTGAGCATATTTTATACTATAATCCATTGACTTATCTACGTCAAGCATACGCATGAAAAATTGTATGAACGCCTGCTGTTTGTGATCATCGAGCTGCGTTACGCTGAATCATCAGGGCGAGCACCATAAACAGCGTGACGATTTCCACAATCGCAAACGCCGCGCCGATGGAAATGCCTAATACTGAACGCAGCAGGCCAGTCGTGTATCCGGCGTGGGTTTTCAGCACCCGAATTCCCTGAATGCCAAACCAAATCGGCAGCGCGGCAATCAGCAAGCAAATCAATGCGCGGGCAAACAACAGCGGAATGATCGCAGGCGCATACACTGTCCATTGCCGAATGGCAAGCAGCGCGGCAATCCAGGTGCTTCCCCAGATCGGAAACAAAAATATCGCCCATTGCAGCGAGCGTTTGGCGGCGGTGGGACATCGTAAGATCATCGTATTTTGGCGTTCCGTTTCTGTCATGCGCGGCGTCCTCCATGTTGCTCGTTTTGCCTGCGATGCTGTTGTCAAGAGCGATGAACCTGTCAATACATATTTCCGCTGAAAATGCAAATCGCCACGCTTATTCGTTGACAAATCCATTCTTCTCACAAAGGCGTACATATAAACTTTTTGCGACATGAATCGGTATTAATTTTCTGACGAACTCAAAAAAATATAAGGGGATATATGGAACGAATTATTTTAGATTATACGAATATGGCGGCAATTGTCCGCGATGAGGCGATTGAACGGCTGCAAGCGCAAGTTGATCTCGCGTTGCAGACGACATTGAACAAAACCGGCGCGGGGAGCGATTTTCTCGGCTGGGTCAATCTGCCGCACGAAATTAATGACGCCTTTTTGCAGGATATTCAGCAGACTGCGGACGCCTTACGCGCCAAAAGCGACGTGATTGTCGCCGTCGGCATCGGCGGCTCCTATCTCGGATCGAAAGCGGTGATCGAAGCGTTAAAAGGGCCGTTTGCCGGATCGGAAAAGGTGTTGTTTGCCGGGCAGAATATGAGTTCCTGGTACATGCGCGATTTGCTGGCGCTCTTAGAAAAGAAAGATTTCAGCGTCATCGTGATTTCCAAATCCGGCACGACAACTGAGCCGGGATTGGCGTTCAGAATTCTGAAAAACGCGGTGGAGCAAAAATACGGCAAAGCGGGCGCGAAAGACCGGATTGTGGCGGTGACGGATAAAGCGAGAGGCGCATTGAAACAACTGGCAGACGGCGAAGGCTACAAAACGTATGTGATTCCTGATGATGTCGGCGGACGCTTCTCCGTGCTGACGCCAGTCGGCTTACTGCCGATTGCCTGCGCCGGACTTGATATTCGCGAATTCGTCAACGGTTTCAAAACGATGGCAAAAGCGATTACAGCGGAAACGAACGTCATGAAGAATCCCGCGTTGGCGTATGCCGCGATTCGGACGCTGCTGCATCGCCAGGGCAAGGACATCGAATTGCTCGTCAACTTCGAACCGGCGCTGCATTTCGTGTCGGAATGGTGGAAACAATTGTTCGGCGAAAGCGAAGGCAAAGACGGCAAGGCGCTGTTCCCGGCGAGCGTGGATTTCAGCACTGACCTGCATTCGATGGGGCAGTTGATTCAGGACGGCAAACGCAACCTGTTCGAAACCTTCGTCATCGTGAAAAAGAGCCGCTATTCCGTGCTGATTCCGCATGATGACGCCAATCTCGACGGCTTCAATTTCGTGGAAGGCAAAAATCTGGACGATGTGAATTATTCGGCGTATCAAGGCACGATTCTCGCGCATCGCGATGGCGGCGCGCCGAACATGACGATTGAATTACCGGATTTGACGCCGTTTTACCTCGGTCAATTGTTCTATTTCTTCGAAATCGCAGTGGCGGTCAGCGGCTACATGCTCGGCGTGAATCCGTTCGATCAGCCGGGCGTTGAAGATTATAAAAACAACATGTTCGCCCTGTTAGGCAAGCCTGGCAAAGAACAGGCGACGCAGAAGATTCGCGCGGAACTCGCAAAAATGATGCCGAAACGAATCGGATGATCTGGTTTGCCCATCAAAGACACCTCACAGGTTTTCGAAACCTGTGGGGGTTTTGTTGAAATGACGGCGAATTGTTTTTCATCTTGACACGGAAAAAACCATGTGACATAGTGTATCGTAGAATATGCGCAATCCAGAGCGGACGTCTGAGAATGTCTGCCGAACATGTCAATTTTGTTATTGTGAAGGAGCATAATGAGTAATCGGTTCGAATATCAAAAAGAGGAACGCGATGGCGTTCGAGTTTTTATTTTGAACGGGAGTCTTGATATCAGCACTGTTTCGCCGATGAAAGCGGAATTGGATTCCCTGTTTGCCAGTGGCCAACACCGCGTCTTATTTGATTTGTACGAATTAGAACAAATTGATAGTTCGGGAATCGGCGCGATTATTGCCTTATTCAAACGAGTCAAATCGAATAAAGGGGAAGTGAAAATTTCCCGCTTAGTTGGGCAGCCCAAAGAAATTTTCAGCTTGCTTCGTTTGGATCGCGTCTTTGAAATTTACGACGATTTCGAGAAAGCATTGCAGAGTTTTCGATAAAAAATTCCTGCCAGTTGCCCCTTTCAGAAGGGGAAAATTGTTTATTGCCGGTAAAAAAAGACGCTTGTCAGAGATGCCCTGACAATCCGATGTGTCAGGAAGAGGCTGATGAGTGTTTTTTGCTTACCATCGCCGTTTTTTCATGGATGACGCACGCGAACAACACGCAATCCAGTCGAGTTTGAGCCGTCGGTTCAGCATAATCCTGACAGGGGTTGTGGCGGGAATCGTTCTGCTGTTTTCGTCTGTGATGGCGTTGTCGAATGCTGCGGAAAATGAAAAACGCCTTGAACAGCAATTAGCCCGCACCACGTTATTCGCAGAAACGAGTTTAGCGTCTGCGGTCTGGCAAGTCAGTCCTGAAATCGTGCGCGACCTGCTGAATGCCTTATTGAACGACGATACAATCGTCTATGCTCGCGTCATCGCCGAAGGCGATATGATGGTCGAAGAGATCCAGCCCGATTTTTCGCAATATTCGTGGGCATTCTTTCGAAATTCCCCTCAATTTATCGCAAAACATGTCACAATGATGAAGAATGACACGCCAATCGGGACATTTGACATCGCGATCTCGCGCGAAAAGATTCGCGTTCAATTTCGAAATAATCTTGCCGTGACGCTTGCGCTGACGTTACTATTGATCCTCACCTGCTCCGTCACCGCGATCTTTATCACAAAACGCTATATTTTAGCGCCTTTAGCCGCGTTAGCCAACTCGGCGTCATCAATTGCTCACGGACAATTCGATCTGCCCATGATTGCGCCATCGGGGCAACTGCCCCATGATGAAATCGGCGAATTAGCGCAGACCTTCGACGAAATGCGGCAACGGTTGCAATATCTGTTAGAACGCTTAGGACATGCCGCCGCGACCATGCAGTCGTCTTCGGAAAATATTCTGATGGCAGTCAACCAGCTTGCCGCCGCCTTAGAAGAGCAGTCCGCGTCGGTCACGGAAACCGCAGCCATGATGGAAGCCATCACCAGCGCGTCGCGCCAGATTTCCGGGAATACCGAGACGGTTGCCGCAATGGCCGAACACACCAGAACATCTGCGCAAACAGGCGTTGAACTGGCAGATGCCACGATTGACAAAATGCGCAACATCATGGAAACCAATACGCAGGTGCTTCAACAGATTATGGCGCTTGGCAGGCGTTCCGAAAAAATCGGCGATGTCATCGAATTGATTAACGATATTGCCGACCGGACAAAATTACTCGCCTTTAATGCCGCCTTAGAAGCGGTCGAAGGGAACGAAAACGGCGGAAAACGCTTTCATGTCATCGCAATAGAAATTCGGCGATTAGCGGACTCGATTATCGAATCTACCGAAGAAATCAGTTCGAATATCTTAGAAATTCAACAAGGAATTCATGAATTGGTGCAGTCATCCGATATAACCACCTCTCGCATTCAGGAAGGCGCACAGCAGACCGGCGCGTTATCCGGCGGATTGCAGGATATTTTGTCGGCGGCGCGGCGCACGACCAATGAAGCGAAACAAATTGCGGCGGCGACTCAGGAACAACAGCACGCGCATGAACAGATTTTAGCCGCATTGAAAGAGATCTCTGAGAATGCCGAGCAATTTGCTGCCGCAGGCAATCAGGTGTCGCTTTCAGCCAATGACATGAAACAACTGGCGGACACGCTGCATCACCTCATTATCGCGTTCGGACGGGACGGTCGCTATGGGGAACGCGACCGTTCGAACGCGCCTTCGGCATGACGATCTCTCCTGAATTGAGCCAATGGTTATTACACGATGCGCGCCAGCGGTTTTTACGCTATGTCACGATTCACACCACGTCGGACGAACATTCGGGACAACACCCTTCCTCGCCAGGACAGTGGGAGCTTGCCAGGCTGGTACATCAGGAACTCCTCGATCTTGGGATTCACGATGTGAGGCTTGACGAACATTGCTATCTGTATGCCACGCTTCCGGCCTCGCCGGGCGTATCGTCGCCTCCGATCACCTTCTGCGCTCATTTCGATACGTCGCCATCGGAATCCGGAGAACGGGTCGAACCGGTCATTCATGCGGCGTATGACGGCGGCGGCATCACGTTTCCCGATGCGCCGGAATTACTGCTGACCCCCGATGATTCCCCTCAGCTTCGCCAATATGTCGGCCAAAATATCATCACGGCCTCGGGAACAACGCTGCTTGGCGCAGACGACAAAGCGGGCGTGGCGGAGATTATGACGGCGCTGGCCGCGTTACAGACCTTTCCAGACCTGCCGCGCCCGGAACTGCGCATCGTCTTCACGCCGGACGAGGAAATCGGGGAGGGGACGCAACAGATCGATCTGAAAAAATTAGGGCGTTTCGGCTATACATTCGACGGCGGCGAAATGGGGGAATTGGAAGATGAATGCTTTCATGCGCTCCGCGTCAATTTGGCCTTTATCGGGCGGAACGTGCATCCCGGCGAAGCCAAAAACCGCATGGTGAACGCAGCAGCGATTGCCGCTCGTTTTCTTGCCACGTTACCGGAACATGAAACCCCTGAACATACGGAACTGCGGGAAGGATTTTTCCATCTGACGCATGTCTCCGGCGATGAAAACCGGGCGACCTGCTCGCTGATTCTGCGCGATTTCGACCGGGATCGCAATCTGAAGCGCGCGGCGTTGTTGGAACAGCTTATTCAGGCGTTCCATCTGCGGTACGATGGCCTGAACATCGAGCGCGAAACGGTTGAACAGTATCGCAACATGCAGGAGGTCTTGCATCAATATCCTGAAGTGGCGCGACAAGCGGAGATTGCCATAGAGAATGCCGGATTACGACTGATTCGCAAAGCGATTCGCGGCGGTACCGACGGCTCGCGCCTGTCGTTTTTAGGGCTGCCCACGCCGAATATTTTTTCCGGCGGCTTGTTGTTTCACTCCAAAAAAGAATGGATTCCTGAGATCGCGTTGCAGAAGGCGGCAGAGGTGGCGCTCCACCTGTGCGCGCTCTGGGCGGCGCGCGAGTAAGTCATGGAGACACCGCTTCCATTAGGAAAATTGAAATTAGAGCAGCTTCGGCGGTTGTTGAACACATACGTCACCGTCAATGACGAGCGCGTGGTAGTCGGCGCGGAAGTCGGCGAGGACGCGGCAGTGATTGATATGGGCGACCGCTATCTTGTCGCCAAAACCGATCCGATCACGTTCGTCGTGGACGACATCGGTTGGTACGCCATTGTGATCAACGCGAACGATTTAGCGACGCGCGGCGCCACGCCAAAATGGTTTTTAGCCACGATTTTGCTGCCGGAACATCGCGCCACCGAAACAATGGTGGAGACGATTTTCGCGCAGCTTGCGGCAGCCTGCAAACAATATAACATTACGCTGTGCGGCGGGCATACCGAGGTGACGTACGGGCTGGATCGTCCGATTGTCGTCGGACAAATGCTCGGCGAAGTCGCGAAGGATCGGCTGATTCGCACGGCAGGCGCGCAGATAGGCGATGATATTATCCTGACCAAGGGAATTGCGGTCGAAGGCACGTCCATTATTGCCCGCGTCAAACATGAGCATCTGCTAACGATGTATTCGTCAGACTATCTCCGCGCGTGCCGAGATTTTATTTATACGCCCGGCATCAGCGTGGTGGAAGAGGCGCGGATCGCCATCGAAACGGCGCATGTGTCGGCAATGCATGATCCGACGGAAGGCGGCGTCGCCACCGGGCTGCACGAACTCGCTGAAGCCGCAAGCGTTGGGTTGCATATTGAGCGTGAGGCCATTCCGATCTTCCCGGAAACAGCGACGTTGTGCGCTCAATATGGACTTGATCCATTAGGGGTGATTGCGTCAGGCGCGTTATTGATGACGATTCCGCCACAGGAGACCGCCCAACTGATTGAGGCATTCCAGGCGAATCGGATTCGAGCATCCGTCATCGGGCGCATTGTCGCTGCGCAAAAAGGAAGACACTTATGGAATCAAGGAAATTCAACGCCATTACCCCTGTTTCATCAGGATGAAATCACCAAAATCTTTGACTGAAAAATTACGAATTTTCCTTGACTAATTTGACATAGTATATTTTACGTATGCGCGTGTTTTGTATTTTGAACACATGCAGTGATTACCAACCAGTATGATAATAATTTGAGCCATTCAGGCATAACGAGGAGGTTATTATGGCCCATTCGATTAATGATGAGTGCATTTCTTGCGGCGCGTGCGCCAGCGAATGCCCGGTCGAAGCAATCAGCGAAGGCCCAAACAAGTATGTTATCGATCCCGGAAAATGCACGGACTGCGGCACATGCGTTGATGTTTGCCCGGCAGACGCGATTGACGCTTCGTAAACGCACAGGATTGTAGCATTCTTTCTAAGGGAGATTCACTGCTGTTTTCATCATGCAGATGGATTTCCCTTCGATTTTTCTTCCCAATTAGTGCATTTCTATACATTTCAAACATCTTGCGCGGATGATATTTATAAGAAATCTTAAAAGATTTCTTGACCAGAGCATCTATTTGACATACACTTTGCTCACGATAAGAAAGCCAGGACAATTCTTCAATGAACGTTTATTATTTATCGTTATGACATAAGTACATGCAAACTCGTGTTTTTCTGATTCAACCAACATGAGAATGCGGCGTCAATAATTACGCATTTTTTGCATATTTGTCAAACACAAAAACAGAACCTAAATCATGCCTCAGACTGAAGAGAATATCCCATGTTTCAGTGGCTCAATAATCAGACATTAAAAGCAAAATTGTGCGTGTTGACCTTCCTGTTAGTTGTGGCGGTCATGATGTTTGTTGGATATATTGTTATCGGGCAGCAACGAAAATCCCTCATGCTCCAGATGGAAGGAACTGGGCGGTTCTTAGTTAAAAATCTTGCAAAAAATGTTGTCAGTCCGCTGTTAGAAGATGACAGCCTGAGTTTGAACAATCTGATTTCATCTCTGGAAGCACGAGATACATTAGAAGGCAATCCGGCGCGATTGACGGTTGAAGAGTATCAAAATTTCCTCGCGCAATTCTTTCTCAAAGATCAAATTTCTCTGCTTGACAAGTATATTGAAAAGCAGGATAAGAACGTTTATATTCACATTGACTTTTCTCGCGACGATCAAGTACTGACCACGATTGCAGGCAATGTGCTGCAAAAAGTCCTGACGCTCTGGCAGGACGTGCAAACCCCTCAACAATACGAAGAATTTTTCGCGCAATACCCTTGGGCGCGGATTATTGCAGAGACATTATCTGTTCCAGAGAATACGCTCCCCAATCTGCAAATTTCCGATGCTCAAAAACAGGAATTAACTGCGAAAGTTGCCGAGCGTTTGTTTAACGAGATTTCTGGATATGTCAAAAATCCGGTTATCGGATATGCCATTGTGCTTGATAAAGAACACATTATTCGCGCCCACCCCGATATTGACCAGTTAGGCCAGCCGTATGAGCTACCGCAAGGGGCGAAACTCATCGAAAAAGGGGAAGTGACAATCCATCGGTTATCTTTTAAAGGCGAGATTCATTTTGATTTCGAATCCCGCATTCAGGTGCGTGATAAAAATCTCGGAACAGCCGAGATTGGCTCTGTTCACTTAGGTTTTCGAGAAGAGAACCTGGTCAAAGATATTGCATCAGCAAAGCAAAAAATCCTTTATATCACGATTATTGCGGTCGTGTTCGGGTCTCTCGGCACGTATGTGCTGGCCAGTTTAATTGTCAAGCCAATCAAAGTCCTTGTTCATGACGCTGAAATTCTTGGCGGGGGCGATTTGACACATAAAATTACGGTCATGACCGGAGATGAAGTCGGCATGCTGGCGACGACGCTCGAAGATACCAGAGTCAAACTGAAAGAAGCGCAAGCGCAGTTAGTCGTCAATGAACGTTTAGGCCGAGAGTTGGAAATCGCGCGTGAAATTCAGATGGGGCTGCTGCCCAAAGAGACGCCGACAGTCGGGCCAATCGAGCTTGGCACATTATACCGGGCGGCTTCGCAAGTCGGTGGCGATCTCTATGACTTCTTCTGGGTCAGCGAAGACGAATTAGGCATTGTTGTGGCTGACGTGTCGGGGAAGGGGGTGCCCGGCTCATTGGTGATGACGATGGCGAAGGCTGTCATCCGCGCGAAAGCGATGAAATCGGATGCGCCGATGCATAAACTCCCTGCGGTGCTTGGCGGCGGGCCGGCGTCCGTCATTCGCAAAACCAACCAGATGATTGCGCAAGATATTAAAAAAGGGATGTTTATTACGGCGAATTACGGTATTTTAAACATAAAGACCCTCCGGTACATGTTTGTCAGCGCCGGGCATAATGATACCTTAGTCTATAATTCTCAGACCCAGGAATTGCGTGGTTATAACCCGAAAGGCATTGCGCTCGGATTAGACAAAGGGCCGGTGTTCGATTCCATGCTGCAAGAACAGGAAATTTCGCTCTCCAGCGGCGATTTAGTCCTTCAATTTACGGATGGCATTACCGAGGCCATGAATGAGGAACGCGACGAATTTGGCGATGATCGCCTGAAAGAGGCCATTCGAAAATATGCGCATCTGAAGGTGAATGATTTTTTGATCGAACTGGATAAAGAAATTCGAAATTTCACACGAGGTTTTACGCAAAGTGATGATATTACCGCTGTCGTTATTAAAGTGAAATAAACCGAGAAGAAGCGCTGATGAGAACAGAAACTCATCAGAACATTGTAGGAGTTAGAAAAGAATTATGAGAAATCTGAATATTGGCGTGGAAACATTAGCAAACCAAGATATCACCAAAATTGTGGTGGAAGGTTTTTTGGATGCGCATACCGTTCCGGAAATGGAAAAGGTCATTCAGGAACTGCTTCAGCAGAAAAAATATCGAATAGTGGTGGATTTTAGCGCGCTCTCGTATATCAGCAGCGCTGGACTCGGCGTGTTTATGAGCGTCATCGGCGATGTGAAAAATAATAATGGCGATATTGTCCTGATGAAAATGCCTCCCAAAATTTATAAAGTGTTTGATCTGTTAGGCTTTACGGAGATTTTTTCAATTGTTGATGATGAAGAGGCGGCATTTAAGGTGTTTAAATAATTAGTCACCCGATGATAAGGATGAGGCATGCCTCTACGCTATGAGTATGAATACGACAACAATAGTGATTCAAACTCCTGGAGAAATGCATTTTTTGCATCGAATTCGGGATTTTGTCACCGGGATTGCCGAAGAATCCGGTATCAACGAACAAGATATCGAAAATATCGAGTTGGCTGTAGATGAAGCCTGCGCGAATATTATCGAACATGGATACCAATCCGAAGATCCCAACAAAAATATCACCATCCGCATGGAAATCGATCCCGCCAAGCTGGTATTGACTATTATTGATCAAGGCACGCCTTTTGATCCTCGCACACGAATGCAGCCTGACATAAAAAAGCTGATTGCGATGAAACGAGACGGCGGGTTAGGGATTAGCCTGATAAAACACACGATGGATGAGATTGATTATCGTCAAGGCGCTCATGGACAGAATGAATTAATTCTGACCAAGTATTTGAAAAAACAGAGTGAGACGTGAACATGCAGAGAACGTTAACGAGATATTGGCGAGACGTGTTCCTCGGCGTCGTCGTTTGTGTTGTAGGATTGGGAGTGACCGGGTGCGCAGGTCTGCCCTTCAATTCGTCAGGACAGCAGCAAGTCGAATCGGAATCATCATTTACATATCAGAAAGCGCAACGCTTATTCGATTCCGGGCAACTCGAGCAGGCCATCGCGGTATGGGAACAGATTCCGCCGAATGATCCGAAGTACATTGACGCGCAATTAGCCATTAGAACGGCTCGTATAGAAATCCAGAAGACCGCTCAGCAGGAAACGTCTTCATTCCAAACCGCCTCGGAGTACGATACATTACTCGAACAAGGCGGAACGCTTGAGCAGGACGGACGTTTTCAGGAAGCGTTAGTGATGTATATACGCGCCCTCGATCTCCAGCCGGACAATAATGAGCTACAGCAAAAAATCGAAGAATTGTCCACAATCCTGGAAGATACGATTCAACGTCATGAACGTTTAGGGGAATTATATCTCAGCAATGGCGAATACGAAAAAGCCAAAGCTGAATGGACGCAACTCCTGCAACTTATGCCGGACCACGCGGTTGCGCAGCAGCGCCTCGCAGATTTGGATGTGCTGTCTGCAAGCAGTGACAACGTGTTTGTTCAACGTGGTCGCTCACTGATGCAGAAAGGGCTGATTTTCCAGGCGCAGGCGGAATTTCAAAAAGCGTTGCGCGTGAATCCTGATAGCGCTCAAACTCGTCACTATCTCTCAACATTAGAGAATATTCCGTTTACACCTTATCAGGTAAAAAAAGGAGATACACTCTCTTCGATTGCGCAGCAATACAGCCAAAGCCCCTCCGACTACGCGATTCTTGCTGATTTCAATCATCTGCCTCTCGATGCCGCGCTTCAGGTTGGTCAAACGCTCAATATCCCGCACATTCTCGGATTCAAAGCCACGCTTGCCCCTGAAGAGCAAGATGTGTTGATCGAGCCGTCCGTCGCGTCCGAACAGGAACCCCCGTCAGAAGTTCGCGAAATTACGCCGATTTCTGCGGAAGAACGCACTCAGCATCTTCAACGTATTTTTCAACAAGGCGTTGCAGCTTATGAAGCCGGAAATTATCGCGAGGCGGTGGCATTATTTAACGAAGTGTATCAAAACGATTCGGAGAATCTTGACGCCTATAATTATTTCTTGCGCGCAATGACGAAACTTCAAGGGGGCAGTTTGGAGAGCGAAGCGCCTCCGCAACAACCGGAAACATCTGCTGATTCTGCGGAAGAAGAAGTCGACCTTTTACTGATTGCGGCCAATTCCTACCGCGATAACGGCGATTTGCAAAAAGCGATCACCGTATATGAACAAGCGTTGCAATTAGCCCCTGAAAATCCTGAAATCAACGAATTACTTGAACAGGCGCGCGAGGAGTTGAAGACACAGATTACCGCTCATTTGAACGAGGGCATCAAACTCTTCAATCAGGAAGCGATTAAAGAAGCGATTACAGAATGGGATATTGTCTTACAGCTTGAGCCATCCAATCAACAGGCATCCGAGTATAAAAAACGCGCGCAGAAAATGTTAGAAGTCTTCGAACCAAAAGAAGACGCAAACGCGGCGCAACAGCCACTCCCAACGACAGCAGCACCTCCTGAAAACGAAACCGATTAATCTACAGGCGGTTGCTGCTGCTGAGAGGAGGAATGGTCTGATTTTATGATCGGTTTTGACGCCGCGGGTTCATCAAGCTGCCGCAACTCGGCGTCAAGCGTTTGACGCACATCATTGGTGGCGCGTTTGAATTCCGCAAATCCGCGGCCTAACGCCCTCGCAAGCTCTGGAAGTTTCTTTGGCCCCACCACTAATAAGGCGATCACTAAAATCACGATGAGTTCTTGCATTCCAATCCCAAACATAACGCCTTCCTTCATAACGACTTGCGGGTTGATAACAGGTTTGTCAAGCAGAATGATGTTGACGCAAGATCGCGCCCTACGCGGCGATTCTAATCATACGCATGTTCATTGTAGAAACGTCTCAGATTTTCTGTCAATACTTTGTTCGAAAATTTCACAGAATTTTGACCTTGACAGATAGCCTCACACACCCTAATGTAATACATGTATGAACATACATGCTGTTCGCTCGATATATATCCACCACCGCAGCAAGGAGGAGTAGGCTATGATTTCAGGAAAAAGTTTTGCATTTACCGGCGAGTTATCAACCATGTCTCGTAAACGCGCACAAGAAGAAGTGTTGCGTAAAGGCGGCTCAATCCCCAGCAGTGTCACACATGAACTGGATTACTTAGTCGTCGGTAATTTAAACTCCCCATTATTGAATGCTCACGCCAAAAAAGGGAAAAAATTCCTGAAGGTCGAGGAACTGAATGAACGGAGCGACGAAATCAAAATTATTACCGAAGGACAGTTCATAGATATGTTGGAAACCGATCTGGAAGAGTAAATTTTTCCTGAATACTGAGGGCGGTTCAAGGCGTTACTGATTCTGCTGTAACGCCTTGTGTATTTTTTGCGACATGGGATTAAGAAAACATGGACAGGACACGAGGCGGCTGGCGTGTATTTCTCTTACCCTCACAGGTAAAAATCTCCGCAAATTCATCGCCATGACATTCCAGCGATTTCTCATAATAGAATTCCGCCTGCTTGATTTGATTGAGCGCCAAATGGGAAAACGCTAAATAATGATAGATTTCCAGAGGGATCGGTTCACCATTTAACACGGTTTGAAACTCTTTGAGCGCGTCAACATATTGCTTTTCATAAAACAATAATTTTCCCAACTCGAAATGGACGCCCGTGTTTTCTGGTTCCATTATCGCCGCGCGCGAATAACATCGTCTGGCTAAATGTTCCTTTCCTTGCGCGCTGGCTAAATCGCCGAGATCATGATAATCTTCTGGAATGACTCCGTTTGTATGTCCAGGCGCGACATTCCGTAAACGCGTTTTCGTCAATCTCAACCAAAACGACAAGATCGCGATGGTGACGGTACAGATGCCAATACTAAGACATAACAGGAGGCAAACGCGCGATGAAAAGCAAGGAGTTGAGAAGGAAAATAAGGTTAGTCGAGGCGCGATCTCTGAGGCGGCATGAGATGTTCGAACCAGAGAACGGAGCGCATAAGCCACTTCATATTCGGCCTGCGAACCCGGGTCGTTTACAAAAATTTTGAGATAATGCGAGGAGGCGGAAACGCTCTGAAAAATCACGGTGGCCGGGGTACTGATCGCCTTCTGGTCAAACGCCGCGCCATACGGGTCGCGTCCGTAAAAATTTACGAAGATTGTCCCGACAACATGGGTAAATTGCAGCGTGATTTCCAGCATATTTCCCTGAGGCATGTCAAGAGAATGCGGTTCGACGCGCAGCCAATCGGCGAATTCTCCCTCATCAGATCGAACCCGCCTCATATCGGGCGTTGTCGTTATCACTGCCACATGTTCAGGAACAATAGAAGCAAACGCAACGGCGGTATCTGTGAGAGCCATGCGACCGATCCACCCTGAACACAGCAGGAAAAGAAGAGAGAACATTCGGATGCGAAGGCATCGAATGTCTCCCCTATTCACTGTGACAACTGGGTATTGCTGCATATTGACACCCCACGAGACTGAATGACGTTACAATCGTATTGTTAACCGTTAGAAGAAATTTTCTCTTATTGGTATAAGAAGAAGTCGCTGATTTTACAGAAAGTCCGATTCTTCAGGAATCGTAAGGAATTAAGACGAGTACAGCGAGATCGTCGTTATGCGCTGAAAAGCGTTTCCGTTGCGATATTCTTCTTGACAGACAGTATTTGACGTGTAAAAAAGAGTGGACATCTCTGAAAAAATCAACGCCCCCAAAAGGCGTGATCGGCGTGAAACACGTTGGCAAAAAGGATAACATTCGCGCAACATGAAAAAACAGGCGGTGATCTGTGTTGATGATGAACGCTTAGTGCTGGCAAGTTTGACACGCGAACTGCACCGCATGTTAGAGGCCGCCTTCTTGATCGAAACCTCCGAAGATGGCGAGGACGCGCTGGATGTGTTCCAGGAACTCCTCGCGGACGGCTACGACGTGCCGCTCGTGATTTCCGACTATATCATGCCCGGCATGAAAGGGGACGAATTGCTGCGGCGCATCCATGAACTCTCGCCGAATACGCTGACCATCATGCTTACCGGACAGGCGGATATGGAGGCTATCGCCAATGCGATCAATTACGCCAATCTGTACCGATTTCTTGCCAAACCCTGGCATCAATCCGATCTGAGCCTGACGGTGAAAGAGGCATTACGAAGCTATGGGCAGGCGCGACAATTGGAAGAGCATTACGCCATGCTGGAAAATATGAACGTGATTCTTGAACAGCAAGTGAAAGAGCGCACCGCCGAATTGGAAGCCCAGCATCTCGAATTGCAAGAGAAAAACGAACAGCTTCACGCCGCCAACGCCAGCAAAGATAAATTTTTTTCCATCATCTCGCATGACCTCAGAAGCCCGCTCAGCACACTGCTCGGCTTTGCTCAACTCCTCTCGGAACACATCCGCACTGCGCCGATTGACCAGGTGTCCGGCTATGCCGACAACGTCCGCAACTCCGCCGAACGGTTGAACGCCCTCTTGGAAAATCTGCTAAGCTGGTCGCGTTTGCAGCGCGGTGTCATGGAACATTGCCCCGAAGACATTGCGCTCCACGAATTGATTGAGGATAATCTCGCGCTCTTTGCCTCGAAAGCGGAAAGCAAACACATCCGGTTAAGCAGCGCAATCGCTGAAGATGTACGGGTGTACGCCGATTACAATATGGTGAATACGGTGGTGCGCAATCTGCTCTCCAACGCGCTGAAATTCAGCCGCGCCGGCGATTCGATTCGTCTGAGCGCGACCGTGTCCGACCGTCATGTCGAAATCGTGGTCGCTGACACCGGCCCCGGCATTCCCGCCGACGCTCTGCCAAAACTATTTCGTTCGGACGCGCACCATACCAGCCTCGGCACAGCCGGAGAAACCGGCACCGGCTTGGGCTTGCTGCTCTGCCAGGATATGGTGGAGAAAAACAGCGGTTCGATCTGGGTCGAAAGCGAAGCCGGCAACGGCGCAACTTTCCGCTTCACGTTACCGAAAGCACATCAATAAACTCTTCCAGACGGGTTCAGGCGAACTCTCACGCAATGTCGTTTATCGAAGGCCGAAAAGATCGATCTTGCTCCAATGCTCTTATTGCAGGCGGGATGTTTGTCTTATTCCGACAAAAGTGGTTTGAGGGGGGGTATATCGAACGTATCGAGAACAAAAACGCTATTAACTGCATTGATAAATAGCCGTCCGAGGTCTCTCACAGTGTACATCTTAAAACAACAGCAGTACCGGGTCAAAGCTCTGCTTTGACACATCAACGCAGAGCTTTGACACTCCGATGAACACCTAAAATTGTAGAGTCGAAATTTGTTGCGACAGCAGGAATGAAACCGTTGTTATGCGTGTAACAGGCTCATTGTGGTAGCAAAATCAGCACGCCGGCATTCATCAGGAACGCGCAGAGCAGAAAGCCGAGGATCAGGCCGAAGAGGAAGCTGACGACCGAATACGTCGTTAATTTCCAGCTTGTGGATTTTTGGGGATTTTTGGAGCGAGGGGCATTGTGATGAATTGGGCCGCGCCGATGCGCTTCCGCGTCTCTGAACACGTCGTCGAACTGGCGTTCATACGCCGGAGTCGTCCAGTAGTACGGGTCGTTCGCGCCTCTGGCTTTGTAGATAGCAGCATAGCCGCGCCGGACGAGTTCAAGGCCGAGATTCTCTTTTTTCCACCCGAAACTGTTTCGCGTAAATGCCATGACAAGAATGCGCCCGGTCTGGTCTTTGATCAGATCGCCATTGGGAAACTGGGCATATTCGATGATAATCTCTTTGCCTTCGATTTGACGGAGAAATACGGTAGATTCCGCCGCGCCCGGTTCGGATTTTTGCATTTCCTGAAGCAAATCAACGTCTGCGCCTGCTTTGTTCAGAAGTTTTGCCGCGGAACTTAGCCCGCCGGGGCAGGTGATTTTGACAAGGCGCGCCGCCACGTTTTGCTGGTATTTACGCAGCAGTCTCCGTGTATTCCAGACGGCGGAGAACATTTCGCCATTCGACACTTGCGTACAGCGCACGACTGCCGTCTTGATTTGATATTGGACGCGTTGGCTCTCACGAGGTTTTTTGGCCATAATGACATGTTCCTCACATCTCTGCGGCATGTTCGCCATTTGGGAGACAGGTCGGACGATAGCGCAAACATGTCGCGCTGTCAATCAAAAAAAACGAAAGGGTCTTAATCCGTTGTTTTACGGGCGTTTTATTGATGCGAGTAGTGATTTCTGATAAGTCCTGACAGGGTTTAAAACCCTGTCAGGACTAACACTCGTCTGGCGCGCATCGCCCCATCGTCAAATCTTCCAATATTTCGGCTTCCAGAACCCGTCGTCGGTCTGCTCGAAATCGGTAAAAATCGTCGGTTCGCTTTCCAGCATTTTTTTCAGAATCAGGCTGAAGACGTAAGCGATTTCCTCTTCGGCAGCGGCATCCACGCGCACGGTCAGCACATGCCGCAGCGCCCGCAGATTGCCCGTCCAGACACCGCCGGTCGCCACGCCCATGCCGATAATTCGGCGCATCATGGAGGTGAGCTTTTTCTTTTCCTTAAATTCTTTGAGCGTATCCAATTGCCAGATGTCTTCCAATTCCCGATAATTCTCTTCCATCTGCCGGAACGCGCGCTCGAATACGGCACGGGTGCGGGCTTTGGCGTCGGAAATCTCTTCGGGATCGTCGGCCTCGTCGCGAATGGAAAAGGGCATCCAGAAGGGAATGTCTGAAAAACGAATATAGCGCATCGAGCCTTCGCTGATCGCCCAGCCCGCGCGATGTCGATTCATTTCCGCCGTAAACACGCGGCTGACATTCTCGATGGCGAACGTGTAGGTCACATGTTCCAACACGCTGCCGTGCCTCGATTTGAGGATGTTTTCGATAAATTCCACGATATCTTTGCGGACACGGGTAATGTTCGGATTCAAGCCTGGCTCGAAGGATAGATAACAGCGTTTCCCCGCCAGCACAGTCAATAATTCTGCGTCGGAGCACTGGTCGGGAATCTCGTAATTGACCGCGCCGAGATCGTCAATCCAACGGCGAGCTTCGTCGCGGTCAACCTGAGATTTTGCAAGGACATACACCATCGGTTCCACAAGTCGCATAAATCGGTTCTCCTCTTTTTTTATAAATTTTTAAATCATTCTCCTTGAAAAATTTCCCGATGCGCCTACATTACATTGTAATTGGCGCATTCTTCGCAGAAAGAATCTTTTTGGAATACGGACGCGCAAGTCAAGAAATAAGAAAGAGCGTCGCTATTTAGCTGTGCCGGCGAACGGCTGTGTTCGCCGAACATGGCTGTTCGACGGTACGCGCAGCGACACAACGAGCCTGAATACAACGGTACAATATAACACTTCGGGCTGAAACCGCACCGTGTCTCAGTCCGAAGAAATACACGCACATGAAAATTCATTGTTACGAATGTGGGAAAGAGTTCAAACCCGCCACCGGTTTTTATATCGAACGCCGGGTGACGAATCCCGATGTCGTGCCTGCTGAGACCGTCTTGACGGGATATGGCTATTGTTCCGCCGAATGCGCGGCGAAGAATCATATTCTGGCCGAAGATATCGAACTTCAGGATGTGGGCAATTTCGAGACGCCGGACACCAATGCCACTCTTATCCCCGATGAAGGCGAGGAAGTCCGCCAAGTGCAGCGCGTGTCGAATACGAAGAAAGACAAACGCAAACGCTGGCTGAGGCAGGCGCTCAACGTCGAGGATAAGTAAGCGATGGCGCGGAAACTTTTTGAGCGCGGCGTGCTTGCTGCGCGTATTGCCCGACTCAAAGCGCAAGGCAAGATCATTGTCACCACAAACGGCAGCTTCGATCTGCTGCATATCGGACATGTGACGATGCTGCAAGAAGCAAAGTCGCTCGGCGACACGCTGGTTGTCGGGATCAATAGCGACCGCAGTATCCGCCGCTATAAAGGCAAATCGCGTCCGATCTGCCCGGAAGCGCATCGCGTCGGCATGCTCGCCGCATTGAAATGCGTGGATTATCTCACCGTGTTCGACGAACTCACGCCGATCGAACTCCTCGACGCGATTCGACCGCATATTCACGTCAACTCCCCGGAACATGGACGCGACTGCGTCGAACGCGAGGTCGTGGAGCGGCATGGCGGGCGGATTCATTTAGCCGCGCTGGTCGAAGGCATGTCCACCTCCGAATTGCTGCGCCGCATCGCTGACAGCCTCGCGCATCCTGCTTGCTTCGGCCTCTTTTTTCGAGTGCGGGATGTCTGGGAATCGTCTGTTGGCGGCATCACAGATGCGAGCATTGACGCGCTTCAGGCGTGTACGCAACAAGATTATCGGCTTTTTTTGAGCGGAGACTCCGAGGAAACAACCTTGCTGCAAACGATACTCGCTTCGCGGATCAGACAGGCGGCGATGACGTGGCTGCCGCAGTCAACGCTTTCCGCGTCTGCGTTAGAACAGGCCGTTGACGACGATGATGTGATTCTCTCGAAAAGCGTCATCATCAGCCGCGATATGGCGGATATTCGCCTCGGACGCGATATGAACTGCACAACCATTCTGCTTTCCAATCATCCCGCCCCTGATTTGTCCTCGGTTTCCGGCGGCGGCCCTCATGTCATTATTCCGACATTCGCCGAAGCGGTCGCGAGCCTTGTTTCAGCTTAATCGTTCGTCACTGTTCACCGATAGCCTTTTTCTTTATTTTAGTAAAAAATGAGAGTGATCAAGTTGTTTTCAAGAAAAATTCTTGACACGCAGACCTGCCTTTCTCCTACATTGTTTAACAGAATACGTTCGCAACGTTTGGTCGTCAGTGAAGAATATGCTAGGAGAGGAGAAGGATTTCTGCTATGGGGCAAAAAAAAGGCGTTTTTTTCTATCTTCACCGTGATTATATCTTGTATCTGTTTCTCTTACCGGCAATTTTGTATTTTGCGATCTTCAGATATGGCCCGATGGCGGGGATTGTGATCGCCTTCAAAGATTACAATATCTTTCAAGGAATCATCGCCAGTAAATGGGTCGGATTAGAGGTGTTCAGGAGAATATTTCAAGAAGAATTCTTCTGGCTATCGGTCAAAAATACGGTGATCTTGAATCTGTTAGTATTAGCCGTCACATTTCCAGCATCAATTATCTTGTCGTTGATGTTAAATGAAATCAACAGCAAGTTCTTCAAAAAAACCTCCCAGTCCATCCTCTATTTGCCATATTTTATTTCGTGGGTCACTATCGCTGGAATTGTCACGAACATGTTTTCACTCAACAATGGTTCGATCAATAATCTGTTTATTCGGATGGGGCAAGACCCTATCCCGTTTTTGATCGAAAACCGCTGGTGGATTTTCGTCTATGTGCTGGCGAATGTCTGGAAAGATGTGGGGTGGGGAACGATTGTTTACTTGGCCGCGCTTGCAGGGGTTGATGAAGCCCTGTATGAGGCCGCGTATATAGATGGCGCAACCAAGTTGCAACGGATATGGTATATTACCTTGCCTGGAATTCGTTCAACGATGCTCGTGATGTTCATTTTATCGATCAGTCGGATGATGTATATCGGCTTAGACGCTCCATTGCTGTTACAGAACAGTAAAATTATCGACGTGTCGGAAGTCTTAAGCACCTATGTTTATAAAATGGGTCTGCAACGAGTTCAATACAGCTTTGCGACAGCCGTCGGATTATTCCAGTCTGCGATCAATATTGTCTTGCTGATGCTTGCCAATCTCTTAGCCAAAGCGCTCGGAGAAGAAGGCGTTTTTTAACAGACGAAAGAGGGATGATGACACGTATGGATGACTATCAATGGATGAAATTCAAAGAAAACCTCTACAAGGGATGTGTGTATCTCTCGATGACGCTGATCGTCTTCGCATGTCTCTACCCGTTTCTGAATGTGCTGGCGTACTCATTAAGCAGTAATTTGGCGATTTTATCGGGTAAGGTGACGTTTTATCCCATTGACATTCAACTCAATGCCTATAAAAACATGTTATCAACCAGTCGGCTCTTGAGTTCGTTGCGCGTCTCTCTGACAGTCACGATTCTTGGCACGGCGCTTTCTCTGTTTGTGACGACGTTAGCGGCCTATGCCCTGTCGAAAAAACGCTTGAAGGGCAGAGCGTTTTTGACGTTTTTCATCTTGTTTACCTTGTATTTCAGCGGGGGAATTATTCCGACCTTTTTAGTGGTGAAGGAGTTAGGACTCTTGGATTCGATCGCCTCTCTGATCTTGCCAATCGCCGTCAGCGCGTTTAACTTTATTATCATGCGAGCGTTCTTTCAGCAACTGCCTGAAAGCTTGGAGGAAGCTGCGACGATAGATGGGTGCAACGATCTGATGTATTTGATTAAAATCGTGCTGCCATTATCCGGCCCGATTATTGCGACCATCGGTCTCTTCTATGCCGTAAACTATTGGAACGATTATTTTAACGGACTCTTATATATTACATCTCCCGAAAAATTTCCGTTGCAATTGTTGTTGCGACAACTTCTGTTTACTGAAGCGTTGAGTCAAATCTCGCTGACCGAGAATATCGGACAGCAGGTGATGCCAGAAGCAATGAAAGCGGCGGCAGTCATGGTCGCCATCGTGCCGATTGCGGCGATTTATCCGTTCTTGCAGAAATATTTCGTGAAAGGAGTGATGTTAGGGTCAGTGAAAGGATAAGAGGGAGCGTCTGTCGTATAATGTGTTTTATCAATATATCTATCAAGGAGGAAGGTCACGCATGAAAAAGCTCTGTATTCTACTCGTTATGACAGCGATGATGGCATGTACCCTGCCCATCTCCGTGTTTGCCGCAGATGAATTGATTGAAATATCGGTCATGCTCTTCGATCGTGGGAAAGTTCCCGCAGGCGAAGGAACCACCGATAAGAACCGTTGGACCGAATACATCAATCAGGAAATGGCCAAAGAAGGCATTCATGTGAATTTTGTGCTGGTGCCCAGAAGCGAAGAGTATCAAAAGGTGCCTGTGATGATGGCGTCTCAAACAGCGGCGGACATCATGATGACCTATAATTCGACGCAGGTCGAGCAATGGTATCGTCAAGGCGGTCTGCATGATTTGTCTGAGTTGCTGGAAAAAAATGGTCAGCAAATCATTGCGTACAATACCAAAGATGTCCTGGACTATGCGAAATTAGAAGATGGCGCGCAATATGCCATTCCGGCAAGACGCTCGATTACAGCAGCGTTCAACGGATTTATCAGAAAAGACTGGTTGGACGCAGTCGGGTTGGCCGTGCCACAGACGCCTGATGAGTTATATGCCGTGCTCAAAGCCTTCAAAGAAAAAGACCCGGGGAAGATCGGCGCCGATAAAATGGTCGCATTCGGCTATTCCTCAGACGTGATGGCCAATTTAGCGTATGCCTTTATGACCTACGAAAATGATGTGACGTTCCGCACGAATCATATCGGTTTGCCCTCAGGAAACGAAGCGGGTCATGTCTATGCCGACCCTGCCTTCAAAGGGTATTTTGCCTTCTTGAACAAACTCTATAATGAAGGATTGATGGACCCGGAATTCTTTACATCGAAACTCGGTCAAAAAGAAAAAGAAGCGTTTGTCGCAGGCACGTTAGGCTATTGGGAAGCCAGCGTTGGGAGCAATGTCGATCCGTTGCGCGGCGGCTTGTTGCAGAATTTGAAGGCAACGGTGCCGAATGCCGATATGGTTGCCATTCCACCGTTTAAGAACGTGAATGACGGCAAAAAATATGTCAATGAGTATATGCCGACTGGCGCGTATGTGTTTATGCCGAAAACGGCGAAAAATCCGGAGGCAGCCATGAAATACCTGAACTTTTTAGCCGGTGACGGTGGAAAAACAATATGGTTCGGTATCGAAGGCACGCACTATAAATTGGTGGACGGTTTTCCCGTTCCGATTGATGGCGCACTGAACGCAGTCCAACTTGACTGGATTCACCACGATCTGTTCCTTGTCGGAAACCAGGGCTATTTCAAGACGGAAGAAGACTTTATCAAAACAACCGCGAATATGCTGCCGGAATACAAGCAGCATGTGATTGATGACTATACGCTGGCATTAGACGGGTATAGACTTCGTCCATCGAACTTCAAGTCGAAGACTGAATTAGAAGAAGCGGGGAACTTAGATAAAGTCAACGCGGATTACAAAATCAGAGCGATTACCTGCAAACCATCCGAATTTGACGAAACTTACGAAAAATATCGAAGTGAGTTGGCGAAATTCGGTATCGAAAAAGTGTTGGCAGAAAAAGCAGAACACTTCAGCGCTCAAAAATAAAAGTAATACCAATTCGCGCCGTAGGGCGAAACTGTTGTTTCGCCCTTGACGAAACAACAGTTTCGTCATACGAGTTATGAAAGTCACCACCTCTTCGCAAATCTTCTTGACACCTCTCGCCCGATTTTCGTTGATAGTTTCCTGAATTGTCATCTCGATACACTGAGAATCGCACGGAACGATAATCCTCCCCGCCCCTCTTAAGAGGGGAATTCGATGGAATGATATGGAATTATATAAACGACTCTTACGATACGCGAAGCCCTACGCCGGACACATCCTGATTTCGTTGCTCTGCTCGCTGCTTGTGGGCGGCGCGACTTCGCTGGCTGCGATGCTTGTCAAAAATATCGTCGATCAAATTTTCATGAGCAAAGACGAGGCCATGCTGCGCTATATCCCGTTCATGGTCTTAGGCGTGATTGCGGTGCAGGGGCTTGCCTCGTTCGGGCAGACCTATTTTATCGAAGGCGTGGGGCAGCGGATTATTTTACAGTTCCGCCGCGAACTGTTTGCGCATTTGCAACGCCTGTCGCTCCGCTTTTTCGCGAAAAATACCACCGGTACGCTCGTGTCGCGCATCACCAGCGATGTCACGCTGCTGCAAAACGCCGTCGCCAACATCGTTTCCGATGCGATCCGGCAGGGCGTCACAGCGACCGGCCTCTTGTGCGTCGTGTTTTACCGCCATTGGCAGCTTGCGAGCATCGCCTTGCTCGTGCTGCCGGTGGCGATGGGGCTTGTGACGTATTTTGGCCGCAAAATGCGGAAAAACAGCCATTCGCTGCAATTCAAAATGGCTGAGATCAATCATCTGCTGTATGAAAAGTTGTCCGGCATCCGCATTGTGAAAGCGTTCGGCGCGGAAAAGCTGGAAGAAGAACGTTTTACTGACGTGATTACCGGATTTTTCAGAAGCGCGATGCGCTCTGTCACTATTCAGGCCATCAATTCGTCCCTGTCTGAAGTGCTCGGCGGCATCGGCATTGCCGGGGTGATCTGGTATGGCGGCTATCAGGTGATTCGCGGCGAAACCACGCCCGGCACGTTTTTTTCGTTTATTACCGCCCTGCTGCTGCTGTACGAACCGCTCAAACGCATCAGCAAATATAATATGAAAATTCAGCAGGCGTTAGCGGCGGCGGATCGGGTCTTCGAAATTTTAGACATGCCGCCCGATATTGTCGAAGTCGAACATGCGGTGGAACTGCCGCCGATTCGGCGCGGCATCGTGTATCAAAATGTCTCGTTCGGATATGAGACCGAACCGATTTTACAACAGATATCGTTTACTGCGCCGGTCGGTCAGGTGACGGCGTTTGTCGGTCTGAGCGGCGCGGGAAAAACCACGCTGCTCAGTCTGCTCCCTCGTTTTTACGACGCCGTCGAAGGGCAAATTCTGATTGACGATATTGATATTCGGCAGGTCACGTTTGCTTCATTACGCGGGCAGATCGGGATCGTGACGCAGGACGTGATTCTGTTTCATGACACGGTTGCGAACAATATCGCCTACGGCGTTCGGAATTATGAGTTTGCCGACGTGATGCAGGCCGCGAAAATCGCCAACGCGCATGAATTTATCGAAAAACTGCCGGAAGGGTATCAGACGCTGATCGGCGAGCGCGGCACGCGGCTTTCCGGCGGCCAGCGTCAGCGCTTAGCGATTGCCAGAGCGATTCTGAAAAATCCGCCGATTATTATTCTGGACGAAGCCACGTCGTCGCTGGATTCCGAGTCGGAACGCTTAGTGCAGGAGGCGATTGCGAATCTGATGAAAGACCGCACCACGCTCGTCATCGCCCACCGCCTGTCCACGATTCAGAAAGCGAAACAGATTATCGTGTTGGACGCCGGAAAGATTATCGAGAGCGGCACGCATCAGGAACTCCTTGTTAAAGAAGGCATCTACGCTCGATTATATGCGACACAGATGCTGCGCGGCGAAGAGGAAGAGGCGGACGATGAAGAATGACGATTGGCGGCTGCATGTCTTTCCGGCATGGCGGCAGACGTTTACGTCGTTAGCGCAAATTCGGGAGCTTCTTCGGTATCCCGAACGAACGCTTCAGCAGAATTCTCGCGGCGTGGCGCTGCTGATTCAGCACGAAGGCGCGCGGTTTGTCGCCAAACGTTCGCTACGCCAGGAACGGCGCTGGTGGTCGCAATTCACCAGCCTGTATCGAGGCGGCGAAGGTGCGCGGTCGTCGCGCAATTTAGCGCGATTGGTCGAGGCCGGATTGCCTGTGCCGCAGCCCGTATTCGTCCTGGAGCGGCTGCGTTTCGGCATGACGGTCGCGTCCTGGGCTTGTTACGAATATCTTGACGGCGCGACGTGCTCATGCGAGCAAGCCGGAGAGATTGCCGCGACGCTGCGCCGCATTCATGCCGCCGGGTGGGTGCATCGCGATCCGCACGTCCAGAATTTTCTGCGGCATGATGGCGAAATTCGGATTCTCGATTGCGCGCGCGCCCGTCCCTGGCGGTCGCGCTACGCCCGGATGTATGATGTCGTCCTGCTCGACAACTGCTGTCCCGGCAGCGTCGCGCTGTACGGCGTCTCCGAGCGCGATCCGGTCTATCGCCTCGCCAAAGCCCAGAACAATCTGATCAAATTCTGGCGGCGCGCCAAACGCCGCCTGCGCCGAAACGGATAACCTCCGGGCAGGACGCCGCGAAGCCAGGGTCGAACCATCATGAACGCGCCTCAATCGTTAACATTCATCTTGCCACAATATGACGTTCCCGCATTCCGCGAGCGGCTGAATCGTTTTTTTGACGTTGATCTCAAGACGCAAGCGCCGCTGACGGCCTACCCTGATCGCGAAGTGTACGTGTTGAAACGTCAATCGCCCGATATGCCGGGGGCTGAGACCATTTACCTCAAACGGTATGTTCTCATCAACGCCAAACAGATCGCGCAAGCGCTTTTTCGAACTCACAAATCCCAGAAAGCATGGCGTATTGCGAACATTTTGCTGCAAAAAGGGATTCTCACGCCGCAGCCAGTCGCGTTTTTTCGTCGTCGGGCGCGCGGGGTTCCCGACGAATTCGTGTTGCTGACCGAAGGCATTCCATCCGGCCTTTCGCTGCGGCAGTATGTGCGTCAATGGTTGGACGCGCAGCCGAAAGGCGAGCGCGTGAAATTGAAACGACGCTTGATTCGCGGCGTGGCCGAATTTTTAGCGTCGCTTCATCTGGCAGGCGTCTATCATGGCGATTTGACGGCAAATAATATTTTTATCGAACTCCGGGAGGATGATGTGCGCGTGTATCTTATCGATCTCGATTCCGTCCGCTCTACGCGCTGGATTTCCCGCCACCGCCGCATCAAAAATCTGGATGAATTGGGGCGGAATTTTCTTGAGTTGCGCTTGTTCAGCACCTCGGATCGCGTCCGGTTTCTTACATGCTACCTCGCCCGATATGGCAAAGACACCGAAACCGTTCGGGGGCTTTTTTACGAGGTGTGGCAGCGAACGCAGTATCGGTTGCGCAAACATCGGCAGCGGTTCGTACAAGAGATTCCAGCGCCCGCTGAGAGAACTCCGAAGTCTTGAACACCTCGGCGTTCTCTTGAGAATCTCAGCAGATCAATATCGGCAGCGAGACGGTCTTCATGACCGACAGCGCCTCCTCGCCACCGACAATCACGAAATCGCGCTGATGGTCGCGCAGCAGTTTCGGCAGCGCGTCCTCACGTTCGTCTATCGAGCGCAGGATCGTGGCGCGCACATTGCGGCGCGAGACGTATTGAGCGATAAATGAACGCAAGAGCGGGTCATGGGTCGTCAGCAAGACTTCCAAATCGCAATCCCAATTCGACGCGAGATACGCGCTCACAAAAAGGGCTTCATTCGACTTGGGACTGCCGTCATACAGCAGCAGCGCGTTGCGCAGCGCGTGCGTCTGCGCGGGCATCGCAAGCGTCAACGGCGCGGAGCAGGAACGAGACAACGCGAGAATCTCCTGCGCGATTTCAAGGCGCGGCGTCTCCTGCAATAGCGGCCTCAGCAGCAATTCGACCTGTTGACCTGCCTGGGCGAGCGCCTCGGCCATTTCGCCGACTTCGACCTGAAATATTCCAGGGACGTCGGCAGCGCGGCAGCGTTGCTCGAATTGAATTTGCAGGGTCATGACGCGGTCACTGTCGCGTTGATGCGCCGACGACACAACATGCAGTGCGAGCAGATGCGCGTCTTCCTGCTGCGCAATCGCGAGCGCCTGATCCACGACTGCCCAGCCGTCTTTTGCGCCTGAAAGCGGAACGAGCACGGTCGCCACGAGATGATTCCGCCGCCGGTCAGCCAGATCGCGCCGCTGTTGATGTTGCTGTCGGGGCGAGTCTTCCTCGCGTTCGTCGAGTGCTTCAATGCGTTCGGTTTTTTTGCGCGGCACCGGCGACGATTTTTGCGCGCCGAACCGGGAGACTAAGTCTTGAATGACGCTGTCAAGCGGCAGCGCGTTTGCGGCCTGACGTTCCAACTGACTGCGATGTTCGCTCACCCATAAGTAGAGGTCGGTGGCGGTCAGATTCGGGAATTCCCGTGCTAACAGGAAGTCTTCGGAGACGGCGAGCACGGGCAGATATACGGTATCATACCAGTGCTGCACCGCGTCGCTGTAGGGAATTTCTCGGCGCTGTTCGATTCCCATGAAATAGCGATGCACTTCGATATGCTGCTCCAATGCGCGGTATTGGCCGGGCGTTGTGACTGTCAATTCGGCGTTCGGACGCAATTCATGCAGGCGGGTATGCAGCAGAAAATCAATGTATTCGATTTTAATCAGCAACTCGTCATAATCTTCATACGGGAAATTTTGAAGTTTGCTCCAGATTTCCTGAAGATAGGAGGCGTGTTGCGAGGCTGGCATCTGGCGCGACATCAGTTGATGCGCGGAAATCCAGAGATACAAATCAGTCAGGGTATAGACCGGAAAATCATCCACGAGATGCTGGCTGGCGATGACGTTGACAATCGGCAGATAGACGGTGTCATACCAGTGGGTCACGGCTTCGTAGTAGGGAATATAGCGATGTTGTTCCATCCAGAGGAAATAGCCGTGCCCTTGAATATGCTCGTCCAACAGGCGATATTTGCCGGGAGCGCTGAAGCGTACATCCGCGTCCGGGCGAAAAATACGGAGTTGCGTGCGTCGGAGGAAATCCTCGTATTCCATCTGAAGCTGCTGTTCATCGGCAAGGGCATTGTGCGCCGCCGCATGTGGCGACGAGGCGTCGGGAAGCGCTGAGACGGCCAATGCGGAATGGCGCAGAATCTCGCGATGATCTGAGACCCAGATAAACAAATCGGTGGCGGTGCGTTCGGGAAAATCTCGCAGAATATGGCGCGGTTCGATAGTCGCAAGAGTCGGCGCATACACCGAGTCGTGCCAGTAGCAGGCGGCGTCTTCATACGAGACATCGCGGCGCTGCTGTTCGCTTAACACGGCGTGACAGACGTCAATCTGATCGCTGAGAATATGGAATTTTCCCGGCACGGTGACGGTCATCTGAAGGGATGGACGGGTTTCGTTGAGCCGGGTTCGGTTGAAAAATGAGGCATATTCGGCCTGAAGAATAATCTCTTTGGGTTCGTTGACCCAGGAAACGCCCTGCGGCGGTTCAATCGTCGTCACGAATGCATCAATGACGGTTGCGCCGAGTTGACGGGCAAGCAGCACGCGATGATTGCCGTCGCTGACAAAATAGGATGACCCGATTTGATAGAGTTCGACCGGAGGCAAGCCCGCTTCTCCGGCCTCAGCCTGAATTTCGAAGATGCCTTCGTAGGCGACATTTCGCCGTTTTTGCGGAAGGAACGCCTGCCGAAAATCCTCGTAATGGCTGACGCTGCCGCTAATGGCGTCAAGCGGAATCTGCCGAATTTCCCGATGGGCCGTATGTCGCGCATGTAAGCGTTTGTAGGCGTCGTCGTATGAAAAAATCGAAATCGGACGATGCTGTAGAAACTCGACAATACAGGTCAAATCAGCTTTATAACGCGCTCGCCGAAAATCCTGAAGCGCAAAATATCCTAAAAATGGTGACATGCCGATCCCCTCCTTCATGTACGTTCGTTAGCGCTCAAGCCAATCATTTACCAGTAAGTCAGGAACTCGCGAAAAGTCTTTGATATAATGCCATTTGCGTTCGAAGAGATCATGTCTTCAAATCAAATTCTTCGAACACTTCGACAATATCCCGCGACAGAAACCAATCGTTTTTGACCCATTGCACGCTTGCGCAGACTGTCCGAGCGGTGGCCGACGCGCGGAGACGCCGAAGATGCGTCAGGAAGCCGGACGGATTGCGCAGCGGCGCTTGGAAGCGGACAATGGTGGCGTGCGCCGTCTCAATGCGATAGCGCGTGTCTAATGTGCCGCCCAATCCGCGTGCGGTTAAGATCGCTCGCAGATGGTCGCGCAGCAGATTCAGCGCGTTTTGTTCGGCAAAGCCTTGCATCATCAGGCCGTCGCGCGTCGCCGTGATGCCGCAAAACTCGATTCGGAAGCGTTCGATCTGCTTGAATGCGGTTCGCAGCGCCGCCTGATACGTCGCGTATTTGTGGTGATGTTCCGCGAACGCTTCGGTCGGCGCAAAGAGCGACAGCACGGTCACATGCAGTTCGTCAGGGTGATAATAATGCTGGTCTGGTTCGGACGTTCGAATGTCCTGGATAACCGCATGAATTGCGTCGCGAGCGTCTTGATTCGGACGAATAATCAAGCTCCAGCCGCGTCGGCGATCCTGATGGCGGTTGCGCAGATGCGGATCGAGATGCACGTCTCCGCGTTCGATGGCGGCTGCGCCCTCGCGCCAGAGATCATCGTAAATCGGTTGTTCCGGTAAGAAATGCGTATGCATAAATGCCTGTCAACCCTGTCAGGGTTTCGACCCCTGACAGGGTTACGATTCATTGGCGACTGCGATATTTCAGGGCGGGGAGACCCCGCCCCTACACATTATCGGCAGATCAACACTGGAATCTTCGAGTTTTGCAAAATCGGGTCAACCGTGCTGCCGAGCATGATCTCCAACATCGGGCTGCGGCCGTAACTCCCCATGATAATCAGATCGCAGCTATACATTTCGGCAACGGTCAGGATCGTTTCGCTGACGTTGCCGTTTTCGGTGACAAAAATTCCTTCGACGTTGCGCTGTTTCAGGTATTGCCGCGCTAACGACAACACCATTGGGCTGGTGCGTCCGACTTCTTCGACGGTCAAGACGATCACGGTCGCATTCAAGGTCCCGCCGATAAACGCCGCGACAAACAGGGCTTCATCCGCTTTTTCGCTGCCGTCGTAGGCCAAAATGACCCGGCGAATCTCTCTGGCCGGGCCGGGAACGGCCAGAATCGGACGCGAGCAGCGCCAGAGAATCGTGCGAAAGCCGGATTTGATTTTCATGAGCGGATTCGTGCCCGGCGGATGCGCAAGATTCAGGATGACTAAATCCGCCCAGCGCGACAGTTCGCAGATGCGCCGCGAGATTTCGCCCCCGGTAATCTTCAAGATGCCTTCGACGGCAGCGTCCTTGCACCGTTTTTCGAATTCCGCCTTCACCTGCAAGGCGTATTGCTGCTTGATTTCATCATCCGCATCCGTGACATGCAAGCCGTAAATATGCTGATTTTTACTGTGGGCGATCACAATCGCTTGCTCCAACGCCACCCAGCTATGCGGCAGGCCGCTGACGGGCACCAACATGCTGCCGAACAAGCGATCATTGCGCCGCCCTAAATCTTCTTTGCGCCATTCGCCCGGCGGCGGGCCGGATTCGAGTTCGTCGGGCATCAGCGCGTCATACACGCGCTCGCCGACACGCGACAGCACTTTATCAGGCGATGAACTATAGCGATCCAATAAATCCGCCGCCGCCTTTTCCGGCAGAATTTTCCAGCCCAATCGCTTCTCCAATTGTTGGCGGCGTTCCGAAATCCAGAGATAGAGATCGGCGTCCGTGCGATTCGGAAAATCGCGCAGCATTCCTAAGCGGCGAATAATCGAAACGATCGGCAGATACACCGTGTCATGCCAATGCCCGGCGGCCTCGTCGAAGGGAATCTCGCGCTGCTGCTCCTGTCCCATGAAATAGCGATGCACGTCAATATGCCGCTCAAGCTCGCCGTATTTCCCCGGCGCAGTGACGCGAATGTCGGCGTCGGGTCTGATCTGTTCGAAGCGCGTCCGCTCTAAAAACTCGACGTATTCGGCGTCAAGAATGACCTTATCCATGTCAACATCCGGGACGAATGGGAGCGTTTGCAGAATTTCGGTCAGATTTTCTTCGAGGTAATTGACATCCCCTTCGCGCACAGCCGCGCGATATTCGGAGATGAGCAGGTAAATATCCGGGATCGTGCGCTTGGGAAAATCTTTGAGCAGATCATATTTCTTGATAATGTCGGTAATCGGCGCATAGATCGTGTCGTACCAATTGATCACCGCTTCATTGTACGGCACTTCATCGTGTCGCTCTTTTGCCATGAAATAGCGGTGTTCTTCGATTTGTTCCTCTAATAATCGGTATTTTCCGACGGAACTCATCATCACATCCGCGCCGGGACGCAGGCGATCCAGGTGCGTGCGGTCTAAAAAATCGGCATATTCGGCTTTGAGCGACAGTTCGTCCGGCTGAACGTCGGCTGAGATCGGCACGGTGGTTCGAATCTGCGTGACAATGGCTTCGATGGACTTCGCGCCCAACGCTCTGGCGACTGAGACGCGGTGATTTCCATCCAACACGAAATACACCTCTCCGATTTGATAGACTTCGATGGGCGGCAACCCTTGCTGAGCGGAGGCCATCGCGTTGATTTTGGACCAACGCGATTCATCGCTGTCGTTCAACGGCATAAAGCTGCGGGAAAAATCTTTATAGCGTCCCACGCTGCCGACAATCGCATTCACCGGAATTTCGCGCAGCCGGCCTGCCGAGACGCCGGTGACTTTCAGTTGTTTGCGCACGTCTTCATACGAGAGCAATTCATCTGACGTGCCTTTCAAAAAGGCCACGACTTTTTCTAACGATGCCCTGCGGCGCGCCCGGCGAAAATCCTGAATAGCGCCCTGATAATCGAATCGCTCTGTTGCGCGTTGTTCGTGCTGTTCAAGCATTTCCATAAGATATATCCTAATAAACGTCGGAAAATTCAGGAGACATTCCCGAATAGCCCGGCGGAATTTTTCATACGATCATCTATCCTTCGATGTCAGGCCGGAAAAATTGTCAAGCGTTTCTTATAGATTCTGGCGTCGCGCATCAATCTCGCGCGCGCGTTGTGCTGACGTTTCTACATGCCCCTGTTATGCCGTCCCAAAACAAGAGAAGATGAGGGCGAAACTTCTATCGTAGTCATAAATGAATCGTAATTGTCAGGATTTGATGAAGGTTCGATAAATAATCTGGTCATGTCCCTGCCCAACAGGGAGACAGGGCTGTTAAGTTCTCTCGTTCCACGCGCTGCATGGAATACCCACAGACCGTCGCGGATTGCGTACTTGCCTCAATATCCAGTAAAACCTTGCTGTTGCCCGAAATCTTCACCTTCATCACCCCTGCCTGCTGTGCGTCAATCGCATTATTTTTTAAAATTGCGCTTGACAAATTCGCAGTATATAACCATAGTGTACTATGTAACTAATACACTAATAAAGGTGCAAATATGATCACACTTAACAATGTCACTTTCGGATATGGCGCGGAAAGGGTGTTGAACGCGCTCTCCACAACCATTGCCCCGAATAGTATTTGCGGGTTGCTCGGGGTCAATGGATCTGGTAAAACCACGTTCCTGAAATTGCTGGCGGGCCTCCGTTTTCCAAGTCACGGGACGGTTGAGGTCTGCGGTTGGCAGCCACGCCAGCGCGTACCGGAGTTTTTGCAAGCCGTGGTTCTGCTGCCAGAGAGCTTCACGTTACCCCCGTTGACCGCCCAACGGTATGCTGATGTCTATGGCGCCTTTTATCCGCACTTCTGTCCGGCAACGTTACAGCACCATCTGCACGAATTCGAACTGCGCCCCACTACTCGCCTGACACGGTATTCGTATGGGGAACAGAAAAAGTTTTTGTTAGCGTTCGCTCTGGCAACGGGCTGCCGCCTGTTGCTGTTGGATGAACCGACCAATGGACTCGATATTATGGCAAAACGTCAATTCCGCAAGTTGCTGGCCGCGCACATGACCGCAGAACGGAGTGTGCTCATCGCCACACATCAGGTGCGCGATGTGGAACAACTGCTTGATACGGCGCTGATTCTGCATCACGGACAGATTATCTTGAATCGGACGCTTGCGGATTTGGCGCGGCATTTGACGGTGGTCCAGCAGCGGGAACGCCCCAATCCTGCCGAAGCGTTATATGCAGAGGAGCATCCCCTGCGCGGCTATACAGTCCTCGCCCCAAACATCCAGGGAGACGAACAACAATTGGATATTGAATTGGTATTTACTGCGGCGTTGCACAATCCGCAAGGTCTGGCGGCGGCGTTGCGCCAGGAGGTGCCGAATGCGTAGGATCGGAAGCATTTCTTTTCGTCGGTGCTGGTTGTTGACGCGGGCGCTGGTTGCAGTGCATGGGGTGTTTTTAGCCTTGACCATACTTGGCACGGCTGGCGGCATGTTCATAATCAGCATCATCGATCTTGCCGAAGAAGCCACGCCGACGTTCCATCACACAGGTTTTTTGATTGCCGTGTTATGTAGCGGCTTATTGATTACCCGGCGCGTGTTCGCGGACAGCCATGCCGCCGCGCACAATCCGGTCTGGCTGATGTTGCCAGCCTCCTCGCTTGAAAAATTTTTGAGCGGCCTCTGTTTGACAACCCTGGGAGTGGCGGTGGGGCAATTAATGACGTACTATGTCGCGGCAGGATGCGCGGAGGCGCTGGGGGGGCTGTTCTGGCAGCGCCAGCATCTGCCATTTACGCCCTTCGCCAGGTCAACCTGGCAACTGATCGCGCTGTATGTCGTGGTGCAGGCGCCCTTTCTGGTTGGCGCGATCTCGCTGCGACGTTTTGCGATCAGCATCACGACCCTGTTTCTCCTGGCGTATGGCGCACTGGGGATGCTGGTAGCGGCCATCAGCTTCGAATGTTTCTTCGCTGAGACCTTCCAGGGGTGGAACATTAATCTCGACATCTGGTTTGACGTGGTCGTCCGGCAATATGCCCAGGTCTGGCATCTTGATCCGGAGCGCTTTTTGCGTTCGATAGCGTGGTGGGGGCAATGGCTTGGCGCCCTCGCTTTCTGGGGAGGCTGGGCACCTTTCTGGTGGCTCGTGGGCTATTACAATCTGAAGGAAACTGAGGTCTAACATGGAATTTCAACGCGATCAGGCGATTTATCTGCAAATCGGCGAATTAATTTGCGAACAGATTGTGACCGGACAGTGGCCGGTTGGCGAAAAAATCCCCTCGGTGCGCGAATTAGCCATCAGCGTTGAAGTTAACCCGAATACCGTGATGCGAACCTATGCCTATCTACAAGAGCAAGGCATTATTCAGAATAAACGGGGGATTGGGTATTTTGTCGCCGAAGAAGCGCCCGCACAGGCGCAGACCTTCATGAAAGCCCGGTTTTTAAGCCAGGACCTCCCGTATCTGGTGAAGATGATGAAATTACTGAAGATCACGTTTGCAGACTTGCAGAACTTATTGCAAGAACAGGCACAGAAGGAGACTCCATGAAAACCGGCAATAAAATTTTGCTGATTGCTGGCGCCGCGGGGCTGGCGCTGATTGTGCTCGGATTAGCTGTCATTAAATTAGGGTTAGCGCTTCTAACCCCTTGAAAATCGGAGGTGATGTTATGATGCCTGCGGTTCTGGCAGTGTCTGACTTGCCACACCGCTGGTCACGTTGACGTTGCAATCTATCGAACAAACCAACCGAATCATTAGTTAACCACCCGCTTCGTGGTGGTAAATTACCGAATATCGTAACCATTTTGGACTCAGGGGAGGCCGTGCGCGCTCAGCCTGATTTCGAAGGAAATTTTGACTTATGTGTAAAATAAATTTACGTATTATTATGTTGCTGTTGAGTTTGAGTTGCCTTGCCCGCGTAAGCTGCGCCGGGAATGGCGCAATTACGCTGTCGGGTGGCTTGCGATACCTGGATCGCGAAACCTGGAAGCCCATGCAGGATCAGTTGGCCGCGGGTGTGATTGTGGATTGGAAACGCGCCAATTGGCCGATCTATCTGACCTTTCCGATATTGCTTTCCGGCGCGCAGGAAGAAGATCAGGATGGCCGAAAATTCCGCAGCGGCATCCTGGAAATGGGCGCGGGCGTTAAATATCGGGCGGAAAACTTCGGCCGGGTCGCGCCGTATGTGGCCGGCGGCATTGCTCTGGTCAGCGCCGAATTAGACGGCGGTTTTGAGGATGATTATCATGGCCGCGCGGCTGCGGACAGTGATGAAATCGGTCTGGGCGGCTGGGTCAATACCGGGATCGCGCTGCGTGTCGCGCAGCATTTCCAGGCGGGATTCGATGTCCGCTATTCTTACTCGAATGTCACGCTGTTCGATACCAAACTCAACGGCGGCGGCCTGTATGGCGGTGTGACGTTCGGTTATGCCTGGTAACTCTCGGCAGGCAAATATCCCACGCTAACGATCTCTGAATACCTCCTTGCGCCCTGATTGGTTGGGCGGATGCCGAAACATACTTTACATTAAGGAAGACACACGCGCCCGTCAACGGGCAACGGGTGAACTTTGCTCGTTGGCGGATGTTGTGTCGTAGCACCATGAAAACATGCGTAATGACAATCTGTTTGATGTTTCTGAGTTTATTCCTGACGAGCGCCACGCCGGCGGATGATTCCGTCATGGTGGGCAATTGGCGTGGCATCGTAACCGCGCCGGATGACGAGTTCAGTATAACGCTCCTGGTAAGTCTGACCACTAACCTCGCCGGCATCCTCCAGGCGTCACTCGTAATTTTAGAAAGTGATCGCGACCCCATGTACGCTGAAACCGTCACCTTTACCGACGGTTTCTTGCAATTAAACATCCCCACATCGGGTATAACGATTACAGGCCAACTCGCGGCAGACGGCCAGACCTGGGCGGGCGATTTTAGCGTGGAGGGGGAAACCGTGCCGTTGACGTTAACGCGCGTGACCTCCATGCCGGAGCTTGAACGCCCCCAGAACCCGCAGCCGCCGTTCCCCTATCTTGCCGAACATGTGCGGTTTGAAAATACGACCGCCGGGGTGCGCCTGGCAGGTACGCTCACACGGCCGGAAGGAGCGCAGCGTTACCCCGCGGTGATCTTAATTCCTGGTTCTGGCCGACAAGACCGTGATGAACAAGGGGCCGGGCATCGCCCGTTTCTGATCTTGGCCGATGCCTTAACGCGGCAGGGTCTGGCGGTATTGCGTTTTGATAAACGCGGCGTCTGGGAATCCACCGGCGACTATGCGGCGGCAACGACGCAGGATTTTGCGGACGATGCCCGCGCGGCAGTGGCCTATCTGAAAACGCGCGCAGATATCAATCCCCGTCAGATTGGTTTAATCGGGCATAGCGAAGGCGGTTTGATCGCCCCCCTCATCGCGGCGGACAAGACCGCAGAGATTGCCTGGATCGCGCTCTTAGCCGGTCCGGGGCTTAATATGGTGGAGATTGTCGCCCGCCAGGTTGCGCTCGACGCCGAGGCGGACGGGATGGCCGCGACGGATGCGCACACTCTCGAAACCTGGTATCGGCAGGCGTATGGCATGCCTCTACACGAACAGGATGCCGGAGTCATCGCACAACGTCTGCGCGCCCAATATGCGGAACTTCGCGCCGCTGAACAAGAGCTGATCGGTTGGGATGAAAGTCAGTGGGCCGCGAATTTACAGCGCCTCGTTTCGCCCTGGTGGCGGTATATCATCTCCATTGATCCGCAAGTCGCGTTGCAACAAGTCCAATGCCCGGTCTTGGCCTTAAATGGCGCGAAAGATTCCCAGGTGTCCGCCGCCGACAATTTACGCGCGCTTGAACAGGCGCTCCAGGCTGGAGATAATATCTCGTACCACGTTGAAGAATTACCCGATCTCAACCATCTCTTCCAACACGCCCAAACGGGCAGCGTGGCAGAGTATCCCACGATCGAGGAAACCTTTGCGCCAGAGGCGTTGAAACTCATTACGAATTGGATTCAACGGCAGATTGGCCAGCCGACAACCTATCCTACAGTTGTGCCAACGACCGAGCCACCCACGTTAACCAGCGTTCCAGAACCAGCCACGGCGGCCTTTTTCGGTATCGGTCTCCTCAGTCTGATGCTGCTCTGGAAGAAAAACATCCGATAACGGGACAGATTCGGCTGGCGTGCTTGTGGGGCAACCCCATATAAGGGCGCCTTGAAGTCTCAAAAACGAGTGACTCGATAGGGATGTAAGCCCGCATTTTCGCACCCGGTGTCCTGTCGGACAACCGGGGTGGATGCCACACCCCCCGGTTGTCCGCCAGGACACCGGGTGTGCATGACGACGGTTTTTTTATGATCGTATTGACCACAATTGGTCTTAGATACGAAAACGACCCACGAAATCATGGGGTTGCTGCAACAGCTTCATCAGAGCGGCATGACGATTCTCCCAGCCGCCCTGCGAACGCCCTTGTTCGCTGACCATGCCGATCCTGCCATGATGCCGCTGATTTCGGATCGTTTTCCCCTTGACTTCTTCGAATGCGCGCCTCATTCTTAGTTGTAGAAACTTGTCGAATTCACGATTCATTGACCATTCAACCCGAATGTCTGAATAAACAATCGCGAAAGGGGGGGAATATGTCGAAAAAAATCATCGTAGTCGGCGGCGTCGCGGGCGGCGCCAGTTTTGCGGCGCGGATGCGCCGGTTAGACGAGCAGGCGCAGATCGTCATTTATGAAAAAGGGAATTACATCTCGTTTGCCAATTGCGGGATGCCGTATCACATCGGCCAGGAAATCGCGGAACGCGACAAATTGCTGATTCAAACGCCGCAGCGGTTCAAGGAACGATTCAATATTGATGTGCGCGTCCGATCCGAAGTGACCGCCGTTGACCCGGTTCAGAAAACCGTGACGGTCGTGTCGCATGGCGTGACCGAAACCAATCAGTTCGATTATCTCGTGCTGTCGCCCGGCAGCCATCCGCTCCGTCCGCCGATTCCCGGCATTGACGACAAGCGGATTCGTTCGCTGCGCACCATAGACGACATGGATCGCATCAAAAGCATGGTGGACGCCGGGAATCTCAAAAAAACCGTCGTGATCGGCGGCGGATTCATCGGCATCGAAATGGCGGAAAATCTGCGCCGCCGCAATTGCGAAGTCACGCTGATCGAAATGGCCGACCAGATTTTCATCCCGGCGGATAAAGAAATGGCCGCGCTGATTCACGAGCATGTCGCGCTGAATGGCGTCCATGTCCTGCTGAGCGACGGCGTCACCGCCTTCGAGCCGAAAGACAACGCGCTGGAAGTCGTGTTGAAAAGCGGCAAGCGCGTCGCAGCCGAACTGATTATCCTGGCCATCGGCGTCAAAACGGATACCGGCTTTTTGAAAAATTCCGGGATCGCGTTGTCGGAACGCGGCGCGATTCAGGTCAACGAGAAAATGCAGACCAATTACGACGCGATTTTTGCGGTCGGCGACGCGATTGAAGTCGTGGATTTCGTCACCGGCAAAAAAGTATCGATTCCGTTAGCCGGGCCAGCCAATCGGCAAGGGCGCATCGCGGCGGATGTCATCGCGGGGCTGAATTCGACCTACAAACAGACGCAAGGCACGGCGATCTGCCGCGTCTTCGACCTCGCTATCGCCGTGAGCGGCTGCAACGAAAAACAGGCGAAAGCCAACGGCATTCCGTATCTCAAATCCTACACGCACGGCACGAGCCACGCCACGTATTTTCCGCACGCCTTTCCGATTTCGCTGAAAATCCTGTTCAGCCCGGAGAACGGGCAATTGCTCGGAGCGCAAGTCGTCGGACGCGACGGCGTGGATAAGCGTATTGACGTGCTGGCAACCGCCATCCGCCACAAACTGACGGTGTACGATTTGACGGAGTTGGAATTGGCGTATGCGCCGCCGTATGGCAGCGCGAAAGACCCGGTGAATATGGCGGGATTCGTGGCGGAAAACATCCTCAAAAAACAGGTAGATGTCTGGTATGCCGAAGAGGCGCCGCAGATTGACCGCTCGCAGGCGATTCTGCTGGACGTGCGTTCGAAAGTCGAAGTCGAACAGGGGACGATCCCGGATGCGGTCAATATTCCGGTGGATGAATTGCGGACGCGCAGCGCGGAGTTGTCGCAAGACAAAACGCTGTATGTCTTCTGTCAAGTCGGCTTGCGCGGCTACGTCGCCAGTCGGATGCTGATGCAGCAGGGCTTTACGGTAAAAAATCTCTCCGGCGGCTATAAAACCTATCAAAGCTTTTTCGGGCAGATTCCCGCCGTCGTGTTCGATACGCAGGCGAACGAAAGTTCCTGTTCCGCGCCATCCGGCGAACCGGCGCAGGCGACGATCAAGATTGATGCTTGTGGAATGCAATGTCCGGGGCCGATTATGAAGCTCAAAAGCGCGATTGACGCCGCCGAAGACGGGCGATTGATCGAAATTTCCGCCAGCGAACCGGGCTTTGCCGCCGATATGCCCGCTTGGTGCAAGCGCACCGGGCATGATCTCGTATCGTTTTCGTTCGAAAAAGGCATTTATACAGCAATCATCCGCAAAATGACGCCGGTGACGGAAGCCTCACGCGTGACGCCCGTTCTCTCGAATCGCAAAACGCTCGTGGTCTTTTCCGGCGATTTCGGGCGGGCGATGGCGTCGTTCATTATCGCCAACGGCGCGGCGTCTATGGGAAATGAAGTCACGATGTTTTTTACGTTCTGGGGCTTGAACCTGCTGCGTCGCGGTCACGCGGTCAATGTCGAAAAGCCGCTCATCGAAAAACTGTTCGGCTGGATGATGCCGAGCGGCGCGGCGAATGCGAAACTCTGCAAGATGAATTTTCTCGGACTCGGCACGCTGATGATGAAAACCATCATGAAAAATAAAAATGTCTATCCGCTGGAAACCTTGTTAGCCGAAGCGCAGAAAAACGGCGTCCGACTGATTGCCTGCACGATGACGATGGACATGCTCGGCATTACGAAAGAAGAGTTGATTGACGGCGTCGAACTCGGCGGCGTCGCGACCTATCTGGAACGCGCCGACAACGCCGGGTATAACTTGTTTATTTAAGCTGATGTTAGCCCTGACAGGGTTTCGAACCCTGTCAGGGCTATTTTCCGCGCGAAAATTTTGCGCGATGGCGAAAATATGTCGGCAATTTTTGCGCAGACTGTTCTCGTTTCACGCTCCGCGTGGAATGTCAACAGATCGCCGCTCTGCGGCGTAATGGACGCGGAGCGTCCGAAACATGGCACTCCACGCAGAGCGTGGAGCGAGTGAAAAAAACCGGTTGGCATAAAGTATGCTTTAAACAGCATCGAACGTAAAGAAGGAGTCTCAACGCGTAGCTTTGACAGCAAAAGCTGCGCTTTTGCACTCCTCTATTCTGTGTCAATGCTCGTGAAAAATACTATATTCAGGAGGAAACATCATGAAAACCACTACCGTAGCCAGAATTTTTCAATACGGAACGCGCGTCTCGATTTTGGTCTTTGCGACGTATTTGGCTGTTATGCACCAACTCAAAGGCGTGTTAGCCGCGCCGAACGCGCATGTCTATTGTCCGTTCGGCGGACTTGAATCGCTCTATAAATTCCTCGCGTCAGGGGGATATATTTCGAAAATTCAGCCCGCGACAATGGTGTTGTTCGTTGCCGGTCTGTTATTGGTTATCGCCTTGAACCGGGCATTTTGCGGCTGGATTTGCCCGCTCGGCACGTTGCAGATGCTATCGGATCGCCTTGCGCGGGCATTGCGCATCAAAAAAATCACCGTGCCGCCGACCGTCGAACGCTTCGCGCAATATCTCAAATACGCCGGTTTGGTCGTCATCCTCTATTTTACCTGGAAAATCGGCGAACTCGTGTACGCGCCGTATGATCCCTGGGCGGCCTACGGGCATCTTGCCGCCGGATTCGAGGAACTGTACGGCGAATTTTTGATCGGCTCGCTTTTTTTGCTCGCCGCGCTGATTGGTTCGCTCTGGCTACCGAATAATTTCTGCCGCTATTTCTGCCCGATGGGCGCGTTTCTCGGCATTCTTTCGAAACTCTCACCGACGAAAATCGTTCGCAATCAAACAACCTGCATCAACTGCAAAAAATGCGACCGCGTCTGTCCGGCGCAAATTGCGATTTCTACGACGCCGACGGTCACGTCGTCGGAGTGTTTTTCCTGCGGCGATTGCGTCGCGGCCTGCCCGGTTGACAATACGTTAGGCTATCAAATTCAGCGTAAGCTGTCGCTGAATTGGTTCGTGTATGGCGTGGCCGCGCTCGTCATCTTTTTCGGCAGCGTCGAGATCGCGAAACTCGCCGGAATCTGGAAAACGACCTATTCCAGCGCGACCGAAGCCCTGAGCGATGACAGCGGCGCGAAAAACCCGGAAAATATTCGCGGCAGCATGACGCTGGCGGTCGTTTCGAAGGAATTCGGCATTCCAGCGGAGGCGTTCGTGAAACATCTGAATCTGCCGGAAGCGACCGACCCGGAAAACATGCTGAAAGAGATCGCGGCGGCCAATAATCTTGCCACCGAACCGTTTGTGGAAGGCATTCGGGAATTTATCATGGCGCAGCAAGGCACGTCTGGCGAAGCGCCATCAGAAAAGCCAGCCGAACCGGCGGCGACCGCCACCGCTGCGCCGCAAGCGACTGCCGTACCGCAAGCAAGCGCGGCAACGCCCGCAGCCGTTGACATCAGGGGCAAAACCACGATGGGGGAATTGCTCGGTTTCGGCATCACGAAAGAGCGTTTCAAAGAAGTGACAGGCGTCGAGATGCCAGCCGATAGCGCCATGACGCTGCGAGCGTTTGCGGAAGCAAACGGGCTGGATCATGAAGTGCTGAAAGAGGAATTAAAGAAAGTGGCGCAATAATCATCGTCGGTAGAGACGCCCCGGCGGGGCGTCTCTACTATTCAAGGAGGCATGGCAATGTCGAAAACAACAGGCATAAAAATAGCAGCAGCATGGGCGAGTCTCATCCTATTTGTCGTCGTCTTTTCATGGCTTTCGATGCGCTTATGGGGCGGGGCGGAAGAAAAAACCGAATCGGTCGCTCAACCGCTCATCATTCAAGACACGATGACGCTTCGGGAATTCGGGCAGCAGAACCAATTATCCGATGAAATCGTGGAAAACGCCTTTAAAATCCACGCGCCAGAAGAACTTCAAGAGTCGCTTCAATCGTTCAAGCTTTCCCCTGCCGAAATTACGGAAAAGGTGCAGAAAGCGGTCGCGTTTGCCGCTGAAGAAGCCTCGAAAAATTGGATCAAAATCGTCGCGAAACTCGCGCTGTGGGTTGCCTTTTTAGCGGTGGTATTTTTTCAATTGAAACAGCGGCGGATCACCGCGCAGACGAGGAAAATCTGGCTGTTAGCGGCGGTGACGCTGTTCGGCGTGATCTTAGGTTCCGATCCGAATACGATGGGCACGGTGAAAGACGCGATTGTCTTATTTGCCAAAAGCCGCATTATCTTCCCGCCGCGCATGATTGTCCTGGCCGCGATGCTGGTCGGCGGAACGCTGCTGGCGAATAAGCTGATCTGTTCGTGGGGCTGTCAATTCGGGACGTTGCAGGATGTGATCTTTCGCTTCGGGCGCGACGAGAAAGATCGCAAAGGCGTCTTGCCGCAGTGGAAAATTCCGTTTGTCGTCACCAATACGATTCGCGTGGCGTTTTTCATCCTGTTTACCGTCGTCGCATTCGTCTGGGCAACCGATTTGGTCGGCCTGATCGACCCGTTCAAACTTTTCAATCCTGCCGTGTTGGGAACGGCGGCTATCGTCTGTATTGCACTCATGCTGATCGCCTCGTTATTTGTCTATCGCCCCTGGTGTCATCTGTTGTGTCCGTTCGGGCTTGTCGGCTGGCTGGTCGAGAAAATCAGCGTCTATAAAATCAAGGTCAAATACGACACCTGCGTCGCCTGCAATGCCTGCGTAGAAGCCTGCCCATCAAACGTGATGGGCGCGATTTTGAAGCAAGACCGCGCGATCCCGGATTGTTTCGCCTGCGGAACGTGTATCGAGGTTTGCCCTACGAAATCAATCGAATTCGCCGCCGGGAAACGAGAAACGCCGCCCGCCGGAAAATTCGGAAAATAAGCCTAAGCCAGAAGCCGAATTTTTCATAAAACTCGGCTTCTGGCTTTTATCATTCAGACTCAAATAAAGCGCGTTGGACACCTGATTGCTTGATAATCCCAAGCAATGTCCCTTTTTTTAATTCGTCGTGATCTGGAACGGGAACGGTAATCGTTGTTCCGTTTTCAGTTTTTTGCATGATAATGTGGCTGCCCTTTTGTCGGACTTTAACAAATCCTTGCGCTGCCAAAATCCGACAGACCTCTTTGCCTGAAAGCGTTCGCAGTTTAGGCATGAGACGCCTCTCTTGTCCGTGTCGTCTTGTGTTCCGGCATCATCGGCATAATCGGCATCACATAT
>CAZRSF010000015.1:0-75843 GCA_964602655.1 uncultured Candidatus Moduliflexus sp.
ACGTACATATCCCCTTTTCTTCCCCCGACATGCCGTTTTTACCCGACATGTTCCGAGTATGGTCTTCAGGCCATCATGCGCTTTGGGGCGTTGAAAGGAAGTTGGATGACCTTTTGCCGATTGCTCCGCTGCCACCCGTTGTCCGAAGGCGGCTACGACCCGGTCAATCTTCCGGCAGAGGCGTCCGACACCTGCAAGGAACGGACCCATGTGCATAGAAACGACATTCAGGAGGCTGCATAACGTATGGAAAAAAATACGATACTCGCTATCGTTTTATCACTTGTTGTGATTATTGCCTGGAATTTCCTCTATATTGCGCCGCAGCAACAACGGCTCGAAAAACAACAGGCGGCGCAACGTCAATTGGCTCAACCGCAAACACAGGACGGCTCAGGTTCGACATCGCCTGTGGCTCAAACGCCTTCAACAACGCCGATTGCGCCAGCCATTCCGTCGTCAACCGCGCCGCGCGCATTGAACGCGCAGGCGGAAAACGTCGTCATTGAAACGCCGTTGCTGAACGTCACGCTTTCCACGCAAGGCGCGCGCGCCACATCATGGAAAACATTGGCATATAAAGGGTCTGATAACGAGCCGGTCGAATTAGTGTCAGATGATGCGCGGCAGCGCGGTCAATTTGCGTTAGAAGTGTTTACCAGCGACGCTGAATTGGATGAGGAATTGAATACCGCGCTGTATCAGCCGTCCGCGAAAAGCTTGAAGGTCAATGCCAGCGACGAAGCCAAAAGCGTCACGTTGACATACACAACGGCAAACTCCGGAATTTTTACCAAAGAATTTATGTTTCGCGCCGATTCGTATAAAGTGGATGTGACCTTGAAATTCCTAAATCCACCCGCCGCAGTCAAAACGATCTCTGTGGCATGGGGGCCGGGATTGGGGCAAAATCTGGAATCCATTGCGAGCTTTATGCCGGAAATCGTTTCAACGACAGGAATCCAGGCCAAGCCGATCCGAGACGCCGTCAAAAAAATAGACGGGTTGCTGACGCATAACAATATCTCCTGGGCTGCCATCAATCAGAAGTATTTCACATTAGCGCTGTTTCCGGGTTCGGCGAGCAATACGCTTTCGATCAACAAAATCGCGATTCAACCGAAAGACGCGAAAGAAAAAATCGAGCCGAGTCGTGAGATCCTCATTGGCGTCAGCCAGCCGCTTGACGCCGGAACGTGCAGCCTGTCCGTGTATGGCGGGCCGAAGGCATTAAATGAATTAGAACGCGCCTATCAAGGGTTCGAACGGTTGATAGATTATGGCATGTTTGGCTTTATTGCCGCGCCGTTAGCCGGATTTATGAATTACCTGTACGAGTATCTCAAAAACTACGGGCTTGTGATTATCGTCCTGACGATCTTGATTAAAATCGTGTTTTATCCGTTGACCCACAAAAGCTATACCTCGATGAAGAAAATGCAAGACCTTCAGCCGCACATGAAATCCTTGCAGGAAAAATATAAAAACGACAAGCAGCGTCTCAACCAGGAGATGATGGTTCTCTATAAGGAAAAAGGGGTCAATCCGATGGGCGGCTGCTTGCCGATGTTGCTGCAAATGCCAGTCTTCTTCGCCCTGTATCAGACGCTTTCGCAATCCATCGAATTACGCGGCGCGGAATTTCTCTGGATTGCCGATTTATCTGCGACGGAAACCCTCTTTTTCAAGCCATTAGTGCTGCTGATGGGCGTGACGATGTTCTTGCAGCAAGCCATGACGCCGACCACTGTCGCTGATAATCGGCAGGCGCAGATGTTCAAATTCATGCCGATCATGTTTACCGCCATGTTCTGGAATTTTCCAGCGGGATTAGTGCTGTACTGGCTCATGAATAACGTCCTGACCATCAGCCAGCAGTACCTGATCAATAAAACTGGCAAGACCCCGAAAACAAAGGCGAAAGAGACCTCCGACGATAAACCCTCACGGAGACGACGCAAATAACCCAGAATCTTAGACATTGTCCGACAAATGTCTCGTATGCGCGCGTCATACAAGACCACCGGAGAAAGGAACGTATAAGCGGGACATTTGTTGCGCACAAGAGGAACCGACACGTATGAAAACGATTGATGCACAAGGGAAAACAGTTGACGACGCCATTAAAAACGCGCTGCAAGAGCTTCACGTCGAGCGCGACAAGGTCTCCATCCAAATCCTTGAAGAGGGAAGCCGCGGGTTGTTGGGATTCGGCGCAAAACCGGCCAAAATTCGCGTTTCCGTCAAAGAAGAAATCACCTATACTGCAATCAAGCAAGAACTGCAAAAACAAGAGCAGCCAAAAGAAGAACCGACCCGCGTAAAAGTTGAGGAAAAGAGACGACCGCGCCGTCAACAGCCGCAAGACGCCGAACCGAAGAAAGATATTGATCCGGCGGAGGCGCAAAAGATTATCGCCGCTTCGAAGCTCGCGTTAAGCGAAATTTTGAAACACATGGACATCGAATACACGGTTGACGCCAATCTGCATGAGGATCAAATTCATCTGAATATCCACTGCGCGAATGAAAACTTTTTGATTGGCAAACATGGCACGACGCTCGATGCGATTCAATACCTTGTCAATCGCATTGCCAATAAAGACGCCAAAGACAAAATTCAAGTGGTATTGGATACATCCGATTATCGCGAAAATCGGAATCAACGCCTTGAAAAAATCGCGCAACGCCTGTCAAAACGGGTGAAAACAACCGGCAAATCCGCTTCGACGCCGCCGATGAATCCGCATGACCGCCGCGTGATTCACCTCGCGCTGCAAGATGATCCGGCGATCACGACGTTAAGCCGAGGCACCGGATTTATGCGGAAGATCGTCGTGACCACCAAACGCAATTCGAACCGCAGCCGCAACAAAAGCGCCTGATTCTCTTCCGCAAGCGACACGCCTTCCCGGCGTGTCGCCATTCTCTCCATGCAAGCTGCCGCCTTTCACGATGATGACACAATCGCCGCCATTTCCACCGCTCCCGGTGAGGGAGGAATCGGCATTATTCGGCTGAGCGGGTCGTGCGCCCTTCGGATTGCCGGTCAACTCTTTATCGGAGCGCATTGTTCGGATATTGCCGCAGCGCCTACGCACACCCTGCATTATGGACACATTGCCCATCCCGTGTCCGGCGAATGGCTCGACGAAGCCTTACTGGCAATCATGCGCGCGCCGCATTCCTACACGCGCGAAGATGTCGTCGAAATTCAGTGTCACGGCGGAATGCTGCCGCTGCGAAACATTCTTGACGCGACGCTTTCCTGCGGAGCGCGGCTGGCGACGCCCGGCGAATTTACCAAACGCGCTTTTTCGAACGGCAGGATCGATCTCGCGCAGGCCGAGTCCGTCATTGATATTATCCGCGCGAAAACCGACGCCGGGCTGCAATTGGCCGTGCGACAGCTTCAGGGAACGCTTTCGGCGCAGGTCGGCCAGATGCGCGACACGCTCCAACAGTTGTTGGCCTTGATCGAAGCCTCGATTGATTTTTCGGATGATGACATCGAACTGATTTCTTCGGCGCAAATTCAGCGCGAATTGCGCGACTGCCTCAATGAGCTTTCGCGTCTGTTAGCAACCGCGCGGGAAGGTAAAATCGTGCGCGACGGTCTGAGCCTCGCGATTGTCGGGAAACCGAATGTCGGCAAATCGAGTTTATTGAATCTGCTGTTGCAGGAAGAACGCGCGATTGTCACGCCGATTCCCGGCACGACACGCGATGCCATCGAAGAATATATCAATCTGCGCGGCATTCCGATTCGCTTGATTGATACGGCAGGCGTTCGCGAAACCGACGACCATGTCGAGCGCATCGGCGTAGAACGGACGCGCCGCATTATCGAGCAGGCGGATATGGCGCTCTGTCTGTTCGACCGCTCTGCGCCGCTCACTGCGGATGACGCGCAATTCGTTGACCTTGTGGCCGACAAAGACAAATTGGTGATTCTGAACAAAGTGGACTTGCCCGCACAATGGACAACAGCGGAATTGCTCGACCGATTCTCAACTCCCGCGCCGACCATCGAGTTGTCTATCACGCGACATATCGGCGTTGATGCGTTGAAACAGGCGATAATCGAACGAGTGCTGGATGTACCCTTAGAAAGCGTCGCAGTCACGAACGCACGCCACAAACAGGCATTGACCTCTGCGCAGGCGAGTCTGCGCCATGCCGAACAATCGGCGCAGGCGGAGATGTCGCCGGAATTTATCGCCGTTGATCTGCGCGACGCCCTGCGCCATCTTGGCGACATTACCGGCGAAACCACGACAGAGGATATTTTAGAACGTATTTTTTCGACCTTTTGCATCGGGAAATAGGATAATCCTCTCCGCTAAAAACCCAGCCATAAATGGCCGGGCTGATAACCCAAGCAGGCTAAAGCCCGCTGGAAAGGATGCTTCAGTGTTCTTGAGTTTTCAGCCCGGCGATTTATCGCCGGGATTTAATTTATGTCCGCAATGCTTTCGAAAGACACTTTCGCCGCGACGCTGTTGAGTGGCGTCGCCGAGCTTGGCCTGTCTCTCAGCCAGACACAGGTTGATCAGTTTTTTTTTATCTTCAGGAATTGAAAAAGTGGAATCGCCAGATCAATCTCACCGGCAGCGACGACGACCTGTTTGTCCTCCAGCAGCACTTCATAGATTCCCTCAGTTGCGCGACGTCGTCAATATTGACGCCGTCATCCCATTTGCTTGATATTGGCTCAGGCGCAGGATTTCCTGGCATTCCATTAAAGATTTTCTTTTCTGAACTGCGTCTCACCGCCGTAGATGCCGTGACCAAAAAAATCATGTTTCTCCGGCAGATATGCCGCGGATTGGCTTTGCAGAACGTGGAATGTCTCGCTGCCAGACTTGGCGAAACGTCTTCCACCTCAGCGCCGTCCCCTCCGCTCGCAGCGTTCGATGTGATCGTGTCGCGCGCCGTCGGCGCGTTGCCGCATTTATTGACGTTAGCGCTGCCGTATCTTGCGCCTGCCGGTCATTGTTTGTTTCAACGCGGACAACACGCCATGCGCGAAATCGAAGAACATGCCGATGACATCAGGCGTTCGGGATGTCAGGTGATCAATGTGCAACAAATCACACTATCATTTCTTGAGCATCCGCGCTATCTTGTGACGATAGGATTTCAAAAATAAAGCTTGACTTTCTGAGAGACGTTTGGCAGCATGTTTTATTATTGTGGAATATGCGTCGTATCCCGGTGACAATAACCTGCAAACACAGACAGGGAGGGAGGAACAGGCTATGGCAGCAAAAGTGGAAAGTGAATTAACGGCATTCTTGTCGAACGGCACCAATTTCAAAGGCGACTTGACGTTTGAGGGAACCGTTCGTATAGACGGACGCTTCGAAGGAAATATCAATTCGAAAGATTCGCTTGTGATCGGCGAAAACGCCGTTGTAGATGCGGAAGTCCATGTCGGTCGCGTGATTATCAGCGGACGTGTCAGCGGCAATATTTCGGCCATCGAATCGGTCGAAATCAATTCGAAAGCCAAAGTGCATGGCAATATCAAATTGAGCGGCAATCAGTTGGTGATTCATGAAGGCGCGGTCTTCAGCGGCGGCTGCGAGATGGGCGCGTCAGAAACGCTAAATGAACCCCCGCTTCGCGAATTGCGCGATGCCCGCATGAAAGGGCAACTGAAAGAAGCCGAAGAAATTTGACAGGGCGCTTCTTTCGCCAGCGCAGCCTCTTTTCAGACTGAAAGAGGCTGCGCTTTTTTTGTCACGCTCGATGTCGCCCCGTATTTTTTAAAAGGTTTTTCCATTCCTCCTCTTGACTTGCGCGCATCCGGTCAATATCTCACCACATAGACCTGCATTGAATGATCGGTACGATTACGAGGAGGGACATGTTGTGTTGCAATTAACGGCGCGGGGGAATTATGGCATTTTAGCGTTATGCTACATCGCTCAACATGTCGGAAGTCAGTTCGTTTCGATTGAAGAAATTTCGGAACAGAGCCATATTCCGAAACCCTATTTAGGCAAAATTCTGCAAGACCTTTGCCGAGGGGGGATTTTACTCTCTCGGCGCGGCAGCGGCGGCGGCTTTACGCTGGCGCGCGCTCCTGAATTAATCAGCATTCGTGAAGTGGTTGAGGTGATCGAAGGAAAGATTTATTTAGTGAATTGCCTGATGAACGCAACCCGATGCAGTCAGGCCGGCCTGTGCCCCATTTCGCCGATATGGGAAGAGGTTCAAAAATTTCTTATGGAAATTATCGCCAATATTACGCTTGAAGATGTGCTGAATCCTGCCAAAAAAGCGCAAATGCTCCAGTTGTTGAGCGCCAGCGAACACACCTACCTGAATAACGTGCGCACATTAAAATTTTCTCAGAACGCGCATTCGTTCGACGTATGATTGAACGTTGTCAGACACCTTGAAGGTGTCTGACAACTGAGCATCCTTACGGGTTTGCGCTCAAAAACTCGCTGTCATAGGCTTTGAGCAGCTTTAGCAGCACGTCGTAAAACTCATCGAACGTGCCATCAATCGAACGCCGCACTAAAAAGCAGGAAACCGAGCAGGCGACGCCGCCATCGAAATCGTTTTCCGCCGCGTTCAGCTCTGCCGCGCTGCCAATCGCGCAGGAATTATTACAATATTCATACAACTCGTCATTGCCCTTCTTGATAGCGTCCAAATAGGCCTGTTTCCGCGCTTCCATCGCATTCGGATCGCTCTTCGATTCGGCGAGCGTCTTGCGATAGACGAGATACGCATTCCGCGCAAGCTTGCGGAAATACTCGTCATACACTGCCTGCGTCGCTACGCGGAACGCGGAATCGGTCGCGCCGGGAATCAGCGTGTCACCCAACCAAACCACGAACGCCGGGTTGTAATGCCCGAAATCCTCTTTCGCGTCGAGATTCAGCGCCGCGTTCGTATGCGGCCCGGAAAGAAAGACCTCTCCGCCGAACGCGCTGGCAACATCTCCGAACTCCGCAAACGTTTTGAGCAGATAATAGACATCACGCAGGCTGTTTTCAGGGTAATTCCAGCCATCGCTCCTGCCGTGATCCGTCGCAAGGTTCATATTCGTCCAGACGGTCTTCACCACATCCGCAAACGGAATGCTGTTCAACTCCCAGCCGGTATATGAACTGACCCGTTCATTCGAAATACTCAACGCCTGCGAGCCGACGCATTCGCCGGTGTCCGCATTCCACGCGCTGACGGTGACATGGAAGCGATTGCCGACAATCAGATACGTTCCCGTCACGACCGTGACCGCATCGGTGGCTTGTTTGAACTGCGCCAATACTTCCGGCGTCCGCTGCTCGAAGCCGGTCGCCGAGACGGATTGCCAGAGGTTTTCGGTCGGACGCAGGAACGTCTGCTGCCCCCAACGCCTCAATTCATTCGCGATATTGTCGGCCAGACTCACGCCTAATCCGGTCACACGGCCTTGCAAGTTGGTAAAGTCAAGCACAAGCGCCGGGCCGGCGTCGAACAACGACTGCATCTGCTCTGCCAGCGTTGACATCGCGTCATAATACGATGGCTCGGACTCCCCTTCGCTCTCGCCCGTTTCGGAATCGGATGTTTCGTTGGCCTGCGTTTCGGACGCTTCTGGCTGATACAGTGTCCGCGCCGCAACCTCTTCCGGCGAAACTGCGCCTGGCGGGACGACTTCGACCCACCGTCCCGGCACGCGGGCGTTGATGGTGGCGTCATACATCGCCTCAACTGTCGTCATCGGCAGGTAGTATTTGCCGAGATACGCGGCGTGTACCTGAACTTTGAAGCTCTTCGTTTCGCCCGGATTGATGTCGAAATGCGTGTAAATCCGGTCGTCGCGAATGTCCTGGTAATCGTAACGCTTGCCGCCATCCTGAGTCGGCGCGTCAAGCCGGGCATTTCGAATTTCCCAGCCAGACGGGAAAATCTGCGCTAATGCCACTTCATCGTATTTGGCGTGGGCGCTGGTATTTTTGACCGTCGTAATCACGATCATATCCGTCCCTTGTTCAACGGCTGTCGGATCAAGCTCGTAATTGTCGAGCGTGGTGTAATGCACGGTCAGCGCCATGCCGTTTTCCGCCGCCTGCTCGGTGCCCGGCGCAGGAATGCCGGAGACGATAAGACGCGGATAGACGCCGCCCTGACTGATATTTTCCACCGCGATGTTTCCGCTGTTTCCGCCACTGATCGTCAAAGGAACCTGCATAATCAACGCCTCAGACTGTACCGGCTGCGCGTCGCCGCCATTCCAACTGACGCGGCATTCGATTTTTTGACCGCCTGGGTCGCCGCTCACGCCAGTATGACGCGCAATCGCGGTCAGCGCGTAGGCGGTTGTCTGCGTGCTGAGCCATTCGTCGGCGCTTAACGCTTCCGATAGTTCTTTAACAAGCGGCAGCGCGTCGTTCATCCGCTTCATCAACGAAAGCGCATCAAGAATCATCGCTTTGTCGCGAATGTCGGAACCGTAGGTGTTCGATAACTCGTTGTATTTCGGGACAGAGAGGCTCGCGCTTTCCACAAGCTGCGCCGCCGCTTCGGGCTGTCCCGCAAGCGCATAGGCTGCGGCAAGCTGCCACCGCGCCGTTGTCGCCAGGTTTTCCGCTTCCCGCAGGCGATTCATCGCGCCGAGTTCCGCCGCGCCCGCTAATGCGAGCGTGTAAAGCCGGTACGCCTGCATCAATTCCGCCTGATTCGCGCCTGATTCCCAGTTCGCCGCTTTTTCGCGCTGATACCGTTTCCAGCGGTCTAACATGCTCGGCGGCAGGACGTATCCGGCTTTTTCCGCTTCAATCAGGAAATGCCCGGCGTAGTTCGTCCCCCATTCGCTCGCGCTCCCTTCTCCCGGCCAATACGCAAACCCGCCGCTGTTGGTCTGGAAAAGCTGCAAGCGGCTGATGCCATCGCTGACATTCTTCTGAATTTCCGCCTGCTGCGCCGGAGAAAGCTCAAGCAGCGTCTTCAAATACACCTGCGGAAAGACCGACGAAGTCGTCTGCTCGATGCAGCCATACGGATAATGAATCAGAAAATAAAGCCGTTTGCCGAGGTTGAGCGGAGGAATGCGCGACAGTTCCAACATGGCGGTATTTGTCCCTTCCATGCCGGGGAAGGCGATTTCCTGTTCCCAGCGTTCCCCTTGCGGCAAATGCGTTGCGAACACATCCGTCACTTCGCCGCCCGGCAGCCGCACATCGAGTTCGATCTGCTGCGCGGCGATTTCCACGCCGCTGATCGCCTCGATTTTGACTTTGCCAATGCCGGTTTTCGACGAGGTTTTGACATTGAACCGCACCATATCGTCGCCCGGCGCGGCAAATGTCAGCGTTTTTTGCGCGTCGCCGACGATTTGCAACGGCTCTTCGGCAGTAACTTTCACGGTCACGTCTTTGATCTTTTCATCCATCGCAAAAATGGAGACCGGCATTTCCGCCGATTCGTCCGGCCCAAGCACGCGCGGCAGCGTGCCGAGCAACATCAGCGGCCTGCGGACAAAAACCGATTTTTCCGCCGAACCAAAGGCGTCATTTTGCCCCGCTACCACCATGATCCGCACTTGGCCGAAATACTGCGGAATGTCAATGACATGCGTATTTTTCGCGCCCGCTGGCAGTTCGAATGGGCCGTAGAAACGCACCATCGGAGGAAAGCGGTTCGCCTTTTTCTCGCCGCCGCGCAAGTTGTCGCCGCCGCCGATGGCGATCAATTTATTTAAAATGCCAGAGGCCGCATCCGCCACAAGGTCGTACAAATCCCACGTTTTGATGCTGAGGGCGACCCGTTTATAAAAATGCTTCCAGGGCGCTGGCGTCTCGAAGCGCGTCAGGCCGAGCAAGCCTTCGTCCACAATCGCCACCGTGTACGTCATCGGCTTGCCCTGCGTTTCGCTGACGGAAATCTGCGCGGTCTGCTCTGGCGTCAGTTCTTCCGGCGCGTCAAGCTGCGGCTGCAATTTGGTCGCCGGGTCTTCTACAATAATCGGAATCACGCCGTACATGCGGATCGGCAGGTCGTTTTCCTTCTGTTTATGCGGTTGCAGGAACGTGACGTGCGCATAGACATTCGGCGCCATGTCGCGGGTGGCGAAAAATTCATAGCGCGTCTCTTCCTCGCTGCCGTCAACCCACGCGGATTGAATTACCTTGTTTCCGGCCTCGATGCTGACAAGGCCGCGCCCGGCTTTGCCCGCCGGAATGGTCAACACGATCTTTTCGCCGACGACATACTGCGGCTTGTCGGAAGAAATCGTCAGGATATTGGCTGCGCCGCCGCCCGCTTCTTTCTGCGAACGTCCCGCCCAGCCCGGCCAGTCAATATACACGACTTTGCCGGTGCAATGGCCGCCCGCCGCGTCGCAGGCATAGATGAAATAGCGCCCCCAATCGGGAAATTTGACTTCGAACGGCCATTCGCCGACGCCGTCTTTGATGTCAACGACGCCTTTGGCAAGCGGTTCGTTCGAGAGCTTTTCCACGTAATTCGCGTTATCTTCCCACCACCAGCGCCAATCGAGTTTATACAACGTTACATTGACCTGCGCGGACGATACGGGCTTGCCGTCTTTGTCTAACATAACAACCGACGCCGGATGTTTCGTGTCGGTCAGCAGCATCCCTCGCGCCGCGTCCCCTTTCGGCAGGCGCAGCCCGACATAACGCTCATACGGATGATACGGCAGCGTGAACCGGTCGCTGCTGAACGTGCCGCTGTCTTCGAAGACGCGGGTAAAAAAGTTGGCGTTCAACATGCCCGGCGAAGCGTTTTCGGTTTTGATCGTCGCGTCAATCGGGGCTTTCCCTTCTTCGTCGAGCGTCCCTTCGAAAATGAACGACTCTTCCGATGCATACGTCCGCGTCGGATCATCGAAAATGTAATCGGTGTAGGTCGAGAATTTCGTCGGGCGCTGCGTAAAAGTAACGCGAGTGTCAGCGTTCAGATTTTTTGCAATCGCGCCATGCAGCCACGTGGACGACAATTCGCCCTGAATCTCGCCGCTGGACAGGCTGGTGAGGTTGTCGCCGAAACTCAGGTTGATTTTCAGGCGGTTCGGCATGACCGTCTCGACTTTGAGCGGCTGCTCGAACGTGACGCCGCCGACGCGCACCCGCGCCATCCAGTTGCCGGTCGGCGCATCCGGCGCAGTCGCCACCGGGAACGGATAGAAGCCGTTCAGCGATTCTTTCGCCTTGATGGTTTTCACAAGCTGGCCTTGCGGGTTCAGCAGTTCGAAGACCACCGGATGTCCTTTCGGCAGCGCGTGTTCCTGGTCCCAGAGCAAGAACGTCAGATACATCATGTCGCCCGGACGCCAGACGCCGCGTTCGCCGTAAATCATCCCTTTGATCCCTTTTTTGACCTCTTCGCCGCCCACATCGAAACTGCTGAGGGATAAGGCCGAACCGTCATCCAATTTCAGGAAACCGGCCTGATCGCCGAGATGCGCAACCGCGACGAACGGTTTGCGGTCGAAATGGAGCGTCGCCTTGCCGTTGATGTCGGTTTTCGCCATGCTCATGCGCAGTTGTTGATAATCGAGCAATTCGATCTCCACGCCTTCGAGCGGCAGCGCGGTTTTGAGGTCGGTGGCAAACACCGTCACGTCGTTCAAGGCGCGTTTGGCGATTAAGCCGATGTCCGACACCAGCACGTTGCGCGACACCTGGCGATTATTGCTGTAATACTCCATGTAATACGCTCTGTGGCAGGGGTTGTTGCGATTGTAGTGACACTCATACCAGCCATTGTCTCCCTGACACTCTTCGTAATAATCCCATGAACTGCGCTCACTGTTCGATGTATCCCAGGCGTCCGTGATTTCCGGCAGGACGACTTCTTCGTTTTCCGGCGCGTCCGGGCATTGATAGACCACGTTCGGACGTTGGAAGGAGAGTGTCAGCGTGTACATGCCGCCGGGGAAATTCTGGACGAGCGGCGTCAAATCGAGGCCGTGCCGCACCCAGCTATTCTGCTGTTCGGTTTTGAAATCGAGATCAACCACGTTGCGCCAGACGACGCGCCCGACCCGGTGCAATTCGCGGTTGCTCCCGCTGTCCAAATTATTGACCTGCAAAAACTGCGGCATGTTCTTGTCGAAGACCTGCATCGCTTCGACAATAACCTGTTTCAAATTGTACGTCTCAATCGGGATCGTCAACCCCGCTGATGACGGCAGAATAATGCCGCTGCCGACAAACCGCGCCTGCGGCAGGGTCTCGGTGAAATCCACATCGAACTCGGCGGCCTGGCTCAGGCGGAAACCGAACGCATTTCTCACGCCCGCCGCGACCGTGACTTTATGTGGGCTGTCCCAGCGTTCGCGGCCATAGACTTTGATCAGGCTGCCGTCAACTTCGGCGCGGATATAGTATTCTTCATAATCGCTGACTTGAATCAACCCTTTCAAATCTTGCGCTGTTTTGAGCGAGTCGCTGAAACGAATTTCGATATATTGTTCCGCGCCTTTGATCGCTCGCGCGCTGAGCGCCTGAAACGGCCCGGCAGCCGGGACGCTGACGGTCTCCGTTCCAGCGGATGCCGAGCCGACCGGCGCGCCATTCCAGGTGAGCGCCACTTCGGACGCAGCCTCTTTGCGCTGAACGCCGGTCACGGTAAACGAATGATCATTGCCGTAATGCGACCACTCGATGTTAAGGGATGCGCCGTCTTGCGTGGCGATCAAGAGCTGCGGGATATTCGCGTCATCTTCGGCATCGGAGGTGGTCAGCGTACCACGCAATTTCAAGCGCGTGGCGTCCTGCTCGTTTTCCGCTTCAAGCCCGTCTATTTTGATTTCTATCGCCTGCCGTTTGACGATGAATTCGAAGAGATACGGCTCCGGGGCTTCAACGCCCTGCATGAATGTCGCAAAATTGACCGTTGCCGCGTATTTCTGTCCGGCAGGGAGCGGCTGTGCCGGACGAAATTCCAGCGTGTTCTGCGCCGTCCAGACGGCAGCGCCCGGAATATCCGGCGCAAACGACAGCGGCGACACGGCGACCGGTTGATTGATTTGTTCCGGCGCGGCCACGTTATCCGTGAATTTGACCTGAATGGCGCTCGCGCGGGAAATTTCCCCGGCGGTATGCGCCGTGACCATCACCGGCGAGGCGAGGCTGGTAGCGTGCGCTTGCGGCAGCGCATACGCGAACAGCAACGAGCAAAGCAGCAAGATTGATAGCGATCTTTTCATAAACGGCGTTCTCCCATGATGTAGAACGAAATGGCATTTCGTTCACGCAGACAGCGCGCACGTCGAAAGAGAATTTCGACGTACATGATAAAACGGAATTGTTCGACGACGCTGTCGAGTGAAACAGGCATGATGTTTTAAATGCAAGAAATTTTATCAGAAAAGTTATATCTCGTTATTTTGCAATGAATTGAATGAAATAATCGCTACAGCCAAATTATCAGGTGGGGCGAGGATTCCCCTTCGCAGATCGTCCCAGCCGATTCGCCGTCAAGAATCCTCAATCGCGAACATTTTTCTTGACTTCTCGCCTCATTTCGTCCAGTCTTTCTTCTGAAAGATGACAACGTTGTTTCTGAATGAATCCGTAGCAGGAGCCTTTGTATGTCGAAATTGCATTTCGACACTCACGCGACATGGACAGGCCAGACGAGTGGACGAAAAAAAATTTCGTCCTACATGTACATGGGAGATAAGATGCACACGATTTCGAACTCGATCTATTATGAACAGATTCTCAAACGCATTGACGCGCTTCGGCCTGATGATCGCGCCTTATGGGGGCGCATGACCGTCAACGAAGCGCTATGTCACGTGACCGATGTGTTTCGCATGGCGTTCGGAGAAATCAGCGCTCCCGACCACTCGAACGCCTTCACGCGCCAGATATTGAAGCGAGTTGTGCTGCTGGGCGTTCCATCGCCGAAAGGCAAAATCAACACGTCGCCCGCGCTTGACCAATCGCAGGGCAACGGCACGCGCCCGACGACGCTTGAGCAGGATAAGATGATGTTTCACAGCAAGATGGCTGAATTCAGCAGCAAAGACACGGCGTTTTCTTTTCATCCGCATCCGATATTCGGACAATTAACACAAGCAGAATGGGGCAGACTGCTGTTTCTGCATACGAATCATCATCTGACGCAGTTCGGACGCTGACGGTTCTGCCCGATACGAAAGGAGTCTTATGAGTAATGTCGCGATTTTCTGGGACATTGAAAACGTCAATCCGTCCTCAAGCACCTTATTTATTGACGGATTAGTGAGTTATGCCGATGAAATAGGGAAAATTTCCTATTCGGTCGTCGTGGGCGACTGGCAGCATAACATCAACCACGAAATTCCGCTGCATCTTGCGGAGAGCGGCTTCGAATTGATTTATACGCCGCAGCCGAAAGGCAAACGACACCATCGAAAAAACAGCGTGGATATTATTTTGATCACCAAAGCCACTGAGATGATCTTTCAACTCCCGCACATCAGCACCTACGTCATCATTACCGGCGACAGCGATTTCCGCCCCTTGCTGCAAATCCTGAAGAAACACGGCAAAGAGATCATCGTGATCTGCGACGCCCGCAACGCTTCGGAAAGTCTGCTGGAATATGCCGACGATTACAAGGACTATCGCGCTCTGCTGCCGGATGACGATCAAGAAAGCGCATCGTCAGAGACGCAGACGTCCGTCGCGAACACCGCCCTGTCCAAAAAGGAAGCGTTCAAAATTCTGCGAGAATCCGTGTCTCAGATGGTTCGCAACAAAAAAATTCCGACGCCAGGGTCGGTGAAAGTCCGCATGAGGCTGTTGAACGAGAACTTTCAAGGCAATGTCGAAGGGATCAAAAAATGGCAGGATTTCATCAATGAAGCGGTCAAAAATAACATCATCACCATGACCGACGACAACGGCCAGACCACCCTCGGTATGCCAATCGGCGCGCCTGTCCAGGATGAACTCCCGCGCATTTTCAAAGAATTGCTCGATGTCATCACAGAGCATAACGGCAAGGAAGAATGGGTCAAATTCAATAAGATCAACACGGTGATGATCAACAAAGGGATCAAAATCAAAGAGTACAACTACTCCAAATTCAAGAAATTGATGATGGACGCCGAAAAACGCGGCCTGATCGAAACCCGCAACACCGGTTTTCAATGGTACGCCAAGCTGAAATAGCCAGCAACCCTGCCAGGGCTTCGAACCCTGGCAGGGTGAGATGTTCTGGCGCGTAATCTCTCCAATATTTCCCATTGCTGTCTTGTTCCGAGCAAACTCGCCTCTTTTTCTACGAAACAGAACCATCACTATTCATCTCTTTAAGGAGGTTCGCATGAATCGCATACACAAGACAGATAAAAAAAGAACGTCGGGAAAGTCGCTGCTGCTGGCCTTATTAACGGGGTTCATCGTGATTGTCGGCTGGTATGGCGTCACGCGCCTCATCAGCCCATGGCAGATCGTTCGAACATTCACGCTCGCTGATACGCCCGCAGAATCGTCACCATACCAACCGCAGACATTGCGCGTCGGCACGTATAACATCGCGCATGGTCGCGGCGGCAAATTCGGCGCATCTGATTGGGACGGCGGCAATCGGGCGGCAGATCGCCAAATTGCTCAAAACGGCGCAGCTTGACATTGTGGTGTTGAACGAGGCGGATTTCTCAAGCGTGTGGAGTGGACACGTCGATCAGGCGAAACTGATCGCCGAAGAAGCGGGTTTCCCCTATCTGGTCGAGCAGCGCAATATGGATATTGCGATTCCGTTCGCGCGGATTTGCTTCGGTAATGCGATTTTAAGCAAGTTTCCGCTTTCCGAAGCACGTCTGATTGATTTTCCCAGCGGCTATTCGAAATGGGTGGAATTCGCAGTCGGAGGCGTCAAAGAGGGCGTGGTCAGCACGGTGAATTTGCCGGATGGGAGTCAAGCGCGCATCTTTGCGACGCATCTCCATCCTGAGCGTGAACACGTGCGCGTTCAGTCTGCTCGCATCATGCTGAACGTCGGGCAGGAATCCGAGATTCCATTGATTGCGCTCGGCGATTTCAATGCCGCGCCGCCAGGTTTTCCGACATCTGAAACCGACGCTTCAGGCGATAACACGCTTGATCTGCTCTTTGCGAATCAGCGTTTTACCACGCTGCCGACTGGACTTCCGGCCAATCCTGACGATTTTACCTTTCCTTCCAGCAAACCGAATCAGACGATTGACTGGATATTGGTGTCGTCGCCCTGGAAAATCGCTGAACGAGAGGTATTAAAATCGAATGATTCGGATCATTTGCCGGTCATTGCCAGATTATATCGAGAACCAACCCGTTAAAACACTCGTTCTATCGTCGTATTTCGAACCCACCCGATGACGTTATTCGGCAGTTTGATTTCGATCCACTCCGCTTTTTCGCGCTGAATGCGGACGTTTGCGCCTTCGTGAATTTCGAAGACCGTCGAATATTCCTCGCCGGGGCCGGTTTTGGCTTCGACTTTCTGCGCGAGGACAATCGCGGCCTGGTCGCTGCCGGACGAACTTTGCAACGCTAACAGAATCAGGGCGAACAGCAAGCCGAACGCAGGAATCAGCGTCAGGTACATCAGCCGGAATTTCCACAGGCGCGGCGCAAAAATAAACGCGATGAGGCACGCCGTCAACAGCGCGTAGCTCCCCCAGAACACGAGGTGCGCCTCTTGCGGCGTCAGATAGGCGCGAATGCGTTCGAATGCGCTCGAAAGCGCCCCGCGTTTTTGTTCGACCGCGTCAACAGTCGCGGCTTTGGCGTACTCCAAATTATACGCCACGTCTTCGTCGCGCGGCAGCAGGCGTTTGGCGCGTTCATACTGCAAAATCGCCTCGCCGACGCGATTCAGTTTCAACAGCGCATTCCCTGAATTATAATACACATAACCATTGCGCAGCCCGGAATCGAGAATCTGCTCGTAGGCGGCGGCGGCTTCCGCGTATTTTCCGGCCTCGTAGAAGCTGTTGCCTTGCTGAAACAGGTCGTCCGGCGTTGCGGCGCGAACAGCGGCAGGAACGCCGAACAGAAGCCATGTCAGGCCGATCAGCATCACGACCTGCGCCGAACCGTTTTTCATGGAACGGGAGGATCTCTTGCTGCCGATCTGTTCAATCGCCTGCTCCGCGTCGCGCAGCACGGCGCTCATCTCGTCTTGCGTGGCGTCCACCGGCGCGAATCGGGCAAAGTCGCAGGCGTCGAGGCAGCGTTTCAATACGGCCAACGTCTCGTCGTCAATGCCGCGTTCTTTGAGCGTCTGAGCGCTTTCGGCTCCGGTCAGGCTGGCGGGCGGCAGGTTCAGTTTGTCGCCGACATATTGCCGCAGCGCGTTGGAAATCGCGGCGTAAAATCCTTTGGAATCGCCTTGTTTCATCAACTCTTCCGCCGTCTTCAAACGCTGGATCGAGCGTTTATTCGCTCCGCGCAGGCGAACATAACTGCTATCGCTCATCATTTTATCGCGATGACGCTTATAGAGCAGCGCAGCCCCAATCAGCAGCAACGGCAGGCCATAAGCCAGCGTTAACCATCCGCTGCGATACCATTGACTCCCCTGATTATTCAGCTTCGCCACATCGGTTTTGATGAAGCGAATGTCTTTTCCCAACAGCTTGATCTCTTCCTTTGTGGCAATCCGCCGCTCGACCGGCGCATCCGCCTGCGCTTTGGGCAGTACGCTGAGCGCAATCGGTTCGGAATGCAGCGTTTGATAGGCGCGGCGCGTGGGATCGAAAAACGAAAATTCTACCGGCGGCAATTGATACGTTCCGGCTTCGGTCGGAATAATCACGGTTTCGAACGCTTTTTCCCCTTGCAGCGGCTCTTGCATCGGGAACGGCGTTTCCTTGATCTGCGTATCATAGCGCTTGAACGAGTCCGGCAGCGTCATCGTCGGCTCTTTCACCGTTTTGATATTGCCCGTGCCCTGAATCGTGACCTTGACGCTCACCGGCTCGTCTTGTGTGACTTGCGCGGGCGAGGCTTCCATCGCCATCGTAAAACTTCCGACATCGCCATTGAATGACGCCGGACGATTCTCTTCAGGCAGCGGCAGCACTCGGATGGCGATAGGCTGGCTTTTGCGCAGCAGTTCTTGCGTTCTGGCGGAAAACGGATCGTTAAACACGTCGAACGGATCGCGGGAACGGCCTACATGTACGCTGAACACCATCAACATCGGGTCAATCGTCAGTTCGCCGCTGGTGGTCGGGAACAGCGCAAACCGTTTCAGCAGCGCCACGCCGTATTGCTGGCCGTTGACCGTGCGATATTGCAATTTCGGCGGCTGCGGAATCGGCAAATCTTCGATCCAGAATCCGGTGAAATTCGGCGCTTGTTTCACGTCGAACCCGGCAATGCTTAATTGCGTATAGAGCCAGAACGAGACGATCATCTGCTCGCCGATGTAGGCGGTTTCTCGGTCAACTTCGGCTTGCAGATAAAGTTCCGGCGTCTGAGCGTCCGCTGGCGCGGATTGGCCTTCTGCGGGCGTTTGTCCTGGCGCGGGCGCATCGGCGACTTCAATCGTTATCGGCTGCGTCGTATAGGTCTTGTTATCGAGCGTCAGCGTTGCCGCTCCGATTTCCAGCGTCCCGGCGCGTTTCGGCGAAAGCGCGTATTGCAGCGTCAGCGAACCGGACTGCTTGCCATTGATAATCGAAATGCTGGTCGAGCGGCTCGGCCCTTGCAAAATATCGAAATCCTTCTGCAAATCAGGGAGTTTCGGTTCGACATTCAGATCAAAATTTCCGCCGCTGATTATGAACGACAATATCAGCGTGTCATTCGTCGTAATCCGCGTCTGATCCACCGTCGCCTGAAATTCGACATTCTGCGCGAAGGCGGACGATACGAAAAGCAATATGCTTTCGAGTAGGAAAAGCATGATCATAAAACATTTGAGGGGCTGCTTCATATACAAAGATGTCCAATGATGGCGATGATGAAAATAGAATTTTCCGTAGGGGGCGTTCAATTGAACGCCCCCTACAATATCAAACGACCTGTTACCAATCTTTTTCCACCGGACGCGGCGCGACCTGACGTTGCTGCTGCTGAAGTTCTTCTTTTTCTTTCAGTGCGTCCAAAATGCGCAACGCCTCTTCTTCGGAGAGTTGCTGTTCTTTGTCTTCCGGCGTTTGCTCGGCCTGCGCCGCCTGTTGTTCTTGCGTTTGCCGCTCGTCCGGTTTCTGTTCCTGATTCTGCTGTTGCTGTTCTTTTTGTTCTTGTTCCTGATTTTGTGGCTGCTGTTTATCTTCTTGCTTTTGATCCTGTTTATCCTGCTGATCCTGCGACGATTGCTGTTGCTGGTCTTGCTGCTGCTTCTGTTCTTGATTCTTCTGCTGCTGTTTTTGCTGTTGTTCCTGTTGCTGCTGCACGATCAATTTCTCCGCAAGTTCCTTATTCTGCTGCGCGTTCTGGTGCTTCGGGTTCAGTTCCAACGCCTGTTTATACGCCTCGACCGCCTGTTGATATTGCTGCTGTTTCATCCAGGCGTTGCCGCTGTTGTATTGCGCATCCGACTTGAACGCCGAACTGTTCGAGGTTTCATCGGCTTTTTTATACATCGCAATCGCCTCGTCAACCTTGCCGAGTTTGGTCAGCGCATTCCCCATGTTCTGGTAAAGCTGCGGCAGCCGCGGATCGCCCGACTTGCTGTTGACATCCGCCTCGGTAAAGGCTTGCAGCGCCTCCTCGTATTTTCCGGCGTCGAACAATTGATTCCCTTTTTTGGTGTTCCGGGAAAGCGGATCTCCCCAGGAAAAGCCCATCAACAGCCATGCGGCGCTAACAAAGGCGATGAGTCGCAAGCGTCGCGCATTCGTCTGGTTAGACAGATTCGAAATGTTCACGATAAAGATCTCCGAATAATCACATTGTTATATCTGACGAAACTCCAGTTTCGTCTTACGAATCGGGCAGCAATTTGCTCAACGCCCACTGCGCCATCGGCGGCGGGACGGCGTTGCCGTATAACGCATATTGATCGTAAATCGACGCGGATTGGCAATGATCGTCGGGAAACCCTTGCAGCCGCGCATATTCGATATTCGTCAAGCGCCTGTAGCGGCCATTGATGGCGTAGCGCTCGTAATGACGGCTGGTCGAAGCGGTCAACGTCGAAGCGATGCCATCAATGCCGAAAATCGTGTAGCCCATGCGAGCGCCGCCGCCCTGATTATACAAAATTTGTACGCCATTGAAATATTTATTGACGAAGACGCTTTGCCGGATGCGTTCGAGAGTCTCATCGGTATAATCGAACGCATGTTCTACTTCCGGCTGCAAAATCGCGCGGAGTGTTTGCGGCGGAAGCGCGTCTGAAAAATAATCGAGCGACTGTCCGAAAAATTTCCCCTGATGCGCCATGCCCCATAATGGAAAAATGTTCGTATGTTGCGAAATATCTTTCCATTGCCGCACATCGCCGAATTGTTCGTATCTGCTTCGCAATACGTCTTTCAACTCCTCGACTGCGGCAAGTTTGACAGTCGGAACGCGCTCAAGCGCATCAAGGCGCGTTCCTGTGATAAAAATGCGTTCGCGGCTTTGCGCCAGCCCCAAATCGGCAGCGTTGACGACGCGCCATTCGATGAAATACGGCAAGCGCGACAATTCGGCCAGAATCGCGGCAAAATGCGCCCCTTGCTGCATCGAAAGGATGCGTTTGACATTTTCCAACGCGAAATAGGTCGGCGCATGACGCGTGAGAATCTCGACGATTTCCAAAAACAGCGTTCCGCGCGGATCGCCGATCCCTTTTTTCTGTCCGGCTGCGCTGAACGGCTGGCACGGAAAACCGCCGGTCAAAATATCATGACGGGGAACGCCGGATTTCAGCAGCTTGATATCGCCTTCGACAAGCGCGTCTTCGCCGAAATTATCGCGATACGCCGCGCAAGCGTTCGGCGAAAGATCGTTCGCCCAGATCGTCTCGATACCCAACTGGTCGCAGGCAATCCGAAAGCCGCCGATGCCGCAAAATAATTCAACCGCCGTATAGCTCATAGATTTATGAAAAACAGAGTTTGGCAGAAAAGGCGGCGTTCATCACTTCGCACTGCCAGATCACGATCACGCGCCAGCCTGCTCGTTCGAGCGCGTCCTGTTTTCTACAATCGCGTTCGATATTTTTCCGAAATTTTTCTTCCCACATTTCGACATGCGTTTTCGGGGTTGTCGTGCGCCGACAGCCTTGATGCCGATGCCAGAAACAGCCATGCACGAAAATCGCCGTTCGATATTTCGGCAGCACGATATCAGGCGTTCCCGGTAAATCTTTTCGATACAATCTGAACCGATACCCATGCCGATGCAGCCAACTTCGGACGATGCGTTCGGGCGTCGTATCTTTCGCCCGAACTTTCGACATCAACTCGCTTCGTTTTTGCGGCGAATAAATATCGCTCATGATGAAATCAATGAAATCGGCCTTCCCAGGCGGTTGTTATCTTCCGGCGTTCGCCGAGCAGCATGTCGGCCAGCAGGAACAACAGCGCCGCGCCGATGAAATATTGATATTCCTCGTCGTACTGCATGACAAGTTGCGTCTCGCGCTCGGTTTTTTCCATGCGGGCGATCTCGTCGTAAATTTTTTCCAATTCGATGCCGCCGGATGAGACATGATAAAATTGTCCGTCGGTCAACGCCGCAATCTTTTCCAGCGTGAGTTGGTCGAGTTTCGTCATGACGACGTTGCCGTCGCGATCTTTTTTATAGCCGCTCAAATTGCCCTGTTCGTCTCGCAGCGGAATCAATTCCCCTTTTTCCGAGCCGATTCCGATGGCGTAAATTTTGACGCCCGCTTTTTCGGCCTCTTCCGCCGCTTTGACCGCGTCGCCGTCATGACTTTCGCCGTCCGTCAGCGCGATAATCACTTTCGAGGTTTTCGCCGGACTGTTTTCGAAGGCGCGAATCGAGGCGCGGATCGCGGATTCCAACGCCGTGCCCGGCACAGAAATGCTGTTGGTCGTCACGTTATCCAAAAAGAGCCGGACGGCGTCGTAATCGAAGGTCAGCGGGCATTGGATAAAACTGACGCCGGAAAAAATCACGATGCCGACGCGGTCGCCGCGCAATTTCTCCATCAAGGCGGAAATCTCATGTTTGGCGCGGTCGAGGCGATTCGGTTTGATGTCTTCCGCCAACATGCTCAACGAGGTATCGAGCGCAAAGACCAGATCGATCCCTTCGGCTTTCACCGGCACGGCGTGGGTCGCGATTTGCGGACGCGCCGCCGCGAGGCCGATGCAAAGCAACGCCAACAGCAGCAAGACGATTTTGATGTGTTGCCGCCGCCGACTGACATTCCGCGACAATTTCACGACCAAATGGTCTTCGCCGAACGCGCGCAGACTCCGCCGCCGCGCCGCCGCCGCTCGCCAGAACGCGAACCCGAAGAGCGGAATCAACCATAAAATATGCAGATATTCAGGATAGGCAAATCTCATAAGTAATTATAAATAATACCTTTTGTCTCGATCTTCCCTGATAAACACAACCGCATCACTATTTTTTACATCTGAGGAAATATTGCGCCGGTTGATTTTTTCTAATAATTGTTTCCGCCGCTCAAGATTGGGCTGTTCTTGTCCAAGCCCTTTTTCTAACAGAACAACAACTTGTTGAGAGAGTGTCCGATGTTGTGTTTTCGCGACCAGCACAATTTTTTTATAAATATCTTCCGGACAATCTCTGACTTGTAGTAATGGCATAGCATCCACCTTTGAAATCGATATGATTTTCGTTAACGACGGTAGGCAATATTTCTCTCAGAGCCATTTCTTCTATCTGAGTGTAGAAAACTACTTCGCTTTGATATATAACACTTTTTGAGTTGTTCCCTTTACGGTTCTTTCTTCGGTGTTGAAAATATCGGTCATTGCTTTTACAAGGTCAGAAAGTTTTTTATATTTATACGTGCGCGGGTCAAAATCCGATTGGACTTTCCTGAGATAGTTACCAAACGTGCTAAGGTTTGTCCAACCGTCATCATCACTCGAATGTTCAAGAGCATCCAACATAAGCTTCTTTGGAAATTCTTGTTGCGGTTTCAAAACTTCGTTGGATACGGCTGCATCTGTTGGCGTTTGCAAATTTTCGGTTTTTGATAAAGGAACAGTAGGTTTTATTTGATCGGAAGGGCGAAGAATTTCCGTAAAAATAAACTTATGGCAGGCGTTTCTAAAAGCCTCTGGTGTTTTTTCCTCACCAAATCCAAGTACGGTAAGTCCTTCCTCTCGAAGGCGCATTGCAAGACCGGTGAAATCGCTATCGCTTGTAACCAGGCAAAATCCATCAAATTTGCGAGTATATAATAAATCCATTGCATCAATGATCAACGTGCTATCCGTTGCATTTTTACCTGTGGTATAAGCGAACTGTTGTACCGGTTTAATTGCATACTTTTGAAGCACTTTTTTCCAGGATGCGCTTGTTGAAGCAGTAAAATCGCCATATATACGTTTGACTGTCGCTTCGCCAAAACGCGCAATTTCAGCCAGAAGTTTTTCAATGATAGTAGCTTGAGCATTGTCAGCATCAATAAGAACGGCTAAACGAAGAGTTGGCTCTTCTGATTCTATTTTCGCAACGAGTTTTGGGGATATCATGCATTCCTTTACTTAATTCTCAGTTAATGAAATCACGGCGTTTTCCGAAAGCGCGTCGCGCCGAGGACAAGTTCGACGCATAACAGGCCGAGCGCGGCATAGGCGAAATAGTGGAACAGTTCGATGTAATCTTTGTACTGTTTGATGCCGATTTTGCTTTTTTCCAATTTTTCGATCTGTGCGTAAATCTGCGCAAGGCTCTTTTCGTCAGTCGCCCGGAAATACGCGCCACCGGTCATATCGGCCATCTGTTTCAGCGTCTCTTCATCCAAATCCGCGTCAATCTGGCGGCGCTGTTTGCCGAAAAACGGGTCGTCCACCGTAATGAACGGATTGTCTGTCCCCGCGCCAATCGTATAAATCCGCTGGTGCATGGACTTCGCCAAATTCGCGGCGGTCAGCGGGTCAATTTCCCCTTTATTGTTCGCGCCATCGGTCAGGAGGATAATCACTTTGCTTTTGGCTTCGCTGCTGCGCAGGCGGTTGACGCTGTTGGCAATCGCCATCCCAATCGCCGTGCCATCCTCTTGCAACATGCCGAGCCGCACCTGTTCGAGCAGCGCTAACACGACTTCGTAATCGAGCGTCAGCGGCGCTTGCGTGGCGCTGTGTCCGGCAAAAACGACCAATCCGATCCGGTCGTTTTTGCGTCCTTGAATAAAATCCGCCGCCACCTTTTTCGCCGCTTCCAGGCGGTTCGGCGTGAAATCTTCCGCCTGCATACTGCCAGAAACATCGAGCGTCAAAATAATATCAATCCCTTCGGTGGTGATGGTTTCGTCCCCTTTGCTCGATTGCGGGCGCGCTAACGCGATGATTAACAGCAGGATCGCCGCAATTCGCAGCCCCGGCAGCAGGCGATAGACCTTGCTCCAGCCCGACGGCAGCGCGGCGCATAATTGCGAGACATTCGACAGCCGCAGCGTCGCATGGCGTTTATGCCGCCGATCTCGGAGATATTTCACTAACAGCGGAACGCAGAGGAGTAATAATAAAAACAGACTATTCGCAAATCTCATAAATCACGACAAAAATTATTATAAACAAGCATTCAATTGTATTGACACCGATGTCAGAGGCGCAAATGCGATAAACAAACTGCGTACTTTCGAATCGGTTCGATGATGTGCGTGAAATTCGGACAATGCCTAAAAAGCAAGGGAAGAAATGTCAAGAAAAACTCTCAACAGCGCAGATGGCAGGGCGGTGACGCGCTCGTTCCACGCTCCGCGTGGAATGGCGGTCTTTCGGACGCTCTGCGTCCCGTGTGCGCCGCAGAGCGGCGGGGGCGGGCATTCCACGCAGAGCGTGGAACGAGAACGTAAACTCTCAACAGCGCAGATGTCAGGGGTCTGTTCAATCCGAATGAATACTGCGGCATGTTGCCGCGCCTGACCGCTGGCATCAGCACGTTTCGCAGTTTTTACAAGAATCGGATTGACTTGACATTTCGCAGCTTGTGACGTAGGTTAGAGGCAAGCGTATTCATCAACATGATGCAGATGAAATTTTCAGCCGCCCTGCCGGAATGTCGAACCCTGGCAGGGCTGGAGGCGATATGATGACACCAGAACGACACGAATTCGAGATGACGGAAAAATTGCCGGTCAGCATCAACGATTTCGAGACGATGCGACGCGACGGCTACGTGTATGTGGATAAAACGCGCCTGATTCATCGCATGGTCACGCAGGGCAAATTCTATTTCCTGTCGCGTCCGCGCCGTTTCGGCAAATCGGTCTTGGCGACGACGCTGCAATGTCTGTATCAGGGACGCAAAGACCTGTTCGACGGCTTGTGGATCGCAGAGCCGGGACGCTGGGAGTGGCGCGAACATCCGGTGATTGTGTTCGATTTTACCAGCATTTCCAACACCGCGCCGGAAGCGCTGCTGCAAGACCTCGAAACGCGAGTAGATGACATCGCGGCGCGGCATGGCGTCGAATTGCACACGCCATCGCTCTCATCGAAATTTCGAGAGATGATCATGTCGCTCTTTCGAAAGTTCGACATGCCCGTCGCGATTTTGATTGATGAATACGATAAGCCGATTATTGACCATTTAGGGCGGGGCGACGCCGAATTCGCCATTGCGAAGGCGAATCGGGACGCGCTGAAACGCTTTTTCGGCGTGTTGAAAGACATCACGATTGCGCCGATGCTGCGTTTCGTGTTTCTGACCGGCGTGACGCGTTTCAGCAAAGTGTCGATTTTTTCGGAATTGAACAACCTGGACGACATTTCCATGAACGACGCCTACGCCGCGCTGTTAGGTTATACGCAAGAGGAATTGGAAACCTGCTTCGCGCCGTATCTGCGGCGGTTTGCCGATCATCTCGGCTGGCCTGTCGCGCAGATATTGACGAAATTGGCGGAGCAATATAACGGCTATCGCTTCACCGAGGCGGAGCACACCGTGTATAATCCCTGCTCGATCCTGAAAGCGTTGAATGTCAACAAATTCGATGATTTCTGGTTCGAGACCGGCACGCCGACCTTTTTGATCAATTTATTGAAACAAACCGGCTATTATCTGCCGGAAATCGAAGGTTTGCAAGTCAGTCAAACGATTTTCAGCACGTTCGATATCGAGCATTTGCAGCCGAAAGCATTGCTCTTCCAAACCGGCTATGTGACGATCAAGACGGTGAAAGAACGTCTTTACACGCTGGCCTATCCGAACCAGGAAGTCAAACGCGCATTTACCGAAACGCTGCTGCTTTCATTAACCGGAAACGCTGCTGAAGACGTCAATTCGCATGTTCTCCGGCTGGCAGGTCATTTGCGACGCAAAGAGTTCGATGCCTTTTTCGAGACGATGACGGCGATTTTTGCCGCGATTCCCTACGACCTCGAAGCCAAACGCGACGAAGCGTATTTTCATACGCTCTTTTATCTGATGATGGCGGCGTCCGGCGCGGATGCCCGCAGCAGTGTCTTGACCTGTCGGGGAAGGATTGATTTGGCGCTCTTTTTCGCGGAGACGATGTACATCGTCGAATTCAAATGCGGCCAGAGCGCGGAAACGGCCATTCGGCAAATCAAGGAGACGGGGTATGCCGATCCGTATCGCGCCGACGGAAAAGCGATTTATTTGATCGGCATCGAGTTCGACGCGGAACAACGCAATCTTGCAGGATGGAAGATCGAACGGTTGGGCGAATAAAAAAAGAGCCGTCAGACACGGTTAACGTGTCTGACGGCGTTTATGCAGGCGAAGATGTGTCGTGTCACCTCCTCCGCGCGTGATGTTCACGCTCTTCGCCTGTTCCCTTTGTCTTCGTGGACTTACGACGCATGCGCCACAATCGTGCTTTTCATGAAGCGTTTGATATTTTTCACGGCATGGAAATAATTGGCTTTCACCGTTCCCACCGAGCAGCCGAGCATGTTGGCGATGTCTTTGTACGGCAGCCCGTCAACCACGCGCAGAAAGATCGTCTTTTGCTGTTTTTCCGGCAGCCGCCGAATTGCGTCCTGTAATTCGTCATGCACTTCATGCGAATCCATATCGCTGAACGCCGCCGCGTCTTCCACCGCGTGATAATTTTCTAACTCTACATGATATTGAGCTTTATCCCGGCGCATGTGATTAATGCAAAAATTCACGGTAATTCTGTACAGCCAGGTATGAAAACTCGATTTTTTCTGGAACGTTGCCAGCGCTTCATACGCCTTCAAAAAGACATCCTGCGCGATGTCGCACGCGTCGTCGTGATTGCGAACCATTTTGAGCGCCAATGCGTAGATTTGACGCTGATGACGTGTGACTAACAGTTCGAACGCGGCGGTGGTGCCATGTAACACCACATCAATCAATTGGTTATCGTCCATCGCGTCTAATTCGCGTTGGCTATACCGTGTTTTGGGGCGCGGCATGGCGGCGGTCGAAGCGAATGACGGGAACATCGGCATCGTGGGCTGTAAGGCGATCATTTGAGTTGACATATCGTTTTCGCCTCCACGTTTCGTCTGCTCGCGCTCAACGGGCAACGAAGCGTGTGCGGCTCTTTTTCAGGTTGTGATGATATTCTGTGTTCCGGTGTTTCCTACTCGACTTCCTTACTTCGCAACCCTGTTGCCAACTCTCGGAATCGCGGGGCAGATTCACCCCGAATCGCCAATGCGATACCTTGTAATCTATTGTGAATATGGCGTTTATGAGAAGTATAGTTTTTCTATTTATGTATGTTAATTGCCTTGAAAATGCCTGACATTATGCCTATCGAATCAGCGTGTGTGAGGAAGAGTGGGGAAATGTGAGGAATTAGAGGGAATACGGATGTTACGTTGACGATTCTCCATCGGTGAAATTCTATTTGCCGCAAGAATATTCCTTGACATGCCATGAGACAGGCAGGTATTTATTGATGCGAGCGTTGATCTTTGATAAGCCCTGCCAGGGTTTAAAACCCTGTCAGGGCTGAAACTGAGACATTATTAATTTTCTATGCTCGCATCAATAAAACAAAAGTCGGACTTCCATACACGAGGCGAATAGGAGAAGGGGATGTGTCAACATCGGCTGAGTATGCTTCAAAAAATGCCGATCTTCGGGGGAATTCGAGAAGAAATTCTGGAATTTATCCTGAAGACTGCCGAGATGGTCACGATGTCGGCGGGCGACTATTTTTTCCATGAGCATGACGCCGGAAACGCCATCTTCGTGCTGGAGCACGGTCGCGCAGCAGTTACGAAATCGTGGAAAGCGCGGGAATATCTGCTGATGGAACTGCATGATGGCGATTGTTTCGGAGAGATGTCCCTGATTGATTTCGGACCCAGAACCGCCTCCGTAATTGCGCTTGACGCATGTATTGCCATCAAATTATCGTGCAGCAATATTCTCCGTATCTACCAGCAAGATATGGAACAGTTTATCATGATTCAAATGAATATGGGGCGCGAGGTGTCCCGGCGTCTCAGAAAAATGGATGAGCAGATTTTTCAGGCGCGCGTTGAGGCCAATGAACTCCCCATCCAAGATTTCCTGACAACCGCATCATAAAGGACGGCATGTTATGGCAAAAAACGGACAGTTCCCGGCATCCACACAGGAGACCGCTGATCCGGTCGAGCAGATCAAAAAAACGATTACGTATTATAAAAACCTGATCGCAAACACCCCGAAAGCCTCTCCGTTGAGCATCAACGCGCATCTGAAATTGGGGAAACTCTACGTGCAACTCGGCGACAAAACCTCGGCGTTGAACGAATTTTTCATTGCTGCCGTCCAATACACGCACAGCAGAGAAATCGTCAAAGCGCTCGCCGTGCATCAAATGATCAAACGCCTCGCGCCGGAAACCGATGAGATTCCCGCGACATCAGGCGACAGCTATTTTCAATCCAAATTGATTTCGGATCGCGTAAACTCGCACCTTCACGAGATGATTCCCCCGTCAGACGAAACAGAGCAAGAGTTCCACCATTACACGTACACGCTTGAAATTCTGCCGTACGAACAACGCACCACGCTTGACAACGAGGAGGATGCGCCGGAAGAAGGGGAAATCGCCGCGCATCTCAAGCGCAATCCGGTATTTCGCTGCTTATCCTGGGTCGAACGGCAATGGCTGGAAGAAAATGTGCAGGTGTCGTTTTTTGGGGCAGGCGACACGCTGCTGCCGAAAAAACACGAAGGGGAATCGCTGTTTGTGATTTTAGACGGACAGGCGAACGTTGTCATGCAAGATCGCGAACAGTCTCGCGTGCTGACGACGTTAGAGCCGCAAGAGTTTTTCGGCGAAATCGCGTTGTTGATGGATCATACCAGCGGCGCAACCGTGATGGCGGCGACGGAATGCAGCATCATCGAAATTCCGAAACCCGTCCTGGCGACCTTAATCAAAAAGCATCCCAGCATCGCCGAGATTCTTCGCGAAACCTCGCGGCGCAGGTTGATTGATACCAGATTAGCGCATGTCAGCCTGTTTGCTCACCTCAGCACCACCGAACGCCAGCAGATTGCGGATTTTCTATCATTGACGGAATTCAAGCGCGGCGAGATCATCCTTGCTGAGTGCGATGTCGGCGATTTCATGTATATTATCCGCTCCGGGATGGTCGAAGTCTATACGCGCCTGCTGATGGAACAGGGCGACGCAAAAGCTGCGGACGGCGAAGAAGAACAACTCTTGTTAGCCACGCTGCGCGAAGGGGATTTTTTCGGAGAACAGGCACTGCTGACGAACGAACGCCGCAATGCGACGGTGATTGCCGCAACTGACGTGCAATTGCTGCGCTTCGCCAAACCCGATCTCGACATAATTCTGAGGCGTTATCCCCGCGTCGGCGAAATGCTGAAACGGTATCATCACCAGCGCACCACCGATACGTTAGACTCGCTGCACTCCGCCTTTCAGCGCATGATGACGTATTATTACCCGGACATTCCGCCGTCTGAGTTGGAATTTTAATCGGCGCATGTCGTTCCAGGAGTGTCAGAGCGAAGCTCTGATCGTCAAGGTTGCGCTCTGACACTCCGAATCAACGTGACGGTCATGCTGAACAGAGTCGAAGCATGATTACACAAAAAATGTATTGCATTTTTTAATCGGGAGACATACTTTAAAAAGGACGGACAATAGCGCAATTCAGCTTCAATAACATCGTATCAGGAGGACATTTTATGAAAACAACACGTCTGATGGTTTCTTGTTGCCTGTTTCTCGCATGTCTGATCGTATTTCCCGCATTCGCAGCCGAACCGCAAGGCGAACAGCGCGATCCCTTTATCCCATTGGTGCATGAGCCGGGTCCCGTCGGACTGAAAGACCCGCTGACGCCAGTTGCAGCAAATGCGTTAGCGCCATACACCCTCGGCGAATTGCGCGTGGTCGGCATCGTGCTGGGCGAGCTTGGCAACCATGCCATGCTGCTCGCGCCGGACGGCAACACCTACATGATTCGTGTCGGCACGGTCATCGGCAAATTCAACGGCGTCGTCACCGAGATTTCCGCGAACGTCGTCACCGTAAAAGAAGTAAAAGAATTTCAGCAAGACCGCGAACTCGTCCGCAAGGAAGAGGAAACCGGCTTGAAACTGAATCCGTTAGCGCAAGACGCCGCCGCCCGTTCAGGTTTTGTCGTGTTAGAGAAATAACTGCGCCTCACCCCTGACAGGGTTTGAAACCCTGTCAGGGGTATATATTAAGCAACGAACCACCATCCACATCGAAAGCGTCATCCGATATGTCATTGACTTCTCATCCGTTTATCCGCACGTTGATTGACCTGCGCGGCAATGCGCGGGGCTGTGTCTTCACCGAACCGCTGTGGGGCATTCCCTATAATCTGTACGCGCCGTACGCCTCGATTTTTATGCTGACATTAGGCGTGAAAGATAGCCAGATCGGCCTTGTTGCCAGCATCGGCATCTTAGTGCAGATATTCTGGACGCTGCTGAGCGGAGCGATTACCGACAAGCTTGGTCGCAAACGCGCCACCCTGATTTTCGACCTCATTTCCTGGAGCGTTCCCTGCCTGATCTGGGCGTTCTCGCAGAATTTCACGCATTTTTTGCTCGCCGCGATTATCAACGCCACGTATCGCGTCCCGCATAACTCCTGGAACTGCCTGTTGGTCGAAGATACCGACCCGCGCCTGTTAGTGGATATTTACTCCTGGGTGTACATTTCCGGGCTGATTGCGGCGTTCGTCTCTCCCCTCGCCGGCGTGTTGATCGGGAAATTTACGCTCGTGCCTACGGTACGCGGCCTGTATCTTTTAGCGTTCGTCATGATGACGGCCAAATTTTTTATTTTGAACGCAATCGTCGCCGAAACGCAGCAGGGAGTCATTCGCATGGAAGCGACGCGCCATCAGCCGCTCTTTGCCGTATTGCGCGAGATGCCCGGCGTGCTGAAACAAATCCTCCAGACGCCTGCCACGCTGTTTACGGCAGGCTTGATGATGCTGACGAATATCTGCTGGATGGTAAACAGCACGTTCTGGCCGATTTTGGTCACGGAAAAACTCCAGATACCCGCCAAACACTTAGCGTATTATCATTTTTCCCGTTCGATGATTATGCTCCTCTTTTTCTTTTTCGTCATGCCGAAATTACGAAATATGGAGGTGCGGAAACCTTTATTAGCCGCGTTTTCCGTCTTGATTGTCAGTCAACTCGTGTTGATCAGCGCCCCGGTCGGGAGCTACACGGTCTTGCTGATGGCGACCATGTTAGAAGCGTGCTGCCTTCCTATCGCCACGACGTTCGTGGATAAGCTGACGGTCATCACGATCAACCCCAAAGAACGCGCCCGGATTATGGCGATTTTATGGGGCGTTATGTTAGTTTTCACTTCGCCGTTCGGCTGGATTGCCGGGCAGATGTCCGAGATGAACCGCAGCCTGCCGTTTGTCTTGAATATCATATTATTTGCCCTCGGCGGCTTGTTAACCTTCTTCGCGCGGACGCGGTAACGTTGTGGAGAAGGTGTCAGCTGTGTCCTCGCCACAACGTCTTGTGTCATTACAATGATTCATTATCATTGACATTGCAGCAGGAGTATCAAAGCGCAGCTTTATGGTGAAAGCGACGAGTTCGCATTCTGAGAAAGGACGGTGATGATTTATGTCTGTTACGAGAGCCTCGCCTTCAGCCGCGAATGATTCGACCTCACACGGCGTATCCTTGAATAAATAACCTCTGAGAGAAAAGGAGAAACGGATTATGCAAAACAGACGCAAGATGTCAGGCATTCTCAGCATCGTATTGCTGATTGGAGGAATCGCGTGGACAGGGACGGTGGCTGCGGAAGAATTACGAATGCTGATGACGCAAGGATCAACGTCAGACCAGGCGTTGGCGGATTTCAAGCAGATGATCCAGCAGAAATATCAGGTCGAACTGAATATCACCGTGAATTATTGGGCTGAACCGAAAGAAATCTATCAAGCGTTGCGTACAAAAACCGTTGATATGATCAGTTGTCCGCATAATTTCCCGAAAGACGCCGATTTCAAGCTGATTTCCGGCAAGCTCGTTCTTCCACTCGATTTAGCGAATATTCCGAACTATACAGACATCATTCCGGCATTGCAAAAGCCCGACTACCTCATGGACGGCGAGAACGTGTATGGCGTGTCGTATGCCTATGCTCCTTACGGATTAGCGTATAACAGCGCCATGTTCCCCGAACCGCCGACGACGTGGAATATTTTGTGGGACCCGCAATATGCCGGGAAATACGCAATCAGTTCGGGCGTCTATGAATTGAATGCGCTGATTACGGGACTGGCGTTGGGGCTGGATAAAACGCAACTCGGCGAATTCGCCGCGATCAATACGCCGGAATTTCAAGAAAAATTAGCCGCGCTCGCGAAAAACGCCGGAGCGATGTGGACGGCGACCGATACCGCTGCCGAACTTCAGGGCAAAACGCTGGCGGCGGCCTGGGGCTATTCGTTTCATGAGTTGAAAGAGAAGGGCGAAGAGTGGCGATTTGCAGAACCGAAAGAAGGGACATCCGTCGGGATCGGCAGCTTTCTGATCAGCCATACCTTGCGCGACAACGAAATGATGAAAAAAATTGCCGAAGAGTGGCTCAATTACACCATCAGTCCGGCCTACCAAATGAATGTCATCATGGGGGCGTATTTCCCGGTCAATTTAACGATTAAAAATGACATTGATCCCGCGCTCGCCGCCTATTATCATCTGGATGATCCGAATTATTTCAAGGAACAGATGATTCCCTGGCCGATGCTGGATAAACAGACGCGCACCGCGTTCGAATTGTTCTGGAAGAAAGCGACCCGCTGAGTCGCGCCGACCAGCGGCGAACGCCGTTCGCCGCTGGTCGCGTATTCGATCTTCTTCGCAGCGGTCACTCCGAATTGTCGAACAAGATCGCTCATGAAATGTGAGGGATGAACATAGTTTCTTCTGAAGAGACGATCAGAGAGATTGACAAGAATGCCCATTGAATTTTCAATAAATTTTATTCGTGATCATAATTTAATATTAATGTTCATCAACCTCTGGAATGCTTATTTATGAAAATAGGAGATCGGTTAGAACTGACGCTTGAAAATCTCGCTCTCGGCGGCGAAGCCGTTGCCCGCGCCGAGGAAGGCGGCATGGTGGTGTTCGTCAAAGACGGCATCCCCGGCGACCGCGTGGTTGCGGAAATTATCAAACGCAAAAAACAGTTTGGCACCGCGAAAATCGTCGAATTGTTAGAACCGTCGTCGTTGCGGATTGCGCCGCGCTGCGAGTATTTCGGACGCTGCGGCGGCTGCAAATGGCAGCACCTCAGCTACGAAAATCAGTTGAAATTCAAAGAGCAGCAGGTGGTGGAATCGTTTCAGCATATCGCCAGAATCAAAGAGGTGCCGATCCAGCCGATTCTCGGCACGGATTCCCCCTGGTTTTATCGCAATAAAATGGAGTTTTCGTTCGGACACGAGGAAGACGGCAGGCTCGTGCTCGGTCAGCATTACCCTGGCCGCTGGGATAAGCTGCTGGACATCGAAAATTGCTACCTGCAATCAGACGCCAGCGTCAAGATATTCAACCTCTGCCGCGATTTCGCGATCAAGCAGGATTTCAAAGCCTTTTCCGGCGAAACGGAACAGGGCTTGCTGCGGCATGTCATCGTGCGCGAAGGCAAACAGACAGGGCAGTATATGGTGAATATCGTCACGTCCGGCGAATATTTCCCGCAAACCGACCGCTTCGTGCGCTATCTGCTGGCCGGTTTTCCGATGATCACCAGTTTAGTGCAGACGATTAACCGCAACAAAGGCCAGAGCAGTCAGGGGCAGGAAGAAATCCTGTTATTCGGCGAACCGACCATCAGCGAAACGATCAACGGCTTGTCGTTCGAAATCTCGGCGAAAAGTTTTTTCCAGACCAACACCTTTCAGACCGAGCGCCTGTATCAGATTGTGCAGCGCATGGCGGAACAGTCGCAAGGCGGCGTGGCGGTGGATTTGTACTGCGGCACCGGCTCGATTGCCTTGCATTTGGCGCGACATGCGAAACATGTGTACGGGGTTGAGCTGGTCGAAGACGCCGTGTTGAACGCGCGGAAAAATGCGGAGCGGAACGACATCACGAACGTCAGTTTCCACTGCGGCGAGACGCAAAAAGTGTTTCCGACGTTAGACATGGAAACGCCGGAACTGATCGTGATTGATCCGCCGCGCCCCGGCCTGTCGCCGAAAGTGATCAAAGCGATCATCGCCGCCGCGCCCCGGCAGGTGATTTACGTCTCCTGCAATCCGGCGACGCTTGCGCGGGATGTCGCGGCATTTACCGACGGCGGCTACGACATTCGGGAAGTGCAGCCGGTGGATATGTTCCCGCATACCTATCATATCGAAACCGTCGTGAATTTGACGCGGGCATAATGAATATCAGCCCTGTTAAGTTCTCATGAAAAACTGTCATTGCGCGGAGCGATAGCGACAAAGCAATCTCGTAGAATCAAGGGATTGCTTCGTCGCTGTCACTCCTCGCAATGACAGAATTTAACATCTGTCCTGACAGGGGAAAACTGATTCAATCCTTCTCTTTCTCTTTTTTGCCGAAGATGGACGACAACACCGCATTGACGATGGAAAAGAGCAACGCCGCAATCAGCGCCGCGCCGAACCCCTGAATCTGCAAGCCGTCGTATAACTTCGCCGTCACCAACAGCAGCAGCGCGTTGATCACGAACGTAAACAGGCCGAAGGTCAGGAAATTGACCGGGATGGCAAGCAGCCGCAAAATCGAGCCGAGCAGGACATTGACGATGCCGAACACCGCCGATGCCGCAAGCGCTGCCCAGAAATTGGCGACATGCACCCCGCTATACACCGACGAAATCACTAAAAACGTGACCGCATTCAGCAGTAAATGCGCGAAAATTCCATGCTTTTTCATAAAAATCTCCCCTGTACAGTGTAGGACGAAATTTTTTTCGTCCACACGTCTGCCATGTTCAGGCGGCTCGTGTGTCGAAATCTCATTTCGAGATACAAGACTCCTTCATCATGTATTATAATGCCAATCGTAAATTGTACGTCGAAACTGTAGTTTCGACGTACACCGCGAATATGATCTGTCGAAAGGCAGTTGAGCTTATTTCAAGACTTTGCTCGGATAGACGGCAGTGCCGGAAAGTCTATCGTGCAACCCTTGCCGCGTTTGCATCAACGCTAAAAAGCATCCGAGAAACCAGATCAGCCCCCAAACGCTTCCGACCGTGTTCAGCAATTCCACGCCGATCAGTCCCGCCGCCATTGCGCAGAAGAACGTGCCGTTTTTGAGGACATAGCGCCAGAATAATTTGCCGAGGCCGGCTTTTGTGCCGTCGTCGGCGCCGACTTTGAAGCCTAAGAGCATTTTCCCGACCGTTGCGCCGGTAAACGCCTCAAGCAACGAATACACAACGCCGAAGACCGGCATCGCGATCAGCACCCCTGCTATCGCGCCGAAGATACCGCCGACTTGCGCGCCTGACATCGCCTCTCCTTCGACCTCGATTGTCCCTGCTGCGCTGCCGAAGACGGTTCCTAACGCGCCGCCGAACACTGTCCCGATCACCACGCCGCCGATAATCATAAAAACCGCGTCAATCAAACTGGCAACCAACCGTAATCCGAATCCTACGCGCGATTCTGCATTTGCTCCCATAGTGTATTCCTCCAGAATGTGTTGAGTAATATGATCCGTTTCATTATCGTTTACGCAACCTGAACGGTTGCATTTTCCAAGAGAGTTCGATCCGTGCCGGGCGAACTTTTTTTCAATTGATTTTTGTAATACTACTTTGTTCGATTTGAAAACGTCGCGTGTTGCCCTGAAAGGGCAGGGTGATACAGCCTGAGGATTCATCCTCAGGAATGGGAACATACGCCTCCTTCCGCCCTGAAGGGGCGGGGGAATCCTCTCCTGCGCCCCTTCAGGGCGCGTCTGTCTCTGGCCTGTTCCTGAGGATAAATCCTCAGGCTGTATTCCACTGCCCTTGTATATTGAATTCTATAAAAGGATACTTGACATGCTCATACACCTCTTTCAACAAAGAGGCATTGATACGCACTGCCAACGAGAGGCCCTGTCGCCCGTGGGGGGAGAACCCCGTCTGAAAGCTCGTGCCCTCGTTGGTCATTCATTAACCATCCCGAACAATTGCCAAGGGCACAGACCCCGCATTGCTTCGCAAGGCCGGGAGGATGATTATGCTTGCCCACTCCACATATATTGGGATTGATATCTCTAAAACGCAGCTTGATACCGCGAGTCGTCCCTCTGGAACGCACTCCCATTTTGCCAATACGGACGACGGCATCACTGCGTGCGTCGCCTGGATCGCCGCTCAAACGCCTGACCGAATCATCGTCGAAGCGACCGGCGGCTGGGAGCGTGCGCTGGTCGCCGCGCTGATGGTGGCGGAATTGCCGGTCGCGGTGATCAATCCGCGCCAGGGGCATGATTTCGCCAAAGCGACGGGTCAATTGGCCAAAACCGACCGGCTGGATGCGGCGATGCTCGCCCAGTTTGGCGAGGCCATGCGCCCTACGCCGCGCCCCGCGAAATCTGAGGCCCTCCGCGAGTTGGAAGCCCTGGTGCTGCGTCGGCGTCAACTCGTGGAACTGCGCACGATGGAGACGCAACGCCTCGCGACCGCCCCTCGCCGGATTCAGGCGTCGCTCACGGCGCATGTCACCTGGCTGACGGACCAACTTGTTCGCCTGGATACCGAGATTCAGGCCGCCATTGAGTCCAGCCCGGTCTGGCAGGCCACTGCGGATGTCCTTCAGAGCGTGCCTGGGGTTGGGGCGACGACAACGGCCATGTTGATCAGTCGGCTTCCCGAATTGGGCACGCTGGATCGCCGCCGCATCGCCGCGCTCGTGGGCGTCGCCCCGTTTGCCCGTGATCGCGGCCGCTATCGCGGACGCCGCGCGGTCTGGGGCGGGCGGCCTGAGGTGCGATCCCTCCTGTATATGAGCACCTTGTCGGCGATCCGGTGGAATCCCGTCATTCAGACGTATTATCAACGCCTTCGCACCGCAGGCAAGGCCGCCAACGTCGCGATCACCGCGTGTATGCGCAAATTGTTGACTATTTTGAATGCCATGCTGGCTCACAAGACGCCATGGAAGGCCGATTTTAACAAACAATCTGCTTCTTCCTCTTGACAAAGAACACAATTGCTTTCAGGGCAAAACGCGACGTGTTCGAATCTAACAACGTAGAAGTAAATACCTCGAAAAATCGTTTCCTGAAACTTTTTCACAATTCGTTTCGTCTTCAATGTGAAAGAACTTTTTAAGAAACAACGTAACGGTTTAGCGTTCGCGGTACATAAATATTACGTTTCATGTTTGAGAACGAAGGAGTGAAGGCATGATGAAAAAAGGCATATTGAGTATCATCATCACCCTGCTGTTAGCGGCAGGGGGAGTGTTGGCGTTTCAACGCCTCGGCAGTTCGAAACAAGAGACCGAGTTTCAATTTTCTGTATTAGAACTCGGCGATATTGAAAATACGGTGTCGAGCACCGGCGCGTTGAGCGCGGTCGGCACGGTGGAAGTCGGATCGCAAGTCTCTGGCACGGTCGAAAAGGTGCTGGCTGATTATAATGATGTGGTCAAAAAAGGGCAGGTGCTCGCAATTGTGGACACCTCGCTGCTGACGGCGTCGGTGAATGAAGCGGATGCGAATCTTGCGCGAGCGCAGGCGCAATTTGAGCAAGCGCAAACCGAATTTCAACGCAATGAAAAATTGTTCAAGGAAGGCTATATTTCTGAAGTCACGTTTTTGGCGAATAAGACAGATGTCGCGACGAATGCCGCCGCCGTGAAATCGGCTGAAGTCGCCGTGAAACGCGCCAAAACGAACTTGAAATACGCGGAAATTCGTTCGCCGATTTCCGGGCGAGTCATCGAACGCTCGATTGATGCCGGGCAGACCATTGCCGCCAGCATGAGCGCCCCCACGTTGTTTATCATTGCGGAAGATTTGTCGCGGATGCAAATCGAGGCGGCGGTGGATGAAAGCGATATTGGAAATATCAAAGAAGGAATGGCTGTGCGTTTTAGTGTGCAAGCGCATGATGAGGAAGTCTTTACCGGTACGGTCAGGCAGATTCGGTTGCAGCCAAAAACCGTTGAAAATGTCGTGACTTATACGGTCGTGGTGGATGCCCTGAATGAAAAAGGATTGTTATTGCCCGGCATGACCGCCACCGTAGATTTTGTCATCGAAGAACGGCAAGATGTGCTGGTGATCCCGAATACCGCGCTGAATTTTCAGCCATCGCAGGAGATGTTGACGGCGCTGCGTCAGCAGCGGGAAGCGGCAGGTTCGCAGAATCAGGAAAACAGGCCGCCTGCGCCGCCTGATGGAATGCCGTCTGACAAAACGTTATCGGATTTCAGTCGGGTTTTCTATCTTGATGACGCAGGCAAAGTCGGCGTGGCGCGTTTCAAATCAGGCATGACGGACGGAACAATCACAGAAGTCGTAGAAAGCCGTGAACTGCGCGAAGGGCTGCGAGTCATTACCGGGACGACCACCACAGGAAAGAACTCGACGAATAGCGGCACAAACGCGCTTTCATCCCTGATGAACGGCAAACGCGGCGCAAATGCCGGCGGCCCTCCCAGCGGTCCGCCGCCGTTCTGATGAAATCATGACGAAAACCCTGCCAGGGTTTGAAACCCTGGCAGGGTTGAATATAAAATGAGGATCACGTTATGAACACGATACAAGTCAACGAATTACGAAAAACCTATCGCATGGGCGATGTCGAAGTTCACGCCTTGCAGGGCGTCTCGCTGACCATCGAGCCGGGAGAATTCGTCGCGATTATGGGCGCGTCCGGCTCTGGAAAATCCACCTTCATGAATATTTTAGGCTGTCTCGATTATTCGTCTAAAGGGGATTATTATTTGGACGGCGTCCATGTCAATTCCTTGAGCAAAAAGCAATTAGCGGATATTCGCAATCAAAAAATCGGCTTCGTGTTTCAGGGATTCAACTTGCTCTCCCGTACGACCGCCGTCGAAAATGTCGAACTGCCGCTGTTGTATGACCGTCGCCATCATGCTAAAGACGCGCAGAAAAAAGCGGTCGAATCCTTACAGCGCGTCGGGCTTGGCGAACGTCTCGATCATGTGCCGAGTCAGCTTTCCGGCGGGCAGCAGCAGCGCGTCGCGATTGCGCGGGCGTTAGTGAATGATCCCGCCTTGATTTTAGCGGACGAACCGACCGGCAACCTCGATACGCACACGTCAGCGGACGTCATGGCCTTGTTCCAGGAATTGAACGAACAGGGGATTACGATTCTTTTAGTCACACATGAACCGGACATCGCGCAATACACCAAACGGATTATCGAATTGCGCGACGGCGAACTTCGCCGCGATGAACCGGTCAAAGATCGGCAAATCGCTAATGTTAGGTAAAATGGTATGAAATGGAAAAATTTGATTCGTGTGGCGTTTCAGAGTATCATGCGCAATCGCATGCGCAGCTTTTTAACGATGTTAGGAATTATCATCGGCGTTGGCGCGGTGATTGCGCTGGTGTCTATCGGCAACGGAGCGCAGCGCCAGATTCAAGATCAGATCGCGTCGCTCGGCACGAATCTGCTCATGGTGATGCCGAGTTTTAATCGCTCTGGCGCGGTGAATTTAGGCGCAGGATCGCGAAATTCCATTACGCTCGACGATGTTGAAGTGATTCAGGAAAAATCCGCGCTCGTGAAGTATATTTCGCCGGAAATTCGCGGCAACGGGCAGGTCGTGGCGGGATCGAACAACTGGTCAACGTCCTATCAGGGCGTCTCGCCCTCGTTTCTTGATATTCGCAACTGGCCGTTAGCGCAAGGCGCGTTTTTCACTGAGCGCGACATGAAAGCCAGAGCCAAAAAAGTCGTGATCGGACAGACGGTCGTAGAAAATTTGTTCCCGAATCAGAACCCGCTTGGACAGAAAATCCGCCTGCGAAACGTGCCGTTCGAGGTGATTGGCGTCTTATCGGAAAAAGGGCAGAGCGCGAATGGCACGGATCAGGATGATATGATGCTTGTGCCAGCCACGACTGCCTACTATCGCCTCGGCGGCAACCGGCGGCCAATGGGATTGGTTATCAGCGTGGTGTCCGAAGATCAGATGGATACGGCAAAGGAAGAAATCTCGACCATTTTGCGAGAGGAACATGACCTTGAGGCCGGAGACGCGGATGATTTCACCATTCGCTCGCAGACCGATATTGCCGAAACCGCCACGTCTGTCACCGGCATGTTGACGGTTCTGCTGAGCGCAATTGCCGGGGTTTCGCTTGTTGTCGGCGGGATCGGGATTATGAATATCATGCTGGTGTCGGTCACGGAGCGGACGCGGGAAATCGGCATTCGGCTTGCGATTGGCGCGCGCGGCGGCGATGTGCTGACGCAGTTTTTGATCGAAGCGATGATGTTAAGTTTATTGGGCGGAATGCTCGGCATTGCTGCCGGAATCGGTTCTGGTTATGGCATCGGCAAAGCGCTCGGTATGCCGATTGTGATTGACCCGTTCATTATCGGCGTTGCATTTGCATTTTCCGGCGGCATCGGCATGTTTTTCGGCTATTATCCGGCGCGGAAAGCCGCCGCCCTCGATCCGATTGTCGCGCTGCGGTATGAATAAAACGTCCACGTGTCAGACACTTTCAAAGTGTCTGACACGTAAGGATCGCTTATATTTTTTACGGCATTCGCACGTGTTGAAAAACATTGTCGGTCATCCAGTTTTTGAGCAAAAGTCCTATCGAATTGCAGAGTTATCGCCATTTTCTCATATCCATCGCCTTGCAACTCAATACAGTCGGAGTTCCCCACAAATTTGTCGTTTCAGCATAAACCTTTCCACAAAAATGTTGACAAACCTCCTCTCTTTTTCATGGCATTCGGATAGCATTGCCTGGATTTACGGCAAATTCAAGCGATGGCACAGCTTTTGTATTTTTTCTTCAGGCGCGCATGTTGTGACAGCAGAGGTAATAACGCCTGCTCATGACGAGAGAGGCGCTCTGCGTGGCGTACGCAGACGCATCTTTCGCAGAGAGCGGGGCAGCACGAGGTGAGATGTCATGATGGACAACGTTCCCAATCAGCGAGAACAGGGATTGTACGAGCCGTCGCTTGAGCACGATAACTGCGGCGTCGGGTTTATTGTAAATATCAAAGGTCGCAAATCCCACGATATTGTCAGAAGTGGAATTCAAATCTTAATGAATTTAGCCCACCGGGGCGCAACCGGCTCAGACCCGGATACCGGCGATGGCGCTGGTATTTTACTCCAAATCCCGGATGAATTTTTTCGAAAAGAATTACAGCACAAATTCGATCTGCCGACCGTCGGGCGCTATGGCGTGGGGAACGTCTTTCTGCCCACGAACGAGAACGAACGGATTCTCTGCGAAGAATGGATCGAAGCGATTGTGCAGGAAGAGGGGCAGGTTTTTTTCGGCTGGCGCGACGTGCCAGTTGATTTGAAGAAAGCGGGACGCACTGCCCGCGCTGCTGCTCCGGCGTTCAAACAGATTTTTATCGGACGCGGCGCAAATGTGGCGGATCAAGACGCCTTCGAACGCAAACTCTACATTATTCGTAAAAAAATCGAAAAGAAAGCCCTGAATTCAGAAATTTCTCAGAAGGATTTATTTTTTATTTGCAGCTTATCCTCCCGAACCATTGTGTATAAGGGGCAACTCAAATCCGAACAGTTAAAAGATTTTTACGCCGATCTCTCTGATCCGACGTTCCGGTCGGCGATTGCGCTCGTGCATTCGCGCTACAGCACCAACACGTTCCCGTCATGGCGCCTGGCGCATCCGTACCGCATCCTCTGCCATAACGGCGAAATCAACACGCTGCGCGGCAACATCAACCGCATGGCCGCCCGTGAAAGTATCTGCAAAAGCGAGCTCTTCGGCAGCGAGTTGCAGAAAGTTTTCCCGGTCGTCACCCCGAACGGCAGCGATTCCGCGACCTTTGACAACGTGCTGGAATTTCTCGCGCTAACTGGCCGCGATCTGCCGCACGCGGTCATGATGATGGCACCGGAAGCATGGGAAGGCAACGAGAACATGGAGCAGGCCAAACGCGATTTTTACAATTACCACTCCTGCTTTATGGAACCCTGGGACGGCCCGGCGCTGATTGCCTTCAGCGATGGCCGCTATATCGGCACGGTGCTGGATCGGAACGGCTTGCGTCCGGCGCGGTATTGCATCGTCAACAACGAAACCGTCGTGATGGGGTCTGAAACCGGCGTGTTGCCGATTCCAGAAGAAGAAATCACGTTCAAAGGCCGCTTGCAGCCCGGCAAAATGCTGCTGATTGACACCGACGCGGGCAAGATCATTGACGATAAAGAATTAAAAATGAAATACGCCCACCGCAAACCCTACGGTCAATGGCTGCGAGAAAATATGGTGGACGTTGACGAACTGCCTGATCCGAAAAACGTCTATAAAAGCGACCTTGAGACGATTGTCGAACGGCAGCGGGCGTTCGGCTATACCTCCGAAGACGTGCGCGTGCTGCTCTATCCGAAAGCGGTCGAAGCGTTGGAAGCGACCGGTTCGATGGGGTCGGACACGCCGCTTTCCGTGCTGTCGGATAAGCCTCAGCCGCTTTTTTCCTATTTCCGTCAGTTGTTCGCGCAGGTGACGAACCCGCCGATTGATCCGATTCGCGAGGAGGTCATCATGGCGGAAGAGAGCAAACTCGGCATCGAGCAGAACATTCTGGAGGAAGGCCCGCAGCACTGCCGCGTGTTGCGCCTGCCGCGCCCGATTCTGACGAATGCGTCTATGGCGAAAATTCGCGAGTTGCAGCATTATCATCTGCGGGCGACGACGATCCCGATTTTGTTCCAGGATACCGGCAGCGAGCATGATCTTGAAAACGCGATGGAAGAACTGTTCCGCAAGGCCGACCGGGCGATTGACGAGGGCTACACCTTGCTGATTCTCTCGGATCGCGGCGTGGATAAAACGCATATTCCAATTCCGATTCTGCTGGCCTGCGCCGGAACGCATCATCATTTGATTCGCAAAGGAACGCGCAACCGCGTCAGTCTGCTTGCTGAAACCGGCGAAGCCCGTGACATGCACCATTTCGCCTTGTTGATCGGTTACGGCGTCCGCGCGGTGAATCCGTATTTGGCGCTCGAAACGCTTGATCACGAGTTGCAGCGCGGTCATTTCCCTTCGGAAATAGACCCAAAAACCGCGCAGTATCATTTCTTGAAAGCGATGCGCAAAGGGCTGTTCAAAATTATCTCGAAAATGGGCATCTCGACGATTCACTCCTATTGCGGGGCACAGATTTTCGAGGCGGTCGGCCTGAATGCGACCTGCGTCAATAAATATTTCACCGCGACGCCATCGCGCATCGGCGGCATCGGCATCAAAGAGATTCAGCGGGAAACGTTGGAACGGCATCGCGCGGCATACAAATATCGCCCGATCCGGGAACGCAACGTGCTGGACAATGGCGGAAATTATCAGTGGCGCGTGGATGGCGAATTTCACCAGATCAACCCGGAAATTATCGCGACGCTGCAACAAGCGACGCGGAGCGGCGATTACAAATTGTATAAAAAATACGCGGCGATGATTAACGATCACAATCGCAATTTTTCGAATCTGCGCGGGCTGCTGCGATTCAAAAAAGGGAATCCGATTCCATTGGAAGAAGTCGAACCGGCAAGCGCTATCGTCAAACGCTTTGCGACTGGCGCGATGTCGTTCGGCTCGATTTCCCGCGAGGCGCATGAAACGCTCGCGATTGCCATGAACCGGCTCGGCGGTTTTTCGAACACCGGCGAAGGCGGCGAAGACCCGGCGCGTTATATTCCGCTGCCGAATGGTGACTTGAAACGCAGCCGCATCAAACAGGTCGCGCCTGGGCGATTCGGCGTGAACCTGGAATATCTCGTCAATGCGGATCAAATTCAGATTAAAATGGCGCAGGGCGCAAAACCAGGAGAAGGCGGGCAGTTGCCGGGGCGCAAAGTGTCGCGGGAAATCGCGAAAACCCGCCGCACCGTGCCGGGCGTGGTGTTGATTTCGCCGCCGCCGCACCATGATATTTATTCTATCGAAGATTTGGCGCAGTTGATTTACGATCTGAAAAACGCGAACCATCACGCCAACATCAGCGTCAAGCTCGTGTCCGAAATCGGCGTCGGCATCATCGCGGCGGGCGTCGCGAAAGGGAAAGCGGATTGCGTCTTGATCAGCGGCTGCGAAGGCGGCACGGGCGCGTCGCCGGTGTCGTCCATCAAATACGCCGGGCTGCCAATGGAACTCGGCATCGCGGAAACGCAGCAAGTCTTAGTGATGAACCACCTGCGCGGGCGGATTCGCGTCCAGACTGACGGGCAGTTGAAAACCGGGCGCGACGTGGCGATTGCCGCCATGCTCGGCGCGGACGAATTCGGCTTCTCTTCGATTGCGCTCGTGACATTAGGATGTATCATGCTGCGTAAATGCCATCTTGACGCCTGTCTCGTCGGGATTGCGACCCAAAAACCGGAACTGCGGCGAAACTTCTGCGGCAAACCGGAATATGTGGTGAATTTCTTTACGTATGTGGCGGAAGAATGCCGCGAAATCATGGCGGAACTCGGTTTCCGCACTTTTGATGAAATGATCGGGCGCGTGGACATGCTGGAAGCCAACGACGCGATTACCCACTGGAAAGCGAAAGGCGTGGATTTGACGCCGCTGCTGCATAAACCGGACGTGCCTGCGGACGTGGCGATTCACCATGTCGAGCGGCAGCAGCATCATTTGGAAACGATTCTGGATCGCGTCCTGATCGAGCATTCCCAGGAAGCGATTGATAACGAAAAACCGGTCTATATCGAACTGCCGATCAATAACACGAACCGAACAGTCGGCACGATGCTGAGTTCGGAAATTACCAGAAAATACGGCGACATCGGCCTGCCGGAAGACACGATCAATATCCGTTTTACCGGATCGGCGGGGCAAAGTTTCGGGGCTTTCCTGGCGCGGGGCGTCACGCTCGCGCTGGAAGGCGACGCCAACGATTACGTCGGCAAAGGGCTGTCGGGCGGTAAAATCATGATTATGCCGTCGCGCCGGGCGAGTTTCAAGCCAGAAGAGAATACCATTGCCGGAAACGTTATTCTTTATGGCGCGATTAACGGCGAAATGTATCTGCGCGGCATTGTCGGCGAACGTTTTGCCGTGAGGAACAGCGGCGCGAAAGCGGTCGTGGAAGGCGTCGGCGATCATGGCTGCGAATACATGACCGGCGGCTGCGTTGTCATTCTCGGCCCGACCGGACGCAACTTCGCGGCGGGCATGAGCGGCGGCTTCGCGTTTGTCTGGGATCGCGACCGCGCGTTTGCCAGCCGGTGCAATATGGAGATGGTTGACCTGTTCCCGGTGCTGCGCGAAGAAGATCGGCACGAATTGAAGAAACTGATTCGCCGCCATTACGGCTACACGAAAAGTTCGGTGGCCGAATATGTCCTGGAAAATTGGGACAGCGTACTGCCGCAATTCGTGAAAGTCTATCCTAAAGAATATCGCCGCGTTATCGAAGGCAAATAGATGGAGGAAAAATAGTATCGCAGATTGATGGTAGGGCGGAGTTGAATCTCCGCCATTTCTGCGATGTATTTATATAAAATTATGGGAAAAGTCCTCGGTTTTCTGGATTTCAACCGGCAGGATTATCAAAAAGAGCCTGTCAGCATCCGGGTGCGACATTGGGACGAGTTTATCGAATTTCCGTCGCAAGAAGAGATGAAAAATCAGGGGGCGCGCTGTATGGATTGCGGCGTACCATTCTGTCACTGGGCATGTCCGGTGAGCAACTTAATTCCGAATTTTGACGATTTAGTCTATCGCGGCTGCTGGCGCGAAGCGTTCGAGATGCTGATGAAGACCAACAATTTCCCGGAATTTACCGGGAGAGTCTGTCCCGCGCCCTGTGAAAATTCATGCGTGTTAGCGATTCATGAACCGGCGGTGACGATTAAGAATATCGAGTTTTCGATCATCGAACAAGCCTATCGCGAAGGTTGGATGAAGCCCGAACCGCCGGAATTCCGCACTGGAAAAAAAGTGGCGGTGATCGGCTCTGGTCCTGCCGGATTGGCCTGCGCTGACGAGTTAAACAAAATGGGGCACTCCGTCGTCGTGTATGAAAAAAATGAATTTATCGGCGGCATCATGGCGCTCGGTATCCCGGAATTTAAATTGCAAGCCAAGTTTATCAACCGACGTTTAGCGATTATGGAAGAAGAAGGCGTTGTGTTCAAAACCGGCGCGTATGTGGGACGCGACATCAGCGTCAATCAATTGCGACAGGAATTCGACGCGCTCGTGTTATGCGGCGGCGCGGAGAAACCGCGCGATTTGACGGTCGAAGGCCGCGACCTGAAAGGCGTGCATTTTGCGATGGATTACCTGACGCAGCAGAATCGCGTGAATCGCGGCATTGCGATTCCGACGGAACAGCGCATCTCGGCGGCTGGCAAACGCGTGATTGTGCTCGGCGGCGGCGATACTGGCGCGGACTGCGTCGGCACGGCGACCCGGCAAGGCGCGGCGTCGGTGAAACAATTCGAATTGCTGCCCGAACCGCCGAAAGAACGGCCTGCTGATAATCCCTGGCCGCAATGGGCGCGAATTCTGCGTTCTTCAAGCTCACATGAAGAAGGCAGCGTCATCCGGGATTACAGCATCATGACCAAACAGTTGATTGGTGAAGATGGCGTGGTGAAAAAACTGCACGGCGTCCGGCTGGAATTCAGCGAGCCTGATCCGGCGACCGGTCGGCGCGATATGAAAGAGATTCCCGGCAGCGAATTTGTCGAAGATGCGGATTTAGTCATTTTAGCAATGGGATTCGTGTCACCGGTGAAAGAAGGGATGCTGACGGAATTCGGCGTCACGCTGGACGAACGCGGTAATGTCAAAACCGACGACAACCGCATGACCTCGGTGTCGGGCGTGTTTGCGGCAGGCGATATGCGTCGTGGGCAATCGTTGGTGGTCTGGGCGATTCATGAAGGCCGCGCCGCTGCCAAAGGTGTGCAGACGTATTTGGCAGCGCGGCAATAACCTGAACGTGTCAGGCACTTTGGAAGTGCCTGACACGTTTTTTTGTTTTCAACGTATGGGCGGCATGACGACTGGCGAAAACTGGCAGTTTTTCCGCCTGCGTGATGCCTTTAATTGATAAGGATTTTAAAAAATTTTGCACCAAATGGTTCTGCGCATGAGTTCTTGTTGATTTTGTAATCCCAGAGTTGCGGCGAATCCACATTCACGACAAATCCAAACGAACCGGCCTGAAGAGGCGTTCCAGAAATCTTCACACGGTTATCATCCTGCTTCCAGGTTAATCCAGGCGGTAATGACGATATCGAAAAATCGTACGTCACCATGTCATCAATGTTGTCCGAATGTTTAACGTCCGCCCTGATCTTTGCATGATACGCCTTGCCAACGATTCCATCTGGCACGGTATCCGTCAGTATCTCTATTTCAGGGCAAAAAAGCTGGTCAAAAAGCTGGTCGCATCCACTCAGCAATAATCCGCTCCAAAGGCAAAACATGGCAAACCATGCGGTTGTACGCATATTTTTCATTCAAACTCACCCCCCTCAAGTCGGATGAAGACTTCAGTTTAGCAGCAGGTAGTGTTCGATCAATTTTGCCACGCCGTCGTTGTCACTGGAATCAGTCACATGATTCGTAGGGGCGTTCAATTGAACACCCCTACAAGGATTCGCCTATGATCTTTTTTGCCGCAATTGGCATTAAGATGGCAAGAAGAACCCAGGTATGTCGAAATACCTGGGGGGGTTACTCGTTGTTGTTATGAATCAATCCCTACCATCCAACAAGCCGCCGAGCAATGCGCCGCCAAGCGCCCCGCCGAGCGAACTCTGTTCCTTGCTTCTGCCGCCAGCCGAAGGTGCATGGCGGAGAATCTGGTCAGCAAGCCGCGAGAACGGCAGGCTTTGCAGAAACACGACGCCCGTGCCGCTCAGCGTGGCGAGAATCTTCGCCGCGTCTTTCGGGTCGCCGCCCCGCCAGCGCGTCAGTTTCAAGGCGCGAAGAATATGGTTGCGCTCAAGTTCCGTTGAGAACGGATGACTCAACCTCTTCTTGCCATCTCAGCCCGGATTCTATTTACAGGATAGCTGATGATCGTTCAAGAGCGAAATACGACAAAAGGATTCCAAATCCGCAACATCCCATCAATCAGTTGATCATGCTGCATATCTTCCGAATACACGCGAGTACAATTGGAAACAATCGCTGTGGCTAACACAAGGCTATCGAAAAATGAATATTGATATTGCTCCTGAATACGCAACGCATGTTTAATCATCTGAAAATCTACCACGAGGATTTCGAAGTTTTCCTTGAAATCCTCAAGAGCAATGTCCACGGCATTTCTCGGGTATTTGAGCTTTTTAATCAGCACATTGCAGAATTCCATCATGACATGGGTGCTGATGCAAAATGTGTGTTCGCTCTCAAAAATAGAGAGGACGATCTGCTGTTTCTCTTTTTCCTGAGAATACAAATAAATCAATACGTTGGTATCAATAAAAATTCTATCGCTCATTTGCGTCTTCTCTGCTGAATCGGAAGGTTTTCGTATCTATGTGAATGAGAGTCAGTGAGCGAAAGATTCTTTTTTGTATTGGGCGAATACGCACTTCAAGCATTTTTCCCGCAAAATTTTCAGGGAGTTTCAACAGCGGTAGTAATTGCTCTGCTGGAATATGCGTTTCGAATATTTGGCGTTGCGTCATGAGTAACTCCTTTTTTATTGCGAATTTCATCAGTCCCAAAGATGTTTTTCAGAGATTACGCCTGCGACTTTGCGCACAAGACAAAATAATTCAAGATGCCATTGACATGTTCTGTCAATAAAATTCACATCAACTTCATATTCATCAATCACGTCGTTATCATTCATGGTGGAACCCCTCGCTCAATTGCTCACTGCATTTACCGATCTTGAAGAGTTCTGTCAATGAATTTTATTCAGATACTTACTGCTGTAAGGGTGAAATCCTTTCTCCTGTAATTGGCGTGTCGCCATCTCCTTTTTATCGGCGTTACCTTATGCCGTAAATTGGAGCGTTCATTTTTAGGAGTGTCAACGCTTGTTTTAACTGCCAAAGCAAGCTTTGGCACTCCTGAAAATGAACGTTTCACACAGGCCGCTCGATGCCGAGCTTTTTCATACGGGAGACGAGGGTTTGGGCGTTGATGTCGACAATCTTCGCCGCGCCTTTCGGGTCGCTGACCAGCCAGCGCGTGAGTCTTAACACGTTGGAAATAGGCAGCGTTCAAGCACTTCTAATGTGGCGATTTCAAACGCCATACCGCCGCATCATGCCGCTCATCAGGTTATGCGGCGCTGCTGCGCAGGGTGAAATGAAAGGTGGCGCCTTTGCCTGGTTTGCTTTCGACCCAGATCGTGCCGCCGTTTTGTTCCACTAATTCGCGGCAAAGAATCAGACCTAAGCCCGTGCCTTCTTCGCCTGCCGTGCCGATGTGGGTATATTGCGTGTCAAGTTGCAGCAGGCGAGGCATCATTTCCACCGGAATGCCCACGCCGGTATCCGAGACGACCACTTCAACCAATCCGTCGCGTTGAGAGAAACTTGAAATCGTCACGCTGCCGCCAGCGGAGGTAAATTTGATCGCGTTCGAAATCAGGTTGCGGAAAATCGTATTGACCATGCTTTCATCCGCATACGCAATGGCGCGTTCTGAAATCTCGTTGCGAAGAGAAATCAGCTTCTTTTCCGCTTGCGGCAAGAGGAGATCGACATTTTCTACGGCAATCTCATGTAGTTGAAGCGGCTTCGGCACGCAATCCATCAGGCCGCGCTGAATTTTCGACCAGGTGAGAAGGTTTTCCAACAGGGCGTATAGGCGCTCTGCGGCACCGAAGAGCCGCTGGGCGAGATTTCTGATTCGGTCTTTGTCGTACCGATCGATGTTCAGCACCAGGAGTTCGGCAAATCCTAAGAGTACGCTGAACGGATTTTTCAAATCGTGGGAAATAATCGAAAAGAAGCGATCTTTGCTGGCATTCAGTTCGCGCAGTTGCGCGTTTTTCTCTTTCAATTCATTGTGCGCGGCAAGGAGTTCGGCTTGCGCCTTTTTCACGTCGGTAATGTCGCGCGAGATGCCCATCACGCCGACGACATCTCCGTCCGTGCCATATAGCTTCGAGGCCGAGAGCAGGCAGGGGAAAAGGTCGCCGTTTTTGCGCCGGTTCATCACTTCGCGAATCACTTGCCCGTCTTGTTGCATCAGGTGTTGAATCTGATTGGATTCCTCTGCCGACGCATACAGCATTTCGATGGTGTGGCCGACCACTTCGGCGGCATCATAGCCGAAGACATCGGCGGCAGCCTTATTGAACTCGACAATCCGCCGCTCTTTGTTGACGGTGATAATCATATCCAGCGAGCATTCGATGACGCTGCTGGCGTATTTCTGCGATTCGAACACCGCTTTTTCCGCCTGTTTGCGCCAGGTCACGTCGCGAATCGCCGCCACGCGAACCTGTCGTCCCTGATACGGCATTTCTTTCGTTTGAATCTCGACCGGAAACGTGCTGCCATCTTTCCGAACGCCTTCGCCTTCGGTGAGGTTTTCGAATTTCGTGTGGATATTGCTCAAAATGCCGTGTTCGAACTCTGCCATCATCAAATCCAGGGCATTATTGCCAATCAGTTCGTCGCGGTGATATCCGAATAACGTTTCCATGACGTGGTTGACTTCGAGAATCAATCCCCTGTCATGCACGATGACGCCTTCGAATGTCGCTTCTGCCAACATTTTGAACCGTTCCTCGCTTTCGCGCAAGGCATTTTCCATGCGTTCGCGTTCGGTAATTTCTTGTTGCAGCCGCTCATTCTGTTCCTGAAGGCGCTTTTGTAAATTCCTGATTCGCAGATGGGTCGAGATGCGCGCAAAGGCTTCTTCATATTGAAATGGCCGGGTGATGTAGTCCACGCCGCCGACCTCGAATCCTTTGACTTTATCAACCGTTTCAGCCAATGTGCTCATAAACATGACCGGAATATGGCTGGTCGCGGACGCCTCTTTCAATCGGCGGCAGATTTCGAATCCGTTCAGGCCGGGCAGAAAGACGTCTAACAGAATCAGGTCAACGTCCTCTTCTCTGGCGTATTTCATGGCGTCCTGCCCGTTATTCAGAATCAGCGCAGAGAGTCCGCGGAAACGGAGATAATCGGCAAACGGCCCTAATCCCATCGGATTCTCCGTGACCAATAAAAGCGTTGAGAGTGGCATGTCATCGTAGCGCTGCATACGCGTTCTCCTGAAAAGTGGGTTGGCCGAGATGCTTAAATTCCGGATGTTTTGTTGTCAATAAAAACGTGCCAATATGTATTTAGATATGAACCTGGCCTATCTGTTTAAGCGCGACAAGGATTTTTGTCACGATTGTGTTGTCGTCATTGTCTCTGCATTCGATCATTTTTTCCGAGCCGGAAGCGTAAAGCGAAAGGTCGTCCCCTCGCCAAGCTGACTTTCCGCCCAGATCGTGCCGCCGTTGCGTTCCACCAATTCCCGACACAAAATCAAGCCGAGGCCGGTGCCACGTTCGCCTGCCGTTCCGACATTGCTATGCTGGACATCTATGCGAAAGAGCTTGGCAAGGTCTTCTGCCGACATGCCTGTTCCTGTGTCGCGCACGCTGACCTCAACCTGCGTGTCGCTGCGAGAAGCGGAGATGTCGATCCGATCCCCCTCCGTCGTGAACTTCAACGCATTGGACGCCAAATTGCGAATCACCGTACTCACCATGCCATAATCGGCAAAAGCGATTGTCCGGGGTGGAATCGTATTCGCGAGGATGATGTTCTTTTGCTCTGATTTCGCGAGAAACAGGTCTCGGTTTTCCTCGCCGATGTCGCGCAGATCAATATCTTCAGGGCGATATTCCATGACGCCGCGTTGAATGCGCGACCAGGTCAGCAGATTCTCCAGCAGCATGTGCAAGCGTTCGGCGGCGGCGTACATGCGAGTGAGGAATTCTTTCGCGCGTTCCGGCGTATAGTGTTCGAAATTTTCTCGCAATAATTCCGTCATGCCGAGAATCACGCTGAGCGGGCTGCGGAGATCGTGCGAAATAATCGAGAAGAATTTATCTTTGCTGGCATTGACTTCTTGCAGTTCGCGGTTTTTTTGCTGCAATTCGTTGTGCGCAGCCAGGAGCGCGAGTTCCGCCTGCTTCTGCTCCGAGATGTCTTCGCAGACGGTGACGCGGCCAAGATAGCCGCCATGCTCATCGTGCAGCGGCGTGGAAATCAGTTCGACCGGAAACGTCGAACCATCCTTGTGCACATTGATGCGTTCTCGTTTCCAGTAAGGAGTATGAGCTTCCGGCTGATTCAACGGCGTCTCCGCTGCTGGTTCTTGCTGCTCCGGAGCAAAAATCGACGCCGGAAACCCAAGCGCGTCTTCGACGGTATAGCCGTGCTGCCGGGCGTCTGCCGGATTGATATAGACGATAAGTCCATCGGGATCGGTGATGGTGATCCCGACTTCTGTCGTTTCCATCGCCTTTTCTAACTTGCGCAGCGTCAATTCCACGCGTTTGCGTTCCGCAATTTCTTGCTGTAATTGGGTGTTCGAGGTGCGCAGTTCCGTCGTGCGTTCCGCCACGCTGCGTTCAAGAAGCAGGTTTTGTTCCCGAACGAGGCGTTCGTTTTCCTTTGCGGCGCGTAACGCCTGCGCATTTGCGCCCGCTTTTTCCGATTTGAGCAGATTGACTTGATTCGAAAGCGCTAACGACACAAAGGCTAAGGCGAACGCTGATCCGATACGAAGGCCGCGTCCACCGACCCACTCCATCGGAATCAGGTTATACATGCCGAGGACTTCGACGAACGCGCCCGCAAAAAAGACGCCCCACGACAACAGATACAGGATTGCCGGTTTGTAGCCTTTGCGCAAGCAGACAACGGCGAAGGCAATCAAGAGCAGCGGGCCGGGGAGCGCTAAACCGACGATCACCTGAGGCAGCGCAGAATGGCGGGTCAGGACGAACAGCGCCGTGAGGAATCCCCATATCCAACGCAACGCGACCGTTGCGAGATGCGGCAGGCGGGCGTATTCCGGCAGCCGTAAAAATTGGTCGCTGAACCAGAGCGACAGAATGGACGTAATACCGACAAAGGCGTTGAGCGACACGTCGTTCCACCAGGGCAACGTCGGCCAGAGATATTGATACGCGAACCCTTCGTTGCTCGACAACATAATTATCAACGCCGTAAGCAGCAGCACGTATTTTCCGTAAATCGGTTCTTTCATCATCAAAAAGAGCAGCAGGTTATACCCTAACATCATCAGGAGCATGCCATAAAAGAGGCCGGAACCGAATTGCTGATGATATTCGCGCATCGTAAACGCGAATGGCCGCCAGAGCGTGATGGCGATAGCCATGCGGCCTTTGTTCTGAAAACGGAGGTAATACGTGGCCTCTTGGTGCGCTGCGAACTCGAGTCGAAAGACAAAATTCCGATGCGGAATGTCGCGCTGTCGAAACGGCACGGTATCGCCGACCTCTTTTGTCGAGACAAGCGTTCCTTCGCGAAATTCATACACCTGAATATGGTCTATGAACGGATTGCCGATTTCCATCAGCCATTCGGTAAGATGCGCCGCCTGATTCTGCACGGTAAAACGCACCCAATAGGCCGACGACGAGAAGCCGAAATTGGGGATCATTTGCGTACTGCGAGAAAACGTTGCCACTGCCGATACGGGAGAGACCACGTCATCAATGGTTAGCTCGCCTGTCTGGTCTTCGAAAATTTCTAACACCGGGCCAATCGGATAGGTCTGCTCTGTTTCAGTCAAGATAACGCGAGCGCCAGCCGGAGCGATTGCTCCGTTCAGCGGCATGGCCGCAGCCGCGATCTGCCCGAAAAGCATGATGACACACACACAAGACACTCTCCATCGCATCGTATGATTTCTCTTGAAGGTTGGTGAATTAGCGTCTTTGTCCCGCGTTTATATTATGTTCGACACCAGCGAACGCCATGAGTTGAAAAATCCAATTCAATCATTCCGGCATCAACAAGATACGCTAAGCATGATCGGAACGTACTGCCGATAAGCACGTACTGATTAGGATTCATGGCAATGTCATACTCTCGACAGATACGCGCTAATATGTCGTCGAATGAGACGGCATCATCGCAGCAGGCAGAGACCTTGTCAAGAATCTCCTGAACCTGCCGCAGATTCCGTTGAATTAAGGGCGTGATTTCTGTGAGCAGATCGCCATGTCCAGGGGCGTAATACGCGGCGTGTTCTGTCTGAAGCCGCTCTAATGTGGCGAAATGCGCATGAATATCATAGAGAAAGAAAATATGATATTTTTGCAGAATCACGTCAGGAAACACGCTGTCTGCGATGAAGATCACGTCATCTGGCGTTCGAACGGCAATCATGTCGAAAAAATGACCGGGAATCGGAATGGCTTCCAGTCCTGTTTGGAGGATTGCGCCGGAATTGGGGATGATGTCGGTCACGGTCGAAGAGGCCGCCATGAGAAATTTATTGCGCAGCGCATTCATCGGAAATCCGCCGAACAGAAACGCCGGTTCCAAGATGGGATGCTGAATAAAGGCCGCTTCCAGCGACGTGGTCGCAATCCGGCAGGTCGTTTTCTGCTGCAAAAACGCATTGCCGCCGATATGGTCGCCGTTCGAATGCGTATTGATAATCAGTTCCAACGTCCAATTCCGCGCAGTGAGAAGTTTGAAAATCTGCCGTCCCGCTTCCTTGTCGTTGCCGCTGTCAATCAGCGTTACCCGCCCCTCTCGTTCGTATATGCCGATATTGGCCGGAGCCGGGATCATATACGTATTGCCTGCAATCTGCTGAATCTCTAATGTCGCCATCGCGTCCTTTCGTTGATTGAATTCTTACTTCTAAAGGTCTTTATAATTATTTGCGAGCAAGCATGAGGGAAATTATATGAATCGTCAAGCTTATTTTGGCGGGAACTCGTTTTCTCTCTTGACAATTTGAAGTAGCTTGACACAGAAAGGGTCTTTCATAATTGTGTCAGTCGCGATACGAACGAGATACAGGGCAGTGTTCGTCCAGTGCGGATTTTGCTTGTGTGGAAACAATCATAAGTTTGGCGATCATTCATATCGTATATCGATCATCTACTGTTACATGTATCTGAACCCCATTTTCGCGAATTGCTCCCAGCTATTGAGGCGTTAGAACGAAGTCAACCAACTGAATGATTCTGAGGAATATATGGAATCGTATCATCCCAAGCGGAAAAGAAATGAAATCATTGATGATCATGAAATACAGCGATTATTCGCGAAGGGCAAATATGTCACAATCGCAATGGCAAAAGATCATATACCTTATCTTGTCACATTGAGCTATGGATACGATACAACGAATCATTGTCTGTATTTCCATTGTGCGAATAAAGGCGATAAGCTTGATTATATTCGCGCAAATGCCAATGTATGTGGAACAATCATCGAGGATCATGGATATTTAGAGACTCAATGCGATCATGATTATTCATCGTTAGTCATTCGCGGCCAAATGATAATTGTTGAGAGTTTGGAAGAAAAAAAACATGGCTTAAACGTGTTATTACATCATTTGGAAAAGAATCCAACGCCGATATTTGAGAGAAATATTAAAAATGATCAATCCTACGCCGGCGTGACAATATTAAAACTCGTCATTCGCTCTGTTATTGGAAAAAAGTATGTTGGATAGAAAGAGGGATATGGAGCAATTTCAATTTCCGCTCACGTTTCATGTCCGCGATTATGAGTGCGATTTTCAAGGCATTGTGAATAATGCAACATATTTGCATTACGTCGAACATTGCCGTCACGAATACGCCAAATATCTTGGGCTGGATGTGGTTGCCCTTGCCAAACAGGGGATCAATTTAGTCGTGATTCGCGCAGAATTGGATTATAAACAGCCGTTGCGCAGCGGTGATACCTTTGTTGTCAGCACGACGCTCGAACGAGTGTCTCGAATTCGATTGGCATTTCTGCATACGATATATCGCCCCGGCGCGGTCAATGACAGCGAAAATGACCGGTATCTTCCTGAACGAGACACGCTGATCGCACAGGCGCGGATACTCGTCACGGCAATGAATGATCGGGGGCGACCGTTCTGGCCTGAACAATTACATGCGCTTTTTCAGAATGTTGTCTTCCCCCTCAACCCAAACGTGCCAGAATCATAGAATGAAACACGCGGATAAACAATTCACGCAAGCAGAACAGCCTCAAGATTCTCGGCGAGAAGCCTGGAAGCGCTTATTTTCTCAAAAATGGGGCGATTTTATGATCCCGAAAACATTGACATTGCGAGTTGGCGAATTTTTGGAAGCAGAAGCAGATGCGATTGATCGAGTGGTGGCGCAGTTAGAGCCAGACCAGATCGAACGCGCCCTGATGTTGTTGGCAGAATGTCAGCAGAAAATTGTGGTGATTGGCGTCGGGAAATCCGGGATTATCGCTCAAAAAATTGCCGCCACGATTTGCAGCATCGGCACGGTTGCGGTGATGCTGCATCCTGGCGACGCCATGCACGGAGACCTCGGCGTCGCGCGAGCAGGGGATGTCGCATTCGTGTTAAGCGCCAGCGGAGAGACCGATGAGATTCTCTATCTGCTGCCGCATCTGAAACGGCGCGGCATTCCGATTATTGCGATTGTCGGCAATCTTGATTCGACATTAGCCCGTCAATCTGACGTGGTGATCAATGCCACGATCGATCGCGAAATCTGCCCGTTGAACTTAGCGCCGACCGCCAGCACGACCGTCGCGCTGGCATTAGGGGACGCGCTGGCCATGACGTTGATGGAACTCAAACAGGTGAAACCGGAAGATTTTGCCAGCAACCATCCGGCGGGACGTCTTGGCAAGCGCTTGACCGTCAACGTCGGCGATCTTATGCACGCGGAAGCCGGGCAGACAACCTTGACGCCGCAGGCATCGTGGCTTGATGTCATCAGTGCCATCACGCGCGGCGGCATGGGCGCAGTCAATGTCATTGATGACGCCGGACATCTGGCCGGATTGATTACTGACGGCGATTTGCGCCGGTGCATACAAAAGACCAGGCCGTCGGATTTGGAAACGCTGACGGCTCAAATGATTATGACGCCTCATCCCATTGTGGTTTCTCCAGAGAAATTAGCGTATGATGCGTTGCAATTGATGGAAAATCGTCCGTCGCAAATCAGCGTGCTGCCTGTTGTGGATGAGGATGGAGTGTGCCTTGGGTTGGTGCGCTTGCATGACATCGTACGCTATGGTTTGTAGGGCGACCGCAGCCCGAACCGGGACGTTCGGACTTGAAAAATTATTGAAACGATATAGTTATCGGTAGTGGTCTATATAAGACATTGGAACGGATAGAGGAGAATGGCAGCATGGGCAACCTTCGTATTCTGGTGATTGATGACAGCCCCTCGACGCGTCGAGGGCTCATCGAATTGCTTCATCCATTACGAGCCGATATTGAAGAAGCGAGCAATGGCAACGAAGGACTGGCAATTGCGGAATCTGCGCATATTGACTTGATTGTCACTGACATGGAGATGCCAGGAATGGATGGACTGGACCTGTGTCAACATCTTCAGGGAAATCCGGTCACGCGCGGCATCCCGGTCATTATCGTCAGCGCGTTCGATTCCGAAGGAGATATCGATCTCGGCTTTCAGGCTGGCGCCTGGGCGTATGTCTCCAAACGGGAAGCTCCTGCCGAGTTGTTGAAAACCATCGAAGAGGTGCTGTCGAAATTCAGCTTTCATCGGGAACGGCTGATTATGGTGGTAGATGACTCGCGCTTGGTCTGCCGCATGGTCAAAGAAGGATTGGAACGCGCCGGTTTTCAAGTCGTGACCGCGAAAAACGGACGCATTGCCTACGAGTTGATTACGCATCGCAAACCGGATTTGATCCTCAGCGATCTCGATATGCCGGTCATGAATGGTTTCGAGTTGTGCGACGCGCTGCATGCGTCCTCGGATTATGGCTCGATCCCGTTTGTCGTGATGAGCACGATCAGCGACCGCGCCCACATGAAACGCATCATCCGGCGCGGCGCAGTCTCCTATATTGTCAAACCGTTCAACATGGATCAGATGGTCATTCTGGTCGAACGTCTGCTGTCCGATCAATTTCAAATCCTGGTGAAAGAGCGAGAGCGGCTGGAATCCGAACGCACGTTAATGCTCAGCAGCATTGCCAGCCTGATTTCCGCGCTTGAAGCGCGAGACCCTTACACTCGCGGTCATTCCGAGACGGTGGCCGAGATTGTCTCCGGCATGGCGACGCTGATGAACGCGAGTTATGAAGAAATCGAAATGGCGACGATTGGCGGACGACTGCACGATATTGGCAAAATCGGCATTCGCGACGATATTCTGTTCAAACCCGGCGGACTCACGCCGCAGGAATTCGATGCGATCAAACAGCATCCGATTATCGGCGCGAATATCCTGAAACCGATTGCCAGCCTGGCGGATGTGGTTTCGATGGTGCTGTATCATCATGAACGCCCCGACGGACGCGGCTATCCGTATGGATTGACGTCAGTGCCGTTCTGGGCTGGCCTGGTCTCTGTCGCTGATATTTACTCCGCGTTACGCAGCAAACGTCCGTACCAGGAATCTATGCCAGAAGAAAAAGTGCTGCAAATTATTCATGACGTGCGCGGCACGCAATTGACAGAAGAAAGCGTAGAACTCTTCATGGCCTGGCACGCCACCAAAAATTCGAAACGTGAACGATAAATTGTCCTGTGTTCCTCCCGTAAATTTTTTGCTCGATCCAGACTTATTCCTTGCGTTTCAATCTTTTATCAGATACCATATCCGTCACATTCGAGAGAATAGGCGCAATGAACGCGAGGAGATCGCGTTTTTGCGTTTCTCCGAATTTTCTTATTGACCGGATTTGACTTATTGGTTCGATTGGCCGAAAAATGTGCGTATTCATACCAACAACTTGAATGTGCTTGAGAAGAGAGGAGGTTTCTGTCATGGCGTATGGCTATTTTGATGACGCGGCGCGAGAATATGTGATTACGAATCCTAAAACCCCTGTGAAATGGGTTAATTACGTTGGAGGACTCGCCTTTGGAGGGATTGTGGATCACACCGGCGGTTCGCTGATTTGTAAAGGCGACCCCGCATTAAACCGAATCGTCAAATATATTCCGCAGCTTCCGGCGTCCGATTTCAAAGGGGAAACCCTGTATATTCGCATGAAACAGGGAACTGTTTCTCGCCTGTTTTCGCCCTATTTTGTCCCCACGTTAGACCCGTATGATCGCTTCGAATGTCGCGTCGGGTTAGGCTATTCGCGTTATATCACCGAATTTTACGGCATCCGCGCCGACATCACCGTGTTCGTGCCGGTCGGCGAAGATCGCATGATCCGAGACATCACGCTGACGAATCTGACCGACTCGCCGGTCGAAATTGACGTGATTCCGGTGGTGGAATACACGCATTTCGACGCGCTGAAACAATTTACCAATGCCGATTGGGTGCCGCAAACCATGCAGAGCAAGGCGTTTAAGGAACAGGACGGCACGCTGGTTCTGCAACAGTACGCCTTCATGAAAAAAGATACGGCGATCAACTATCTCACCTCCAATTGGCCGGTCTCGTCGTTCGAATCCGACCGCAAGCGTTTTTTGGGCGAGAACGAGTATGGCACATGGCGCGCGCCAAAGGCGTTGGAACAGGCCGAACTCGGCAACTACGAAGCGTTGCGCGGGGATAATATCGGCGCGTTGCTGCACCATCTCGGCACGTTTGCGCCGAACGACACCAAACGCATCATCACCCAATTAGGCCAGACCGCCAACATCGCCGCCGCGCTGCCGAATATTCGGCGCTATCGCGACGGACAGCAGGTTGACGCCGCGTTCGCGCAGTTGGCCGAATCGTGGAATGCCTATTTGTCGAAATTCCAAATCACGACGCCAGATGCGGCGATGAACTCGATGATCAACATCCATAACCCGCGCCAATGTTATACGACCAAGAATTGGTCGCGGGATTTGTCGTTGTATCAACTCGGCTTTGGCGGGCGCGGCATGGGATTTCGCGACAGTTCGCAGGATTCGATGGGCATTCTGGCGGGCGCGCCGGAAGAAGGCAACGCCTTGATCGCCAAACTGCTGCATGTCCAGAAGCGCGACGGATCCGCGATGCACCAATTTTATCCGTCAACAATGGAGGCGACGCTTGGCGACTCGCATGAAATGCCCGATCGCCCGAAATTCTACGGCGACGACCATCTCTGGATTGTGCTGGCCGTGACGGCGTATCTCAAAGAAACCGGCGACATGGCGTTTTTAGACCGAATCATTCCGTTTTATGAGAAAAACGAGCAGAAACAACCGCTCGAATCCGCCACCGTGTTGGAACATTTGCAGCGCGCGATTGCGTTCACGCACAAGCATAAAGGGGCGCACGGCTTACCGTTGTTAGGGTTTGCGGATTGGAACGACACGGTCAATCTGCGCACCGGCGCGGAGTCGGTCTTTGTCGCCGCGCAGTTCGGCAAAGCGCTGCTGGAAATGATCGAGTTGATGGCATTTCTCGGAAAGAGCGACGCTGCCGCAACATACCAGGGCTATCACGACCAGATGAAACAGACCGTCAATGAACAGGCGTGGGACGGCGAATGGTTCGTCCGCTATTTCGATTGCGATGGCAGCAAGCTCGGTTCGAAAGAAAATGCGCACGGGCAGATTTACACGAATGGGCAATCCTGGCCGATAATGGCGGGGTTTGCCGATGCGGAACGCGCAGAAACAGCGCTGAATTCGGTGAATCGCCTGTTGAACACGAAGAACGGGATCAAATTGAGTTATCCGGGCTTCAATGGATATGACCCGAATACCGGCGGCATCACGACCTATCCGCCAGGGGCGAAAGAAAACGGCGGCATTTTCCTTCATGCCAATCCCTGGGTGATGATTGCCGAAACAATCATGGGGAACGGCGACCGCGCGTTTCAGTATTACAACCAAATCAACCCGGCGGCCAAAAATGATGATCTCGATACGTTCGAAGTCGAGCCGTATAGCTATCCGCAAAATATTTTGGGCGACGAACATCCGCAATTCGGGTTAGGGCGGAATAGCTGGCTCTCTGGCACAGCGTCATGGACGTATCAGGCTGCCACCAAATATATATTAGGGATTCTGCCGACCTACGCCGGTTTGCAAGTGAATCCGTGCATTCCGAAGGCATGGGACGGATTCAGCGTGACGCGCCTCTTTCGCGGGGCAACCTATCAGATTACGGTCACAAATCCGAAACATATCTCAAAAGGCGTCGCGTCCGTGCGCGTGAATGGAACGGCGATTGACGGCAATGTCATTCCGAGCGCTGCCGCCGGAACTTCGGTTACGGTTGAGGTCACGTTAGGATAAACGCCGAGACATCATATAACAAACCGATTGAACGATTGGCTGTCATGGCGAGGAGCGTTCGCGACGATGTCATCTCGTCCAGATTGCATTGTCGTTCGCGTTCCATTTTCGCATATTCATCTTGACAAGCATCATCAGGGAGAATATTCCCGGCGTTGGGAAAGAAATTTGTTTATGTCTGCCCTGAATATCAGGCGAATTCGAGCAGATCGTGACGATTCGCAGCCCAATCACTCGGACGCGCCCTACTATGCTTGATTATCATATTCACACGACATTATGCGGCCATGCCTCCGGCAGCATGGAAGAATACATCGAATTTGCGCTGACGCAGCCCCTGCGGGAAATCGGATTTGCCGATCATCTGCCGATGCTCAAATGGGCGCATCCGGAATATGCCATGCCGTTTGCGAAATTGCCGGAATATGTCGAACGAGTGGCCTCATTGCGGCAAACTTACCCGATGCTGCCGATCAAACTGGGCATCGAGGCGGATTATTATTCCCCGGCGGAAGAGGCGGCGACGCGCGACCTCTTGGCGCAGCATCCGTTCGATTATGTCTATGGCTCCGTCCATTTTGTCGAAGATTGGGCGATTGACGACCCGCGCAATATGGATCGGTGGAAACAGGTCGGCGTGAATACCGTGTACGAAGGCTATTTTGCCCAGTTGCAAAAGGCCGCGCGTTCCGGGCTGTTCGATATTATCACGCATACCGATCTGCCCAAAAAGTTCGGACAGCGCCCGACCAAAGATATGTCGGCGTTGATTGACGCCACGATTCGCAGTTACAAAGACGCGAATCTGGCAGTGGAAATCAATACGTCGGGTCTGCGGAAGCCAGTCAACGAGATGTATCCATCTATTGAAATTCTGAAGCTGCTGAAAATATACGATATTCCGATTGTCTTCGGGTCTGACGCTCATGCTCCCGACGAAGTCGGACGGGATTTTGCGTATGCGAAACAGGTCGCGAAAGCCTGCGGATTTACTGCGCTTGCCGTCTTCGAGCAGCGAAAAATTGTTGACGCCTACCCGCTGTAAGATCGCTGTACACCAATTCTTTTCTCTGGTGTCAACTCTTGCGCGGAGGAAAAAGAACGTATGATCAAACAAACTCATCCACTTATTTTGACAGGCCTTGTCGGGTCTGATGCCTTGATGACGTGCTCATCCTGGGCAATTGCCTATTATCTGCGTTTCCAGACCAATCTCATCCCGGTCAGCAAAGGCATTCCGCCATTCGATGTGTATTGGCGGCTGATTATGCCGATTCTGGTGATGTGGGGCGTGATTTTTCATATTTCCGGCCTCTATCGCCCACGCCGAGGCAGTTCGCAAGCCGAAGAATTCGTCACGATTTTTCAGGCCGTCACCGTTGGCGCAATTTTACTGATTACCTTTAATTTTTTTTATCCCCAATCCTCCTATTCTCGCCTTGTATTGCTCTATTTCTGGGGCATGAATATTTTTGCTATCGGCTTAAGCCGCTCGCTGACGCGCAGTTTAGTGGATTATGCGCGCACGAAAGGCTACAACTTACGACATATCCTGATCGCCGGCGCCGGAAATTTGGGCTGCGAACTGACGCGCAAAGCGCATACCTACACCGAGTTAGGCTTGAATGTCATCGGCTTTGTGGATGACGATCCGAAGAAACAGGGGAAAATGATTGACGGGACGCGGGTGTTAGGGACGCTCAACGACATTAATCGGATTATTCGGGAACGCGGCGTCCAACAATTGTTCATCGCCCTGCCGATGACCGCACACGACCGCGTGCTGGAACTGCTCGCTTCAGTGGATCAAGAATGCGTGGATGTCAAATTCATTCCCGATCTGATGCAATACATCAGCTTGCGGGTCGGCGTGGAAGAATTGGATGGCATTCCGATTGTCAATTTGCGGGAAAGCCCGATTCAAGGCTGGAACAGCGTCATCAAACGCGGGTTCGACATCGGCTTTTCGCTGCTGTTTCTGCTGATCTGTTCTCCGGTAATGGCGCTGTTAGCCGCGCTGATCAAATTGAGTTCCCCCGGCCCGGTGTTGTATAAACAAACACGGATGGGGCTGGATGGGCATGTGTTCGATATGTACAAATTTCGTTCCATGCGCGTGGACGCCGAATCGAAGAGCGGCGCGGTCTGGGCCAGAAAGAACGATCCCCGGCGCACGAAACTCGGCACGTTCATGCGTTCCACCAGTCTGGACGAATTGCCGCAGTTTTTCAATGTACTGACAGGCGATATGAGCCTTGTCGGGCCGCGCCCGGAACGTCCGCCGTTCGTGCAGAAATTCCGCGAGCGCGTGCCGCAATACATGCTGCGCCACAAAGTCAAATCCGGCGTGACCGGCTGGGCGCAGATTAACGGATGGCGCGGCAATACCTCGATTGAAAAGCGCATCGAATACGATCTGTATTACATCCAAAATTGGTCGGTCATGTTCGACGTGAAAATCATTCTCATGACGCTCTGGAAAGGCATGGTCAATAAACATGCGTATTAGACGGGATGAACATGATGGATATTTTGATTCGCCCGATGAATATAGACGACGCGGAAGCAATCGTCAATATCTTTAACCCCATCATCGCCACGCAGAAATACACGCTGTTCGATACGCCGTTGACTGTTGACGCCGAACGCGAATTTTTAGCAACCTTTTCGCCGCGCGGCATTTTTCATGTCGCTGAACTCCAGGAAACTGCTGAACTCGTCGGCTTTCAATCGCTTGATCCCTTTGCCGCATATACTCACGCCTGCGACCATGTCGGCGTGATTGGAACATACACCGCCTTAACGCATCGCGGCAAAGGCATCGGACAACAACTTTCGCAGGCGACCTTTGCCGCCGCCAAAATGCGCGGCTATGAAAAAATCTTCGCCTATGTTCGCGCCGATAACCCCACTGCCTTGAATTTTTATCTGAAACTCGGTTTTAGAATTATCGGAACTGCCCAAAAACATGCCAAATTTCATTCCGGTTATGTGGATGAGATTCTCATCGAAATGTTTTTATGAAAACGGCAATATTTCGGTGAGTCGCGGCAGATGTTTACGAGTCGGCGTCGGAGATGAAACGCGCGTGAAAAAAAAGAGCGTAAAAAAACAGAGAGAATTCTTGACAGCAATCTGAGTTCTCTGCTATAAGTAATTGCAATTCTTCTTACATGTTGAGATGTCGTTATTTTACCAACCCTCTTTGTCGGAGGTGAACACGTCGTGGAAAAAATTGTGACGCAATGTTCGAATTGTCAAACCAAACTCAAAATAGATGATGAAAAAATCGGCAAGAAAGTGAAATGTCCGAAATGCGCAACCGTGTTTGTCGTCGCGCGCGCGGATGAGGCTCCGAAAGTTGCCGCGCCAGTTCCTGCGGCGGCTCCGGATAAAATTGTCGCCCAATGTGCGAGTTGTCAGGCCAAATTGAAAGTTGGCGCGGAAAAAATCGGGAAAAAAGTGAAATGCCCGAAATGTCAGGCGATTTTTACAGTGGAAGATTCAAGCGCCGTCTCGAAGTCGCTGACGCCGCCTTCTGAGCCGCGCTTCGAAAAGCCGAAAGCCGCTCCATCGGCGCCGCCGACCGCGAAGCCAACGGCTGCCGAGCAAGAGCCTAAAATGCCAGAAGAACCCGCAGCCCCGGCATTCGTTCCGCTGAAAGATCGTCCGCGTCCGTTGCAACCGAAAGACTTTTTCGAAACGCAGTATACGCGCTTTTTGCCGGAAAAAGCGGAAGGCGTGGATGCTGCGATTTCTTATACGATTGAAGGCGACGGGGGCGGCGAATGGTCATTGACCGTGAAAGACGGCAAATGCGATATTCGGGAAGGCGGAAATCCTTCGGCCAAGACGCATGCGAAGATGTCGTCGAAAACCTACCTCCAATTGGCGATGGGCAAATTGGACGGGCGCGTTGGCTTCATGCTCGGCAAGATCAAAATCAAAGGCGATAAAGCGTCGGTCGCGACAGTGCGCGAATGTTTCCGCGTTGCGTCGAAAGACGAAATCGCGTAATTTTTACCCCTGTCAGGGTTTTAAACCCTGACAGGGATCGCCGATTCTTTTCGCGGCGTTATTTTTTCTTCCCATTCAAATGGGCGCATTTGCGGCAACGCGCCTCATAAATATCCGAATAGCCAATCAGAATATTCCCATTCTGCGGGCGTTCTTTGCGGTATGAAATATACGCTTCGCCGCCGCAGACCATGCAGACCGCTTGAAGTTTATCCACCTGCTCGGCCACGCACATCAACGCCCCCATCTGCCCGAACGGCTCGCCGCTGGAATACATTTCGCATCCGGCGAGAATCACGCGCTTGCCCATATCCGCTAATTGATTCACGACCGCCAGAATGCCATCATCGAAAAATTGCGCTTCGTCAAGCCCGATGACAGTCGCCTCGCCGATCTTCGCCAGAATCTCTTCGGATTTATCAATCGTAATACACGACATTTTCGAGACATCGTGCGAGACAATATGATGCTCGCTGTAACGGGTATCAATGCTTGGTTTGAATACAACGACTTTTTGTTTGCCGATTTCCGCGCGCGTCAAACGCCGGATCAATTCCTCGGTTTTCCCGGAAAACATGCTCCCTGCAATTACTTCGACTCGTCCCATAATATGCCCTCGCTCTGCCTGAATTCCTCGTTTTGCGACAACACGACGGGGACGCATGTCACGCAAACGGCAGAAGTTGTCAACCGGAAAAAATCGTTGTGAAGCAAAAGCGCGAATTTTTTCTTGACGCTTCTGGCGATGTGTAGGATGTATTCATGCTACCTCATGTTTTTATAAATTTCATCATCTCAGATTTACTATTTTTACGAGGGACATCACATGTCAGAAGAATCGTCGTCGCATCGTCATAAATTGACCTATAGCAGCTTTACATTAGACATGATTCGAAAACAATTTGCCGTGACGATTCGCATCCAGCCGATTTTTACGGAAACCATTCCTGCTGTCGCGCCGCCGGACATGCTGATGATGTTTTTAGAAAAAACGCTGCCTTTGCCCTTAATTAGCGAAAAAGCCCGCTCGGAGTTTATCGTTGCGCCCGTGTTGTTAGCCTGGCGCGAGCTTGTTCAACAGCATATCAACATTTATTCGGGCATCCGTTTCGATGTCGCGCCGGAAGAAGGACTGCAAGGCACATGCGATTTCATTGTCAGCAAAACGCCGCCGCTTCCGACGCTTCAAGCGCCGCTGTTAGTTGTGCTGGAAGCGAAGAAAAACGACATTGATCTTGGCTTAGGGCAATGCGCTAGTGAAATGGTTGCCGCCCAACGCTTCAATGCACAGGAAGAGATTGAAAACCGCCCCGTCTATGGGTGTGTGACCACCGGCGAACTCTGGCAGTTTCTTCGTCTGCATGAGCATGTGCTGACGATTGATCCCGAACGCGTGTATATCAAAGAACTTGAACGATTATTAGGTCTGTTTGTTCATATCGCATCATGATGACTGTTTTATCAATGGAGGCTTTTGATGAATCGCGACACCGCTAAACATCTTGTGCCGGTCTTGTACCGGCTGTTGCTTATCGTTGTTCTCACGTTCGTGATCGGCTCGACGGAAAAGGTCATGCGCGACGCGGGCGAAATGACGAAAATCGCCGTGCTGCTGGGCATTCCGTTGCTCGGCTTCCTGACATGCCGCAAGGCAATTCTCTGGAAACGAATTGTGATCGGGCTAATTGCCGGCTTGTTTGCCGGGATGATTTTCGGCGAAGCGGCTACCATGATCAAACCGGTCGGGACGCTCTTTCTGCGCCTCGTCAGCATGTTGATCGTGCCGCTCGTCTTTTCCACCGTCATTATCGGCGCGGCGAGCGCGGGGAATATACAGCGATTGGGACGGCTTGGCCGCAAAACCGTGCTGCTCTATCTGCTGACGACCACGCTGTCGCTGCTGATCGGCGTGTCGCTCGCCTACATGCTGCAACCGGGCATCGGCGTGGAATTGCAGCCCGACGCGCAGGCTGCGCCGACGGAAACGCCGCCGCTTGTGGATACGCTGCTGAAGGTCGTGCCGACCAACATCATCGCCGCCTTTGCCGAAGGGAACATTCTGCAAATTCTGATTGTCGCGATTTTGTTCGGAATCAGCCTGTCGCTCGCCGGATTTCGCGGCAATCCGGTGGAAAAATTTTTCGAGGCGTTTGCGGAAACCATGTTCAAGATGACGTCGCTCGTCCTCGATTTCGCGCCGTATGCCGTCTTTGCGCTGATTGCCAGCGTGTCCGGCCACTATGGACTTGATGTGCTGCTGCCGCTCTTCAAGCTGATTGCGGTCATGTACCTCGGCTATCTGATGCAGGCGATTCTTGTCTATGGCACGTTATTGCACTTCTGGGGGCATCTCAGCCTGAAACGCTTTTTCAAAGGCGTGTTCGAGGCGGTGACGGTTGCGTTTTCGACGTCCAGCAGTTCCGCCACGCTGCCGATTACGATGCACTGCGCCGAGGAGCATCTCGGCGTGTCGCGCAATGTGACAAGTTTCGTGCTGCCGTTCGGCGCGAACATCAATCTTGACGGCACGACGCTCTATCATGGCGTCTGCGCCCTGTTTGTCGCGCAAGTGTATGGGATTGACCTGAATGTCGAACAATATGCCGCCATCATCTTGACCGCGCTGTTCGCCTCGATTGGCACGGCGGGCATTCCGGGCGCGGGGCTGATGACGCTGCCCATTATTCTCTATCAGGCGCGGCTGCCGATTGAAGGGATCGCGCTGATTGCCGGAGTTGACCGGATTCTCGACATGGCTCGCAGCACGATCAACGTTTTAGGCGATGCCTGCGTCAGCGTCGTTGTCGCCGAATCGGAAGGCGAAATCTCCGATCCGAATATCACAAAACAAACAGAACTATGATGAAAAAATTCCTCTACCTTCTCGATAATTTCGAAGAATCCCTGGCCGGATTCGCCTTACTGCTGATGGCGCTGCTCTATTTTCTCGAAGTGGTGCTACGCTATCTGTTTTCCCATTCGATTGCCTGGATCGAAGAATTCCTGCGTTATTTGATGGTCTTCATTACATTTTTTGGCGCCAGCGTCGCCATCAAATACGGCGCGCACATGTCGGTCAATATCATCGAATTTATCCCTTCCAAGCCATTGAAACGGGCGATTGAACTGTTTGTGCCGTTGTTAGGCATCCTCTTTTCCGCGTGGCTCGTCTATCTCAGTTGGCTGTTAATGCTTCGCATCAAAGGTTTCGATCAGCAAACTCCGGCAATGCAGATTCCAATGTATATTCCTTACAGCATTCTGCCGCTCGGCTTCGTCTCGATGTGCGTTCGATTCGTCGTCCAATTCATCAACCGGCTTAAGCCCGCAACACAGGCGTGATGGTATGCTGACATTGATTATTGTTCTCTTTATTGCCCTGCTCCTGAGCAGCGCGCCGATTGCGATTGTCATCGGTCTAACTTCGATTGCTGCGATTGCCTTACTCACCAATGTCCCGCTGCGCGTGATTCCGCAGCAATTGTTCGCGGCGGTGGATTCGTCGTCGCTGATGGCCGTGCCGCTCTTTATTTTAGCCGGTCAGATTATGACGGTCGGCACGATTTCGGATAGTCTGATCAAAATCGCCAGCCATCTTGTCAGTTCCCTGCGCGGCGGTTTGGCGATTGCCGCCGTCCTCGCCTGCGCCTTTTTCGCCGCGATTTCAGGGTCAAGCCCGGCGACGGTCGTGGCGGTCGGCGGCATTATGATTCCGGCGCTGATCAAACGCGGCTATTCTCAGAATTTTGCCACCGGTTTGCTCACCAGCGCCGGGTCGCTCGGCATCATGATTCCGCCGAGCATTCCGATGATTATCTACGCCCTGATTATGAACGTGTCGGTCACGGAAGAATTTCTCGCCGGAATCGTGCCGGGGTTGGTGATTGCCGCGTTTTTTATCGTTTATAGCGCGGTTCAGGCTCACCGAAAAGGATGGGACGCGCCGGAGCGCACGAATCTGCGGGAATTGCTGGTTGCCATGAAACATGGTGTCTGGGGGCTGCTGCTGCCGGTGATCGTGTTAGGCGGCATTTATGGCGGCGTCTTTACGCCAACTGAAGCGGCGGCGGTGTCGGTCGTCTATGCGCTCTTCTGCGAATTATTCTTTTATCGGAGTCTCACATTCAAAGATGTGCCAAAAATCGCGCGTGAATCCGCGATTCTTTCCGCCGCGCTGCTGTTTATCGTGGCGAATGCCTCCTGTCTTTCGTGGTTTCTCGCCAGTCAGCAGGTGCCGAATACAGTCGCTCTCTATATCGGTGACGTCGTCACATCGCGCTGGATGTTCCTGCTGTGCGTAAATCTGTTTTTCATCTTTTTAGGCACGTTTATGGACATCGTGTCCGCGATGATTATCCTCTGCCCGATTCTGCTGCCGATGCTGCAAAAGTTTCAAATTGACCCGGTGCATTTCGGCATTATTATGATCGTCAATATCGAAATCGGCTTTTTATCGCCGCCGTTCGGCCTGAATCTGTTCGTCGCTTGCGGCATCACGAAACAATCGCTGGTCGCGGTGGCTCGCGCCGTGCTGCCGTTTCTGCTGATCATGATTTTCGTGCTGCTGCTGATTTCTTACGTGCCGCAGATTTCGCTCTGGCTGACGAATCTGTTGATAAAATGATAGAAATTATTCGTAGGGCGAAACACAGTTTCGCGCTACAGTTGAATCGAATATGGCTATTAATCCAATATTTCTCAAAGAACTCTCCGCATTTTTGACGCCGCTGCCGCCGTTTCAGGATGAACCATCACGTCGCGCCCTGCTGATTAACGTTGGGTTAAGCGACTTGCTCGCGCAAATCAGTTGCAGCGGAACGACGGCGAATTTCGTCCCGCTTGTAGTCAATCACCTTGCCAATTACGGTACGCGTCCCGACGGTCGGCCAGCGCTGGCGCATTTGATCGAGGAGGTCGCTCGACACGTCGGCAACGATAAACAAGCCCGCATCCAGGAGTTTTTAACGCAACTGCAGCCGCAGCAAAGCAACAAGAGTTCGCAACCTCCACTGAATTCTCCAATCGCGGCGATTGCATCAGAGAAAAAAACAGCGTATAAATACGATATTTTCTTGAGCCATCACAACAACGACAAAATGCAGATCGAAGCGCTCGCAACCTGGTTGAAGACTCAGGGCGTGGCGGTCTGGTTCGATTCCTGGAACCTCGTCCCAGGTTTTCCCTGGCAGGAAGGGATCGAGGAGGGGATTTTACAGAGTCGGTCAATGGCGGTGTTTGTCGGCGCGTCAGGATTGGGGCAATGGGAAATCCCGGAGATGCGGGCGGCGATTCAACTCTATGTGGAGCGGAACAGCCCCGTTGTGCCGATTCTGCTGCCGGGCTGCCCTGCCGACATCACGCTGCCGCTGTTGCTGCGACGCTTCGCCTGGATTGATTTTCGGAACGGATCGGATACGTTAGAAACACGCGAAAAACTGCTCGCGGCGATTCGGATATATCGAGACGTACAAAAATGAGGAAAGCTGTCAGACATGTTCGACCTGTCTGACAGCTCACAATAAAACCCGCGACATAACGCGGGGCGCCGGATGTTATTCCTCATTATCATCATCGTCAGGCGATGTGTCGGACGGAGCGCTTTCGCTGACGCGGTCTTTGAATTCTTTGCCCGGTTTGAACTTAATCGTGCGGCCTTTGGATATCGGCGCTTCTTCGCCGGTGCGCGGATTCCGTCCGGTGCGCGGATTCCGATCTCGCACCATAAAAATGCCGAACCCCCGGCATTCAATCCGTTCTCCAGCTTGCAACGCATCGCGCAAGGCGTCAAACACCGCGATCACCGCTTCATTCGCTTTCTGCTGCGTCAAATTCGTCTCGCTCGCCACAATCTTGGCAATATCCAACCGTGTCATGAATCGCTCCTCTAAGCAAAGAACCTGCAATTTCATAGATGTGAGTAATATGCAAATCATAAAGCATGGCAGATATAATGTCAATAAAAATAAGAGGTAACAACTATTTTTCAAAGAAACCCATTTCGCGCAAAGCGCGAGCGTAAATTCACGTTGACAAAACTAATGAAATGTGGCGAAGGTCTTCAGCGTCCAGACCGTAATAACGATGAAAACACGCTGTTAGTGTTGCATAGAAGTGCGCTCGGCGCAGTCTCGTTGCAGATGAGGCGCTTGCGTTGCTGCGCAAAAAGATGAGCAGTGAAAAATGATCCCGTTCGCCCTGAGCCTGTCGAAGGGTGAACAATGCCCTTCGACAGGCTCAGGGCGAACGGAAGTTGAGATTCATTATCAAGACCAATGAAACCAGAAGAGATCATTCGCGCCGCGACCTACATGCTCGCGGTAGATGGAAAGATTGACGCGGTAGAAGCGCAATTCCTGCAACAGCTTTGCCGTCGGCTGAACGTGCCGGAACAATTCATTCAGACCGCGATTGCGCAGATGCAGGCCGGAAATGTGACGCTGACACTGCCGAATACACCGGAAGAGCAAATCCGGTTATTCGATCTGTTGGCGCAGGCCGCCGCCGCAGACGGACAGATTGCGCCGCAGGAACTCAATCGTTTGCAGGCGTTAGCGACGAAAATCGGCCTGCCGGAACATGCCGTCAATTCGACGTTACAGCGTCATGTCAAAAGACCGGCTGCTAAGCGTCCCCTGAGCGAAGTCGAAGGGGTTTCCGCTCATCCTGAGCGGATCGAAAAGGCAGCCCTTCGACTTCGCTCAGGGCGCGGGCAACAGCCTTCGACGCAGCGCTGCCCGAAATGCGACTATGAGCTTCCGACGAACGAGACATCCTGTCCGGCGTGTGGGATTGTGCTTGCCAAATACCGCAAATCCGCGAACAATGACGATGACGAGGCCGAGTCGCCGGTACGCGCCTCGTCGTCGAATGTGAATGAACAAAGCCGCGATTCGGCGGGTCTGCTGAAATTGGCGTTGAAAGCGATCTTTCTCGTCAGTCTGCTGCTGTTCGGCGCCGCGTATTGCCAGCAAAGCAAATTGCCGCCGAAATCCGCCGTGCTCAAGCCGCTCTATCAAGAACCGTTGCAAAAAGAGGTGAAACAGCCGCCGTTTGAGGTCAAAGCCGGAGGAACAGCATACACCATCAAGCCGCTGTATTCCTATGAACTCGCCGGGTTAGTCGTGTCATACCATCACAGCGCCAGTTTTGCGGATTATTATCACGAACTCTGGGGCGACAAGCTGAACCTGAAAGACATCTGCGTCGTTTGGGGCAGCAACATCGAAACCAACGCCTATCGCGAAAGCAAATTCAAGAGTGCCCCGTTTATGTGCTACTGGTGGGTGCCAGATGACGTGCCATTCGATCAAACGAAGATTTCGAACAATCACCTGATCAGCGAAAAAAAAGCGATTACCCGCCAGATTATGCGGGCGAAAAAAGGGGACCAGATTTATTTGAAAGGCTTTTTGGCGGAGTATTCCAACGCCGACGGTTTTCATCGCGGCACCAGCACGACCCGCGACGATACGTGGGACGGCGCGTGCGAAACGATTTATCTCACTGAATTTCGTATCTTAAAAGCTGCGAACACCGGCTGGCGAAGCCTCGCCTCGTTCTCGAAATGGCTGATGATCGGCAGCGCGGGCGTGCTGATTTTCATGTTTGCGCGGGACATTTTCCAGACGACAAGCGAATACACGAAAAAGAAGGAACAACAGGGATAAGTACGGTAGCCCCGCGTTACGTCGCGGGTCATCCTGGCAGATTTGCACGGCGAGCAGGAGCACCCACGACGTAGCGCGGGGCTACCGAATCTTTCGAATGATGACTCGAACAACATTTTTTATGATTATCAGTTCTGTGATTGGCAGCATCGGACTTGCGGCCTGCGGCAACGAGCAGCAACCGGCGGAGCAGCCTTCCGCGCATCCGACGCCCGCGATTTCGACCTTGCCGGGCGCGACCGGGCAAATTCTGTTTCAATCGGATCGCGACGGCGATTTCGAAATTTATGTGATGAATGTGGACGGGTCGGATTCGAAGCAATTGACCGACAACAGCGCGGCGGACGAATATCCGACCTGGTCGCCGGACGGCTCGCAAATCGCGTTTACGTCGAATCGCGACGGCGATTACAATATCTATTTGATGAACGCCGACGGCAGCAATCAGCGCAGGTTGACGCAGAATCCGAAGTATGACGGCGATCCGATGTGGTCGCCGGACGGCAAACGCATCGCTTTCAGTTTCGACGAGGGAAGCGACGATTTCGAAATTTATTTCATCAATACTGATGGCACGGGGCTGGAACGCTTCAGCGACACCATCGGCAAAAATATTCTGCCCGCGTTTTCGCCGGATGGAACGCGGCTGGCCTACACCGGCAATCGCTACTTGGGCTGGAATGTGTATGTCACAAACCTTGACAAAACCAATGACATGCGCGTAACAGACGGACATGGCGCGTGTCGGCAGGATTGGTCGCCGGACAGTAAAAAACTCGCGTATGTGTCGCAAAAAGCCGACGACAAAGGCGACATCTGGAGCATGAACCCGGACGGCAGCGAAAAAACGCGACTCACGACCGATGACCACAACTACGACTATTACCCTGACTGGTCGCCGGACGGCAAATTCATCGCGTATGCCAAAAGCGATGACAAAGAAAACGGCAACTGGGAACTCTGGATCATGACCGCCGACGGCAGTCAGCACGCGCAAATCACGAATCATCCATCGCGGGACAAATTCCCTGATTGGAAACAATAGATGTTTCAACATAAAAAACGCATCAACGCGATCCGTTCCAGATGTTAAAACATCTGGCTCTATTCCGCAGCCGCTTCGCGGCAGGTTTTCGCCCTGAAAGGGCGTTGGAATACAGACAGAGGTTTCAACCTCTGGAAAAGATCGCGTTGTTGTGTTATATCTTTTTATGCAACTTCGCCGCCTTGAATATGGCATCTTACTCGTTTTGTTCGCGTTTCTCGCGTCGCTTGCGCTGACGGTGGACTATCAGCGCGTCGTCAATTATCTGTTCGGCGACGAGGCGGTCTATTACATGATGGCGCAGAGTTTTACGTATGACCTTGACCTTGAATATACGCAGAAAGATTTGTGGCGTGTCTATCAAGATGGCTGGTCTGCCGGACCGCAGGGCGTGTTCTTGCGCAAAATCGCCGATTTCACGCTGACCGACGCCTCGTTCGAGCAATTGCGGAATAAAGGAATGCCCGACGATCTGCTTCAGAAACTCACCCCGCTCAAAGGGCAAACGTTGCGGGCGCAGAACGTCTTTCTTGACGCGGTAGCGGAAAAAATCGGCAAAGACGCGGAGAAGCAATACCGGCGACCTCTGATTGCGGCGGCGCAAAAAGCGAACGAGCGGATTTTTTATTCCAAATCATTCATCTATTCCCTGATGCTCGCGCCGTTTCTCTTCCTGTTCGGTTTCAAGGGGTTTCTCGTCTTAAACATGCTCTTGTTGTTCGGCATGATTCTTATGGGCTGGCTCTATCTGCGCCAATTCAACGCGCCGCTGCCGTCGCTGCTGATGTCCATGACCTTTTTCCTGTTGAGCGCGAGCCTGATTTACACCTACTGGCTGACGCCGGAGACGTTCAACATGTTCTGCATCGCGGCGGGGCTGTTTTGCTGGCTCTACGGGCGCGAACAGTCTCGCGCTGCCAATGACGTATGGTATCGCTTTTCGCGCCGCCCGCGTCTGTTTCAAGTTATTTCCTGGCCGTTCACGCTGCTGCGTTGGCTCGTCG
>CAZRSF010000015.1:75853-92410 GCA_964602655.1 uncultured Candidatus Moduliflexus sp.
CCTGACGGACGCTTCTACCTCGCGCCGATTCCGATTGCCGTCGCCGCCGCGTCCAAACTGCCGAACGTGCTGTTTATTCTGCCGATTGTCGCAGACGCCTTGCTGGAAGGCGGAGTGCGAATTTTCAATAGCCGCGCCGAATCTGCCGATGTTCCGAATCGCCGCGCCGCGATTATTCGCGCCGTCACGCGCTTTGTGGCGCTCTGCGCGACGTTCTGGGTCGTTTTTCTGCTCTTTTACGGCCTGCAAAAAGTCTTTACCGGCGACGTGAACGCGTATGCAGGCGACCGCAAAACATTTTACTGGATTTTTCCGTTCGGCGACGCCGCAGACGCCTGGGAAAAAGGGATTCGCCTCTCGAACGACGATTACGCCGACGAGTCGTTTTATTTCAACTGGCGCGTGTTGTTTCATAATCTCTATTATTACGTCTTTGGCCGATTTACCGGGCTGCTGCCCTATTTTTTCTGCACGTTCGTCGCGATATGGTATTTCCTCCGCTCGCTGATCAAAGAAACACTTGTCTGGAACGCCGGCTATGGCACATTTCGCGTCACGATCTGGCAGCGGCGCGTCTTCCTCGCGCTGACCGTCGCCGCGAGCATATTCGCGTATATCTACATGGCTCCGAGCAATTATCAGGGCGGCGGCGGCGCGTTCGGCAACCGCTTTTATCTGAACATCTATCCCGGCGTTTTTTTCCTGATGACCACGCTGTCAAGTCTGATTCCCCTGACGGTCGGCTGGATTGTCGGATCGGCGTTTTTGGCGCAATCGCTCGTCAATCCGTTTCAAACCTCGACCTATCCGGCGTTTCAGGCGTTCCGCGCCCCGTTCCGCTGGCTGCCGGTCGAATTGACGCTGCTGAACACGCTGCCGACGAATGTCAATAGCAAGCTCACCCAGTCCGATCCGCCGACGCCGGGCGAAACACCGCAGCACCGATTCTATTATTTCGATGAAAACGCGGTCGAGCAAACGTCGCGGGAATTCTACGCGCGGGGCGAAAAACAGGTGGATGCGGCAATCCGGCTTTTCCAGCCGCAGCAATATCTCACGGTCAACATCATGAACGGCCCGCTTGCCAATCAGGTAGATGTCAATGTGGCGGGGCAAATGCAGACGATTGATTTCGCTGCCGCGCTGCAAAGCCGGCAATTGGTTTTTCCGCTAACGAATGCCGTTCCGTTTTTCAAATCGCTTGTCTATCCGATCAGCGTGCGTTCACAGACCGGTTTCGTGCCGAAATTCACGGCAGGCACGGGGCTGAATTCGCCGCGCTATTTGGGCTGTCTCGCGCAAATTTCGTTTGATCCGTTCGACGCCGCCGCTGTGTTTTTCGCGCAAGACAAGCCGAACGAGGCCATTCCATTGTTAGAAAACGTCTTGCAGCAGCAGCCCGATCATATCCGCGCTCGCGCGTTGTTAGCGCGCGCATATTTGCGCGTCGGACGCTGGGAAGAGGCTGAAACGCAATTCCTGGAATGCGGGGCGCAAATGTCGCAATTCGCTGCCTCGTTCTCCAATGCTGTCGAACGATTAAACGCGCCGAAACGCGGCAAGACGCCGGAAAACAAGAATAACGAACAGACAGGACTTCTTGAATATGGCGAGGAGATTTCGAAGGAAACGAAGCCAGCGGAAAATCAATCTGCGCTGTCATTTCTCAAAACAGACATCGCGGGCGCGACGCTCGGCCTCAAATTCGAGGCGGAAAACCTGTCGCGCGGCACGGGTGATACTGAAGCAGACGCCGCCGCCTCGAACGGGAGTGTCGCGGAATATCGCGCCGAACAAGACCCTGCCGGATTTCTCGTCTTTGGGCCGGAAATCATGCTGCCCGCCGGAATGTATCAGGTCAAATTTCGGGTGAACTCCACGCCGAAACCCGGCCTTTCGCAAGCATTTCCGCCATTAGCGTTTACGCTCGATGTGTACAGCAAGCGGCACGGTGTCCTCGTCAAACGCGGCATTCCCACCGATACCGCTACGCCGCCGCGCTTCCGCGATTATGCGCTCGATGTGACGCTGATGTATCCCGATACGCTTGAATTTCGGGTCGAAACAACCGGCATGGCGTCTGTCAACGTGGACACAATTGAGGTGTATTCGCGCCTGCCGCTCGATGCCTTGCGCGGCATGGCGGAAACGGCGGCACAGCTTGGCAACACCGATGCGGCTGCTGAATACTGGCGGCAGGCGCTCGCGCTCGATTCCGGCTCGCCCGCCGCGCAAAGCGCCTATTTGCGGCTGTTACTTGCGCAAAAACAATGGGACGAAGCGCGTGAATTCATTAGCGAGCATGTCAATTTTTCCGAGTATCATACCGGCCTGCTGTCCGAATTGTTCGAAACGAACGACGCGCCCGACACGCTGAAAGCGTTGATTTGGCAAGCCGCGCCGCAAACTCCGGCGAATATCGTCTTCGGCGATGCGCTCGAATTTTCAGGACATACGCTCGCTTCCGACACCCTCAAACCGGGAGACACGCTGAATATCGAATATTTCTGGAAAGGGCTGCGACGCATAGAGGAAGACTACACGATCTTCGTTCATGTTATCCGCAAAGGGACGCTGTTCAACTCGGAACGCGCCTTCAAAGCAAAACGCAAATTCGGTATCGCGCCCGGCATGTTTCAGCACGATCACCGTCCGCTTGACGGCGCGTATCCAACGACGGCATGGCTGCCGCAAGAGCGCGTCCGCGACGTGTACGCCGCGCCGATTCCGCCGGAGACGCGCCCCGGCAGTTATGACATCTGGCTCGGCGTCTGGAATCCGCTGACCAAAAAACGTCTGAAAACAGCGGACGGCGCAGAACAAATCCGCATCGGCGAAATCGTGATAAGTGAATCGAATACTGATTGAGCTAATGAGACTGGAAACGCTGATGATTCGGAAAATAACATCAGCCGAATTTTGGAGTATCTATTTCTTCTTGTTCTTCTTGACAGATCATGGATTTGCTTCATTTTTAATGTTAATGGAAGCAAATATGGCGAGCAGGTTTCAGAAACCGGGTACCTGAAAATTGTCTTGCACGAAATGTATGAGTGATGCATTAATACGAATCAAACGCGCTGTGTTGTCTGGACGATATCTGTTTAGTGAAAAAGCCAGAATCGAGATGGAAGCAGATCGCTTGACCGAATTAGATGTGGCTGAATCGATCCTGAATGCGGTCGCGATTTATAAAAAGCTTCGTTCGAACAGTCCATTACGTCAACATGCCCATGAATATCTCTATATCATTCAAAGTTCGAATTTAGAAGGATTAGTGATTTATACGAAAGGCAAACTGGTGAGTGACGGTGAGACGGAAACCTATTACTTTCTCATCTCATCGAAACGAGCCTTATAAGTTGAGATAACATATGATAACCATTACACGATGTCCCTCATGTGGAAGTTCCCATATTCAATATCGTCAAGAAGAGATCACAGGAACGTATCAAGGACAATCATATCATACTTCAGATGTGTCCTTTTATGAATGTCTTGACTGTGGAGAAAAACTCTATGATCGAGAGGCCATGAGAAAGATAGAGCAATCTTCTCCTGCCTTCGCGACGCGATACCCAAGAAAAAATATGCCCCACCCGAAAAAAGAGCGTGTACACAACAAAAAGGAACAAGAAACACATCTTGTGACCTCGTGATTAAATTGGCAATATCTCATGATTCGACGTTGACGAATTGGGACATCTTGTCGGAGGAAGAAGATGAAAAATTTCCATTCCGTCCTGTATGAGGCTGTGCTTGTTGCCTTTGGAAAAATCCTTGCCAAGTATGATGTCTTTACGCAAGGCGTCATCATGCGGGATATCGGCAAGGAGATCGTGTTGTATTTGAATGAATATGGATTTGGTTTTCAGGAAACAGATTCGGTAGAAGACCTGAGCACGCTGATCGACCTGTTCGTAAAGAATGGGTTTGCGGAAGCATTGGAAATCACTCCGGCGGAACATGGCGATAACTACATCTGGACGAATCTGTACGGGCTGTCAGCCTACAAGAAACTGTACGATCTGGCCTTAAACCCATTCCTCGCCTGTCCGTTGAATCTGTGCATGTTCTACGTCGCTGGCAAATACAAAAAGAAGCTGAAGATGCACCGCAAGGAATTTAAGAGCGAATCCGTGACCGAAGCGCAATATGAACTGGTTGACGATCATGATTCGAACGGAAACCTTGATGAACTCGTGCTCCAATCCGCCCGGCTTTTTGAGATCGCCGATGAAAAACAAAAGCTGTTTCACCACCAGTCGATCACCGATATGCTAACAGGTTTATACAATCTCCGACATGTCCTTGATATGGGAGAACGCATGTTCGAACATGCGAAAAAGAATCAGAACCCCATCGCCATTCTGCTCTTCGATATTGATCATTTCAAATGTGTGAACGATACGTTTGGTCACAGTACCGGAGATGCCGTGTTACGCAAATTGGCGGATACCTGCCGCCAGTCTGTCCGCGAGACTGACCTGCTTGCCCGGTACGGAGGGGAAGAGTTTGTCGTCATTTTACCGAACACGCCCCCGATACGCGCCCTGGAAATTGCCGAGCGGCTGCGCAAGGGAGTGGAGAAGACAGCATTCGATGATGGCAGGGGAAACACGGTTCATGTGACGATCAGCATTGGCATTACCTGTGAATATCAGCAGGAATATTCGTTTGACGCTGCTCTGAAAAACGCTGATACGGCGTTATACCAGGCAAAACATGACGGACGCAACCGGATCGTGACGCACAAGAATACCGGGCGCGGATAGAAATCAACGGGCGTTCAATTGAACGCCCTACGAAGAGCGGAATTATGACGGGAAAAGAGAAAAAAGAACTGAGCGAAAGCGATATTTGCGATCTGTATATCACCCCGGCCATCAAAGACGCCGGATGGGATCAATTCAGGCAGATTCGGCGGGAATATCCGCTGACGCCCGGCCCGGTGATCGTGCGCGGCAATATGTCCTCCCGGAACAAGAAAAAGAGCAAACGCGCCGATTATGTGCTGTCATGGGAACCAGGCGTGCCGGTCGCTGTGGTGGAAGCGAAAGACAACACCCACACCGTCAGCGCGGGAATGCAGCAGGCGTTAGGTTATGCCGAAATTCTCGACGTGCCGAGCGCCTTCAGTTCCAACGGCGACGCCTTTGCCTCGCACAACAACGTCCCGATTGACGAAGAGATTGAAACGGAAATTCCCCTGAATGCCTTTCCATCCCCTGCCGAATTATGGCAGCGCTATAAAATCTACCGCAATATCGCCGATCCGGCAGAAGCCTTAGTGACGCAGCCGTATTATGAAGACCTCTCCGGGAAAGAGCCGTATTATTACCAAACCGACGCCATCAATCGCGCCATCGAAGCGATTGCGCGGGGCGAGAAACGGCTGCTGCTCGTGATGGCGACGGGAACGGGCAAAACCTACACGACGTTCCAAATCATCTGGCGACTCTGGAAGGCCAAAGCGGTCAAGCGCGTCTTGTTTCTCGTGGATCGCAATATCCTCGCGGATCAGGCGTTTGTCAACGATTTTAAGCCCTTTGGCGCAGTGATGACCAAAATCAAAAACCGCGTCATCGATCCGGCCTACGAAATTCATATCGGCCTGTATCAGGCATTGACCGGGACGGATGAGGCGGACAAAACCTTCAAGACCGTCTCGCCGGATTTTTTCGACCTCGTCGTGATTGACGAATGCCATCGCGGCAGCGCCGCCGACGATTCGGCCTGGCGCGAGATTCTTGAGTATTACTCGAACGCCATTCAACTCGGCCTGACCGCCACGCCCAAAGAAACCGAATACGTGTCGAATATCACCTATTTCGGCGAACCGGTGTACATCTACAGCTTGAAACAGGGAATCGAAGACGGCTTTCTCGCGCCCTATAAAGTCGTGCGCATTGACATTGACAAAGACCTGTACGGCTGGACGCCGCCGCCCGGCATGACCGACGATCTCGGCAACGAGCTTGAGCAGCGCGAATATAATCAAAAGGATATGGATCGAACGTTGATTCTGAATCAGCGCACGAAACTCGTCGCCAAACGGGTCATGGAACTGTTAAACGCCACCGATCCCTTTGCCAGAACCATCATTTTCTGCGAAGACATTGACCACGCCGAACGGATGCGCAAAGCGATTGTGAATGCCGCCGGGAAGCTTGCCATCGAGAACCCCCGCTATGTCATGCGCATCACCGGCGACAGCCCGGAAGGGAAGGCGGAATTGGACAATTTTACCAACTCCGAAAGCCGGTTTCCCGTGATTGCCACCACGTCGGAACTGCTGACGACTGGCGTGGACGCCAAAACCTGCAAGCTGATCGTGATTGATAAAACCATCAATTCGCTGACGACCTTCAAGCAGATTGTGGGACGGGGAACGCGCATTGACGAGGATCACAACAAATACTACTTCACCATCATGGATTTCAAAAAGGCGACCGAGCATTTCCGCGATGATGATTTTGATGGCAAACCGGTTGTGATTTACGAGCCGGGTCCCGATGATCCAATTGATCCGCCAATTGATGACGGTAGTGGCGACGACGGCGACGATGATGATGACGAGGGCGACGGCGTGAAAAAATTCTACGTGAGCGGCGTGACGGTGCGCATCGTTGCCGAACGGGTCGAATATATCGGGGAAGACGGCGAACTCGTGACGGAATCCTACATTGATTATACCCGCAAACAGATTCGCCGCGAATACACCTCGCTGAACGATTTTTTGACTCACTGGCACGACGCCAAAAAGAAAGAGGCGATTCTCAACGAATTAGCGGAATATGGCATCGAATTCGAGCAATTAGCACGGGAAATCGGCAGCGGCTACGACGCCTTCGACCTGATTTGCCATATCGCCTACGATCAGCCGCCGCTGACGCGCCGCGAGCGGGCGAACAACGTCAAGAAACGAAACTATTTCACGAAATACGGCGCACAGGCGCGGGCGGTGCTGGATGCGCTGTTAGAGAAATACGCCGACGAGGGGATCACGACCATCGAAAGCCCGAAAGTCTTGCGGCTCAAGCCGTTCGACGCGATGGGCACGCCGACGGAAATCATTCGGAACGCCTTCGGCGGAAAAGAACTCTACGAGAACGCGCTGCACGAGTTAGAAGACGCGCTCTTTTCTCAGGAACAATCGGCATAAATAATTTCGTAGAGACGCACGGCCGTGCGTCTCTACGGTTCTGGCAATATCATGAGCAATATCAGCGGCATTATCAAAGCGATTCAAGACATCATGCGCAAGGACGTGGGCGTGGACGGCGACGCTCAGCGCATCAGCCAATTGGTCTGGATGTTTTTTCTCAAGATTTACGACGACCGGGAAGCCGAACTCGAACTGCTGGAAGACGGCTACGCCTCGCCGCTGCCGGAGCCGCTGCGCTGGCGCAACTGGGCGGCGAATCCCGAAGGGATGACGGGCGACGCATTGAGCGATTTCGTCAACCTGCAACTCTTTCCGACGCTGAAAGAAAAACTCGGACTGCATGGCAAGAACGCGCAACGGGCGGTCGTCATTCGCGCGATGTTCGAAGACGCCTACAACTACATGAAATCCGGCACGTTGATGCGGCAGGTGATCAATAAAATCAACGAGATTGATTTCAACAGCAAAGCCGACCGCCACACCTTCGGCAGCATTTACGAAAAAATCCTCAAAGATTTGCAAAGCGCCGGAAACGCGGGGGAGTTTTACACGCCCCGCGCCGTCACGCAATTCATCGTCAACCGCGTCGCGCCGAAACTCGACGAACTCGTGCTTGACCCGGCCTGCGGCACCGGCGGCTTTTTGGCGTCCGCCATTGACCACAAGCGGGAACACTACGTGACCTCCGCGCCGGACGAAGAGACGCTGCAACGCAGCATTTTCGGCGTCGAGAAAAAAGCCCTGCCGCACATGCTCTGCACCACCAACATGATTTTGCACGGCATAGACATCCCGACCAACATCAAGCACGAAAACACCCTCAGCCGCCCCTACAAGGATTACGGCAAGGCCGACCGCGTGCATGTGATCGTGACCAATCCGCCGTTCGGCGGCATGGAAGAGGACGGCATCGAGCAGAACTTTCCGGCGCATTTCCGCACCCGCGAAACCGCCGATTTGTTTATGGCGCTGATTATGAAACTGCTGCACGATCACGGACGCGCGGGCGTGGTGCTGCCCGACGGCTTTCTGTTCGGCGAAGGCACGAAAACGCGCCTGAAAGAAGCGCTGCTGAACGCCTGCCATCTGCACACCATCGTGCGGCTGCCGAACGGCGTGTTCAGTCCGTACACCGGCATCAAAACGAACATCTTGTTTTTCACCAAACAGCCCGAACACGCCCACCCCGCCACGCAGCGCGTCTGGTTTTACGAACACCCGTACCCCGCCGGCGCGACGAGCTATAACAAAACCAATCCGATCCGCTTCGAAGAATTTCAGGCCGAGATGGATTGGTGGGGCGACGAAACCGACGATTTCGCGGCGCGGGTCGAAACCGAATACGCCTGGCAGGTCAGCCGCGACGAGATCATCGCCCGCAACTATAATCTTGACATCAAAAACCCGCATGTCGGCGAACAGGCGAACCACGATCCCGCCGCGCTGCTCGCCGACTATGCGCGGCAGCAGGCGGAGATTCAACGGCTGCGCGATCAATTGAAAGACATTTTGTCCGAGGCGCTATCGTCGTAATCAGACCTCGTTCCACGCCCGCGCCCCACGCCCTGAAAGGGCGGGTCATATTAGCCCAGGGCGCAAGCCCTGGGTTTGCAGCGCCACGCGCCTCGCGCCCTGAAAGGGCGCATCATCGTTCTTGAGGCGCTCTTTCAGAGCGCGGACGCGCTCATGCATCGCCACCCCAGGGCTTGCGCCCTGGGCTAATATAAAACGCCCCGTTGGGGCGAACGGGAACAACATCATGACAACATACGCACAACTTCTCACGGAACATTTCGACATCTGGACGGCGGCGGTCGCGGCCAAATCCGCCGCCGGGCGCGGCAGCAATCGCAACCTCGAACTCTACGGCCTCAAGAAACTGCGCGAACTGATTTTAGAATTGGCGGTGCGCGGGCTGCTCGTGCCGCAAGACCCGCGCGACGAACCGGCGGCGGTCTTGCTGAAACAGATCGCCGCCGAAAAAGCGAAACTCGTGAAAGAAGGAAAGATCAAAAAACTCTCTAAATTGCCACCAATTGACGAAGATGAAAAACCGTTTGAATTACCTAATGGATGGGCTTTCGTTAGATTGAATGATATAGGTGAGTGGGGTTCAGGTTCCACTCCATCAAGGGGCGGAACAGGGTTATATGGTGGGGAAATATCATGGTTTAAATCGGGTGAATTGAATGCAGATTTTATTTATGAGTCAGAGGAAACAGTTACCGAACTTGCTTTAGAAAAAACCCCTTTACGATTTAATAAACCGGGTGACGTACTAATTGCAATGTATGGGGCTACGATTGGTAAAACATCAATTTTAGGTGTGCCAGCAACAACAAACCAAGCAGTATGTGCTTGTACACCATTCAATGGCGTTTCTAACATATTCTTGTTGACGTTACTAAAAGCATATAGACCTCGTTTCGTTGGAATGGGGGCTGGTGGAGCGCAACCCAATATATCGCGAGAAAAAATTATAAATACGATAATTCCACTTCCGCCAACGCAAGAACAACGCCGCATCGTCGCCAAAGTGGATGAACTGATGGTGCTCTGCGACCGATTGGAGCAGCAGCAGGATGCCAGCATCGCCGCGCATCAGACGCTCGTGCGCGTCCTGCTTGCCGCGCTCACCGCCGCCGCCGGGCGCGACGCATTCGAGGCCGCGTGGATGCGCATCGCCGACCATTTCGACGCGCTCTTCACCACCGCCGAGAGCGTCGCCGAACTCAAGCAGACGATTTTGCAGCTTGCCGTCATGGGGAAACTTGTCCCGCAAGACCCGGCGGATGAACCGGCGTCGGTCTTGCTGAAAAAGATCGCCGCCGAAAAAGCGAAACTCGTCAAAGAGGGAAAAATCAAAAAACAAGAGCCGTTGCCGCCTATTCGCGAAGATGAACAGCCGTTTCAATTGCCGGATGGGTGGGAGTTTGCTTACACGCAGGAGGTATGTTCGGAAGTTACAGATGGAACTCATCAAACTCCTACGTATGTAGAGGTCGGACGACCATTTGTTTCAGCACAATGTGTAAAACCTTTTAAGTTTATGCCTGAGAAATGTCGATATGTTTCTGAGGAACACTACCAAGATTACATAAAAAGCCGTAAGCCAGAATATAGAGATGTCCTACTTTCTCGTGTGGGAGCCGGAATCGGTGAGGCAGCATTAATAGATTCAAATTTGGAATTTGCCATCTATGTAAGTACAGGGCTACTTAAACCACATAAAGATTATTTATTGCCTGAATATTTGGTGCTATGGCTTAATTCTCCTGTAGGAAGAAACTATTCAGAAAAACATACATTAGGGAAAGGGGTTTCTCAAGGCAATCTCAATTTGTCACTAATTAGAGCATTTATAGTTTCAGTCCCTCCGTTGAACGAACAACGCCGCATCGTCGCCAAAGTGGACGAACTGATGGCATTCTGCGACCGCCTGCACGCGCGTCTTGCGGCCTCGCAGACCACGCAGCGGCAGCTTGCGGATGCCATGACCGCGCAGGCCATCGGTAACGGGTATGAGGGACAACACGCATGAAACACGCCCAGAAAAAGCAACGTCAACACCCGCAGCCAGGCTCAGCGCAACCGCAGGCTCTGCCGACCACCTCCCGCACGCCCGAAGATTTATCTGTGTACGACGAAGCCATAGCCATCCTCTGCGCCCAGCCGGATTATATTGCGGCCCGGCAATTGACGGCGGCCGTGTGGTTCGGCGGCATGAGCGGGCTTGGCGCAATCACCCTGTCTGGTCTCGCCCTCTTTTTGGCTGAACGCCACCCCCAGGCGTGGCAAGCATGGATGCGCGCGCCCCTGTTGGGGGGCATTGGCGTTTGCGCCTTGCTCGTCTGCGCGGCCTGGCTGCGCTATCGCCGAATACGCGCTACACTCCCGCGTAAGCTGCCTGACGCCATTCGAAATTATCAGCGCGCGCAGCATTATAAATCCTTAGGGTTCGCGATCCCGATGCTGGGGTTGAGCCTATTTATTCTATCGTCCGTGCTCACCGAGAACAGCGGCCTTCCAGATCGAGATGAGTCCTTGTGGGCAATTATCATTACGTTTGTCTTCATGATTTCGGTAGGGATTGGGGTTTATTTCTTCAAAAAGCATGTCACCCAATTACGCCAATTAAGTCGTCCCTGGTATGTGAAACTTATCGAGACGCGGCAAACGGTTGTGAACTCGCGCCGAAAGGCCATGTTCGCGCAGGAGCCTGGCTGGCCAAAGATGATCTGGCGCGCGACCGACCTTGAATTACAGGTTCGCGTCAAATTTCCGGAGAAGAGCCGGCTCTTTGGTCTCGCCTATAACCGCACACGCATGCCAATTTGTGTGACCGCAACGGAACTGATATTCCCGGAGGGGTTCATGGGGGTCATGCGGGACCAACCACGACCGCCATTTGCGCTCGCGCAGATTCAGAATATTCGTCTGGTCGGCGCACCACATCAGAAATATGTCGCGCTCCGTTTCGACTACATCGGGCAAAATATCCTCACACTGCCGGCGCTGAACCATGCTGATGCGCGGCAGTTGGTCGCGTGGCTCACCGAGTTGCTGACGTTTCGTCAACAGAGCGTCGAATGCCTGCTATTCGGCAATCTTCCGGTCAGGGAAGCTGAGGCGCCGCGGACGCTGCGCAACCCTGATGTCACAACCGCGACCTTACCGTTCCGGCGCTTACGGCAGATCGTGATTGACGCCGATTCCTACGATTTTTATCAGCTTGAACGGTTTGTGACGTATGCCGTCAATGTGATTGGCGAAGATTACTTGAAAGAGCAGGTGGATGTGGAAATTCACGGCAACGCCGACCGGCTGCACCCGAATCTGCGGAATGTGTTGACGAACCTGTGTCGTCGCGTGGAGTATGCCCAAAATTAAAAACACGTTCGGTATCAAATTGATGGGTGATCGCCGCGCTTGCTGCCTTCAAAAGAGAATTGGTTCATTGCAAGCGTTGACGAACGCGACCATCTGTGACCGCCTGCACGACCGCCTCACGGCCTCTCAGACTACGCAGCAGCAGCTTGCGGACGCCATCGCCGCGCAGGCCGTCGGGAAGGGATGACCCGACATGTTGCCAGCGAACGCACTTCCCTCTTGACAAAACTCTCATCGCTGGAATACACGCGGCATAGCTGTCAGACACCTTGAAGGTGTCTGACAGCTTTTCCGGTCACAAAAGGAACAACGCGATGACATCATTCAATACTGGCGCGACCATTTCGGCAGCGACTGAAATCCTGAATGTCTCCCAATATGGCGTGTGGATTGCCGTCAAAGGCCATGAATATTTTCTTTCCTATCAGGATTTTCCCTGGTTCAAGGATGGGACAATCGCGCAAATTCTGCATGTCGAACTCTTGCATGACGAACATCTGTATTGGCCTGATTTGGATATTGATTTAACGGTTGATAGCTTGCGAGAGCCAGAACGCTATCCATTGCTATACCATGAGAACGGAAGAAAAACGCCGCGTGAATTTCCTCTCAGCGCTGAAGTGAAAATATGAATCGAGAATGGATCGAATGGTTGGAAACGGCGCAGCCGAACGCGCGGCAGCAAGCTGACGCAACGGACGCCGAAGACGTGTCGTCGAAACGCTGCCCGCAATGCGGCTGGCTGGATCACGCGAGCGTGTCGGAGTGCTTCCGCTGCGGCTACAATTATCTGACGGACGACATGTCGTCAGCGTCGCTGAATCTGCTGCAAATCGGGATGCCTGAGCCGGAAATTCAGGCGACCGCGTTCGAGGAATGGAAACCGTTCGGCCATCGCGTCAGCCCGCAGCCGATTGCCGAATTCGCGCTGCGGCTGCAAGCCGAGCAGTTCCGGCTTGTGCGCGGCTTCGACCGGCTGATTTCCCTGCACGATTCGCACATCATCCACTACGAACACCAACTGCATACGGCGCTGACCGTGCTGAATACGATGCGCGGCCAGGCGCTGCTCGCCGATGAAGTCGGGCTTGGCAAAACCATCGAAGCCGCGATTATCATGAAAGAATTGTTGGCGCGCGGCCTTGTCAAGCGGATTCTGATTCTTACGCCCGCGTCGCTGATGAATCAGTGGCAGGACGAACTCCTGACCAAATTCGGCGAAGAATTTATCGTTGCCGCCAAAGATGAGGATTGGTCGCGAGATAAAGTAATCGCCTCGATTTCCCGGCTGCGCCTGCCGAAAAAACGCCAGACGCGCGCCGACGCGCCGCTTGAACCGGAGATGTCGGGCGCGTTGCACATTTTGCGGCAGGAATACGATTTAGTGATTATTGACGAGGCGCATAAGCTCAAACACCGCGCCACGCAGCGTTTCAAATTCGTCAGCCAGATTCGCAAAAAGTACATGCTGATGCTCAGCGCCACGCCGGTGCATAACAACCTGACCGAACTCTACAATCTGATTACGATTTTGAAACCCGGACTGCTCGGCACGATCCGCTCGTTCAAGCGCCATTTCGTCGCCTCGGCGGACGCCCGGCTTCCCAAAAACGAACAGCATTTGAAAACGCTGCTTGCCTCGGTCATGATTCGCAACCGGCGTTCGGATGTCAACATCCGCTTTCCGGCGCGGAAGTCGGCGATTTATCATCTCAGTCTGAGCGACAAAGAGCAACTGCTATATGACGAGGTGTCGGCCTATATCCGCGAGGAATTCAAGGCGCAGACCAGACACGAATTTCATCTGCTGTCGCTGACGATGCTGCAAAAAGAGTTGTGCAGCAGCGCCCGCGCCGTGAAAGCGACGCTGGAAAAGATCGCGACGCGGGAATATTACCCGGAAGACGCGAAAGCGCGGCTGCGCGGGTTTGCCGAATTCGCGGGCGACATCACCGAAAACCGCAAGGTGGACGCGCTGCTTGACCTGCTGAAAACCTATCCCGGAAAATGTCTGGTCTTTACCGAGTTTCTCGAAACAATGGCCTTGATCCGGGAACGGCTGGATCAGGCCGGAATTTCGGCGCAGACCTTTCACGGCAGCATGGATTTGACGCAACGGCGCGACGCCATGCGCAATTTCAAGAAAACAGCGCGAGTGATGGTCTCCACGCAAACCGGCGGCGAAGGCTTCAACTTGCAATTCTGCCACCAGTTGGTCAACTTCGATCTCCCCTGGAATCCGATGATGGTGGAACAGCGCATCGGGCGTCTGCATCGGCTTGGGCAGGAAGAAGACGTGCTGATTTTCAGTTTTTCCATGCACAACACGATTGAAGCGCATGTGTTGAATCTGCTGTCGCGCAAAATTCGGATGTTCGAATTGGTGGTCGGCGAGCTTGACCTGATATTGAGCGAAGTCGAAGATCATAAAACATTCGAACATGCGATTCAGGACATCTGGCTGAGCAGCAAAGACGACGACGACATGCGCCAGCGTTTCGACCGCTTCGGCGACCGGCTGGTCAACGCCCGCAAAGCGTTCGAAAAGGTGAAAGAAACCGAACGCCTGACATCGGAATTATTCGAGGTGTAATGAAAGCATTTCTGATTGACTATTTTCGCTATGCCGGTTGTGCGATTGAGACCGACGGGCAGGCGCTTGCTGTCGCGTTAACGCCCGAATTGGCGAAGCATATCGGAAAACCGCGTTTGCGTTTGGTGTTCGATCCGGCGCATCTTACGGCTGACGCCGAGTTGATTACGCCCGGCAGCTATTTGACGAATCGGCTGTACGATGCGCTGAATGATCGCGGCGAAAAAGCGGCGATCACGCTCCCGCCGCGCCACGCCGCCCTGCCGCTTGCCGCCATAGATTTTCACGTCTCTCCCGGCCTGAAACAGCGCGTACAGACGCGGGAAACTCACGAAACGGACGCGCTGCTGACGTTCCGCGTGACGTTCCATTCCAATGAAAAACGCGAAGAACTCGTGACGGTCGGCGTGGACATGCGCGGCAACATTCGGCGGTATGCCGCGTTTCCGTACCCGATTGAGGTGTTGAACGCGTCGGAAGTAAGCCGTTTTCCGTTTACGAAATCCGAAGCCAAAGCGATTTACGACCGCTGCCTTGAACAGGCGCGGGACGACGCGGAAGCAGAGGCGCGGCGCAGCCAGCAGGAACTCGCCCGGCATTTTCATCGCGACGCGCTGCGCTTGCGGGGATTTTACCGGCAACTCATCGAAGAAATCCCGGATTCCGCGTTGAATCGAGAGGATCAGGCGCAGCAGTATCAGGCGGAATACGAACGCAAAGCGGCGGACGAATTGCAGAAATGTCAGGTGCGCGTGTTGATCGAACCGGTCGCCTTTTGCGCGGTCACAAGCCCGTTTCAGCGCTATCGTTTCATCCTGACAGCCAACAGATCGCTTTCAGTCTCCGTAGATGCGCATCACGATCTGTTTTCCGGTCGGGTGATCTATCCCGAATGCCCGTCGTGCGAAACAGAGATGCGCGCCGCCGGAATCTGCGAACGCGGCGAGCATGCGGTCTGCGAAACGTGTCTCGAAACGTGTCAGGTCTGCGGCAAGCGGGTGTGCCAGTCATGCGGCATCGTCAAATGCGCCGAATGCGGGGTGTTTGTCTGCAACGATTGCGCCGAAACCTGCCATTTGTGCGGCAAGACGCATTGCCCGACGCATCTGCTCGGCTGCCGCCTCTGCCGCAAGCATTTCTGCCGGGCGTGTTCGGCGACGTGCGGCGAATGCGGCAAGATTGTCGGCAACATTCATGTCGTCGAGTGTGACATCAGCCACCGTCCGGTCTGTTTCGATTGTCTCATTACTTGTCCTTGCTGCGATAAGCATGTCGGGCGTTCTCACGCCAAAACCTGCGCGTTCTGCGGGCGGCAGGTGTGCGCGGAATGCGCGTTTGCCTGCGCGGAATGCGGCCAGACGTTCTGTGTCCATCATGTGCGGGAATGCGACATCAGCGGCAAAATGGTCTGTCCGCGCCATTTAGCGGTCTGCGCAAGTTGCGAACGTCACGTCAGGGCGCGACATCTCAAAAAATGCGATGTCTGCCGCGCAACGATTTGCGCCAAATGCGCCACGCGTTGTCACGGCTGCGGCATCCATTTTTGCGAGCAGCACCGCGACGAAATGACCGCCTGCCCGGAATGCGGCCAATGGTATTGTGCGCTGTGCTATTCAGGTCAGGGCGTGTGCGCCGAGTGTCGCAAACACGAGCGGTCAGGGTGATTTTACGGACAGATCAAGCCCTGTCAGGGTTTAAAACCCTGACAGGGCTGAAACTCAACCATTATTAATTTGTTATGCTCGAATCAATAATTCATCAGGCATCACGGTCAGCCGTGTCGAAACGGCTTGAAACATGTCATAACACGCGCTCCATTCGAAATAATCGGCGGCGTCGCCAAGTTCGCCGCGCTGGAATTGTTGATAAAATTCCGCCGACGCTTGATGATACTGCGTTTCGAAGC